>JAJEDI010000081.1 GCA_022821585.1 Caldilineaceae bacterium
GTTTTTCCCCACCCCTCCCCCCCGGTTTGGGGGGGGGGGGGCTTTTGGGGCCCCCCGGTGGGGGGGGGCCCCCCCCCCCCAACGCCCCCTCTCCTGTCCGCGCCGTAGCAAGTGTGTGGCTAATTTGAAGTTGGCGTCTCGCGGCGACCGGGCTTCCCCCCCAACCCCGCGTCTTGGCACATTCAGAGTATGTGCCGGCGCAGGCAAGACAGGCGAGGCAACTCCCATATATGCCCAGCGTCCACCGCTATGACCATCGCGAGCCCGCTACAGAAACACTGACGATATAATCCCTCTAGACAGACCGCACACAGTACACACAGATCATGGCTTAGTAGTTACGAAGAGCAAGCAAAAGGGGAGCGAACCGTGTGCCGCTCGGGTGGGCGCACAGCGCAAAATGTCGAATCCCTTTGCCTCTACAGCGCCAACTCCGCCATCATTCGTACAGTATCAATGCTGTCGGTCATCACTGTCAGAGTCGTGATAGGCGTCGCCTGCCAGAGCTGCAATCGATCAGCGATGCGGGCGCGGCTGCCGCACAGGGAGACCGCGTCCACCAGCGCGTCCGGCACAGCCTGCACCGCGCCGGTCCGGTCACCGGCCAGATAGCTCGTCTGGATCCTGTCAGCCGCCTCTTCAAAGCCGTAGCGGCAGGCCAGATTGTAGTAGAAGTTCCTGCCCCTGCTCCCCATCCCGCCGATGTACAGGGCCAGCATCGGCTTGAGTTGCATCCAGCAACCCGCCAGATCGTCCCCCACCACGACCGTCGCCGAAGGCGCGATGTCGAACCCGTCCGGCCTGCCCGCCTCCCCGGCCCGCGCTCGCCCGGCAGCCACTGCCTCGGCGAAAGTCGCCTCATAATGCTCCGGCGCGAAGAAGATCGGCAGCCAGCCGTCAGCCAGCTCTGCCGCCAGCTCCACATTCTGCGGGCCAATCGCCGCCAGGTAGACCGGCAAATCCGCCCGCCCGTGCAGGATGCTTTTCAGCGGTTTGCCCAGCCCCAACGAGCCGGGGCCGCGGTAGGGCAACCGGTAGAACTCGCCCGCAAAGGTCAGCGGCTCCTCACGCGCGAAAATCCGCCGCACAACTTCGACATACTCGCGCGTGCGGGCCAAGGGCCTGGCATATCCTACCCCGTGCCAGCCCTCCACCACCTGCGGGCCCGACACGCCCAGACCCAGCAGCATGCGCCCGCCCGACAGCTGGTCCAGCGTCATCGCGGTCATCGCCGTCATCGCCGGCGTCCGCGCCGCCATCTGCAGGATCGCCGTGCCCAAATGAATCCGCTCCGTCTGCGCGCCGATCCAAGCCAGCGGCGACACCGCGTCAGAGCCGTAGGCCTCAGCCGTCCACACCGCGTAGTAGCCCAGCCTGTCCGCCTCGCGAATCAACGCCATCGGCAGGGCAATCTTCCCGCCCGAATAACCTGTATTGAGTCCCAGTCGCATCAAAGCCTCCGCAGGCTAAGCTAAAGTCCCCCAGCCAGCGTCTGTCGGTACAACGGTCTTGCCGACTCTCTCGATTGCCTTCCAAGCTGCTGGGTACGGACTCTATCCGATCAGTTTTCTCAATGTCTCCACCAGCAGCCGGTGCTCCACCGCGTGGATGCGTTCGGCCAGCGTTTCATGTGTATCGCCGGGACGGATCGGAACCGCCTCCTGCGCCAGCACCGGACCCTCATCCACGCGCACATCTGGCACCAGATGGACCATTACGCCGGTATGGTCGATTTCACCGCGCCCAAAGGCCGCCAGCGCGTCGTCGATGGCGTGCGCGCCCGGAAACTGTCCGGGCAGCGCCGGGTGCAGATTCACAACCCGGTTGGGAAAGCAACGCAGAAACTCTTCACTGAAAATGTGCATCCAACCGGCCAGTACCACCCAGTCCGGCGCGTACTCGCTCACCAGTGCGGCCAGGTCCGCGTCGTACTCGGCGCGGCTGCGCTGCGCGTCGCGGTAGGGTTTCAGCGGAAAGTAACGGCCGGGGATCCCCGCCTGCCGCGCCCGTTCCAATCCGTAAGCCTTCTCGCGGTTGGAGACAACGGCCGCAATCTGCGCGTCCAGGCCGCCCGTCGCCACCGCGTCAATGATAGCCTGTAGATTCGATCCGCTCCCCGAGATGAGTACCGCCAGCTTGGCTTTCATAGCGTTCCGAAAACAGGTGACATGGCCCCGTGATACGGTCTACAGTATAATCGATCTCCATACCCGACGAACTATTCTTGTCCCCAGAGAACAGCGTCCTTCTCAGTTTCACGCGACTTTCTGGCCCGTGCACCAGTCTAAGGGCCGGGCACAGTTTCCCCTTCACATGAATCCCTGCCGAATTCTGATTCTGATGAGCGATACCGGGGGCGGCCACCGTGCCAGCGCCCAGGCCCTGCAGGCCGCCTTCGCCGCCCGTTATCCCGACCGGTTTCAGGTGGAGATCGTCGATCTGTGGACCGACTACACCCCCTGGCCCATAAATCAGATGCCCCGCCTGTACAGCCCCATCATTGCCCGCGTCCTCTGGTTCTGGAAGCTTCTCTGGGCCGTCTTCGAAAACGAGCGCGCGTTCTCTGCCGCCCTGCGCCTGGTCTATCTGATCAGCCGCAACGAATTAAGTAAGGTCCTGCAGGCTCACCGCCCCCATCTGATCATCTCCGTACATCCGTTCATGCAGCATATCTTCTTGCGTCTGCTTGAGCATGAGGGCGTCGCGATTCCATTCATGACGGTCGTCACCGACCTGGCATCCTTTCATCACGGCTGGTTTCATGCGCGGGCCGGGCGCTGTTTTGTCGCCAGCGAGCCCGCCGCCGCGGCAGCCCGCCGCCATGGCCTCCACGCCGGCCAGATCCGCCCGCTCGGTCTGCCCGTCCGGTCTCCCTTTGCCGGCGCCTTGCCCGAAAAAGAGACGGCGCGCGCCCGCCTGGGGCTCTTGGACACAGCGTTTACCGTGCTGCTGCTCGGCGGCGGCGAGGGCATGGGCCCGGTCGCTGCGACCGCGCACGCGGTAGCACGCCGTCTGGCCGCGACGGGGAAGGCCGCGCAACTGGTCGTCATCTGCGGCCGCAACGAGCGCCTGCGCCAGTCTCTGCAGCGGTCAGATTGGCCGATTCCGGTGCAGGTGCGCGGCTTTGTAGACAACATGCAGGAATGGATGGCCGCCAGCGACTGCGTGATCACCAAGGCCGGCCCGGGCACAATCGCCGAGGCACTCATCTGCGGGCTCCCCATCCTCTTGAGCGGATTCATCCCCGGCCAGGAAGAGGGCAACGTGTCGTATGTCGTGGACAACGGCGTTGGCGCCTACCACGATTCACCCGACGGCATCGCCGCCACTGTCAACGGCTGGGACCGAGGCAACGAACTGACACAAATGGCAGCCCGCGCCCGCGAACTGGCCCGCCCCCGCGCCGCCTATGACATCGTCGATGAGATTGTGGCGCTTCTGGATGGGGAGGCCGTGGAGGGTGATAGTTGACAGTAGGCTATGATAGTTGCAGAGTCTTGATGTGATACAGGAATGAGACGTGCATATGCCGCGAACAACCAGGACTATCACCTTCTCTCTGCCTATTGAGATGGCCGACTGGGTGGAAGAGGTGGCGAAGCAAGAAGGCCGTTCCCGGAGCGCGTTGCTGCGCGAAGCTCTGTCCCGTTACTTGGAGGAGAATGAGTGGCGAACGCTCCTTCGCTATGGCGAACAGCGGACACGTGACCTGAAGATCAACCCTGAGGATGTCAGCCGCTTAGTGGAAGAGTATCGGGCTGACATTGGTTCATGGCCGGTATGAGGGCTGTTTTCGATACCAATGACATCGATTCCAGATGTTGTGAATGAGACTGTGGGAATCCCAGGCGAGGCGCAATGCCCCGGTGCGTGGCACAGTGGATTCCGTCACTCTATTCCCCCTTCGCGACGAGTACGCTCTTCTTTGAGTATCGTTGTCGCATCTACGCCAAGATCGGTCTCGGGGCGTTGAGCCAAACGCTTCCGCCACCCCCAGCGAGCCAACTCCCGTTCTATCGCGTTGAGCGCCACCGCGCGCATGGTGCTGTTGCTCTCCCGCGCGTATCGGCGTAGCCGGTCATGCAGTGTATCCGGCATGTTCCTGATCTGTAGATTAGCCATGAAGAGATACTAGCAAGATGCTGGCACGAAATCAAGGTATCGGACTGCAAGGTAGGGCTTCTATTTCCATCAGTTCTTGCCGCTTACACAGTTGAGCGCGACAATGGCACCATGATCTACGCCTATCCGTGTGAACTCACCCCCGACGAAGATGGAAGTCTCATAGCCCTTTTCCCCGATGTCCCAGAGGCTATCACGGGCGGAAAAGACCGGACCGAAGCGCTAACAATGGCCAAAGACGCTCTCGTCACAGCCTTGGCCGGATATGTCCACGCACAATGGGAGATCCCCACACCCAGCCAACCGGCCACCGGTCAGGAGCTTGTCGCGGTAAACCTTTCAACCTTAATCTCTTGATTTCGTACGCGGGCGTGCCACAGGTCATAAGCCGTCTGCATGCCCAGCCAAGTCTCCGGTGTCGAGCCGAACGCCTGAGCCAGGCGCAAGGCCATTTCGACAGACAAGTCAGCCTTCCCATTTACCAGTCTCGACATCGCCTGTCGGCTTACGCCCAGCCCTTGCGCCGCCCGCGTCACCGTCAGCCCCAACGGTTCCAGGCAGTCCCACATCACGATCTCGCCCGGATGGGGAGGGTTGTGCATAGGCATCATTTCACCTCTTCAATGATAGTCGACGCACTCGACGTCAACAGCATCACCATCCTTGAAATGGAAGGTTACTCTCCAGTTGTCCGACACCGTAACGGCACAGTAACCCCGAAGCCCTCCTCAAAGTGGCATGCAGCCGGAATCCCGGTATATCCATATCGCGAGGCGTCCGACTTTGGTCAAGCATGGCAAACTGTTGAACAGCAGGCGACTGGTCAAGTCTTGGCCCCAACCTGTATTCGTACTCCGGCCCAACTCCGGTATCCGCCGGAGAAACTCTTAAGGCAACTCCCAGAGCAGGCGCAGCGGCACCGCGTAAAGACCATCGTCGAAGCGAACGCTCGTTTCGCCATCGTACAGAACCACTCCACCCGAGAAACGATTGCCTGCGGCTGCCTTGAGTTTGCGCAGGGCGCGGAAATCGGCTGGGGTCACGGTTGCGCCGGCCTTGATCTCAACGCCAGCCAGTGCCCGCGTCCCTCGTTCGAGGACAATGTCCACTTCGGCGCCGTCCCTGTCCCGAAAGTGGTAAAAGGAGACGGGGTCAGCGTGCCAACTCGCTTGACGCCGCAATTCCTGATAGGCAAAGGTCTCCAGCAACTTCCCCAATAAGATACGATCTGCCATGAGATCGGCAGCATCTACACCAAGCAGGGCACAGGCCAGTCCAGTATCACCAAGGTGGAGTTTGGGAGTCTTGATGAGCCGCTTCAGACGATTACTGTGCCAGGGTGGTAGCTGCTCCAACAAGAACACTCGCTCTAGCAGGGTGACGTAATCCCGTATCGTGGTCCGGCTGACTTGGAAAGGGGCGGCCAACTCGGCGAGGTTAAACAGAGTGGCTGTCTGCACGGCTGCGTGCCTCAACAGTCGCGGCAGCACATCGAGGGAGCGGATGCGGGAAATCTCAGGTATATCCCGCTCCATCTGGGCATTGAGATAGTTGCGATACCAATTGGCCCGTCGCCTACCTACGGGCCGCATCAGAGCAGCCGGATACCCTCCCGATACGATCCTCTCCATCAACTCTTTCCCCAGCCGTTCCGTGCGCCGACTCTCGAACCCGCGACCGAAGAGGGCGTCCAGAAAGCCTGGGTACCAGTCCCTGTTGTATGATGAATCTGGTCCTCGCTGCAACTCACACTGCGCCAACGGATGCAATCTGACCGTTTCCATGCGTCCGGCCAGGGAGTCCGACAGTGCCGGTGTCTGCAACACGTTGCTGGAACCCGTCAGCAGGAATCGTCCGGGCAACCGTCTGCGGTCTACTTCTAGTTTCAGCGCGGCAAAGAGTGCAGGTACCCGTTGCACTTCGTCGAGGATAACCCGATCGGGCAGATCGGCGACAAATCCCAGCGGGTCGGCCTCAGCGCCTGCGCGGATTACCTCATTGTCGAAGGAAAAGTAAGTGTAGTCGTCGGCTCTGCCGGATCGAGGGCTCGATAAGCGGATCCCTTCGGAAGAGTATTCTGAAGTGCCGACCAGTTGGGCAAGAGTGGTCTTGCCGCACTGCCGGGGGCCTTGGATCAGAACGACCGGAGAGTCCTCCAGCGCCTCGGCCAAATGCCGTTCAACGAAACGCGGGTAAAGAACATCTTCAGCCATCGGCCAATTGCAACCTTCTGTTACGGCTGATTGAAAGTTTTGGCATCGTCTGATTGTAACCTTTTGCATCGGCCGATTGCAACTTTGGACCTCGGCTGATTGAAAGTTTTCACCTCCCCATCTGCTGTCCAACTCCTGAAAAAAGTCGGCAGATTGATCTGGATTGCCGACTAAAATTGATAAGGAAACTGCAGTCTTGTAAGATGCCGGCATCTGTCATCACGGGGACAACAGGACCGCCACGCAATGACCGTCGAACTCAATGAAGAGCTCCTTCGCCAAGCCGGTATCGGCGCCTTCTTCCGTCCAAGCCAACTGGCGTCGCTGGGGATCCCCTACCACAGGCTGCGACAGCTTGAGGCGGATGAGGCTGTCGAGCGCGTCGGTTGGGGCCTCTACCGGCTTACCGGCGCCGAGCCCACGGAACGCTATTCGATAGCCTCCGTCTGCGCCCGCGTTCCCAACGCGATCGTCTGCCTCCTCTCGGCGCTCCAGGTACATGGGATCGGCACACAACTCCCGCATCAGGTCTGGATAGCCATTCCACATAAGGCAAAACCACCTGTGCTGACCAATGTCGGCGTTCGTCTGCTCCGGTTCAGCGGCGCCGCCTGGACCTATGGTATCCAGGAGACCAAATTTGAGGGTGTGCCCGCCCACATCACTTCGCCGGCCCGCACCGTGGTTGACTGTTTCCGGTTTGAGCGTCTTGTCGGCAGGGAGGCCGCGCTGGAAGCCCTGCGCGAGGCGCTACGGGACAGGAAAGTGACCACTGCCGCGCTGGCTCGCACACTCGATGTGCTTCCCTCGCGACGTCTCAGAGTCATACTGGAGGCGGGCGTGCTATGAAGGCCAACATTGCCGCCTCAATCAGGGCGCGCCTCCTCAACAAGGCAATAAACATTGGAAGTGAGTTCGAACTGTTTCTCGTCCGTTACGCTTGCGAGCGGTTCCTTTACCGTTTGGGAGAATCCGTCGAGCGGGAGCGGTGCATCTTGAAGGGGGCAACCCTGTTGGCTCTGTGGATGGAGGAGCCATA
The DNA here is from genome assembly GCA_022821585.1 of Caldilineaceae bacterium. Classification (GTDB taxonomy): domain Bacteria; phylum Chloroflexota; class Anaerolineae; order Caldilineales; family Caldilineaceae; genus Bin5. Next base: position 7,375 of record JAJEDI010000081.1, read on the forward strand.
CCGAGCTACACGTGACATAGACCTTCTGGCCTTTGGGAAGAGCGATACAGAGACTGTTCGAGAGCTGGTTGCAACAATCTGCAGCGTACCATGTCCTGATGACGGGCTGGTCTTCGAGCTTGAGACCCTGCAGGTGTTTCCCATCCGTGATAATCAACTGTACGGCGGCCAGCGGGCCAATCTGCGCGCTCTTCTGGGCTCGGCCCGTATTTCTCTTCAGGTCGACTTTGGTTTCGGCGACATAGTCACGCCTGGGCCGGTAGAGGCTCGGTTGCCTACCCGTCATTGACGGTGTTCCCGCCCCGGTTCTTTATGCATATCCTCAGGTGACCACCATTGCCGAGAAGTTTGAAACGATGGTGCAATTGGGGGCTGTAAACAGCCGGATGAAGGATTTCTACGACATATGGGCCTTGTCCGAATCATTCGCTTTTGATGGCGCCGAAATGCAACAGGCGGTCACTCGTTGCTTTGATCGTCGCGGAACCCAACTTTCCGCCGACACACCTGATGTGTTTGCGATGGAGTTTTACACGAACGCAACCCGGCGTGACCTGTGGCAAGCCTATGGCCGCCAGGGCGAGCTGATCAAAGCTCCGCCTAAAGACTTCGAGGAAGTCGGCAAGAGGCTGCAGAGCTTTCTGGAACCTGTGTATGTCAGCATCCTAGCGGGCGACACATTTGCTTTGCACTGGCCCGCGGCCGGGCCGTGGCAGCCGCACACGAGTAGGGAGCAAGGGGAAAGGGATTGATGGTCGAGCGAGGCGTTTTGGGGAACTGATTGTAAGTCGGACAGTTGGCAGTTGGAGTCTATCTCGGTGCTGCCTTGTCGTACCTCCTTTTAAGACGTATAACCCTCACCCACCCACACGCCCACAATAATCCAACTGATGCGCAACATAAACCATCTCCCCGCGCGCAACCTGCCCCCGCCGCAAGGCCAACCACTCCCCGAACTCGCCATCATCCAATTCCGGATGCCCGCTCAGCGTCACTTCCACAAAATGCAGGATACAACCCAAAAAATAGGCCTCATCAGCCGGATAATCCCCGCCCACAGCAGGCACAACCCAATCCGAGCCGCCGGCCGCCAGCACCTCCGCCCCGCACGCCCGCAACGCGTGAATCAGCCTGCGTCCCGTGCGGCTGTCGCCGGAGGGCTGCCCGTCCGTGATGCGCGTGTCCATCGAGCGGTGATAGAGCGCCTCGATCCGGCCATCCAGCGCCGCGTCCGCTTCCGGCAGAAAGAGCGTTGCCCCGTCGAAGTTGATGCTGAAATAAAACAGACTGTTGGGTCGCACCATCTGCAACAGAACGGGCAGCGCAGTCGGCAGGTGGAGCAGGTCCAGCAGCGCGTGGGCGATGATCAGATCGAAGCGCTGCCGGTTTTCGCGCCGGGCCGCGAACTCATACAGATTGGCCGTCTCCAACCGCACCCGCAGCCCCGCCTCCCCGCCGGACGTCAGATGCGCCAGCCGCTGCCGTGCAATCTCAATATTGCTTTCCTCGCTGTCGATCGCAGTGTATTCAACGTCAGAGCCTGAACGACCAAACAGCCCCCACTCCACACAACGCTCGACCATCGTGCCGATCCCCGCGCCCACCTCCAGCACGCGCAAAGGGCGGTCCCGCGGCAGTTCGCCAGCCACCGCATCCGCCAGCGTCTGCCAGACATGCCGGTTGAGCGCGCGGTCGTCTACGCTGCGCTTGGAGGCCAGGTAGCGGGTGAAATCGAAAGCGTCTGTCATATCAGGTGACGGTGGTTCACTGAACACAGGTTGCCAGGTACGCCCGGATCGCCGCCGCCGAGTCCGCCCAGCGCGGGTGGGAAGCAAAACGCCGCCAGGCGTTCCGGCCCAGGTCGGTCATCCGCGCCCTGTCCCCGGCCAGGGCAGACACATGCGCGGCGATGCCGTCCGCGTCCGCCGGTTCGACCAGAAAACCGTTGACGCCGCAATCGATAATTTCGCTGGCGCCGCCGTGAACGCTGGCCAGCACCGGCAGCCCGAAAGCCATCGCCTCCAAATACACGATCCCGAACCCCTCATATGACAGCACCGCCAGCAGATGCGCGGCGCGATACTGCTGCGCCAGCTCGCCGTCCGATACACGCCCGTGCATGCGGATGTTGCCCTCCAACCCGGCCGCGCCGACCTGCCTGCGCACCGCAGCCGCGTACGCGCTGTCGACCGCTTCATCACCGACAACGTCCAGCAGCCAGTCGGCCCTCGGCAGACGGGACAGCGCAGCGATCAGATGATGCAGCCCCTTGCGCGCGATCAGATTGCCCACAAAAAGAATGCGCAGCGGACCGGCATCGTTCCCTCTGGCGCTGATCATTGCTTCCACCGCACCCTCGTCCGGCACCGCCAGATGGTCCCCGGCCGGGTACGCGACCACGCCGCCCAGCGGAGCCAGGCTTTCTCTCTCCTCTTCGCTCTCTCCTCGCAGTCCCGCCACCGCCTGCCGGGTCGTCCGGCTGTTGAAGATAAAGCCGTCCACCGTGCGCAGATAGGACCGCTCCACCGCCCGGTACAGCGGCAGCAGCCGGCGCGGATGCTGCTCACTGCTGCGCAGATGGTGCACGATGCTGATCAATGGATAGCGCGGCTGAAGCCGCCGCAGCCGCCGGTTCACCAGCGTCAGCGATGGATGGTTCAACTCGTCCTGCAACAGAATGTCCACGGAGAGGTCGCGCAGGCGCCGGTACAGGCGCCACGAGAGGTTATCGGCCAGATGTGCCGGGTAGCTGCGCCAGGGGAGCGACACGATCTCGACGGCATCGCCGGCCTGGCGCAGATGCTCGACCAGCTTGCGGTCGTAGAGATAGCCGCCCGAGAGCGTGTCCAGCGAGCCGTAGATGAGCAGGCCGATACGCATGAACTGCAGTGGCTGACGGTCAGTAGCCGCCGTTGCGCTCCATCCGGTAAGAGGCCCAGGCGATATCGTTTTCCCAGATGCGGGCGGTGACCGCGCTGATATTGTCCGCGTTCAGCTCCTCGGAAAAGCTGATGGCGACGATGCGGCAGAAATGCTCGATGCTCGGATTGAGGCCGTCGAATTCCGGCAGGTCATTCAGCGTCTTATCGCGGTAGCGGGCCGCCAACTCTTCCAGCAGTTCTTCCACGTGCACGATATCCACCAGGTAGCCGTGTTCATTCAGTTCCGCGCCCTCCAACTGGAACTCCAGCCGGTAATGATGGGAATGCCACTCGTTTTCCGGCCCCCAATCGCCGCCGATGAGGAAATGCTGGCCGACAAAATCCCGCTGTACTGCCAATTTGTACATCGAATCCATCCCTCCGTATGAGGCCCTGGTCTATTGCCGTCAGTCTTCAAAAGCGCGGCCGCCACCGCAACCAAAAACTGGAAACTGACTACGAAAAACTGTAGTCCAGAATGACCTGCAGAGTCTGCTCCGGACAGCTGTCGATGAGACGGTATGCCGCAGCCGCCTGCTCCAGCGGGAACCGGTGCGAGATCAACTCCTCCGCCGGCAGCTTCGCCAGCAGTTGCCACGCGCTCTCCATGCGGCGGGCCTTCGTCCAGCGGCCGCGCAGGTGGGGCGCCACAGTGCTCACCTGGCTGCTGATCAGCCGGACGCGGTTGCGGTGAAAGGAGCCCCCCAGTCGGAGCGCGGCCGCCTTGGTCCCGTACCAGGAACCGACCACGATGCGGCTGTCGAATCCGGCCGCCGAGACCGCCGCGTCCAGAGCTGACGGCTGGCCCGAGAGTTCATAGATCAGGTCGGCGCCGTGCCTCTCTCTCGCATCCGCCAGCGTCTCCCGCAGCCCTTCAGCGCCGTCCGCGCCGCCGGGATCGAGCGTCTGGCTCGCGCCCAGCCGCTGGGCAATCCGCCGCCGCTGCGCTAGCGGGTCCACCGCGATCAGTTCGGCCAGGGGGAACTGCGCCAGCAGCGCGGTTGTCAGCAGCCCCACAATGCCCAGCCCCATCACCAGCACACGCTCGCCCACAAGCGGCGCGCCGTCCATCACCAGGTTGACGGCTGTCTCGGCATTGGGCAACAGGGCGGCCTGCGCCGGCGCCATTCCTGTGGGCACCGGCAGGAGCGCCTGCGGGCTGGCGCAGAAGTGGCTTTCGTGGGGATGGAAGGCGAAGTAGTAGCGGCTGTCCTCTTTACCTGCCGCGTCGAACTGCCCAACCGCTCCCGCTGTTTCCGCTTGTCGAGTCGGCGGGCGGGCAGTTTCACAAATGCGCCCTACGCAGGCGTAGCCGTATTTCAGCGGATAGCTGACCGCGTCAGTCAGACCTTCGAGCGAACTGTCGGCGGCCATACCCGCGGGAACCTGCCCGCGGTAAAAGAGCATCTCCGTACCGGCGCTGATGGCGGAGACGACCGTTTCAACCAGCAGCTCGTCCCCCTGCGGCGGGGCCACCTCCTCCGTGCACACCTCGACCGCGCCCGGTGCCGTGAACAGCACTGCGCGCCGCTTCACACGGTTGGACGTTGCATTCACGCCGCCGACCTGCCGTTGCGGGCGACCCTTTCTTCAAACTCCCCCCACAGCACAGTATCGGTCGCCAGCTGTACCTGCTCGATATTCTGCAGACGCGGCATTACGGTGCGGAGCTCTTCCCCCGCGCCCGCCGTTTGGATCACCTGATAACCGCCCAGAAAGACCGGCGCGATCGTGATCACGGCATAGTCCGCCAGGCCCCCTTCCAGGAAGCTGGTCAGAATACGTGCGCCCCCCTCGACCATCAGCGCCCCGATGCCCTCAGCGCCGAGGCAGGCGAGAAGAGCGGCCAGGTCCACGCGGCCTTCTTCATCGGCGGGCAAGGTCAGGATGCGTGCACCCGCCTCTTCCAGCCGTTGCCGGCGTGACGACCGCGCTCCCTGGGGCGTGGTTGCGATCCAGGCGTCGGTGCAGCCGTGCAAAAGACGGGCGTCCGGCGGCGTGCGCAGCTGGGAGTCGACGATCACCGGCTGCGGGTTGTCACCCGGTACCAGCCGCACCGTCAATGCGGGATCGTCGGCCAGCACCGTTTCAATGCCGACCAGAATCGCGCTGTGTGCTGCCCGCAGCGCGTGGGTCATCGTCAGGGAGGCGGGAGCGCTGATGGGGGTAGCCGTTCCCTGTTGGGTGGTCAGACAACCGTCGAGGCTCTGCGCATAGCTGAGCGTGACGAATGGCCGAGGAGAGAGAAGAAAAGCATTCTTGCTTCTGTTTTCTTTTGCCTCACCGCAATTGTGCTTCTGTATTCGGGCGCGCAATCCATCAAGTTGCAGCCGATACGTCTCCACCTGGCCATGTGTGAAGTTTTCTCTCTCTTCACTTTTCTCCGGCCCGCTCCGCCCGTTTAGCCTGATAATATGCCGCATCCGGGCGACCTTTGCCTCCAGATAGGCGTGGCTTTCCGGGTTCGACGGCATCTGCAAGGGGATCCGTTCCCGCACCGCGATGCCCAGCCCGGCCAGACCCTCGATCTTGGCCGGGTTGTTCGTCAGCATCCGCACCGACCGCACGCCCAACTCCTGCAGGATCAGCGCGGCGGCCGTATAGTCCCGCTCGTCGGCCTGGTGGCCCAACAGCAGATTGGCATCAACTGTATCGTAGCCCTCATCCTGCAGGTTATAGGCGCGCAGCTTCTCCTCCAGGCCGATGCCGCGTCCCTCCTGCCGCAGATAGATGAGCGCGCCCCGCCCTTCCGCGGCGATGGCCTGCATCGCCCGCGTCAGCTGTTCACCGCAGTCACAGCGCTGCGAGCCGAGCACGTCGCCGGTGAAACATTCCGAGTGGATGCGGACCAGCAGGTCTTCGCCCCCTGGGTCGCCGAGCACCAGGGCCAAATGGTTTTTGCCGTCCTCTGCACTGTGAAAATGATGCAGGTAGAAGGCGCCGTCCGCAGTGGGGATGCGGGCCGTGACGGTGCGCCGTACCGCCATCTGCGAATGGTGCGGCAAGCTATTATCTGTTTCGTGTTCTCTCGTTGTCAGTGGCCTGCCCACAACAGCGGTTCCTGAATACCATCTCCAATTATCTGTATTCAAAAGCCAAGCGATTCGGATCCCGGCATCTGCTTATCGTTCCAGGATCAAGTAGATAACGCCATCCTGATACCCGGTGGCGTACACGTTGCCCTCTTCGTCTTCGCCGATGCTGCTTATTGGAACGGAACTCTGTAGGAGCAATGTGCTCTGCCATCCGTCCCGGACACCCTGATTTAAATCCGCATCAGGACGCTTCAATCCCCAAATCCGCCCGCTGCAGAAATCGGCATAGACGAATACGCCCTGCATCCCTGGGAATTTGGCCCCACGATAGACGGCGCCGCCCACGATGGCGCAAGCGCGCAGGTGATCGAATTCAGCGACCGGTAAGGTCAGGCTATCCGCGCTACAGGGTAAGGAGGAAAATTCGTAGCACAAGCTGCTTTCCAGAATGGGCCATCCGAAATTTTCGCCACCGCCGCTCGATGCGGGTTGGAAGTTTACCTCCTCACGCCTGATGTGACCCACATCTGGGATAAAGAGATCCCCTGTCTTCCTGTCAAATGCAAATCCCCAGGGATTGCGCAGACCTAGCGCCCAGATCTCGCCGCGATGGTCGTCAAGCTGCGTGAACGGGTTGTCGGCGGGGATGCCGTATGGTTTGACACCCGATTCCACATCGATCCGCAGTATCTTGCCCCACAACGTGCCGGGGTCCTGCGCAGGAATGTCAGGATCGTCTTGAAGCCCGCCATCCCCGCTGCCAATGTACAGGTAGCCATCGTGTGGGCCAAATGCAATCCGCCCCCCATTGTGATCTTCGTGCGGCTGGTTGATGGTGAGCAGAATTTCCTCTCTGTCAGGATCGGCTCGCTCAGGGTCGGCAGTTGTTGTGAAGCGGCTGAAAGCGGTGGAGCCACTCTTATCTGTGTAACTTACGTAGAAATACTGCTTTTCGGCATAGTCCGGTGGGAAAGCTACATTGAGTAACCCCCGCTCCCCGCAACAGGAGACGCGCTCCGAAATGTCCAGGAACGGTGTATCATCAACATTGCCATCCCTGACGATGCGGATGCGCCCTCTCTGCTCTAATACGAAGAGTCGACCGCTGCCATCCCCAGCGTGCGTAACCTGTACGGGCATTTCCAGCCCAGCGGCTCGTTGATTCAGGCTCAGTTGGGGCGTCTCTACCTCCCCTACCTGGTTTGCGGACGGCGCTCCAACTACCCTCACCTCCCGCCAAGCGACCCGACTCGGACTGTCAAGAGTGAGAATCAACAGTTCGCTTACCCTGCGCGGCGGGTCAACAATTACCTCCAGGGTCTGTTCATCCTCCGTGTGAAGATCGCTGAACCGCTTATATGGTGTGCGCGTACCCAGACCATCCCCCAACCAGACCTCATGCGTCGTCGGGCCGGGGAGTGCCTGCGCAACTACCATCTCTAATCTGGTGACCAGGTAGAGATTGTCGAGAGCAACTGAGAGCCACTGCGGTGCAAAGGCCTGCGAATTCCAGGTCGTGCCGGGGTCATCATCAAGCGCGAATTGGGCAGACTGCTCTTCAGCAGAGGCGAATCCCGCTCCCAGCGGGGCAACATTTCCCGCCGCCTGCGTGGACAATTTAGTTCCAGACCCTTCCAGCCCGGCAGTCGTCCTGCCGCGCTCTACAGAAGCCGCCCCCTCTGCCTCCAATGGGCCGGCGGACGGCGGGCCGAACACTCTCACCTCCCGCCAAGCGACCCAACTCGGACTCTCGATGGTATAAATCAACACCTCGCTTACGCTACGCGGGGGGTCGATTGCGACTTCCAAAGTCTGGCCGTCTTGTGTATCGACATTGTCGAGCCGTTTGTATAGGACGCGCGTGCCGGGTTCATCCCCAAGCCAGACTTCATGCACTGTCGGGCCGGCGGGCAACTGCGTGACAACCATCTCTATTCTGTCTACAAGATAGGGTGCGTCGAAAACGATCGCGTACCACTGCGGCGCAAACTGCTCCGAATTCCAGACCGTCTCCGGATCTCCATCAATCGCCAGATGGGTAAACTCGCTTCTTGAAAGCGCTTGCCCCGTTCCCAGTACGGCAACATTTTCGCTCGATAGCGCCGACGATTCACCTGCGGCAGCTTGCGTTGAGGCAGCAGGTGCCTCAATGGTGGGACTCGCTTCCGTCATTGACGCACAAGCCGCCATAGCGATCAGAGCGAAAAGCCCTGTTACCAATATGCCGATCTTTCCCAACGGGTAACTCCTCTCTGGGAACGGGCCTTGATGCGATGCAACTGCTCCTTTCCGCAAGACTAGCTGAACCGCTCCTCCAGCCAGGGGTCCCCCTCCATGTGGTAGCCGTAGCGTTCCCAGAAGCCGGGCCGGTCGCCGCGCATGAACTCCAACCCGCGCAGCCATTTGGCGCTCTTCCAGAAGTATTTTTTTGGCACCAGCAAACGCAGGGGATAGCCGTGGTCCGGTTCGATCGCCTTGCCCTGATAGAGGTAGGCGAGCATTGTGTCGTCGTCGTCGAGCACATCCAGCGCGATATTTGTCGTATAGTCGCCGTCGCAGTGGGCCATCACGTGCGTGGCCGCCGGATCGACTTCAATGTGGCGCAGAAACTCCCGCCAGGGCACACCCGTCCAGGTCGTGTCCAGTTTGCTCCAGCGGGTGACGCAGTGGATGTCAACCGTCTCGGTCTTGGAAGGCAAGGCCGTCAACGCCTCCCACGAGAAGCTCTTCTCCTCGGCCAGCCCGAAGACGCGCAGATCCCAACCTTCCAGAGAAGCGTAATGATACGTCGGGCCGTAGGTCAACACCGGAAAGCGTTCGGTCACAAACTGGCCCGGCGGCACCCGCTCTTCGCGGGGATTGGTAGGCAGATTCTTGACCCGCTTCAGCCGTTCGACCTTGCGAAAAGGATTTTCGATACGCATGATTCCATCTCCATATAGCGGATTGTGAAAGTAAACCCCGTCCCACTCCTCCGCAGTTGCAGTTACCAACCACTAGCCCCTAATCACTATCCACTGCAGTGAAGCGCTTGAGAACCAGGGAGGCGTTCTGGCCGCCGAGGCCGAACCCGTTGCAAAGGCCGGCATCGACCTGGCAGGCGCGGCTGACGTTGGGCACATAGTCCAGGTCGCAGTCCGGGTCCCGCTCATTGTAGTTGATCGTCGGCGCAATGCGCTGCGTCTGCATCGCCTGCACGAGCGCGGCCGCGCTCTGCGCGCCGGCTGCTCCCATCGCGTGGCCGATGCTGCTCTTCAGGCTGGTGACCGGGATGTTGTAGGCATCCTCGCCGAAGATCCGTTTGATGGCCGCGGTCTCCGACTTATCGTTCAAAACTGTACCGGTGCCGTGGGCAACGATCCAGTCGATCTCATCGGTGCCGAGACCGCTCTCCTGCAGCGCGATGCGCATACATTCGGTTGCGCCGTGCCCGCCCGGTTCCGGGGCCACCATATCGAAGGCGTCCTCACTCAGCCCGTAGCCGGCGAACTCGGCCAGGATCTGCGCCCCCCGGGCCTGCGCATGTTCCAGCGTTTCCAGCACAAACGCAGCCGAACCCTCGCCCACGACCATGCCGTCCCTGTCGCCGCTGAAGGGCCGGCAGGCGCTTTCCGGCTCGTCGTTGCGCGTGCTGGCCGCGCCCAGGCGGCTGAACGTGGAGATCGCCATCTTGGTCAGATAGCCCTCGGCTCCGCCGGTCAGCATCACATCCGCCTCCCCGCGCTGGAGCCGCCGCGCGGCTTCGCCGATGCTGGTGATCCCGGTCGCGCAGGCCGTCACCTGGCTGTTGGTGGGGCCGGTGATGCCGTGCTTGATGGCGATAAATGTGGGTGCACTGCTGATCAGCGCGGCGGTTGCGCTGGCCGGATTGAAACGTTTAGGACCGTTTTCCTCCAGCTTGCGGCCCTCCTCCTCAACAATATCCCAGCCGCCGAAGGCCAGCCCCATCTCCACGCCGACGCGGGAGCGGTCCTCCTGCGAAAGGTCCAGACCGGAACGGTCCAGCGCCTCCTGCGTCGCTTTCCATGCCAGCTGTGTGCCGCGGCTGGTGCGCCGCACGTCTTTGCGGTCCATGTAGTCGCGCGGCTCCCAGTCGTTGACCCTGGCGGTGATCTGCGTGGGAAAATCGGTCGCGTCCCAGTGCGTGATCGGTCCGGTACCCGATTTCCCCGCCATCAACCCGGCCCAGGAGCTTTCCAAATCGTGCCCCAGCGGTGTCACCATCCCAATTCCGGTGACAACAACGCGCCGGGTCGAACCTCTCTCATTTCCATTCATCTCAAAATTTCTCGTCTGTTCCCCACAGTTCCCAATACCTGGCCGTCCCTGCCGTCGCTAACCACTGACCACTGACCACTAACCACTCCCGTTATCGCATCGTCAGCGCCATGACCGCCTTCTGGGCGTGCATTCGGTTCTCCGCCTCATCGTAGACGATCGACTGGGGCCCGTCGATAACCTCGTCGGTGACTTCGATGTTGCGGTCGGCCGGCAGACAGTGCATGTACATGGCATTGTCGTTGGCCAGGGCCATGCGGCGGGCGTCGGTGATCCAGTCGGTGTACTGGCTGCCGATGCGCGCGCTCTCCTCGTCGTCATCGGTAGTCAGCAGCGCCCCCCAGCTCTTCGGGTAGAGGATTTCGGCGCCCTTGAACCCGGCGTCGAAATCGTCGAGAATCTCGAAGCTGCCGCCGTGCTGCGCCACGTTGTCTTCGGCCTGCTGGATGATATCCGGCATCAGTTTGTATTCAGGCGGATGGGTCAGCCGCACGTTCATGCCGAAGCGGGTCATCTGCAGGACCAGGCTCTGCGGCACCGAGATCGGCTTCTGGTAGCTGCTCGCGTAAGCCCAGCTGACGTTGATCGTCTTGCCCCGGGGATCGCCGACCTTCTCAATTATCGTCATCAGATCGGCCAGGATCTGGAATGGATGATAGACGTCGCACTGCATGTTCAGCACCGGCGCCCGGCTGGCGTCCGCCACGCTGTTGATGTAGCCGTTGCCGATGTCCCAGTCGCACTGGCGGATGGCGATGCCGTCATAGTAACGCCCAAAGATTTCACCGATCTCCTTGCCGGTGTCGCCATGGCTGATCTGTGTCGTCTCGTGGTCGATGAACGCCGCGTGCCCCCCCAGTTGGGCCATACCGGCCTCGAAGCTGGAGCGGGTGCGCGTGCTGGTGAAGAAGAAGAGCATGGCCAGCGCTTTGTCGCGTAAAAGCGGATGACCGATCCCCAGCGCACGCTCCCGTTTGAGCGTAAGCGCAACGTCGAGGACCGTCTCGATCTCCTCCTTCGAGAAGTCCATATCACTGATAAAATCGCGACCGCGCAAATCGGTTTGCATTCGAGCCTACTCCTGATCTTATGTTAGGGATCTCATACCCGGCTTTCAGTAACTGCAACTCCACTCGTTCACAATGCCCGCGCTCCGTCAATCACGCGCGACGCTAAGAATAACTGAAAACTAACAACTAAAAACTATAAACTAATTCGCGTTCCCGTCTCCCCTGCCAGCGCTCGTCCCAGATTCTGCGGATTGGTGATCAAACAGTGGGCGTGGGGATTGCTGCTGTTTTCCAGGAATTCGATACAGGCGTCGATCTTGGGCTGCATACTGCCGGCGGCAAAATGCCCCTCCCCCCGGTACCGCTTGGCCTCGGCCACTGTGATCTGGTCCAGGTCGACCTGTTTGGGCTTGCCAAAGTTCAGGGCTACCTTTTCCACGCCGGTGCTGATCAGAAAGAGGTCGGCCCCCAGATCCACCGCCAGCAGACTGCTGGCAATGTCCTTGTCGATCACCGCGGAGACGCCCCGCAGCGTGCCGTCGGCGTCGCGCACCACCGGTATGCCCCCACCGCCGCAGGCCACCACCACCCAGCCCATATCCACCGCCTGGCGGACCGCCTCGATCTCGACGATCTCGACCGGCCTCGGGCTGGAAACAACCCGCCGCCAGCCGCGCCCGGCATCCTCGACAACGTGCCAGCCCCTGCTCTCAAAGGAGCGCGCCGTCTCTTCATCCAGAAAACTGCCAATCGGCTTGGACGGACTGTCGAACGCCGGGTCGTTCTCATCCACGCGCGTCTGTGTGATGATGGTGGTGGTCTCACGTGGGATCTGCCGCTCTCGGAAGTCGTTGTTGAGCGCCTGCTGCAACATGAAGCCGATGCTGCCCTGCGTGTCCGCGACAACCAGAGTGAGGGGAATCGTGTGGACTTCACCGAGGGCCAGCTCGTTGCGTCGCAGGATGAACCCTACCTGCGGCCCGTTGCCGTGAGTGACAACAACGCCCCGCCAGCCGCTCTCGAGCATCCCGGCAATCTGCCCGGTCGTCTCATGCACGGCATCCCACTGGTGGACGATCTCCGGCCGGCTGCTGTCTGCAATCAGGGAGTTGCCGCCGATAGCGACGACTGCCAGATTGGTTGCGCGGCAAGAACCGCTGTCATCGGCGCCCATATGGGAGCTGTGATCTGCCATTGCCGGTTTCGGTCTGCGAAAACAAATCCGCTGTCGATCAGCGGATGTGGTCCCCTGATTATAAGAATCGACACCAGAAAAGTCAATGCAGCTTCCCTGCGCGGGATGCATCCCAAAATGGGGGTGAACAGTCGCATACCTCTGGAGGCACCCAAGCCACGGTCAGTTCCCATTCCAGTTTCCGCCAGGATAAGCGCCGTCTCTGACCCCTAACCCCTGGTCCGTGGCCCCTGCAGTTTTGGGCGGTCGGGCCTATTCGGCCCTCCCTTGTGCGGGGGCGGAGCCCCCGCAACGCCCCCTCTCCTACAACATGCCTCGCCGACCTGGTGTCGATATTCGTAACAGGTGCCTAATCGAAGGTGTCTGGCCGGACCACGTCCCGCCAGTCCCATCAGATCCCCGTAAGTGCCGGCCTTGTGCCTGCCCTTTCTCGCCCTGAAATCGGACTGCACCCCCAGCCCCGGGGCGTATCCCAGAATTCGGGAAAGTGCAGTTGGGGACCGTTCGAGCGATGGGGACGAGGGCATGGGGAGTGGTGTTCAGTGTGATTTCATGTTGCGAGCGCATGACGAGCGTCATACGAGAGATCACGAGCGATCGCGAGGTAAGTATAGTGTGAGGTGAATAGAGATTCGTGGATGAGTGCCGTACTGTTCACGGCCGCTGACCTGTCCGACCGCGTCGACACACGTCTGCTGCGCAAGCGAGGCTGCGGGATTGCCCGGAAGCTGCGTCTCCCATCCGGGTTGAGGGCGCCTGCCGCAGACTCTTACAAGCGTGGGTTGCGCAGCGATTTCGCTTTCATCTCCTGCCTGTCCTGCGTCCGAGGAAATAGAAAGGGCTCCCACGTCTAACCCGAACGTATATTTCAAATCATCTGGCTGGCCTCAACTCCAGTAACTTTCTCGCAGAAAGCAAGAAGTTCCACAAACTGTGGGTGACCGTTGACCAGTTTGCGGCTTACTTTTTTCTCCTGCTCCAAATGGAAGAACCTGCCGGCAACTTCTGTAGCGTCGCGAGACAGGGCGTGCTCTACCAGTCTGCGACCGCACTCATCAGGCTCGATCACACCGAAGAGATGCAATAATCTCCTGGGCAGAAACCCCACTACCCGCAGTTGTCCGGTGTTCACGACACCTGGCGTCACAATTTCGTGGGGAACCTCTGTCATGCCGCTCTTGTTGAACCAGTATGCCAGCAAAGCGTCGCCGCCATAGCTCTGGTGGGTTGCCTTGAAGATACCAAACCCGCGTCCGGTGATTGCGGTGTAATCAAGTGCGGCGATGTGCCTGGCGTCACCTATATGTATGACCCTGCTCCCTTCCGCCATTTTCAGCAGAGGATTGAGCATAACGGCATACATGTACCTTGATAAACAGCCCACGGCAAAGGTGGTCTCGACCTGGTCCTCTGTAATTTTCGTCTTCCTTTTCATCGCGTTTGCATTGAGGATCAGCAGGTCCAGCTTGCTGTTGCACTTGATGTACGCCTCCAGAAAGCGCCTGTTTTCTCGCATTGAGGCCAAATCGGTCAGAAAGAGTCTGTGTGGTCGTTCAGGTGATATCTTTTTCAGTTGGCCAAGTGTTTCTCTTCCGCGCTCTTCATTCCTTCCAAGAAGGTGAACGGTGAAGTCGCGCTTGGACAGTTCGATCGCGGTTGCCCTGCCGATTCCGTCCGTGGACCCCGTTACCATCGCTACCGTATCCACTACTGTGTTCCTCCTTTGAGCGCGTAGGAAAAGAAAAGGCTAGCGGCCCAATTGTGGTATACGTTTCAGTTGTGAACACCAATCGAAAACCAACAAATTTGACAGTGCCTTGTACCCCAATGACCTTTCGTAAACAGCTTCTACGGAATGTCTGCTATAGGTCACTGTCTGCAGGTACATTTTTCTGAAGATGCTCGGCCAGCGGCAGCCGAACCGTAAATGTACTGCCCTGCCCCACCCCTGCACTGGCCGCGTCAATCTCGCCGTCATGGGCCTCGACAAGCGCCTGTGCGATGGCCAGCCCCAGCCCAACGCCACCGCTGTCTCGTGTTCGATTCTTGTCGACCCGGTAGAAGCGGTCAAAAACGCGTGAGATGTCTTCGGACGCAATGCCCTCACCGCTATCGGCCACAGAAATCGCGGCCGTCTCTTCTTCCGCCCGCAAAGTGAGCGTGATGACCCCGCCGGTCGGTGTGTGTTGCAATGCGTTTGTCAGAAGGTTCTGCAAAGTCTGGGCGAGCCGCATGCGGTCGACGGCCGCAAAAACGGATGATGCCGGCAAACTGGTATCCAGAGCGACACTCTTTTCTTCCGCCAGCGGAGCAAAAAGCTCCGCCGCCTCTTCCAATTGCACTTTCAGATCACTGGGACTGCGCTGCAGCGGCAACTGGCGCGCCTCCGCCTGCGCCAATAGTCGCAGATCGTCGACCAGCCGGTGCAAATGGCGGGTCTGGTCATACAGGCGAGCGATCTCCGCCTTTTCGAGAGGGTAGACATCGTCCAGAATCGCCCGCAGATTGCCTTCCAGAACTGTGAGGGGCGTACGAAGCTCATGGGCAATGTCGGTCAGCATGTTACGGCGCAGGGTCTCTGCGTCTTCCAAGGCAGCAGCCATTCTGTTGAAGGAATTCGACACCTCCCGCATTTCAGTACTTCCTTTTTCGGCTACGCGGAAACTGAGGTCTCGTCTGGCGATGGCTTGCGTTCCCTCCACAAGATGAATGAGAGGCGCGGCCAGCCTGCGACTTACCATCATGCCGAAGACGATCGCCAGTATGGCGCCCAGGAGAAGAAGCTGTAACAAAAACTCGCTGGTCCGATCGGCAAAACCTGCCGGGATGTCATCCGGTGCTGAAACAGAAAAGAGACGCCCAGGAGGCCGTTCCTGGTGGACCAGGTCGAGGAAGCCGACGGTCTGCCCTTCGACGCGAATGGGTAGAGACTGCTGCAACTGGTAAGGTTCCAGATGGTCTGGCCTCCCTGTGCCCGCGGTCGCGTAGAGAACTTGCCCTTCCGGGTCAGTAAGTATCAGGATTTTTCTGCGGCCTGCAGTGAAAAAAAGAGCGGAATCGGCTCCCTCCAGCAATGTTGAGACACCCTGCCAGCTGCCATGGTTGGCATAATGCTCTTCCAACTGATTCGCTAAGCCAGCCGGCCTCTCAAAATAGAAGAGAGCCAACGAGCGCAGATTACTGTCGTTGAAGAACCGTCGCGCCGTGAACGAAATGGTACCAAAAGTGATAACGATGATCGCCGCGAAAGCCAGGCTCAAACGCACCCAAAGTCGGTTCATTCCCGCTCTCCAGCCAGCCGGTAGCCAACGCCGTAGACCGTCTGGACGAGCTGCGGCTTATGCGGGTCGGCCTCGATCTTGCGGCGCAGGTTCTTGATGTGGCTGTCCAGCATCCGATCGACGCCGCTGTAGTCGTAACCCAGTGCCCTGTCCATCAGTTCCGTGCGTGTGAAGACATAGCCGGGGCTTTCCATCAGCGTCTGCAGCAAACTGAACTCCGTCGGCGTCAGTTCCACCGCCGTGTCCCGCACCTGCACGTCGCGGCGCTCCACGTCCATCTGCAGAGCCCCAACAATCAACTTCGTCGCTCGCACCGTCGTCCGCTGGCTGCGCCGCAGCAGCGCCCGCACTCGCGCCACAACCTCACGCGGATTGAACGGCTTCGTAACATAATCGTCCGCACCCAGTTCCAGGCCGATGATCTTGTCCGTATCCTCGACCCGTGCCGTCAGCATGATGATCAGCGTGTTCGCCAGCTTCTCGTCGCCGCGGACTGTACGGGTGACCTCCCAACCATCCCTGTCCGGCAGCATCAGGTCCAGCAACATCAAGTCAGGCGACTCCCGCCGTAACGCATTAAGAGCGGTTTCGCCGTCATAGGCGACAGATACGGCGTACCGCTCCCGATCTAGATAACTCCTGAGCAGGCGCACGATTTCGCGGTCGTCGTCAACAATCAGTATGCGTTCTTCCGGCATAGGCCCGTTATAGCTGGTTCCTTCTGCAAGGGCAAGTTGCTCGACCGGCATTGGGGCGGGGTCCTTCGTGTCTGTAACGCTCAGATTTTCCGAATATGAGCCCTGGCGGATCCGGCGAAATCTGTTCCCGCAGCCTGTGCCGCTTCCAGCCCACTGCGCTCTCGACTACTAGGGAGACCTGCCGCCAGCGCCGGGAGCGCCCGGAGGCGGCCCCGAAAAGGGAACCCATTCATCCTCCTGCTTGACGAAGGTGGTGGCGCCGAATACTTCATCGCCGCTCTGCAACTGTGTTGAACGAACAACAGTCCATTCACCCTGAACGCCTTCCACCACCACGGCGACCGGCAGCGCATCTTCGTCTCTCGACTTCATCACCACCGTCTCGCCGTCGTTCTCCTGAACTGCGGTCGTGGGCACCAGCCAGCGGGTCGCCGCCGTTTCGCTGCGCAGGGTGGCAACCGCCGTCATGCCCGGCCGCACCCCGGTCAGGGCCTCATCAATCAGCCGCACCGTTACCGGGTAGTCGATCACCCCCTCCTGGGCGCTGCTCGATGGTTCGATGCCGCTGATCATCCCCGCAAACACCCTTTCGGGAAAGGCATCGATAGTGACGTCCGCCAGTTGACCGACGCTGATCTTGGGAATATCGACTTCGGCGACATCGATCGTCAGCTGCAGCTGGCTCAGGTCGGCTACTGTGATAGCGACGGTGCCCGCTGAAATCCGGTCGCTTTCATCCACGTTGACCCGCAGGACAGTACCCGCAGCCGGGGCGACTAGCTCCGCTTTGATCAGGTCCAGCCTTGCCTCCAGCAAGGTCAGCTGCGCCTGCTCGATCGACAGCTGCGCCAGTTCGATATCCGTTTCATCCGCGCCGCGCAACAGCGTGTCCAGTCTGGACTGGGCCGCCGCGACCTGCGATTCCGCTGCCGCAATGTTCACGGCCGTCGGTCCGGCCAACAGATCATCCATCTGCTGCTGTGCCGTCTGGGCCTGGCTCAGCGCCGACTGCAAATCCGCCTGTGAGGCCGGCGCAACCGCCTCCTCATAGGCCGCCAGCGCCGACCCGTAGGAGATTGTCGCCTGCTGCAGCTGCGCCGCCTGCCGCGTCATTCCTACATCCTCGCGCCAAGCGACCTTGTCATACTCAGTCTGGGCTTCCTGCATGGCTACGTGTGCATTTTCCACCGCCGCCGCCAGCTGGATCCGTTCATTCTCGCTGGCCCCTTTCCGAAGGTCATCGTATCTCGCCCATGCGGAGGCGGCGTTGCTGCGCGCTGCAGCCAGCTCCCCATCGCTGGCGCCGTTCTGCACCTCGGCCAGGTTTTCCTCCGCCGACTTCAACTCCGCTACCGCCGCCGCAAGCTCAGCCGCGCTGGCTTCCGTCAGCAGATTTTCAAGCTGCAGTTCAGCCGACGTCAGATTGATTCGGGCCTGGTCCACTGCCCTGCGCAGGTCGTCCCGGTCCAGCGCCACCAGCAGATCACCGCTGCTCACCACGTCGCCGACTTCCACCAGCACCTCGTCTACGTAGCCGTCGACCCGAGCAACCACCTGCTGTGTGTCTGCAAGCTCGATATTGCCCGCCGCGGTGACGCGATCCACCGCCGAGTCCGCGGGGCGGATGAGCGTGGTCCCGATGCTGACTGCCGGAACCGTTTCAGATACCGGCTCCGCTATGGCTGCCAATTCCCTTCCGGCCGCCGTCTGTTCCGGCCCAATCCGGCCGGAGAAACCTGCAAAGCCGACGCCGAACGCGACACCAGCCACCACGGCGCATAGAATAAGTAGAATATGTTTCCAGTTCATATGAATGCTCCTTTCAAATGACGCAGGTAACTGCCGTCCGTTCCGAAATCCGCTGTATAAGATCTGTAACCGCAGGAGATCCTGTCCTGTTGTCTCCCGGCACCTACAACAGCCGTTCCTTTTCCTACCTTCTCAACAAGATCATCACTCATATCGCAACGCCTCGATCGGGTCCAACCGGGTCGCCCGCATCGCCGGGTACAGACCGAATATCAGCCCGCAACCGGCGCTGACACCCACAGCCAGGACCAGCGCGTCGACCCCAATCAGAAGGTCGATTGGGAAGTTGGGGATTCTCTGCACAAGCAGAGCCAAGCCGTAGCTGATGGCGATTCCAATCAGGCCCCCAAGTAAAGTCAGTACCAGCGACTCAATCAGAAACTGCAGCAACACGTCGCTGGTGTGCGCACCCAGTGCCTTGCGCAGGCCGATCTCCTTGGTGCGTTCGGTCACCGATACAAGCATGATGTTCATGATGCCGATTCCGCCCACCACCAGACTGATGGCAGCGATACTGCTCAGAAGCAGCGTAAGTGTATTGGTAACGGTGCCGATCGTGTCCAGCAGGCTGGCCTGCGTGCTGATTGTAAAGTCACTGTCGTCGTCCGCGCCGAGTCCGTGGCGCAATCGCAAGGTCTGTTCGATCTGCCGCTCGGCTGCCTCCACCCGCTCTTCACTTACCGCATTCGCCGATACAGACGTAACAATGTACTCGCCGCGATAGCGGGGAACGTTGAAGATGCGTCCGTGGGCCGCGCCAATTGGGATGAACCCACTGTCGTCATTGCTGCCGAAACCGGCGTTGCCGCTTTCTTTCAGCACCCCGACGACCGTGAACGGTTCGCCGTCTATGCGCACACTTTCGCCAACCACCTGCGTGCGCTCAAAGAGATCGGTCGCAACCGCCGTCCCGATGACGATTACATTGCTCATCTGGGCGATCTCGTCCTCCGTCAGAAAGCGTCCCTCGGCCATCTCCAGCCTGTGAACTCCGACATAGTCAGCAGTCGTCCCTGTCACCCGGGTCTGCTTGTTGTTGCTGCCGGCGACCAGCTGGATGCTGCCTCCATACTGGGGCACGACCTCAACAACATCCGGATGGAAGGCGGCGTCGGAAAGCGCTCTTACATCGCCCATGGTCAACGTCTGAACAGGGGCGCCGGCGCCCTCTCCTTCGCTCTCAGTGCTCGGGCTGATCGTCAGGCGTGTTGTGCCCTGGCTCGCAACTTCGTCCAGGATATTTGCCGACGCGCCGCGCCCGACACCCAGTATCGTCAGGACCGCGGCCACGCCGATGATAATGCCCAGCATCGTCAAGCTGGCCCGCATCTTGTTGGCGGCGATGCTATCCACAGCGACCGGGAAATATCTAAACAGCTTCATACATCTCTTCCTTATCCTGCTCTATCGCGACGGGCCGCGGCAGCGGCGCAGGCGCGGCCCCGCTCAGCCCGTTGCGAAAACCGCTCGCAGTAGTAGTCGCCGCATCTGAATCGGAAACGATAACCCCGTCTCGCATCGTAATCACGCGATGGGCCCGCTCGGCGATCTCCTGGTCGTGCGTAATGATGACAAGAGTCAGTCCTTCCTCGTGCAGCTTCTCAAAAAGTGCCATCACCTCTTCACCGGTCCGCGTGTCGAGCGCGCCGGTCGGTTCGTCCGCCAGCAGCAGGCTGGGCCGGTTCACGAGCGCACGCGCGATCGCCACCCGCTGTTGCTGGCCGCCGGAGAGCTCGTCCGGCTTGTGGTCCGCGCGTTCGTCCAGGCCCACCTGCGCCAGTGCCTCCAGCGCCCGCTTGCGCGAGGCGCTGCGCGCGACATTTGCGTAGAAAAGCGGCAGTTCAACCTGCCGCCATGCGGGTGTACGCGCCAGCAGGTTGAACTGCTGGAATACGAAGCCGATCTCCCTGTTGCGCAGATCGGCCATCTGTCTGCCGGTCAGGCCGCTTGCCCGCTGGCCGCGAACCGCAAAGACACCCTCAGTGGGGCTGTCCAGGAGACCGATGATGTTCATCAGCGTACTCTTGCCCGAACCGCTTGTACCGACGATCGCCACGTACTCCCCCGCTTCGATTGAGAGCGAAACGCCGTTCAGAGCATGGACCTTCGTCTCCCCCATCTGGTAGACCTTCGATATGTTCTGCATATCGACCAACGCTGAAGAATCTGCCATATCTCCGTCTCCTGCACGGGTAACAAAATAGGCTGCGGATCCGGCAGTACGACTGGCTGGTGCGCAGCCATCATCCTGACTCTCTACAGTGTACTCTTGGAATCTGGAGAAATTCTGGAGATGAAGCAGAGGAAATGGGGAGAATGCTGCGACGGTACCGCAGGTACACGTCGCAGCATAAATGCTCTGATTTCAGAGGATGGCGGATGGAAGATGCAGGTGCTGATGCACCGCGTTGCGTAGACCCCAGAATAGGGGCCGGGCAGCCGACTGCGGCGTGGACTTCCCCTGGGATCAGAGGGCAACTCGCAGTCAGCGGCGGCCGGGGCAGCAACCAGAATGAACTGCCTCGGCCGTCGCTCTGTTTTCAGGTGTTATGAGGCGTATTGGGGCGCTGCGCGCCGCAGACAGCATAGCCAGCAATACGTAGAAGGATCGTACGTAAATTGCCCAGAACAGACGCTGCCCTGATTTCTACGATACTTCACGTTGAAAAGTGACCTTTCACCAGTGTAATTCACCGGCAATCCATCAGGCACACACACCCATTCCAGGACGAATCCTGCGCAGGAAACCTATTGACCAACCGGAATTCTCTGGGATAAGATCTCACTGTAAAGGGTGTTCTGACGCGTTGTACCCCGCCGCCGCTGATCAGCCGTCCTGCACGCCTGCGATCGCTTCCCGCAACAGGGCGACCGACTGCGCCAGGGCCGCTTGCGGCTCGCCGGCAACGCGGCACTCGTACGTCAGATAGCCCTTGAAACCGACGTCGGCCAGAGCCTGAATGCCGGCCTGCCAGTCGATGTCGCCGATGCCCGGCTGGACACGCGTGTTGTCAGCCACGTGGACATGGCCGATGTAGCGGCCGATCCTGCGGATCGTCGCTGGTGTGTCGACCTCCTCGATATGCATGTGGAAGAAATCGGTCAGCAAAGCCACGCCGGGAGGGTCCCCTGCCTTCTGGATGATTTCCACCCCGTCCTCCTGCCGCCGCAGCAGGTGCTGTTCATAGCGGTTGAGAGGCTCTAACAACAGCAGCGTGCCGTGACTGTGCGCAAACGCGGCCAGATCGCGCGTGATCTCGACCAACAGCTCCTTTTCCAGCGCGATCGCATCCTTGAGCGGCGAAAGGTCCGGCAGCCGCGGCGGGCCGAAGATCGGCGGCACAATCTGCCCGGCCGCACCGAAATGGCCGCACGCTTCCAGGTTGCGTCGGGATTCGTCGATGCTGGCCTGCCGTTTGGCCGGGTCCGGGTCCAGCCAGTCGAAGGTGGACTGGCCGCAAATGGACGAGATGCCCACCGTGCGACTGTTGAAGGCGGCCTCGTATTCACTGATACGGTCATAGAGTCGCGACCGGCCCTGGATCTCGACACCGTCGATCTGCAGCGCCTCGGCGCAGTCGAGCTTTTCGTTCAGCGTTTCGCCGGGCAACAGGTTTTCCTGTATTGAGATGAGCATGGAGTCTCCTTTAGGACGAGCGGCCTCGTCGTCACAGTGATGTTGAGTAAGCTAACGTGTCAGAATGACATGAAGGGCGCCGGCAACTGGCGCAGCAGGTGTTCCTGTTCCCAGCTTTGGTATAGCGAAGCGGTTGCGCATGTGATACACTCAAATACCGGGTCACATTGCCCGCCCGCGCCCGTTGGCGTCGACAACACCCGTCAATATGCGACTTAGTCTATCTGCTCTTCGTTGTAAAAGTGATTAACCACAACGCACCGCGCTCCTCCCAAGAAGGAGGACATTCGACAAACCGCGCTGACGATGGCGATTGGGTCCACGGAGCGTCCTCCTCCGACGGACCGCATTCCGCTGACACGGGCAGTACACACGCAGGCGCCGATGACGAAGCCGAAGTGCATCAATCCCACGCGCTTGTGCGCCACCGGCGTCAGATGCCGGTCCTGAGACCGGAAGTCATCATCGAAATCCCCGCGCCCGTCAACAGGACCCGGCGCTTTGTCTGGCTGGGCGCGGCGGCCGTCCCTCTCATCATCACCCTGGTTGCACTCTCCGCGCTGGCGATTCGCTCCCAAAACGCGCCCACGACCGCGCAGGAGGGAACCGTGGAGGCACGGGTCTCTTTGCGCCTGACCGAAGAGTGGTCCAAGAATCAACCCCAATACGCCGCTACCGCCGCGCTTGAGGCAACCGTGGAAGCGCGGGTCGCGCTGCGCCTGGAGGAAGAACGTGCCATCCGGGCCCAGCAGCAACTGGCGACTGCATCTGCAGCCGGTGAACCGACGGTGAGCCTCGCCACCGACACCGCCGCGGTGACCCCCGCTGCCCCGGAAGGCGCCCCACTCTATGCCCGTTCCTCTGCTGTAGTGAATCTCCGCCGTGGACCTGGTCAGACCCACGAGTCGCTGGGCCTTATCCCGCCCGGCGAACAGCTGCGCCTGCTCGGCCGCACGGTAGACAGCGGCTGGTTCTACGTAGCCAAGACAGTTGCTTTTTCAACAGAAGAAGAGTTGGGATGGGTGGCCGGCTGGCTGGTGGATGTCCCCGGAGATCCGATGCTTCTCGAAGTCGTATCCTCGAATCCTCTGGCAACGCAGCGCGAGTAGCCGCCGTGAACCGGCGAAAGAATCCCGTACTCTCATAGCAACGGGGATGCCCCCGATTACGTTGTTCTCCACGCCTGCTCCGCCGCCTCGCTTACACTACAGCCCCAGCGCGTCGTCGATCTCCTCCTGGTAGGTCCGCACCGCGCCCGACAGCAGCTCCTCAAGCTCGACGGCACGCCCCACAGCCGCGGATTCGTACGCGCCCAGAATGGCAGCCACCGCGATCATGCCGTCACGGCCGTCGACTTCCGGCGCCCGTCCCTGCAGAATCGCCTCGGCGAAGTCGTGATACTCGATCGCCAGCAGCCTGGCGTCCAGCGCCATCTCGGCGTGGGCTACGTCGGGCAGGCCATAGACAACGCCGTCCGCGCCGAACAACCGCGCGGTGATCTCGTTCAGAGAGAAGTCAGGCAGCAGATCCAGGATCTCCTTGCCCTCCAAAGTCCGCTCCGCCAGTCGTAGCCGCACCGCACCGCCCGTCCGGTCCCGGGGAATGTCCAGCGCGCCGCGGCGGCCGTGAACACTGCGTTCAAAGCGGCTGCTCCCCCGGCCCCCGCCCAGGTGCGAGAACTGTACTGTCGCACCCGACTGCATCACATATTGCGCGAGGATCGAGTCCTCGCCCGTAGCCTCGATCGTCTCCGGGTAGGTGGGCGTCTGCTCCCGGTACGAGATCAGCGGGTGATTCTCGGCGACAGGACGCCGGCGCACCGGCTCCACGATCAGCCCCCGCCCGAAGATGCGCGCGTACTCGCCGAGATAGTAGCGGATGATATCGGCGTAATGAACGCCCATGTCCAGCCCGATCGCCCCCTTCTCCTTCAGATGCCTCCAAGGGGTGGCGGCCATCACATCGCTGCCGCCGAGCGATGTCTGTATCATCAGTAAAGGGTCGTCCAGGAGTCCGGCGTCGATCACCGCACGCACCATCCGGTTGACCGGATCGCGACGGTAGTTTTCCGCGGTCGCCAGCACAGTGCCGCTCTCTTCGGCCGCGTCGATAATGCGCCGGCAGGCCCGGATCGTGATGCCCAGCGGCTTCTCCACCAGGGCGTGTTTGCCGGCAGCCAGCGCCGCCGTCGCGATTACGTGGTGGCTGGAGCCGTCGGTCACCACGTCGACCGCAGCGATATCCGGATTGGCCAGCATGCTGTCCAGATCGGTGAAGATCAGCGGCCTGCGGCCAAACAGGCGCTCCACCTCCCCTGCGATCCGCTCGGCATTGTCCCGGTTGATGTCGCAGACCGCCATCAACTCCACATTCGACATGCCGGTCTCTTCCAGCGTGTGGTACGCGATCGTGTGGCGATGGCCCATGCCGCCGCACCCGACCACACAGATGGGAACTCGTTCACTGTTCTGGCTCATCGCTCCGTCCTCAAATGCACTGGCAGGTAACCGATAACCCCACAAAAACCGGCCACCTGCCAATCTCCCTTTTTTGCTATCCTCTATTCACTGACTACTGACTACTGCCGTTACATATTCTGCGGGATCTCCGTCTCTTTCGCGGTGATGAACTCCAGCAGCGCCGGCACGCCCTCCTCCGTCTTCTGGATGCCGCGCTCAATCGCGGGGATGATCTGGTCCGGCGTTTCGATTCTCTCGCCGTAGCCGCCGAACGCCTCCGCCATCTTGGCGTAGTTGCCGGAGATATCGGTCGCACCGTACTTCTCTTGCGAGACCGGCATGATCGGAATCTCAATCGCCATCGAGAAGTTGTTGAACAGGACCGACAGAATCGGGATGCGCTCCCGCACCGCGGTCTCGAAGTCCATACCGGTGAAGCCAATCGCGGCGTCGCCCCACACGTTGATGCAGAGTTTATCCGGGCAGGCCAGCTTGGCGCCCATCGCCAGTCCTAGGCCGTAGCCCAGCTGTGTCGTCTTGCCCCAGCCGATATAGGAGAGCGGCGTGATCGATTTCCAGAAGGGCGAGAGTTGATCGCGGGGGCTGCCCGCATCATGCGTGATGATCGTGTTGGCCACGTCGACGCTGTCGTAGAGATCGCGAATCACCCGGTAAGGAGAGAGGGGAGCGCCGTCGCTGTTGAGCTTGGCCGCCCACTCCGACTCCCACTGGCCGTTGATCTCTGCAATCCTGGCCGCGACGCCCGCCTGTCTACCGCGCGCCTGCCCGCCCAGCCGTTCAGATACAGCCGCGATCAACGCTCGCAGCGTAAGATCGGCGTCTCCGATGAGAGCGTGCTGGCTGGCGACGTCCTTGTTGATGTCCGCCGGATCCAGGGTGGCGTGAATGATCGTCTTGCCGGCCGGCATGCGTACACCGAAGTTTGTGAAGCTGAAGCTGCAGCCAATGCCAAAGATCACGTCGGCGTTATTCAGGAACTCCCCCACGGCCCGCGTGTGGGAGCGGTTGGCAGAGCCGAGGCTCAGAGGATGTGTCTCCGGGAAGGCGCTCTTGCCGTTGAGCGTCGTGGTGACCGGCGCCTCCAGCAACTCTGCCAGCTCCTTCAGCGTATCCCACGCCTTGGCATAGTGGACGCCCTGGCCGGCATAGAGTACCGGCCTTTCCGCCGCCACCAGCATATCCGCCGCCCGCTCCACATCCGCAGGGTCCGGCCCGTAGCGCACCCGCTGCACCGGCTGATAACTGAATTCTGCGACTTCGGCAGAGGAAATATCCGCAGGGATCTCTACCAGCGCCGGCCGCGGCCGCCCGTTGCGCACCGCCGCAAACGCCCGCCGTATCGCGTCCGCCGTCATCTCCGGCGTTGTCAGCTGTTCGCTCGATTTGGTGACCGAAGCATAGCTCTGCGCCGAGTTGAAGTTGGGCTGCACCTGGTTGATCGGCCGCGGATAGCCGCCGGGCAGAACCACGATCGGGGCCGAATCGCCGAATGCCTGCGCCACGCCGCCGAAGGCGTTTTCAGAACCGGGGCCCGACTGCATGCAGAAGACGCCGATCTTGTCGCCCGAACTCAGGCGGCTGATGGCGTCCGCCATGTGCAGACCGATACGCTCCTGGCGCACGATGATTGTGCGGATGTCCAGTTTGGCCGCCGATTCGATGAGATAGTTTACCGGATAGGCGAAAAGAATCTCCGTGCCCTCCTCTTTCAGGCAGTGGGCGATTACGTCAACGACTTGCATACTATGGTCTCCTTAGATGTGGATTCTTTCTGATATCAGGAACTGATGCGGAGGCTGCAACCTGTGAAAGCGGGACTCCGGCCCGCTCTTGGGTAAAGAGCAGTTCGGGACAAGCTCGTCCTTTGCGTAAATGTATATCAATATCCGCGTTTAATGCCTACCGTATTCTGTAACGGTTCGCCATTCAAAAAGCGCCTCAAGTTGCCGCTCACTATGCGCCCGACATTGGCCGAGGTCTGGACCGATGAGGGGGAACTGTGCGGGGTGATTAACAGATTGGGCGCGTCCCACAGCGGATCGTCCGCTGGCAGCGGCTCCGTGGCCGCCACATCCAGCGCCGCACCGGCCAGCTTGCCCTCCTCCAACATCCGGATCAGAGTCGGTTCATGGATAATGCCCCCGCGCGAGATGACGATGAAATAGGCCTCCGGTTGCAGGAGCGCCAGCTCGCCCGGCCCGATCATCCCCCGCGTCTCCGCAGTTATTGGGACCGTCACCACCACCACGTCCGATTCCCGCAACAGCGCAGGCATACCGTCCATCAGCTGCAGGTCGGAGACATGGTCGGGCTTCTCCACGGGATTGACGTCGACAGCGATCACATCCATCTCGAATCCCGCCGCCCGTTTTGCAATCTCGCGGCCGATATTCCCCAGGCCGATAATGCCCATCTTCAAACCGACAAGTCCGACCAGCCTGACGCCCTCGGGAACGCCCCACTCGTGCCGTTGCTGCGCTTTATAAAGGGGGCCGAACTGGCGCGTAAGGAACACCAGCATACCCATCGTATGCTCTGCAATCGTCGCGGCGTGCGCGCCCCGCGTATTGCAGACGGTAATATCCCGTTCCGTCAGCTCCGGCACGTTGCGCATCCATTCCACGCCTGCGCTGGACGACTGGATCCAGCGCAGGTTGGGCGCGGCCTGCAGCTGGCTGCTGTTCATCGGGCCGATGGCGGCTTCCGCGTCGGCGGCCTTCGCCGCGATATCCTCGGCCGTCTCCGCAAACACAAACTCCACCTGCGGAAAGTCGCCTCGGAAGCCATCCACAAATCCTGTGACCCACTGCGCTGTTAACAGAACTTTCATTGTGCTCTCCATCGTTAGGCTGGACGCTGCCGTAAAAAGTGAATCGTGGTTAGTGGGACTGTCATCCACTAACCACTGAGGTCCTGTCATTATACACCAGAATGGCACCGGCCCAGCATAGTTTGCCCTGGACGATCACCCTGCTGCAGAGGCCGGCGCTCCGGCAAACTGGCCGCAACTGATGAACTGGCAAATGGCATCCAGCCGGCGCATCTGACAACCGCGGCCAGCGACAGTGCCGAGGCCGTATGACCACGTCCTCAGCCCATCCCGTCACACAGACCTGCGCCGCCCTGCCGGAATTTGTGGCTGCCATTGCCGTGTGCTATAGTTGAATTCTGAAATCCGGGGGATTAGCTCAGATGGCTAGAGCGCTACGTTGACATCGTAGAGGTCACTGGTTCAAGTCCAGTATCTCCCACCTTGGCCGTTGCCGAACACCGGCGTTCGGCAGATCGTCGCCAATCCCGTCTTTTTGGGCACTTGGCGGTGACGCGGCACATCGGCCGCGAACAGCCTAACATGGGCAGGTTTCGCGTTAAGGGCGAAAGTGGTGGTGCCATGAAGCATACGAGCCTCTTTCGACCAGGGGAATGTGCTTGACCCTCTTCGCTCTGGAACTGTAAGGTGGAGAGTGAATATTTTTCCTCTTACCGAACACACCTCACTTGATGGCTCGGTGTAGGTATGTTCGGTATATTTCTATGAAATCTGCATGTCTGACTGTGTGGCCGCGTGGCACCGGCTCTCAAAAAAGAGCTCTATAGGAGATAGACCAATGCGCATTCATACTCTTCACATTAAAATGGCCGCCGTCCTGGTGGCCGCCGCCGTATTCCTGGCCGGTTGCCATCACATGATGTCACCCCGCGGCTGGATGTCACATGATTCGCGAATGGATCGGATGGGTCGTTCAGATCGCTCCTTTGCCAAGCAAGGCTGGCACGTTTCCAAGTCCGATCGCGCAGGTTACACCGTGGCCATGGTAGAGAAAGCCCTGCGGATTTACGACGCCAAGGGCCGGGAAGCCACCGTCGAATACTACAAATCTCCGGAAAGCGTGGACGGCGAATGGTATGTCTTCATCTTCGATGAGAACGGTGACATAATCGCCCACCCGAATCCCGACTTTCTGGGCGAGAACCTGATGGGCCCCACAGGCGTGGATATCACCGGCTATCGGCATGGCGAAGCGATTGGCGGCGCCACCGAGGAGGGGAAATGGGTCGACTATATCTTCATCAACCCTGTCAGCGGCAACCAGGAGTATAAGCACACCTGGGCAGTGCGTCACGATGGGTTGATCTTCGCCTCCGGCTGGTATCAGGTACTCCCGACTCTGGGGCTGGGCGTAACCAAGGCGGAACCTGCTGAGTACACGGTCGCCTTTGTCGACCGGGCGCTCCGCTACTACAAGGCGCATGGGCGAGAAAATACGGTTGCCCATTACAACACGCCGGAAAGCGTGGACGGCGCGTGGTATATCTATATCTTCGACGAGAATGATCAGTTAATCGCCCACGCCAACCCGGACCTTCTGGGTATGGACTTGAAGGAAGATCTGGGCCTGGACTCCACCGGCTATCATTTCGGCACCGACATGCTGGAAGCGACCGCAGAGGGACTGTGGGTACACTATGTCTTCGTCAATCCTGCCACCGGCGAGGAGGAGACCAAGCACTCCTGGACCGTGCGCCACGACGGACTGCTCATTGGCTCCGGCTGGTATGAATAGACCTTCGATGGGTGCCCTCTGGGCGCGGTGATTAGCCAGCAATACAGGGGCGCTCGACCGGGCGCCCCTGTTCTTCTTCTGGATTGCGTACGCGCGGAAACGCGTATAGCAGTGATTACAGGTGTTCCATGTTGATTGATGGGCTTTCCCACGGGAGCGCAGTGCAGTCTGCAGCCGCAACCTTTGCCGGCAGGCTCGAGCAACTTATCGACCTCTGCATCGCCGTCCAGCAGATCCCCGCCCCCACCGGCGCCGAAACCGAGCGCGCCGCGTGGATCGAGAAGCGCATGCGCGCCATCGGCCTGGCCGACGTCGAGCGGGACGGGCTCGGCAATGTCTATGGCCGGGTCTGCGGCCCGCGCGCACAGGACCGCCCCGCCCTGCTCGTGTCCGCCCACACCGATACCGTCTTCCCGCCTGAAACCGATCTGCGCTTGCGCCGCCTGGACAAGGGATTGATCCGCGGACCGGGAATCGGCGACAATTCGACCGGCGTTGCCGGACTGCTCACTCTGGCCGAGACCTTGACGCAACTCGCCCCGCCGCCAGTGGACATCTGGCTGGTCGCTAATTCGATGGAGGAGGGTGTGGGCGATCTGCGCGGCATGCGCCAGGTCGTGGACCGGCTGGCCGCGCAAACGAACGGGGCAAGCCGCAAAGCCGGTCCTTCCCGCAACGGGCGCGGCGCCCTCGGCGCTGTCATCGTGCTTGAAGGAATGGGCCTGGGCCGCATCGTCCATCAGGCGCTGGGCGCGCGGCGCTACCGTACTTCCGCCGCCGCGCCGGGGGGCCACAGTTGGGGTGATTTCGGCGCAGCCAGCGCCGTTCACGGTCTCGTACTGCTGGCGAGGGACCTCCTCAATATGCAGGTCCCCCAGACACCGCGTACCACCTTCAATATCGGCCGTATCGGCGGCGGCACTTCCGTCAATTCCATCGCCCAGGAGGCGTGGATGGAGCTGGACCTGCGCAGCGAATCACCCGAAACCCTCGCCTGGTTGGACGAGCAGATCGGACAGATAGTAGAGCGCCACGCACAGGCGCACAGCGCGCGCAATAACGGCCTCACGCTACGCCACAAACAGATCGGCAATCGACCGGCCGGCGGGCTCCCTTTTCGCCATCCGCTCGTGCAGGCCGCTTCCACGATTCTGCAGGAGCTCGGCGTTAAAGAACGCAGCGATGGGCGCATCAGCAGCACAGACGCCAATGTGCCCCTCAGCCGCAACATTCCAGCCGTCTGTGTGGGCCTTACCGATGGCGGCGACGCCCACCGTCTGAGCGAATGGATCGACCCATTACCGCTGGTAAAGGGGATGCAGCAGTTGCTCTACCTAACCTGGTGGAGCGCTGCGTGGTTGACTCATGGTGGCTAGTGGCGAACCCCGGCGGCCCATGGCCTTACCACCCACGGGCCCCAATTCACTTCGTTCCCAAGACGAAGTGGTAGCGCATGGTACCACGTCCACTGAAGTAAACAGGAGCAACGGAGATGGCTAGTAAAACTGATGGCCTGTATAAAATTCGCCATAGCGCAGCCCACGTCATGGCGCAGGCGGTGCTGGAACTCTATCCCGAAGCCAAGTATGCGATCGGACCTCCGATCGAGAACGGCTTCTATTACGACTTCGATCTCGGCGTCGACCAGGACGGCTCCCCCCGTACATTCCGCCCGGACGACCTGAAAACGATCGAGAAACGCATGCGCCAGATTATCGGCGGCAAGCACCAGTTTGCCTATCGCGAGGTCAGCGACACCGAGGCCCGCCGGCTTTTCACCGACCAACCCTACAAATTGGAGCTGATCGACGGCCTGGCCCAGGGCGAAATCGACGAATACGGCAACGAAATTACCGAGAAGCCCGTCATCAGCACCTACAAGCATGATACATTCGAAGACCTGTGCCGGGGGCCCCATGTGGAGCATACCGGCCAGATCGTCGCCGACGCCTTTCAGCTTCTCAGCGTCGCCGGCGCCTACTGGCGCGGCGATGAGAAAAACCCCATGCTGCAGCGCATCTACGGAACCGCCTGGCGCAACCGCAAAGAGTTGAGGAAACACCTCGATCAGCTCGAAGAAGCCAAAAAGCGGGACCACCGCAAGCTGGGCCGCGAGCTGGAGATCTTTATCTTCGAAGAGGAAGTCGGGCCGGGCCTGCCACTCTGGCTGCCGCGCGGCGCCATCATCATCGAAGAGCTCGAACGCCTCGCCAAAGAGACCGAGGAGGCCGCCGGCTACGACCGCGTGCGCACGCCCCATCTCACCAAGGAGGACCTCTTCCTGCGCAGCGGGCACCTCGCCTTCTACAAAGACAGCATGTACCCGCCCATGGAGATGGAGGGCGTCACCTACTACGTAAAGCCGATGAACTGCCCGATGCACCACAAGATCTTTGGCTCCAAGCTGCGCAGCTACCGCGAACTGCCCGTGCGGCTGGCCGAATACGGGACCTGCTACCGCTATGAACAGAGCGGGGAGCTCTTCGGCCTGATGCGCGTCCGTTCGATGCAGATGAACGACGCCCACATCTACTGTACCGAGGAGCAGTTTGCCGAGGAGTTCATGCGCGTCGTCGACCTGTACAAGTACTACTTCGATCTCTTCGAAATCGAGCGCTTTGTCATGCGCCTCAGCACCCATCACCCCAGAAAGCTGGGCGATAAGTACGTCGACAACCGCTCCCTCTGGCTGCAGACCGAGGAGATGGTGCGTCAGGCCATGACCGAGGGCAACGTGCCGTTTGAAGAGGAGCCGGACGAGGCCGCCTTCTACGGCCCCAAGATCGACGTGCAGATCTGGAGCGCCATCGGCCGCGAGTTCACCCTCGCCACCAATCAGGTCGACTTCGCCCAGCCGGAAAGGCTGGACCTCTCCTATATCAACGCCGCCGGCGAAGAGGAGATCCCGCTCTGTATCCACCGCGCGCCGCTCAGCACGCACGAACGCATGATCGGCTTCCTTATCGAGCATTACGGCGGCAACTTCCCGGTCTGGCTGTCGCCCGAACAGGTGCGCGTCATTCCCGTGACGTCGGCCCACAACGAGTACGCGGTGCAGATCGAAAAGCGGCTTGCCGACGCCGGGGCCCGCGTTGCCGCCGACCTCAGCAGCGACCGCATGAACAACAAGATCCGCCAGGCCCAGGGGATGAAGGTTCCCTATATGCTGATCGTCGGCGATCGCGAGGTGGAAGAAGAGACCGTCTCCCTGCGCCGCCGCGACGGCGTCCGCCGGAACGGCATGCCGGCGGCAGAGTTCGTCTCGCTTGTCGTCGAGCGTTTCGCCAGCCGCGCCAAGACATTGTAGAGAGACCGGCTCGTCAAACGTGCGCATATTTCGCGTGAAGTACGAAATCGGTCGTGCCTTGAACCATCCGCGCCTCTATCGTAAAGAGGCGCATGCAAATATTTTTGCGCGCTGAAGTTCATGCTGGAGCGCATACGTCTTTCCTACTGCCGAACACACCTCACTGGATGGCTCGGTGCAGGTGTGTTCGGTATGTTTCTGTGAAATCTGCATGTTTAACCGTTCGACCCGAAATAACCGGCCCTCAATGAAGAGCGCTACAGGAGGTAGACGATGCACAACCGTTTGTTACTTAGTAGATTAGCAGCCGTACTGATAGCTGCCGCTGTATTTGTGTCCGGCTGTGATCAATATATGACATCCAATTTGCAAAGGGATGGCGCCGCCACCGAGCAAAGCCGGCAGGTTACCAAGGCCGATCGCGCCGGGTTCACGGTGGCCATGGTAGAGAAAGCCCTGCAACGCTACGACGCCGAGGGGCGGGAGGCCACTGTTGACTACTACAACTCTCCCGCAAGCGTGGATGGCGAATGGTATGTCTTCATCGTCGATGAGAACGACGAGATAATCGCCCACGCCAACCCGGATCTGCTGGGTGAGAGCCTGCATGGCCCTGTAGGGGTGGATATCACCGGCTATCGACAGGGCGAAGCCATAGCCGGCGCTACCGAAGAGGGGATATGGGTCGATTACATCTTCCAGAACCTGTCCACCGGCAACCAGGAGTTCAAACATACCTGGGCCGTGCGCCACGATGGGCTGATCTTCGCTTCCGGCTGGTATCAGATTCTGCCCGATCTCTCCCGCCGCGCCCCCTCCAAGGCCGATCGCCCAAGCTACACCGTCCATCTCGTTGAACAGGCCATCCAGCGCTACAAGACCGAGGGACGCGAAGCCACCCTCGAATACATCAACTCGCCCGCAAACCTTGACGGCGAATGGTACGTCTTCCTCATCGACGAAAACGACATCCTCATCGGCCACCCCAGAGAGGAGCTGCGCGGACAGTATTCCAACGGCGATGAAATTGGCGAGCTCGGTGTCGACATCACCGGATACCGTTACGGTGAACTTATGCACAGCGTCGACGAGGAAGGCCTCTGGGTCGACTACTTCTTCCTCAATATCGCCACCGGCAACTATGAGTACAAACATACCTGGGTCGTCCGTCACGACGGCCTTATCTTCGGTTCCGGCTGGTACCAGGTCCTGCCCGGCCTGCAATTAGGCGCCACCAAGGCGCATCCCGTGGCCTACACCGTGGCCATGGTAGAGCAGGCCCTGCAACGCTATGAAGCCCAAGGCCTGGAGGCGACGGTCGAGTACTACAACACACCCGAAAGCGCGGACGGCGAGTACTATGTCTTCATATTCGATGAGAACGATCGGCTGATCGCCCACGCTAACCCCGATCTGCTTGGCATGGACCTGAAAGGAGACCTGGGCGTCGATGTCACCGGTTATCGCTTCGGCGACCTGATGCTCACCGCGACCGAAGAGGGACTGTGGGTGGACTATCTCTTCCAGAACCTTGCCACCGGCAACCAGGAGTTCAAGCATTCCTGGGTGGTCAGGCGGGATGGGTTGCTGTTCGGCTCCGGCTGGTATCAGGTCCTGCCCGGTTTCAAAGTGGGCGTCACCAAAGCGGACCGTGCGGGCTACACCGTGGCCATGGTAGAGCAGGCCTTGCAACGATATGAGACCGAGGGGCGGGAGGCGACGGTCGAATACTACAACTCCCCGGAAAGCGTGGACGGCGAATGGTTTGTCTTCATCCTGGATGAGAACGACCAGGTGATCGCCACCGCCATCCCCGACCTGTTAGGAGAAGATGCGAAGGGTGACCTGGCCGTCGATGTCACCGGCTATCGCTTCGGCGACCTGATGCTCGGCGCGACCGAGGAAGGATTGTGGGTAGACTATGTCTTCTTCAACCCCGCCACCGGCAACCAGGAGTACAAGCATTCCTGGGTGGTCAGGCGGGATGGACTGCTGTTCGGCTCCGGCTGGTATCAGGTCATGCCTACTCTGGCTACGGCAGTGACCAAGGCGCAACCGGCCGAATATACCGTCGCCGTGGTCGATCGTGCGCTCCGGTACTACAAGGCGTATGGCCGCGAAGAGGCGGTCGCCTACTACAATACGTCGACAAGCGTGGACGGGGAGTGGTATGTCTACATCTTCGACGAGAATGATCAGTTAATCGCCCACGCCAACCCGGACCTTCTGGGTATGGACCTGAAGGAAGAGCTGGGCCTGGACTCCACCGGCTATCATTTCGGCACCGACATGCTGCAAGCGACGGAAGAGGGGTTGTGGGTACACTACGTCTTCGTCAATCCTGCCACCGGCGAGGAGGAGACCAAGCACTCCTGGACCGTGCGCCACGACGGACTGCTCATTGGCTCGGGCTGGTATGAATAGACCTTCGATGCGTGCCCTTCGGGCGCGGAGATAAGGCAAAACAACAGGGGCGCTTGACCGGGCGCCCCTGTTGTTCTCTGGCGCCGCATACGAGCAGTGACGCACGTAATGGTCGTATGCAGGCAGCCCGTTTACCGGGCGGCGGCCAAACACGAAAACTGTGGTCCGTACAACGACCTGCCGTCTCCAAACCTGAACATCTACAGGGTTCTGATCATCCTGATTCAGACAGCAGTCGTCCACCTATCGGGACAACGTTCAGGTGCTTTTTTCAGGTTTGACGTAGCACTTCTGTAATGTTATACTCTCACGGATTTTACAGTCGATCGTTTTCCACAGGTGTCTCTTGACAGCAACCCCATTTTGAAATAGGTGTTTCACTGCGCTACCACCTTAACATTCGAGCGCAAGGATTCATCTACGCAAAAGGGGAAAGCGTCTCTGCATCTGCGGTGTTGTGGGCAAAACGCCCAAAGGAGATCAGGAATTAGCAGAAACACAACACGAATCAACCACCGGATTCGTACGCGCGAGGTGCGGGTCATCGATGAAGTTGGCACGCAACTCGGCATCATGGATGTGCAGGCCGCTCTGCAGGCCGCCGAGGAGAGAGATCTGGATCTGGTAGAGGTTGCCCCTAATGCCAAGCCGCCGGTCTGCCGGTTTATGGACTATGGCAAGTACCTCTACGAGAGACAGAAACGGGAGCGGGAGTCACGCAAGGCGCAGAAGCAGATCGAGATCAAGGAAGTACGCTTGCGACCCAAAACAGGCGAACACGATATTCAGGTCGTTCTCAACAAGACGAGAAAGTTCCTGAAGGATGGCGCCAAAGTACGGGTACGCATCCGCTTCCGCGGCCGCGAGATCGTCCACCGCGACATTGCCCTTGACTTGATGAAACGGGTGACGGAAGAGTTGGAGGACGAAGCTGTCGTCGAATCCCATCCGGGCTTTGAAGGCCGCAGCATGGTGATGCTTCTCGCCCCGGCCTCGTAGTCGAACTTCATAGCTGCCTGAAGCTGCCGACCGCCAAATTTTGAGCTTGGCGGGCGGCTGTGCTATCATTTAGGCTTGCATGACGCCGTCAGTTGCGCATGCGCTGACGGGTGTGACAATGTCCAATGCGCCCCCGCCTTAAGGGGGCGCGATTTTCGTTCAGCTACTGCATCCTGTCGTGCAGTCCCGATCTGTCTCTGCATGTATGGGGCGCGGCAACAAACCGAGAAGACCTATGCCAAAGATGAAGAGCCATAAGGGCGCGCAAAAGCGCTTCCGAGTGACGAAAAACGGTAAGTTGCTGCGCCGCAAACAGGGCGGCAACCACCTGCGCCGCAAAAAGCGCAAGGTCAGCGACTATCGCCACAAGATTACGAGCCCGAACAAAGGCCAGGCCAGAGCGACCAAAAAACTGGTCTCCTAGGCCTCTCTCGACGGGGCCGGGAACCTGACAGAGCGTAAAGCGTTTCTTCGTACCCGACCCAACTACGGTTCCATCGCCTACTCAACCATGCAGGCGGCTCAGGCCTAAGAGGATCCGCTCACAGGCATGGCATACCTAAGATACAAGGATTCAACCAATGGCACGTTCCAGACCAAAGGTTTATGCGCACAGGCGCCATAAAAGAGTACTCAAGTTTACCAAGGGGCAGTTCGGCAGCCGGTCCAAGCTCTTCAAGCGCGCCAATGAGGCGATGATCAGATCACTTGCCTTTGCCTATCGCGACCGCCGCACCCGCAAACGCGACTTCCGCCGGCTGTGGATTACCCGTATCAACGCCGCGGCCCGGATCAATGGCATCAACTACAGCCACCTCATCTACGGGCTCAAGAAGGCCGACGTACAGGTGGACCGCAAAGTACTGGCCGACATCGCCGCCAACGACGCAGAAGGTTTCAGCGCACTGGCTGAACTGGCCAAAAGCCATGTGAACTGATCCATTGCGCTGCCGTTTCACCGCTTGAACGCATTATCGCAACGGCCGCCCGGCCGTCCCACAACGCAGAGTACAGATTGCAGAGACATACGTCTCTGCTTTTTTGTCCGATCTCTCCGGCGCCGGCATCCGATACGCCCCGGTCCCCCCGTGTCGGCGCCGTAACTCGCCTCGGAGAGCCTGCGCTCCAGTTCGCCGATGAAAGAGATCACCAGCGCCAGCAATCCACAGGTCAAACTGGCGGCCAGGCTGCACCGCCGCCGCCACCGCCAGGCCCACGGTCTCTGCCTGCTCGAAGGAACGCGCCTCGTACAGGACGCACTGACCATCGGCGCAGCCTTCCACACCTGCTTCATCACCGCCGCCGCTAGAGAAGCGCAGCCGGATCTTGCGGCGCAGCTCCAGCGGGCCTGCCCCCTCTACCTGGTACCCCCCGCCATCCTCGATAAGATCAGCGAGACCGTATCGCCGCAGAGCATCGCGGCCGTGGTTCCCATACCGGACCTGCCCATGCCTTCCGCCGCCGCGCTCTCCCTCATTCTCGACGGCGTGCAGGAACCCGGCAACGCCGGCACCCTCCTGCGCACGGCCGCCGCCGCCGGCGCCGATCAGGTCCTGTTCGCGCCCGGATGCGTCGACCCGTTCAACGGCAAAGTCCTGCGCGCGGCCATGGGCGCGCACTTCCGTGTCCCAATTCGTATCCTGGCGACCTGGGAAGCGGTCACGGACGCCCTGCCCACCGGCCAGCCCCTCTACCTGGCAAGCGCGGAGGGCAGCATCCTCTACGATGAAGTCGATTGGGGCAAACCCTCAGCGCTGGTGCTCGGCAGCGAGGCCCACGGGGCGAGTTCGCATATGCGGGAAAGAGCGGAAACCGTGGCGGTTCCCATGGCCGCTGCCACTGAATCGCTCAACGTTGCCGCCGCCGGCGCCGTCATTCTCTTCGAGGCCGCGCGGCAACGCAGGAAGAAATGGTAGGGGCGCCCCTTGTGGGCGCCCTTCGGAGGCGATTCGGCATCTACATTCAGATGCGTTTTCCCTGGGCGTAGAGAAGGGTACATCCCAAAATGGGGGCGAACTTCCCCATGCCTCAGGTCGCAGCGGAGCACCAACCATCTCGCGATCAACTCTGAGCCAGGGGAAGCGCAGAAACTGTCCTCTGACCACTAAAAACTAAAAACTGACTACTAAAAACTGCTGTTCTGGGCGGTCGGGCCTATTCGGCCCTCCCTGGGGCGGGGGCCCCCCCCCCGCAACGCCCCCCCTCCTACAACATGCCTCATCGACCTGGTGCCGGCATTCGTAACAGGTGCCCAACCGAAAGAATTCCGCCAACCCACGCCCCGCCAGTCCCATCAGATCCCCGTAGGTGTCGGCCTTGTGCCTGCCCTCGCACCCTCCCCAACTGACGGACTCCACCGTACGGCCAGGCCTGGCGCCTGCACTGCGTCTCGCCAAAAAACGGTAGACGATTCCAGCCACCACTGTCACTGATTCCCCGCCAGACTGTTCCCACCCCATATCTGGGACGCACCCGTAGAGTAGGGTGTATCCCAAATTATTGTCCGCCCAGTAGAGTCGATTCGTCGACCAGGCTGGATTCAACACTGGTCAGACGAGTCTCGCAAAAAATCTGGGATGCACCCGTAGAGTACAGCGCTTTGACAACCACTTTGCCGCGGGATACACTGATTTTCTACTGTGTCTCTCTTCTTCGAGGCGCACGGGGGAATGTATGGATCTGACAAGCCTGCTCGGGTATATTCTGGTCGGCCTGCTCTTCGGTTGGGTAAGCTCGACCCTGGTTGAATGGGTCTGGTATCGGGGACGGCGCCGGCGTCTCGATCTGTCCGCGCTGTCGTCCGCCGCGAGAGGTACGCAGCCACTGCCCGAAGGACCGGACGCGCAAACCTTCGGCGCGCCGCCGGGGCCGGCAGCCACTGCGACCGCGCAGACGGGCCGCCGCGGCCGCAGAGATGCCCAACCAGAGACACCCGTCGCACAGGACCTTTCGAACCGGCCGGACAACCTCACCGCCGTCTACGGCATCGGCGGGCTCTACGAGCGGCGACTCTACCAGGTCGGCATCTTTACCTGGGACCAGCTCTCCCGCGCCGACGCCGAATCGCTCCAACAGATCACCAGGGCCCTGCCCGGCAGCGACACCCGCGCCTGGACCGAGCAGGCCCGCGAGCTGGCCCAGGCGAACAACCGCATCGGCGCGGTCTACGACGGTCCGCTGCCCGAAGACCTGACCCGCATCGCCGGCGTCGATCAGGTGTTCGAGGATGAGCTCTACGCCGCCGGCATCTTTACATACCGGCAGCTGGCCGAGCGCACGCCCGACGAACTGGCCCGCATCATCCCGGCCCACCTCGCAGGCGAAGAGCTCGACTTCGTCAGTTGGATCGTCCAGGCCGATTCTCTGCGCGACGAATACTACACCGATGAGCCGCCGATACTTTAGTCTGGACCGTGGCTGTTGAAACTGCAGCCGCTTCGTTTTTACGGGGTCAGATTTTGCTCTCATCTACCCCGTAGGCTAGAATTGAGGGCCGTTGTCGCGGGTCCCTAGCTCAATTGGTAGAGCAACGGCCTTTTAAGCCGTGGGTTCTGGGTTCGAGTCCCAGGGGGCTCATTGAGGAGAGTGGAGAATGCGCCTATAACCGCATCAGGCGCACGCCATGCAGAGCGCATATGCTCTGCATTTTTCATTTCAAGGAACAATAGACGGCGCCGTGTTAGACACAGTTCCTGAATCCGGTTCCGACTCGCTAACTTCGAGGTCTGCCTGCTCTGGCAAGGCCGCTCTGCCACTCTCTGCCCTTCCGCCCCGCATAGAGCATGTAGTAGGCGTCCCCGGCCTCAAAGACCTGCGGCGTGAGAATACCGTCGCAGTCCCATGCCCCGCGCGTCGCGGCGGGCCTGAAGATCGGGTTGTGCGGGTTCGCCTCAAAGCTGCGGAAGTCCCGCGTGCGCACATGCCCGATCTGCCACACCTCGCTGTCGTCCGCCCGCCCGCCGTACAGAATATGGAAATAGCGCGGCCCCCTGAAAATCTCCGCCTCGCGCACGCCGCCGCTGTCCCACGCCAGCCCGCTGCCTGAGAATATCGGATTGGCCGCGTCCTTGGTGACGGCCGCGGGGTCGCTGGTCGGCGCGGTCGCGTGGCAGATAACCGGCGGCCCCTCCGATTCGCCCGTGTAGATGATGTGGATCGTGTCGCCGTCAACCGCCATGGAAGGGTGCGACGAGCCCGCGCTTTCGTAAGGCGTGTCCGCCGCAATCACCGGCGTTTGGCGCACGCGCGTCCACGCGCCGAAATCCCCGTCGCCCACCAATAGCCCCGTCTGCTTGGGCGGCTTGAGCCGCCGGCCGAGATAGTAGACATAGAACCTGTCGTCAGCCGGGTTCAGGAAGGGGAACGGGTACTCGGTGGTGAAATCGTCGAACCCGGCCTCCGAGGGCACCAGGACAGGGTTTTTCGGGTCGTGTGTGACGGCCGCAGGGTCGCTCGCCGGCGCCGTGCTGTGCATCAACACCCAGAAGTTGTCCTTCCTCCGCCTGCCCCACAGGTAGTGGACCGTCTCGCCCACGACGATCGCGTGCGCGGCCGCAGCCCACTCCGGCGGCTCACAGAAAAAGACCGGGTTGCCCTCCCC
The DNA here is from genome assembly GCA_022821585.1 of Caldilineaceae bacterium. Classification (GTDB taxonomy): domain Bacteria; phylum Chloroflexota; class Anaerolineae; order Caldilineales; family Caldilineaceae; genus Bin5. Next base: position 47,614 of record JAJEDI010000081.1, read on the forward strand.
GATACGTTCGAAACTCGCGAACAGGTCGAACGGAATCTCATCATGCGTTGGTCTGCTCATACTGTCTCCTGAACATGAAACCCGGCGTTTGTGAATCCCTCGTGATACCAGGACTTCTCGCCCGCGTTACGCAATACGGAAAAAAGCCGGTCTCCATATTGAACGCACATTTGTAACTGCCGCGTACGCGGAGATGCACCAAGAACTGAAAACTGACTACTAAAAACTACTACCCCAAAATCCAGCCCACCAGGTTGCCGAACAGCCGCTCCGCCACCGGATCTTTACCGAGGTTTTCAACGAGCCGGTGCGTACACAGGACGTAACTGCCTTCACCGTGCACGATCTGCGTCAGGTCGGCCCCGTGGAAAGCCGCGGTCACGCCGGTGTAGTTCTGCTTGTGCTTCAGGCCGGCGTGCCAGTCATAAGTCACGTTGCCGCTGATCCAGTCCGTCTCCGGCGTCACGATCGACCAGCGCGAAACCACGTCGCGGTACTCCTGCCCCATCAGGCAGGCCGATGGCAGACCGTCGTAGACCGGATGCTCGCGCACAACGTGGCTGCACGGCGTCCACAGACCTTTGCCGCTGTAATAGGTTACCGTGAACGGCAGCAGAAGGTCCTTGGGCAGGAGTTTCTCCATGCGATACCTGGTTGTCAGCGTGTTCTCCGGCGGCATGCCGAGGAAGACGGCCTTCCCGCCGCCGCTGACCCACTGCGCCAGTTCGGCGAAGACCGGCTGCTCCTGGCCGTCCCAACCATTCAGATTTACCAGCGCCCGTTGACTGCGCGGCGTCTCCCCCGAAAACGGCGTGGACCGCAGGTCAGAGCCGGCCAGATACGCGCCCAGCGCGCCGTCGAGATCGATCAGCGCAACCTCCTGCCCGGGAAGCGCCGAGCCCGCCTGCTCCAGCACATAGAAGCTCGAGCAGTTACGCGCAACCGTCTCTGCGCCGGCGCCGAACGTGACCTCGACCAGGCAGCGCCCCGCCAGGCCGTCGGTGGCGGCGCCGTACTCGCCCAGATCGACAATGCCCGCCGGCAGCGTGGTCTCTTCGCTGTGGTCGAGCACCCGCTGCCCGTCGCCGGCCGTGACCTGAAGCGAGAGCGTCCCCGCCACAGCCTCCTCGTCGTTGACCGACGTCAGCAGGATCTGCACGCCCTGCCCCGCGTAAACATTCTGCGCGCTCGGGCGAATCGCGATATAGCGGTCGGCAAAGGTCTCCTGGATCGCATAATAGGCGCGTTTGGGGTTGCGGAAATTGTCGATCAGACCTGCGCCCACGATCCAGTCGCCGTCGTTGAGCGAGTGGATGCCGATACCGGCGATGTCGCCATTGATGCGGCAGGCCTCGGCCATCAGCTTGTTGCCCGTGTAGTGGACCTCCTGGCAGGCGAGCATGAAGTCGTGGAAGGTCGGGAAGACCTCCTCCAGCCCAGTCCGTTCATAGACCGCCAGGTAGGTGTCGTGCAGGCGCTCATGGATGCGGTAGTCCGGCGTGATGGGGTTGCCCTCGCGGCGGTACTGGGCCATGTTGGCTTCCAGGTCGGGGATGCTGCCGTAACCCAGTTCGGAGATGTTGGTCAGCAGGCCGGGCTCGATATGGCTGCGCGTGTGCCGGCCCAAACTCGTGCGCCCCATCGCCGCAAACTCCGCTTCCGTCTTGCCCAACAGCATCAGATTGTCGTAGTTCTCCTGCGCGAACGGCGTGCCCGGGTAGTCGTGGACGTCGTTGATCAGCGTCGGCTCGTACGAACCGGGCAGATAGACGCTGCACAGACCGGCAAAGCCGCCGGCCTCGTCGATAATCAGCCGGGTGGGATCCAACTCGCGCGCCTTCAGCGAAGTCGTGTGCCGCAGCCGTTTCAGCCCGTCCCGCAGGATCTCGTTGAACATCTCCCAGATAACGATCGAGGGATGGTTGCGGTCGCGCAGCACCATCTCCGACACCTCGTTCTCGATCCGCTGCCGCGTGTAGGGCGTAATCTGCGGCCAGTTGTCCATGCACTCGACCGGCAGCGCGCCCACGTACAGAACGCCCACCTCATCGGCCATATCGTAAACGACCGGCGGCTGCGGCTTGCGCCAGGGCCGCACCATGTTGATGTTGCCCTCTTTGATCAGCCTGAACTCCTTCCGGAGCAGCTCCAGATCCCGCGGATAGGCCAGCGAATGGGGGTAGAAGGCCTCGTTGAAGGTCGTCTTCAGGACGATCTTTTTTCCGTTGAGATAGAAGCTCTTGCCCTCGGCCGTGAACTCGCGAAAACCGAACCGCGCCTCCACCCGGTCCGAAAGCCCGTCCGCCAGCTGCACGCCGGTCGTCACCAGGTACAGGAAGGGATCATCCAGCTGCCACAGCCTGTGGCCGGCCACGTTCAACTCCAGCGTCACCTCGCTTCCGCCCGGCCGCAGATTGTGTTCTGCACTGACCGAGCCTGCGGACCCGCCGTCTGCCCAGGACGTGATCGCGCACCGGATTTCCGCCTTCTGGCTCTTGAGGCTGGTATTGCGCAGTGCCAGTTCCACCCGCACATCGCCGGACCCGATGTCGCCCGTCACAAATGCGCTCTCAACATAGACGGCATCCGTAGCGATCAGCGAAACCGGCTGCCAGATCCCGCCCGCAATGGCGCCGCGCCAGTGCGGCATATCGTCCCGCCCCAGCCCGTCGATCACGACGTCGCGCGTGATCAGCGGCGTGATGACGCGCACCGCAACAAAGTTCTCCGCCCCCGCATCCAACAGATCACCGACCTCCAACTCGAAGCCGGTATAACCGCCTTCATGCGCGCCCGCGGCCTCGCCGTTGACCCACACCTCCGCCCGGTAGTTGACCGCCTCGAACCGTACCCGGACCGTCTTGCCCTCCCACTCCGCCGGCAGATGGAAGCTCTTGCCGTACCACGCAACGCCCTCGTAGTCCTGCCTGAACTCCTCCAGGCAGGCGGGGACCGCAACCTCCTCAATGGCGTGATAGCTGTGGAACCGTTCCCGATCCTGCCAGTTCAGCGTCCGGCCTTTGTTGTCATCGTCGAAGATGACCTGCCAGCTGCCGTCGAGTGATAGCGTGCGATTCATTTGTATCCTGTTCCCTGTTGATTTTGACTTTCGGATCGGTGTCTTCAGCAACTGGTGTTCACCTGACAGCAAGGGCCCACCAAAACCAAAAACTAACCAACCTGAATTCGGAGTAAATGAGCGCCTAACCAAGCTGGTAGAATAGAAGTTCGGCAACCACGATTCACCAGCAAAGAAAGGCGCTCATAGATGAGTATACTTGAACTGTTCTGTGATGTCGATGATTTTTGTCAGTGGGT
>JAJEDI010000056.1 GCA_022821585.1 Caldilineaceae bacterium
TCACGGGCTTTTTCCCCACCCACTCGCGGGGGGGGGGGTTTTCGGCGCGGGGGGGTGGGGGGGGGGGCGCCCCCGCACAAGGGAGGGCCGAATAGGCCCGACCGCCCAGAACTGCAGTAGTCAGTGGTCAGTGGTCAGAAAGAGCGTTTGGCTGCTGTCAGAGGTGTAGGAAAATTCACTCCATTTTTGGGATGCACCCGGCTGAATTCTGTGATTTGCTTGGGGTTGCTGGCCGTGCTATACTGCGCCCGTCCACCGAGTAATTCTTTCGAGTTGCGGCTGCAGACCGCCGATGCGGCTGGGAAGCTGCCGGCAACTCCTATCCGCCATTCGTTGTACGTATCCCGTGCCGCGTCGTCATTGCCGCCGTTTTTTGTGCGCTGAATTGCAGCGCATTAACTATTGTCACGCTTTCCTCCTTGTGGACGGTTTTGGCAACGAGTCCCGCCAGGTGGGATGGAGTCTGTGCTCGCCCCCGCTTGCGCGACCGAACAGTTCTGCCGCAGGGAAGAGAGTGAAACAGGCTTACGAGCGTCCAATGCCAATTCGTGAGTGAGCCCAATCTTCACCAAAGGAGCAAAGTACAAAATGGCAAGTGTAACCTACGAACATGTCTACAAGCGCTTCGGCGACGTCGTGGCCGTCAATGATTTGACGATTCACGTCGAGGACAAGGAGTTCCTGGTCTTTGTCGGCCCATCGGGCTGCGGCAAGACGACGAGTCTGCGCCTTCTGGCGGGGCTGGAGGAGATCACAGAGGGGCAGATCCTGATCGGCGACCGCATCGTCAACGACGTGCCGCCGAAGGACCGGGACATCGCGATGGTGTTCCAAAGCTATGCTCTGTACCCGCACATGAGCGTCTATGACAACATGGCGTTCGGTCTGAAGCTGCGCAAGACGCCGAAGGACGAGATTCAGAGGCGTGTGGAAGAGGCCGGCGGGATTCTGGGCATCGAGCATCTGCTTGACCGCAAGCCGAAGCAGCTTTCGGGTGGCCAGCGGCAGCGCGTGGCGGTCGGCCGTGCGATTGTGCGTGAGCCGGCGGTGTTCCTCTTTGACGAGCCGCTGTCGAACTTGGACGCCAAGCTGCGCGTGCAGACGCGTGCAGAGATTTCGAAGCTGCACCAGCGCCTGGCGACGACCTTTATCTATGTGACGCACGACCAGGTGGAGGCGATGACGATGGCCTCCCGCATCGCGGTGATGAAGGACGGTGTCCTGCAGCAGGTGGACTCGCCGCAGAACCTGTACGACCATCCGGCGAATATTTTCGTTGCCGGCTTCATCGGCAGCCCGAGCATGAACTTCTTCGATGCCACGCTGGTCGAGAGCGACGGCAAGATGGAGGTCAACGCGGGCGGTTTCCGGCTGGATGTGCCGGAAGAGAAGGTGACGGAGTGGCGGGAGCATCTGGGCAACGAGGTGATCTTCGGCATCCGGCCCGAGGACATCCACTCGAAAGAGTTTGCGCCGCCGCAGATTCTGGAGTCCGACATGGTGGCCCAGGTCGACGTAACCGAGCTGATGGGTAATGAGATTTTCCTCTACTGCCTGACACCGGACGACAAGCAGTTCATCTCGCGAGTCGACCCGCGTGTGCGGGTTTCGACGGGCGACGAGATTGAGCTGGCGATCAATATGGCCAATGCGCACATCTTCGATCCGAAGACGGAGCTGTCGCTGGCCAGCTAAGTTTGAGCAGCGAGGGGAGAGGAGCGGGGAGTGAGGACCCATTCCTCCTCCTCTCCTCCGGTTTTCCGCTTCCCCTCCCCAACGCGCCCTCAAATTCAACTTTTTGCGTGGCAAGACTTTCTTGTTGCAAGGAGGGCGTCTTTCACCGCAATGCCCAGCCACCAGTTGGTCGTGATCAGTAGTTGCGCCTGTCCACTCTTCAGGCATCTCTGCTTGTCTTCTCTGAAGGTGGACTCTTAGATTCCAAAGTCAGTTCCTCCAACTCAATATCACAGTACAGACAAGGAGCTTTGCATGAAACTGCTTAATCGATTGACGGTACTCCTGCTGTTGTTTGCAATCTTGTTGGCGGCTTGTGGGGCTCCGGAAGCGCCGGCGGCTGCGGAGGCACCGGCCGCGGAGAGCGAGGGCCAGACAGAGGAGATGGGCACGACGGAGGACTATCTCAATGCGTCGCGCGAGGAGACGGTCATCCTGGACCGGACGAGCCCGCTACAGGGGAGTGACAACTGGAATCCGTACGTGCGAGGCAGCGCGGTCGGGTGGGGCTATACGGAGTTTTCGGATGTGCTGACGCTGCTGAACTACGGCAGCGGCGAAATCGAGAACTGGCTGGCCGAGTCGCTGACGCCCAACGAGGACCATTCTGTGTGGACGCTCAAGTTGCGCGAGGGCATCACCTGGCAGGACGGCACGCCATTCACGGCCGACGATATCATCTTTTCGACCGAGCTGCAGATGAACAACGATGCGCTCGGCCAGCATTTCGCATACCAGGAATGGATCGAGTCGGTCGAGAAGGTGGATGATCTGACGGTTATCTACAACCTTAAGAAATCGAATGTGCGTTTCAAGCTGGAGCGATTCTCCGACAACATCTGCGGCGTCGACTATTTTGTCCCGAAGCACATCTGGGAAGACGTGGAAGACCCAGCCACTTTCAAGAATTTCGACCTGGAGAAGGGGTTGCCGATGGGTACCGGCCCCTACAAGCTGGCCAAGGTCACTGAGAACGAGACGATCTGGGTCCGAAACGATAACTGGTGGGCTGCCGAAATCGGCCTGAAGAAGCTGCCGGAGCCGAAGAAACTGGTTATGTCCTACACGGGCACCGAGGAGGTCCGCCTGGCGACGGCGATTGAGGATGACTATGACGGCCTGCACGACATCACATTCGGCTCGTTCCAAGCATTGGTGGCGCAGAATCCCAACTGGATCGCGTTCCAGGATGAGATGCCGTTTGTCTGGCCCGATCCATGCGCGCGCAGCCTGACGGTCAACAACTCGATCGAGCCGTGGAACGACAAGGATATGCGCTGGGTCCTGAACTACGTAATGGACCGCCAGCAGATCATCGACATTGCCTATGAGGGGACCTCGATCATGGGCCCCTATCCGTTCCCGCTCTACCCCTCGATGCAGAAGTTTGCCGACCTGGTGCCGGCCGAGACGATAGCCAAGTTCACGCAGCCCAACCTGGCGGCAGCGGAAGAGATCCTTCTGGCCAAGGGCTATGAGAAGTCGGGCGACTATTGGGAGAAGGACGGCGAAGAACTGAGCCTTGAGATCCAGGTCTACGAAGGCATCAGCGAACTGGAACGCGTGGCCGACGTTTTCGCCGAGCAACTGCAGCGGTTCGGCATCAATGCCGTCAAGGTGAACCTGATCGGCGGCACGTGGGTCGAGTACCTGGACACGGGCAACTACGAGACCCAGAGCGGCTGGCAGACCTGCGGCTCGATCGTGGAGCCGTGGAATACGCTGCGCACGTTACGCGCGGATGAGGTGCCCCCGCAGGGCGAACGGCACCAGCTGCCTCACTCCAACCGCTTCCGCTGGCACAATGCCGAGTTCACAGAACTGGTGGACCAGATCAGCGAGTTGGGTTGGGATGATCCGCTGTTGTTCGAGCTTACGGCACGCGCCCTGGAGATCTACTACGACGAGATTCCGGCGATTCCGACAGCCCAGTCCAAGAAACTGGTGCCCTTCAACACCACCTATTGGACGAACTGGCCGACGATCGACAACTACTATCAGCGGCCGGTGATCTGGTGCCCGAGCTTCGTGGGCATCCTGCCGGAGATTGAATCGACGAGCAAGTAACTGCAGTGGTTAGTGGTTAGTGGTCAGTGGTCAGTGGTCAGTGGTCAGTAGGACTGCTGGCCACTGACCGTTGAAATTCTGCTTATGCGCGGGTTGACCAGAGAGTACGTATTGCAACGTTTTCTGATGTATCTCCTGACCATCTGGTTGGGGTCTACATTGATCTTCGTGATCCCGCGTCTGGCGCCGGGGGACCCTATAAGCGAGATGGTTGGCCGCCTGTCGCTGGATGCGGGCTACATCGAGAACGCGGACAAGTTGATCGAGAGCTGGAAGGCCCGTTTCGGGCTGGATGCCCCGATTCATGTACAGTATTTTCGCTATTGGGGCAACGTGTTCCGGCTCAATTTCGGGTATTCGCTGTCGCACTTCCCGACTGAAGCGTGGACGATGGTCAGCGATGCATTGCCGTGGTCGCTGGGTCTGTTGACCGTGGCGACGGTGCTTTCCTTTTCGATTGGTGTGACCATCGGCTCGCTGATGGGCTGGCGGCGGACGCCGCGATGGTTGCAGCTGATTCTGCCCGGCAGCCTGACCTTTACCGCGATCCCCTACTTCATGTTCGGCATAATGCTGATCTATCTGGTGGCATTTGAACTGGACTGGCTGCCGGCAACGGGGGCCTATTCGCGCAGAGTGGACCCGGGATGGAATCTGCCATTCATCAAGAATGTGCTCACCCATGCGATTCTGCCGGTGGTGTCGATTGTGCTGACCTCGATGGGCGGCTGGGCGCTGGGCATGCGGGGGCTGATGATCAGCGTCAACAACGAGGACTACTTCCTGCTGGCGCAGGTAAAGGGGCTGTCGCCGACGCGTATCTTCTTCCGTTACGGGGTGCGCAATGCGATTCTGCCGGCGCTGACGGCGCTGGCGCTGGGCCTGGGGGGACTGATCAGCGGCTCCATTCTGGTCGAGTTCATCTTCGCCTATCCGGGCACCGGCTATACCCTGTACCAGGCGATAATCTCGCAGGACTATACTGTGACACAGGCGATCGCCAATCTGATTATCCTCGTGACCGCAACGAGCGTTTTCCTGCTCGATCTGCTCTACCCCTTCATTGACCCGCGCATAACCTACAAGAGGAACATGCGCTAGATCAGGAAACAGACAACACCTTTGACTGTCGGACAGCAGACTGTTGATGAGACGACCTCCCCGGCGCGCGGCTGGGGGCTGAATACGTGGGACTCCCCGTGGCTGAACTTCAAGTTCCTGCTGGGCGTCGCCATCGTCGGGTTGATCCTTTTGTTCGGCCTTTTGGGGCCTCTTTTCTGGGATACCGACCTGGCGTACACGGGCGCGGGGCCGCTGAACAAGCCGCCGGTGTGGCAGGAGGGGGGTCTGCCGGAACATCCCCTGGGAACCGAGAGCAACGGGCGCGATATGCTGGCGCAGTTGATCCTGGCTACGCCTTCGTCGCTCAAGGTCGGGTTCCTGGCGGCGATCATCGGCATGGGCATCGGCATGGTGCTGGGTTCGGTGGCGGGTTACGTTGGCGGATGGTGGGACCATGTGATCCGTACGCTGAGCGACTCGGCGGTAACGATCCCGGCGCTGGTGGTGCTGGTTGTTATCGCCTCCTACGTGCAGATGACCGACACGACGGCGATGGCGCTGATCCTGGCGGCGTTTGCCTGGCCGGGACCGACGCGCCTGGTGCGCTCGCAGATACTTACGCTGCGCGAGCGCAGCTATGTGCGGATGGCGCATCTTTCGGGCGCGCCGGCTTTAGAGATCATGTTCGTGGAGATGCTGCCCAACATGCTGCCGTGGCTGGCGGCCAGCCTTACCGGGGGCATTTCGGTGGCGATCCTGGGTGCGACCGGGCTGGAGGTGCTGGGACTGGGCCCGACGCGCGTGCCTTCGTTGGGTCTGATCATCAACCAGGCGACGACAAACGCGGCGCTGGTGCGGGGGCTGGTATGGTGGTGGCTGCCGCCGATCATCATTTTGATGGTCATTTTCGTCGGATTCTTTCTGATGACGATCGGACTGGATGAGATCGCCAATCCGCGCATCCGGCAGTTCAGCTCGACGCGACGGGAGCGGGCGGCGGCGGGCGAACTGCCGGCTGTAGAGCACGCAGAGCTCGGGGGCGGCGAAGAAGAAGATGCGGCCCTAGAGGTGGACGATCTGCACGTCCATTATTTCACGCCGCGGGGGGAGGTCATTGCCGCCAACGGAGTCGACTTCAGTGTGCGCAAGGGCGAGATACTGGGGTTGGTGGGCGAATCCGGCTGCGGCAAGACGACGGTGGCGATGGCGATTCTGCAGGTGGTGCAGCCGCCGGGAAGGATCGTGCAGGGGGCGGTGCGGATTGAGGACCGGGACCTGGTCAGTCTTTCGGGCAGAGACTTGCGTGAGGTGCGCTGGCGCGATCTGGCGCTGGTGCCTCAAGGCGCCATGAACTCGCTCAACCCGGTCACGCCGATTCGGGAGCAGATGGCCGATGCGATTCTGGCGCACGAAAACGTAGGCCGGTTGGAACTTGAGGCGCGTATTCTGGGTCTGCTGAACGACGTGGGGCTGCCGGAGCGGGTCATCGATATGTACCCGCACGAGTTGAGCGGGGGCATGAAGCAGCGGGTGTGCATTGCGATGGCGATTGCGCTCAACCCGCAGGTGATCATCGCGGACGAGCCGACGAGCGCGCTGGACGTGGTGGTGCAGCGGGTGGTGGCGCAGACGCTGCTGGAGGTAAAGGAGCGGCTGGGCGTGTCGATGGTGATGATCGGCCATGACATGGGCTTGCAGGCGCAGCTGGTGGACCGCATCGCGGTCATGTACGCCGGCAATCTGGTCGAGGTGGCGCCAGTGGAGTCGGCTTTCTCGGAGCCGCTGCATCCGTACACGCAGCTGCTGATCGAATCGATTCCCTCGATCAAAGAGCGCAAGCCGTTAAACGTGACGGAAGGGTTGACGCACGACCTGCGCAACCCGCCGCCCGGCTGTATTTTTCAGTTCCGCTGCCAGCATGTGGAGCAGATTTGCCGCGAGCGGCGGCCGGAACTGGTTGAGAGAGAGGATGACCACCTGGTTGCCTGCTGGCTCTACGAGCCGGAGCGTCAATCCATGATCGAGTTGGAAGAGGCATGACCCAGACGGCTAAGGCGTCACCTCTTCTTCAGATCAGGGAGGCCACGATGGCGTTCGGCGGCGGTTTTCTGAGCTCGCAGCCGCCTCTGGTGGCGCTGGACTCGTTCAGCCTCGACCTGCACGAATCGCCGGCCCAGATCACGACGATTGCGGGCGAGAGCGGCAGCGGCAAGACGACTCTCGCCAATCTTGTGCTCGGCTTTATTACGCCGACGCAAGGGCAGATCCTCTACAAGGGCGTTGACATTGCGCATATGGACCGCCGGCAGCGGATGACCTACCGCCAGGAGGTCCAGGCCATCTTTCAGGACCCGTACGAGGTCTTCAACCCCTTCTTTCGCATCCAGCACACATTCAACCTGGTCATGCGTCACTTTGACCTGGCCCAGGACAAGGCAGAGAGGCGAGAGTTGGTCGAGGACGCGCTCAACGTGGTCGGTTTGCGGGGTGATGAGATCCTGGAGAAGTATCCCCACCAGTTGAGCGGCGGTCAGCGGCAGCGGGTGATGGTGGCGCGGGCTTATCTGTTGCGCCCGCGGCTGATTGTGGCGGATGAGCCGGTTTCGGCGGTGGACGCTTCGCTGCGGGCGATGATCCTGGATATCATGCTGCGGCTGCGCGATGAGCACGGAATCTCTTTTCTGTACATTACGCACGACCTGTCGACCGCCTACCAGATCGGCGACAATATGGTCGTCCTATTTCAAGGCATCACCGCGGAGACAGGGGATACGGGCCGGATCATCGAGAACCCGCAGCACCCTTACGTGCAGGAGTTGATCAATTCGATCCCGGTGCCGGACCCGAAGGTCAAGTGGGATACGGATATCCGACTGCCGGCGGAGGAGACGATGCGAATGCAGGACGCGGCGGGTACGCCGCGGGGCTGCCGTTTCTACCCGCGCTGCCCGCACGGGATGGACGTCTGCCTCGAAGAGCAGCCGCAGCTCATCCAAGTTGAAGGCGAACATGCCGTGGCGTGTTATCTGTATGAGAACGACGTGGAGGCGCGAGTGAAGAGAAGTGAGAAGTGAGAGATATACCGTCACCTCCGCAGCGCTTCCTCTGGATCTTCCCACCTGAGTTTTCTCCTTTCTGTACCTTCCACCTGAAGAAGGAGTCAGACGATGACGTCTCCATTCACCGACTTTGATCTGATGCGTGATCTGCGACAGGACGGCGGCAAGATCGTCTTGTTGGTGATGGATGGATTGGGCGGGCTGCCGGCTGCGTTGGGCGGACAGACCGAATTGGAGTTGGCGCATACACCAAATATGGACGCGCTGGCGGTGTCGGGGTCGCTGGGACTGAGCGTTCCGATCCGGCCCGGTATCGAACCGGGGAGCGGGCCGGCGCATCTGAGCCTGTTCGGTTACGATCCGGTGCGCTACATGATTGGTCGCGGGGTTCTGGAAGCGCTGGGGGTCGGGTTCCCGTTGCAGGCCAGCGACGTGGCTGCGCGGGGCAATTTTGCTTCGGTCGACGGGGACGGGCTGATCACGGACCGGCGGGCGGGACGGATCGCGACGGAGGAGTGCATCCGGCTGACGGCGAAGCTGCGTGAGGCGAGCGCAGGGCTGTTTGAGGACTGTGAGGTGTTCATCGAGCCGGTGCAGGAGTATCGCTTTGTGTTCGTGTTGCGGGGCGAGGGGTTGGGAGGCAGCTTGACGGACACGGACCCGCTGGCGGTGGGCAAGAGGCCGCTGCCGGTGCGGGACGAGAGCGGGAGCAGCGAGGGCGCGCGTACGGCGGAGCTGGTGAACCGGTGGGCGGCGCACGTGCGTGATGTGCTGGCCGATGAACCGCGGGCGAACAGCCTGAATCTGCGCGGCCTGGCGCAGGACCCGGGGCTGCCGCTGTTTCCCGACATTTTCGGGATGCGGGCGGGGGCGATCGCGGTCTATCCGATGTACCGGGGGGTGGCCAGTTTGGTGGGGATGGAGGCGGTCCAGTTTGAGGGGGAGCGTCCGCGGCATGAGATCGACGCGCTGGTCGAGGCGTGGGACAGTTACGACTTTTTCTTTGTTCACGTCAAGAAGACCGACAGTTACGGGGAGGACGGGGACTTCAGGGCCAAGGTGCGTGAGATTGAGGCGGTAGATGCGGAGATTCCGCGTATACAGGACCTGGGGCCGGGTGCTCTGATCGTGACTGGGGACCACAGTACGCCGGCGGTGCTGCGTAGTCATAGCTGGCATCCGGTGCCGACGCTGCTGTGGAGCCCGCGTGCGATGCCAGATGCGAGCCGGAGCTTCGGTGAAAGGGCCTGCGCGGGCGGTCAGTTGGGGCTGTGCCATGCGACGACGCTGATCCCGCAGGCGATGGCGCATGCGGGTAGGTTGAAGCGTTTCGGGGCGTGAAAGGGCAGAGGTCAGTGGTTGGTTTCACGGCAGAGGTTTGGGATGGGGCGGATGTGGGGGTATGAGAGAGGATATCGTTAGGGCCGCGCAGTTTTTTCCGGCTGATTCTGCGGTTGTGTGTTTGACGGGGGCTGGGGCGAGCGCGGAGTCCGGGGTGCCGACTTTTCGGGACTCGCAGACCGGTTTATGGAGCCGGTTTGATGCGGAGGAGCTGGCCACACCGGAGGGGTTTAAGCGGGACCCGGGTCTGGTATGGCGCTGGTATATGTGGCGGTTGGAGCAGTTGGAAGCGGCTTCGCCGAATCCCGGGCATCGGGCGCTGGCGGAGCTGGCCGGACTATGCGAAAGTTTCTTGCTGGTGACGCAGAATGTGGATGATTTGCACGAGCAGGCGGGAAGCGTGGACGTGCTTCACCTGCATGGCAGTTTGTTCAGTTTCCGGTGCGCATCTTGCGCTGCGCCGCACCATCTGACGGCAGAGCAGCGCGGCGCAGATTTGCCGCCCACGTGTGGCGTGTGCAGTGCGCTGGTGCGGCCGGATGTGGTGTGGTTCGGGGAGAGTCTGCCCTGGCATGCGGTGGAAGAGGCGGCGACGGCTTCGCATCGCTGCAGTGTGATGCTCGTGGTGGGCACGAGCGGGTTGGTGTATCCTGCGTCGCAGTTGCCGTTGATCGCCAGGCAAGCGGGGGCAAAGGTCATTGACGTGAACCCGGAGCCGGGTCCTATCGCGTCGATTGCGGACACTTTTCTGCAGGGTAAGAGTGGGGAGGTGCTGCCGGCGCTGGCGCGGGCTGTGGCTGATCGGAGGGCGGGTGCGTGAGAGCGTCGCTCCGAATTGGGGGAGTACGCGTGTCGGAACCTTGACCTGATGGGATTCGTGATGAAGCATGGTCTTATCGTCTCCCAAGGGCTGAATAACGTACAAGTGAGGGGTGGCAGATGGAGAGCGTGGTTGAACTCATTGTTGGCATTCTGGCAGGGTGCCTTTTGGGGGGCGTAACCATTTGGCTCGTGCAGGGGTCCCGTGCCAAGAGCAGGTTGGCGAGGATGGAGGCGGATTGGGCGAAGGAGAAAGCCTCGCTACGAGAAGAGAACGCTGGATTGAAAGGTCAATTGGAGCAAAGCAATAGTGCCGAGAAAATCGTGGAGATGGCCAAGGAACAGTTGAATGAGAGATTCCAGGCCACTGCCAGTCAGGCTTTGCAGGCCAATAACTCCCAGTTTATGGATTTGGCGCAGGAGAATCTAGGCAGGACGCTGGAGGCGGCCAAGGGCGATTTCAAGCAGCGTCATGAACAGTTTGAAGCGCTGGTGAAGCCGCTTACTCAGAACTATGAGAAGCTCAACCCGCAGATTGATCTGCTGGCGCAGCGGAGCGAGAATCTTGCGGCCGAGACGGGCAAGCTGTCCAGCGCGCTGACCGACAACAGGCAGATAGGAAACTGGGGTGAGGTGCAGTTGCGGCGGGTGGTCGAACTGGCGGGGATGGAGGAGTACTGCGACTTCAGGGAACAGGCCGCGATTGGGGATTCCCAGAGCAGACCCGATTTGACGGTGCGGTTGCCGGAGCAGCGGACGGTGGTCATCGATGCCAAGGCGTCGACGGCTGCATACATGGAGGCGCAGCAGGCGGACGATGAGGCGGCGAGAGACAGTTCACTGAAACGACATGCCAGTGCCTTGAAAACGCAGGTGGACGAACTGGCGAAAAGGGAGTATGGGGCAAAGGTGGAAGGGTCGTTGGATTTTGTGGTGATGTTCGTCCCTGGCGACCAGTTTCTGTCGGCGGCGCTGAACGCCAACCCTGAACTGATTGAGTACGCCATGCATAGGCGGGTTGCCATCGCTACGCCGGCGTCGCTGATATCGCTGTTGTGGTCTGTTGCCAATGGCTGGCAGCGCCAGCGCATTGCCGAAGATGCTGAACGCATTTTGGTAGAGGGGCAGGAACTGCACAAGAGGTTGATGACGTTTATGGATCACTTCAAGGATGTGGGCACAAGACTCAATCGGGCTGTTGAAACCTTCAACAAGTCTGTAGGGTCTTACGATAGCCGAGTTTTGCCGCAGGGGCGTCGATTTGCCGAGATGGTTACTGACAAAAAGGAAGAATTGCCGCAGCCCCTGCAAATAGAGAACCGCGCCCGAATCTCGAGTTACGCCGGGGAGTAGATTTATCGCCTGGGATGAACGACGGCGCAGGGAGGGCAAGGTGTCTGAGAGCAGGATAGAGCTGGAACGGGAAATCGCCAGCGCCCAGAAAGAGTTCGAGAAGGCTCGGAAGAGGCTGGTAAAGCTGCGGCGCGGGCTGCCACCGGAACCTGTGGAAGACTATGAGTTGATGGACACGGACGGCCCGGTCCGACTTTCGGAGATGTTCAGGGACAATACAGATCTCATCTTGATCCACAACATGGGGACCGGCTGCTCGAACTGCACGATGTGGGCTGACGGGTTCAACGGCGAGTGGGAGCACTTGCAGAGCCGGGCGGCGTTTGTGGTGGTCTCGCCTGACGGTCCGGAGGTGCAACAGGCGTTCGCGAGGAGGCGGGGCTGGCGGTTCCCGATGTACTCTGCAGAGGGGACGACGTTTATTGAGGATATGGGCTTCCGGTGGGAGGAAGAGGAGTTCCTGTCGGGATACCAGCCGGGAGTCTCGGTATTTCGGAAGAAGGCAGACGGGAGGATCGTGCGGGTGGCGAAGGACTCGTTCGGGCCGGGGGATCTGTACTGCGGCGTGTGGCACCTGTTCGATCTACTGCCGGACGGGGCGGCCGGTTGGGACCCGTTGTTTGCCTACTCTACGGACAGCGGTTGAGGCGGGCGCAAAGTGCAGTGGATAGTGGATTAAGTTTTTTTCCTCTCCGGGCGCTTCGATAGCACCTGCAGGGAAACCGGCTGCCCGGGCCGGTGCAGGCGAGACAGCATAAGCTCCACAGAACCCAAAATCAGGCACAATTGCCAGGATCGGGAAACCTATTGTTGCCCCAGGCCGTACAGTTGTCAGGCAGGCCACATCGGATGCAGTTATCGGGCCGCCGGAGAACCCCTTAGACAACTGCATAGGACCATGTGCGCGACTCCTCCAACTTGACGTAATCGGTCGAAAGACGGAGGGGTCGATAACGACAAGGAGGGCAATGATGGTACATTGTGTCGACCGTGCGACCAGAATCAGACCAAAGAACCGCGAGAGCGGTTGGAGAAGTCTTAGACGCAGCTGGCATGTCCTGCTCCTGGGGATACTGGTGCTACTCCTGGCCGGCTGCGCGGCGGCGATGGCGCCGGCACAGCATGAGCAGCAGGCGGCGCCGAGCTCGAACCGGCGGGCGACGAGCGGGCAGGTGGCGATGCAGTCTGCCTCTGCGGTTTCCAGCCCGGGGCGCCCGTCTCCCCATTCGGGACGCGGCGACCGGCGCGGGCGGCGGCCAGAGGCGCAGCTGCCGCCGGTGGTTCCTACCAGCCTGGAAACGACATCGACCTTCGGCCTGGACGCGGACGACGCGTCCTGGCGGCGGTCGCTTGCGCTCGCGCGGCAGGGCTATATTCTCGAACCGGATGACGTGCGGGTTGAGGAGTGGCTGAACGCGCTGCGGTGGGAATACGAGCGGCCCGAAGGCGAGGAGACGTTCCAACTTAATTTGACCGTGACGAGGGATCCCCTGGACCCGGACTCCTGGCTGGCGCTGATGGGGCTCAGTGCGGCTGCGCCGGCGGAGTTGCCGTCCAGACGATATGTGTCGGTGGTCCTGGATGCATCCGGTTCGATGGGGGAGGACAACAAGCTGGCGACAGCGCGTACGTTGGTGGAGGCGCTGGTCGAGCGCTTGTCGGCGGAGGACAGGATTTCGCTGGTGCAGTTTTCCGAGGTGGTGCTGGGCGAGTACACGGTGCGACACGCGGCCCCGGATGACCCGGAGCTGGCCAGATCGCTGCGCGGATTCCGCCCGAACCAGAGCACGAACGCGGAGGCCGGACTGCGGAAGGGGTACGAGCTGGCGCTGGAGGGGCGGCGACGGGATCCCGACGCGCTGCATTACGTCTTTTTCGTCAGCGACGGTGTTGCCAACGTGGGGGACACGCGGGCGGAGTCGATCATCGAGTCTCTGGGCGGGCAGCGGGCAGAGGCCAACCCGATCCGGCTGGTGGCGGTGGGCGTGGGCATAGCGAATTACAATGACGACCTGCTGGAGCAGGTGAGCAACGACGGCGACGGTTGGTACCGGTATGTGTACTCGCCGGAAGAGGCGCAGGGGCTGCTGACGGCGGACTCTTTTGCCCAGCTGTTCAGCCCGGCGGCGGACGAAGCGCGTGCGCAGGTGTCCTGGGACGCAGAGACGGTCGAGACGTGGCGCCTGGTCGGTTATCTCAACCGTGCGGCCGCGAACGAGTCATTTGAGGATGATGAAGAGGACTTCGCGGAGTTGCACGTGGGCCAGGAGAACACGGTCGTCTACCGGCTGAAGGCGCGGCCGGGGGCGGCGGGGCCGCTGGGTACGCTGGCGTTGCGCTGGCACCATCCGGGCAGCGGCGAGCCGCAGACGCAGATGTGGACGCTGGATTCGGAGAGTCCTGTGGCCTGGGAGGATGTTGCGCCAATCCGGCGGCTGGCGCTGCTGGTGGCGCTGGCGGGCGAGAACTCGGCGGAGCGACTGGATGATGCGCAGGGGCGACGCAGGGCGATTGAGGCGGAGTTTGCACTGCTGGGTGGTCTGACAGAGACGCGGCAGGGGCAGGAGTTCGGTGAGATTCTGGCGGCGTCGTTGCCGGAGCCGCCGGCGTGGTTTGAGCAGGGGAGGTCGACGCGGGGCGAGTGAGGGTTGGTGCGGCCACGACTGAGTGGTAAGCTCAGGGTAGGGAGTTGGGGCAACGAGACAAATAGAGTTTCGGTGAAATGTCCGATTCCGAGTTCACGGGTTGGGCGTTCACGCTCCGGCACCTGCCCTGATTGCATTTTCCCAATCAACGGCGGCTTACCTTGAGCATCGGACTGATAGACAACATGCTTTCACAGGAGCAAGGCAAAACAGGCACTCAGGTTGTACTGGATGTTCCGGAGGACGTTTACAAGCAGGTAGAAAAACTGGCCGCGACCACAGAGCGCGACATTACTGCTGATGTGCTCCTTGAAACTGTATCCCGCGCTTTTTCGCCATTTCCGGTTGATCCTAACCGGTCGGTGATGAATCAGAATGTAGAGACATACAAAGAGCTACACGCAGAGCTGGTAATGACCCATTTAGGTCAATTCGTGGCGATCTGTGATGGCAGACTTGTCGATCATGATCCTGATCCGGTTTCACTCCTGCAGCGAGTACGTACACGGTATCCTGAAAAGGTTGTACTGCGAAGAAAGGTCGATACAGTTCCTGAACGTCCGCTTCAGATTTGATATTAACGAAGTAAGACTCATGCAGTCGTCGTGTCTTTCCTCAGGAAACTTCCTCGCTTGGGAATTCGGACAATCTTCCCCACATTGATTAAATCTCACCTCTGAAACACCAGTAAGAGCGGCAGAAGCAGTAAAGTGAGCTTGGCCCCAAAAACTGGACCACAAGCTAAGGTGTATAATGGAGCAAGTCACCAAGCCTGTGGAGGGGCAGTACGATGGTCAAGAAACGGCGGCGGCACTCGGCAGCCTACAAGTTTCGGATTGCGCTGGAAGCG
>JAJEDI010000035.1 GCA_022821585.1 Caldilineaceae bacterium
GGGCGCCCGCGCCCGCGCTTGTGGGGGGGGCCGGGGCTCCTCGCGCCCGGGGTGGGGGGGGGGCGCCCCCCCCCCCCACGCCCCCTCTCCTACAACATGCCTCGCCGACCTGGTGTCGATATTCGTAACAGGTGCCTAATCGAAAGTGTCAGGCCAAACCACGCCGCGCCGGTCCCATCAAATCCCCGTAGATGCCGGCCCTGTGCCCGCCTTCGCACCCCCTCCAACTGACGGAACCCACGACAATGTCCGGCCTGGCGCCTCCCCTGCGTCTCTCCATGAGCCGCCAAACTATTCCCACCCCAATTCTGTATTTCACCCGAAAAAAGCAAGCAAAATCGAAAAAATGCATGGTACAATTAGAGCCGGCAAACGCGCATCCGCCTGTCGCTTGGAGTCCTGAGTCGAGAGGAAGAACCATACCGCCGAAACTACTAGCGAAGAACAAAAAAGTTTTTCCAACCGCTTTTGCCCGACTTACGCCTGTCTCACCCGACTTGACCCGACCTACTTCGCCGTATCCGGGCGAAAAAGCATTGAATTAGGAGAGGTGCTCACCAGGCCCTGTGGAACACGGAAGGTCGCCTTGGAGAACTGCTTCGTGGAGAATCAAGGCGCCCAAAAATCGATTTTGGCGCGACATTTGTATACATTTGTAGGCATAATGCGACTTCTGTAGACATTTCACGACCACAAGACGGGCAACTGAACCGAGAAAGGACAGGAGCAAACTGAGTATCCGCGAATGGCCGTGCTTCTACGCAAACAGATCCCTCTACACCTCTGGTGCTCTTTGAGACCTTTCGAGTGACTTCGCGGATAAGACCGTTCCTCGCATGGGGCAAGAACGACCCTTGAGAACGCCCTCCTATGACTTCTCAAATCACCAAAAAAGGGTGCGAATACTCTGGAATTGACTCCTGTGTCCATTGACATGCAATTGGGGCTGTTGCATAATGAACCCAAATACTGTCGTTTGCCCCCGGTGCCTGCGCAATGCTTCGAAACTTAGTGTCACTAACCACAATCTGGCTTCCAATGTCCGAAGCCCACTGAATAGCAAGGAGAACCTTACAATGAACCGATCGCGAACTCTCACCTGGATCGTAATCTCACTGAGTATCCTCGCCCTCATGCTTGCCGCCTGCGCGCCCCAAGCGGAGACCGTCGGCGAGGCCGAACCCGCAGCCGAAGAAGCTGCTGCCGCCCCAACTGAGGCTCCCGCTGAGGAGTCCGAAGACATGTCGATGGAGCCGATCAAGATTGGCGCGCTCGCGCCGCTCTCTGCCCCCGGCGCCGTAGTCGGCGGTGAAGCCATGCGCGAGGCCATGCTGATTGCTGCCGAAGAGCTCAACGCCCGCGGTGGCATTATGGGCAGGCCGGTCGAACTGATCATAGTCGACACCGAAGGCCTGCCGGAACGCGGCACTGCCGTTGTTGAACGTCTCATCAACCAGGATGGCGTCGTCGGCATCGGCGGCGGCTACCACAGCTCAGTCGGTGTCGCAGCCAAAGAGGTCGCCCGCGACAACGGCGTTCCCATCGTCTTCGCCGAGACCTGGAACGACACCATCACCAGCGTTCAGTACGATGAGATCTTCCGCATCGCCCCGCTGAGTTCCGAAGTCTCCGCAGTCGATGTCAAGTTCATCCAGTGGCTGCGTGACGCAAACGGCATGAAGCTCGAAAAAGTCGTCATCCTCACCGAGAACACCGACTACGGTATCCCGGCAGCCGAAAACACGACCGCGCTCCTCGACGGAGCCGGTATCGAATCGGTCACCTTCAGTGTTGACATCGGCACCCAGGACTTCGCCGGCATCATCGAGCGCGTGAAGGCCGAAAGCCCCGACATGATCGTAACCCTCGCGACTGGTGAAGCCTCCTACAACTTCACCCAGCAGGCCGCCGACGCCGGGATCGGCCCGCAAGACGTGCCTACCATGTGCAACCAGGTCTCCCTCGTTAGCGACGCCTTCTGGACCAACGTCCCTGACGGCAACCACTGCTTCGTGCGCCGCATCGGCCTGCCCCAACAGCTCTACAACGACGTGGCTCAGGCCCTTGTAGCGGAGTACTCGGCCCGAACAGGAAAGGACGACATCGAGTCCTACGCAATGGCCTCCTATGACTCGATCATGCTGATCGCCCAGGCCATCGAGGACTCCGGCTCCACCGATCCGGCCGACATAATCGACGCCCTTGAGAACATCAACCACATGGGCGCGCTCGGTCCGATCACCTTCCCGATTAACCGCAGCAATACCCCCGATCAGGCCGGTGTCGACCCCAAATGGTGGCATCAGTTCCCTGATCCCGCCATCACGATCGTGCAGTACCAGGTAGAAGGGCAGGACGCCACCGAAACAACTGTCGTCTACCCGGTGATCTACCAGACCGGCGCACCGATCATAGTCGGTCAGGAGTAACAGGCTGACCGTCGGAGCACTTTCTTGGCCGGATAGCCATGCGAGCCTTCCCCCGGCTTGCAGGCTGTCCGCCTTCATCACCCACTTCTGCCGCAGCAATAGGGTGCCTCCCTTTTCCACTTGACGATTAACCATCCCACTGCCCGCCAGGCTCGGACCTGAACCATGGAAAACGCAGCGATCTTCGGTTGGGCGCTTCTGTGGATACTTTTCTGGGGCGCACTCGGCGGAGTCGTTACTCCGCGCATCTACGCCCGCAAAGACCTCGAAATCTCCCAAGCCTCATTCGGCGGCGCCGTAATCGGCGCGGCCCTGGGCCCCCTCAGCCTCGGCCCACTCTGGATCGCCACGCCCAAAATCACCAGCCGCCTCATTGGGATCGCCATCGCAATCGTCGTCGGCATATTCATTGTCGCCTTTGCCCTCGCCGACCCCGATAATCTCTGCGTCGCAAACGGCGGCTTTGTAATCTCACAACTTGCCAACGGCATCGTTATAGGCGTCATCTACGGACTGATGGCCTTGGGCCTCACCTTGATCTTCTCCATTTTGGGCGTCGTAAGCTTTGCCCACGGCGAGTTCTATATGATCGGCGGAATGGTCACCTACTTCATGACTGCCGAATGGATTCCTGGCGTGTCGCCGATCATAGCCATCCTGGCCAGTTGTATCGTGACCTTCGCCATCGGTTACGTCTTCGAGAGAATCTTCCTGCGCCCCATGGGCAGCGGCGAGATCGAACGCCCCACCGAATACGCCATCCTCGTCACGTTTGGCCTGGCCTTTTTCCTGCAATACTTCACCCAGGCCCTGACCTCGGCAGTGCCCGTCAAGGCCCAACGTTTCTTCCCCTTCCCTCGCCTTGAGCTGCCCGGCGACTCCGGCGCCTTCCTCAGAATGACGCCGGGAAATGTCACAATCTTCGACGCGATTTCCGTCCCCAATCCCCGCTTTACCGCCGCCGTCCTTGCCCTGCTCATGCTGGCGGCCCTGCTCTGGTTCCTCTACCGGACCTGGGTGGGCAAAGCCCTCAGAGCCGTGAGTCAGGACAGACAGGCAGCAGCCGTCACCGGCATCAATCCCGACTCGATGAACACGCTCGCCTTCAGCATGGGGGCCATGCTCGCCGGCCTGTCAGGAGCCTCACTCGTCCAGGTCTTTTCCTGGCTGCCCCAGGTGGGTATCCCTGCCGCCGCTCGCTCCTTCGTTATCATCGTACTCGGCGGCATGGGGAGTCTCC
Organism: Caldilineaceae bacterium; assembly: GCA_022821585.1. Taxonomy (GTDB): domain Bacteria; phylum Chloroflexota; class Anaerolineae; order Caldilineales; family Caldilineaceae; genus Bin5. Next base: position 3,670 of record JAJEDI010000035.1, read on the forward strand.
CAGGCGCCTTCCTTGGCGGCCTGATCGTCGGGCTGGTCGAAGCCGCGGGCACCGGTTGCATTCCGGACGCCACCCGCGCCGCCGCCTATATTCCCGCCTACGGCATGGTGATCCTGACCTTGGTTCTCCTGCTCAAGCCGACCGGACTCTTTGGACGCGAGCTATGAACCCAACAGCTCTATACCGCGTCACAGCGACGGTCGCCCTCATCATTCTGTTTCTGATCCCACTGGCCTCTTCAGAGCTGGGTGGCCTGGGACCCCTTGTCCTCAGCAGCTACTTCATGCACTTGGCCATTACGGCCTTCTTTTACGCAATCCTTGCCTCAAGTTGGTCTCTCTTGGCAGGATACGCGGGGCAGTTCTCCTTTGGCCATATGGCCTTCATGGCAATAGGGGGCTACACTTCCGGTTTGATCGGAAAGTTCATCCGTTTCACAACCGCTCCCTCCGAGCTGTGTACCGATCTGCCCCTGTTCGGCAACTGGTGGCTGGTGATTCTGAACATCCGCCGCGTCGGCACAATCGACGAGTCCTGCCTCGACATGGCTAAAGCCGAGACCCTGCCTGCCGGCACTCTGATTGTTTTCCCGCCAGTCTGGGCCAGCATCGCCATGGGGTTGGTAATGGGCGCCGTCTTTGGCCTGCTGGTCGGCTGGCTCGTCCTGCGTCTCCGTAGTACCTATCTGGCTCTCTTTACCATCGGCTTTTCCGAAATCCTGCGCGCCGCCATCAGCGCCGAGATTCCCATCACCGAAGGCCAGAGCGGGCTGGAGCTTGTCCCGCTCTTTCCCGGCGGCATCGCCGGCTTCGGCTCCACTAGCAAAATACCCACCTACTACGCCATGTTGCTCCTCTTCATTTTTGCCATGGCGCTCATGACCTGGCTGGCCGGTTCGAGGTTCGGACTCTTCATCCGCGCAATACGAGAAGACGAAGAGGCCGCCGCCGCACTCGGCGTCAACATCGTACGCTACAAAGTGCTTGTCTTTGTCATAACCAGCACGCTGGCCGCTGCAGCCGGCGCCCTCCAGGGCCACTACATCGGAATCATCACACCCAATACCTTAATCATCCTGCAGATGTCCCTGGTGATCGCAATGGCCGTCATCGGCGGTCTCGAAAACATCTACACCGCGTCGGTCGGCGCCATCATCATCACATTCGTTCTGGAGCTGCTGCGCACCAGCGTCTCCATCGGCCCGATCCACATCGACATGACCCTTTGGCGGCTGGTCTTCTTCGGAATCCTCCTCATGCTGACCTTGCGCTTCCAGCGCAACGGCCTCCTCTTTCCGATCTTGGAACGGATCAGTCGCGGTGGGGTCGCCGCAGAGACCGTTTCAATCCGCGCGCAGGAGGATGAAGAGCTCGACGAAGCCCCGGATGGAATGTCCGAAGATGAGGAAGTGGGAGAGGAACTGGAGAAACGGGCTTCCGGCACCGACACCAGCGCAAGTTAGAGTCACAGGGCGGTAAGCAACTATGTTGAAGCTGACCTCAAACAACATCTACAAGAATTTTGGTGGCCTGGAGGTTCTCAAGGACGTCTCCTTCTCCGTCGAAGGTCCGGAGCTGATCGGCCTGATCGGCCCTAACGGCGCCGGCAAAACGACTCTCACCAACATTCTCGATGGTGCCCTCAAACCCTCCAGCGGGACCGTCTACATGAACGGCGAAAGAATCGACACGCGTCCACCCTATGGCGTCGCCAGAGCCGGTCTGGGACGAACTTTTCAGGTAACGCGGGCCTTCCGTCGTATGACTGTGCTCGAAAACCTGCTCATCCCCGCGATGGCAATGCGCGCGACCGCACGCCAGAGCGACTTCGAAGAGAAGGCAAACGAGGTGCTTGAGTTTCTGACAATCTCCCACCTGCGCAACGAATACGCCCGCGCGCTCTCGGGCGGCCAGCAGAAACTGCTTGAGCTGGGCCGCCTCCTCATGCTCGATCCCCAGATGATCATTCTGGACGAACCCTTCGCCGGTGTTCACCCACGCCTGATGGAAGTGATCTACCGCTACATAACAGAGACAAATGCGCAAGGAAAAGCATTCATTATCATCAGTCACGACATGGACACCATCTTCACGTTGAGCCGCCGCTTGCTCGTACTGAACTACGGTGACCTGATCGCCGACGGCGACCCGGAGGTGGTTCGTGAAGATCCTATTGTGAAAGCGGCTTACCTGGGCGAGGACGAGGAGTAATGCTTGCAGTTAACGACCTCTACGTAGGCTACTACCGCGACCTGAATATCCTGCAAGGCGTCTCCATGCAGGCCGATGCCGGCAAGATCACCACCGTTCTCGGCGCCAACGGTGTAGGCAAGTCGACCATGCTCAAAGCCGTCTACGGATTCCTCCGCCCCAACCAGGGACAGATCCGCCTCGACGACCAGGACATCATAGACGTACCTACCCACGAACGCATCAACATGGGCATCTCCTACATCCCCCAGCAGCCCGGCGTCTTCCGCTTCATGTCGGTCGAGGAAAACCTGGAGCTGGGCGCGTGGACCTTCAAGAATGACAGGAGTCGCATCAAGCGTAAGCTCGAAGAAAACTATGACCGCTTTCCCGATTTGGCGCCGCGTCGCCGCTCCAACGCCGGCGAACTCTCCGGCGGCATGCAACGCATGGTCGAAATCGGTCGCACACTCATGACCGACCCCAAACTGATCCTGGTGGATGAACCGACCGCCGGCCTCGCCAAGCTGCTCTCCGAAGAGGTCTACCAAATGCTCGTAGACCTGCGCGACCGCGACGGCCTCACTATCCTGCTCGTGGACCAGGAGATCCGCTCCGCCCTCAAAATCGCCGACTACGTCTACGTTCTTGAGTTGGGCCGCAACAAATTCCAGGGGCCGGCTGAAGAGTTTACCGACCTCGAAAAGGCCTTCTGGGTAGGGTGAGGCCGGCATCCCCAATGCATGAAGCTCGCAAGTGAAATTCTCGCTCTCTTCCTCTCTGGGCAATCGGCTCGCCCCCTCGCCGACCCTGTCCATCAATGAACGCGTTCGCCAGATGTGGGCAAATGGCGAGACCGTCTACCATCTGGGCTTCGGCGAATCCCGCTTCCCCGCTCATCCCAAGATCGTCCGTGCCCTGGTTGAACACGCCTCCCGTCAGAGCTACCTGCCAAGCGCCGGGATATCTGAACTGAGACAGGCCGTCGCCAGCTTTCACTCGCGCCAGCTGAACCGCGACATCTGCCCCAACCAGGTAATCGTCGCCCCGGGCAGCAAGTCCCTCCTTTTCGCTTTCCAGATGGCGCTTGCCGGAGCCACCGTGCTCCACACGCCTTCATGGGTGAGCTACGAGCCCCAGTCCCGCCTGTTTAACCGCCCCGTCATGCGCCTTCCGGCCAGTCCAGAAGACGGTCATCAGCTTCATCCCGCGAGGCTGCACAACCTGCTGAGACACTCCCCGTACCGTCAGCACCTGCTAATCCTCAACAGCCCCAGCAATCCCACCGGACAGATGCTCGAACCCGCCCTCCTCGAAGAGATCGCAGATATCTGCAGAAGGGAAGAGGTCCTCGTCCTTTCCGACGAGATATACGGACTCACCGCCTTCGGCCGTGAGCATGTCTCCATCAGCAGCTTCTACCCGGAGGGAACAGTCGTCCTCGGCGGCATGAGCAAGCACCTCTCCCTCGGCGGCTGGCGTCTGGGAACTGCGCTCGTGCCCCCCGGCGAAAAGGGACAGCAGCTCCTCCAGGCTGTAGCGAAAGTCGGCAGCGAACTCTGGTCTACCGCCTCCGCACCCATCCAATATGCAGCCGTCACCGCCTACGCCGACGATGCCGACCTGGCCGCCTACGTAGAAAAGTGCACTGCCCTGCACGCCGCCCGCACCCGCTACCTCTGGCGCGGCCTCTCCGAACTGGATATCCCCTGCGCCGAACCCATGGGAGGCTTCTATCTGTTCCCCAATTTCGATCACTGGCGCAGACCTCTTACATCTCTTGGCGTCAATACGTCGGTTGACCTCGCAGGCTACCTGCTTAAGGAATGGCAAATCGCCGCGCTGCCCGGATCGGACTTCGGCACTCCGGCCGGAGAGCTCTCCCTACGCCTCTCCTCCAGCTACGTCGACCTCGAGACCGACGAAAAGGCGGCCAAACTGATCGAAACGGCCGCCAGCGTTGCCAGCGCGGAAGAGTTGCTCCGCGACCACCACCCGGGAATGAACGAAGTGCTGGCCCGTCTGCAGAAATTCCTTTCCTCTCTGTGACCTTCTCGGAATTCGCAGGTAGGTCCATTAAGCCATTTCGTCCGGACCTCTGCAGTCTGCGCATAGTCATACAACGTCGACCCTCATCGCGGTCGGCGCGCCAGTTGTGAAGGCCTCAAGGACAAGAGAATCGCAAATGTTTCCGTTTCCTTCTGCAGAGCTCGCTCCAGTGGACCGTCTACATACAGTCGCAGTTATCGGCGCCGGGACAATCGGGGCCAGCTGGGCAGCCTGCTTTCTGGCCAACGGTCTGGACGTAGTCGCGGTCGACCCGGTCCGCAAGGAAACGGATCTTCGCCGCGCAATCGAAGAGATGATGCCCGCGCTGGAGACCATTGGTTTGGCCGGCGTCGACCAGCGCCGTCTGCGTTTCTCAACCCAAATCAATGATGACCTGGCGGCCGTCCAATTCGTGCAGGAGAATGTCCCCGAACGCCTGGAAATCAAGCGCGAGACGTTTCGACTGCTCGAAATGGTGATCGGTCAGCAGGTAATCGTCAGCAGTAGTGCCACCGCCTTGATTCCCTCCGACATCCAGGCCGGTGCCAGGCATCCTGAACGCCTGCTGGTAGGCCACCCCTTCAACCCACCCCATCTGATTCCCCTGGTGGAAGTTTCCGGCGGCGCGCAGACCGCACTCGAAGTATTGGATTGGGCAATGGAGTTCTACCGAAAGATCGGCAAGGCGCCGGTTCTGATGAAAAGGGAGGCCTACGGCCACGTCGCCAACCGGCTCGCCGCCGCTCTCTTCCGAGAGGCAGTCCACCTCGTGGCCGAAGGTGTCTCGACAGTAGAGGACGTCGATGAGGTCATCACCCAAGGCCCGGGCCTGCGCTGGGCCTTACAGGGACCCTTTACCACATACCACTTGGCCGGAGGCGACGAAGGGTTCGCCCATTACATGCAACATCTGGGACCGTCCCAGGAGGCACGTTGGCAAACCCTGGGGGAACCAAGCCTGACCGAAGATCTGATCACCAAGTTAGTCAACGAGGTGGAAGAAGCAACCGCAGGGCGTTCCCCGGCTCAACTTGCCCGCATCCGCGATACCGGGCTTGTAGAACTCCTCCGGCTCAAGAATTCGCTACCAGAATCATCTGTTGGGTAATTCTGCGTGACAACGCCCCGAGAGATTTCCTTCCACCCCGGCAATCCGCCCGTAGGGGCACCCCTTGTGGGTGCCCTCGTTGTAGCCCAACCTTCATGGATCGACTTTACTATCGGCCTGCAAATCCCAGGTCCGACAATTGTCTACGACGCCCGCAAACGGTCTGACCTCCGCAACTCTAAGGGCCTCTATCGCAAGGCAGGTCACCCAACTCGCTCTGTAACTGCTCAAGTTCTACCTTGAGCTCACTTACCAGGCCGGCGTTTCCCGGCTCGTGGTAGATGTTCCGCATCTCCTTGGGATCCACCTCAAGGTCAAAAAGCTCCCACTCCGGCTCTGTAGGCTCGTCAATAGCGCCCGCACTGCCAAGAGCCTCCCCGTAATAGTAGATCAACTTGTAGCGCTCGGTGCGAATCCCGTAATGGGCCGGAATATTGAAGTGTGCCAGGTGCATCCAATACCGGTAGTACATCGAAAGGCGCCAGTCGGACGGCGTTCTGCCCTCCGCGAGAGGGCGAAGACTCCGTCCCTGCATACCTTCCGGTTCCGAAACTCCTGCATAGTCCAGAATGGTCGGCGCAAAATCTACGTTCAGCGCAATCCGTTCGCTGGTCACACCAGCCTGGACCCCCCGTGGGTAGCGCATCAGAAAGGGAATGCGGATCGACTCTTCGTACATGAATCGCTTGTCATACCAGCCGTGGTCCCCCAGAAAAAAGCCATGGTCCGAGCTGTAGATGACGATAGTGTCCTCGGCGATCTGGTCTTCCTCCAGGGATTTCAGCAGTCGGCCCACATTCTCGTCGATAGAGGCGACGCAGCGAAGGTAGTTGCGCATGTAGCTCTGGTAGTTCCACGCCTTCTGCTCCTCAGCAGACAGCCCATGAGGAACAGGATCGGGCACATGGTTCTTCAGATGCATCAGCGCCACCTGCTCGGTCGCCATCCCGGCCGCGGCTGCCCGATTCCGGTAGTCGTCGTGAAAGGTAGCCGGCTCGGGAATCGTCTCATCCGCGTAGAGCTCCCGGTGCTTCGGATGGGGCTGGAACAGATCGTGGGGAGCCTTGTGTGCGCAGACAAGAAAAAACGGTCGGTCCATCGCGCGCTTTTCCAGCCAGCTCAACGCCTTGTCCGTCAGTACGTCCGTCACATATCCCCTCTCCACAACCGGCTCACCCATCTCCGTCATCTCAGGGTCGTAGTATCGACCCTGCACAGGCAGAACGCTCCAGTAATCGTAACCCGCCGGGTCGCTGTTCCCACCGTGCCCAAGATGCCATTTGCCAACAAATGCCGTCTGGTAGCCTGCGTCGTGCAGAAGCATCCCCAGGGTCGTCTCCTCAGACTGATCAATGACGTCGTTGAGCGTCTTGATTCCGGTCGTATGGCTGTACTTCCCTGTATGTACCGATGCCCGCGCCGGCGTACAGATCGCATTTGTACAGAAGCATCGGTCCAACCGCAGCCCTTCCGCGGCAATGCGGTCCAGGTTCGGCGTGCTGTTCAGCTTGCTGCCGTAGGTGGAAAACGCGGCCGGGGCATGGTCATCGGCCATGATAAGGAGAACATTGGGGCGGCATTCTCGGGTCATGATTGATCCTCATCTTTGGAAACAACACACCCCCTGGCAGAGAAACCTGCAAGGGGGTGTATCGGTTGGACAGCTACGAAATTCAAGACCGACGGAAGGGCTTGCTTGTACCGGCGCGAAAGGGAAGTCTACCTTCCAACCTTCCAATTCTGCGCAAAGCAGGTATCGTGACTTGGATCAAGCGTCGGCCAGCAGTTCATCTACCTCTGGCTTTACGGCGTTGGCGGCATCTATAACCGTACGGTCGCCCAGCCAGACCAGCTCGAATGCAGAAGTCAGTGCAGTGTTTATTTGTGCCCGGTTCTTGTGTTGCCACACCGGCACGCCGAACTCGTCAATGCGGTCCATGTAGAACTCCACAAATGTGTCGGGCACATCGAGCTGCTCCAACACATACTTCGACGTGGAACGGCGCGCATTGATAATCCCTGTGTTTGCCCAGATTCGGTGGGCCTCCTCACTGGCGTTGTACTCTAGCCACGCCCAAGCCTCCTCTGGGTGCGGGCTCTCGGACGGGATCGAGAACGCCGACCCTCCGACATTAAGAGTATGCGCCCCGCTGTCGCCGCCCATCGGGTACGGGGAAATCTCCCACTCGAACGAGCCGTCGAACTGGTCGATAATCCCGGGAAAAGTGGAGATCAGTGCCGAGCTGCCCGAAATGAACAAGTTGCCCAGGCCCTCTATCAGATCGGCAGAGGGATGCACTTCATGGGTCTGTATGGCGTCAAGGTACCAGTTGAGGAACTCAACCGTCGCTTCGGAGTTGACAATACACTCGGTCTCGTCTTCATTGAATATTTCAGTACCCCAGGCCACCGCCTGAGGGCGGATCTCGTTGACCCAGTTGTCCACCATGTTCGACATGCCCCAGACGGCAACTTCTCGCTTGTTGAAGCCATCGTCCAGAGGATGGTTGCCTTCCCTGTCTGTCGTCAGGGCAAGACTGGCTTCCAGCAGATCTGCATAGGTTGAGCCAACGCCCGGACCGGTCAGGCCGGCCGCCTCATAGAGAGTCCTGTTGAACCAAATCCCCTGCACGCCGACGTCCCAACTGGTCCCGTACTGTCCACCTTCAAAAGTGAACAGCCCCCAAACGGATTCGTACCAGTCATCGGGAAAATCTGGCGAGGCGTCGATACGGGGATTCAGATCTTCGATCGCGCCGAGCACGGCATGAGGACGCACCCAGGCCGTGTGCGTCCAGGCAGAGTCCGGCGGGGACCCGGAGGCATACAGAGTATTCAGCTTGGTCCAGTAGTCGCCCCAGCCCAACGTCTGGTTTTCGACTGCAATCGCCCCTTCATTGCTTTCCATGAAGGCCGCGGCTACGTCCTCCATCATTTCTGCCCGACCCCACGTCATTGAAATGATGGAAACCGATTCCGCTGCCGGCGCGGCCCCGCCTTCATCGCCAGCCGGGTCGGCCGCCATTGGCTGGCACGCCGCCAGCATGACGACTGAGCCGGCGCCAAGACCAGCATTGCGTAGAAACCTGCGGCGCGTCATCTGATTAGACATCTTCTCATCTCCTTGTGGAAATACGTTCTGGCTCAATCGCAGCACCAAGGCGGTGCGCGACTACCCTTTCACTCCTGTAAACACGACTCCCTGAATGAAGTACCGCTGTCCGAAATAGAAGACCAGGAGCACCGGAACCATACTCACAGTTGCCGCGGCCATCATCAACTCCCACTCCGTCGTATACTGGTCCTGGAACAGTCGCAAGCCCAGCGCCAGCGTGTACTTCTTCTGATCGAACAGATAAATGAGTGGAACCAGGAAGCTCTGCCAGCGATTCTGAACGATGAATATCACGACCGTCATCAAGGCCGCTTTTGAGAGAGGGAGAATAATTCGCCAATAGACGCCGAAGCGGCTGCAACCGTCGATAATGGCTGCATCGTCCAATTCAGGGGAGATTGTCATGAAATACTGGCGAAGTAGGAAAATATTGAAGGCGCTGCCGCCGAAGAAAGCCGGAACCACCAGGGGCAAATAGGTGTCCAGCCACTCGAGCTCGCGAAATAAAATAAACTGGGGAATCATGATGACCTGGAACGGCAGCATTAATGTGGACAGGACCAGTACGAACATGAAGTTGCGTCCGCGCCAGCGAAGGCGTGCGAAGGCGAACGCGGCCAGCGAACCGGAGAACGTGGCGCCCACCACCGCCAGTCCGGTTATCTTGGATGTGTTCAGAATGAAGCGCCCGAACGGCAGAATCGTCATGGAATTTGGGTAGTTATCCCAAACAATCGGATTTGGGATCCATACCGTCGGAATCTTGAAAATATCGGCGGGCGTCTTCAATGAAGTGGATACCATCCACAGGAAAGGCAGGATCACGATGACCATGCCGACTGCCAATGCAAGATAGATAAAAGTCATCTTGAAGGCTCGGGTGCGGCTTTGGCTCCCGCTGATTGACCGTACGACCATTGCTTAGCTTCCTCTGACTTCCCCTTCATAGTAGACCCAAACTGCGGATGAGCGGATGATGAATAGCGTCAATAGCATGATGTATACGAAGAGCACCCAGGCCAGTGCGGAGGCGTATCCCATTTGGAAAAACTCGAAGCCTTGCCTGAAGAGGTAAAGCATCACGAAAAGGCTGGCGTTCCCCGGACCGCCCTGCGTCATGATAAAGGGGCCTGCAAACTCCTGTAATGCGTCGATCATTCCGATAACGAATTGGAAGAAGAGAACGGGAGAAATCATGGGTATCGTGATCTTCCAGAACTTCACCCAGTCGTCTGCGCCGTCAACCTCTGCTGCCTCGTAGAGTTCATTAGGGACACCCTGAAGACCGGCAAGGTAAATGATAATGCCGGCGCCCACGCCCCATAGACTCATCAGGATAAATGAGGCCAGAACGGTTCTCGTGTCGGTCAGCCAGTAGGGCCCTTCGATTCCAATTAGGCTGAGCGCACGGTTTAGCAGGCCAAAATCACCGTTCAGAATCAAGAGCCAGACCATCGCCACCGCCACGCCGCTGACCGTTGCAGGCAGATAATAAACGGTGCGAATGAACGCCAGCCCTCGCACGCTGGCGTTCAGCAATAGAGCAACAAGAACGCCCAAAGCGATGCGCATTGGCACCGATACAACGGAATATATCGTGGTAACCTTAAACGCTTGAAATACAAGGGGATCCCCTGATATCATCTCGGCATAGTTCGCCAGTCCAATGAATTGCGGCGGAGTGAACATGCGCCACTCGGTCAAGGAGAGCCCCAATGAGGCCAGCATGGGTCCGAGCTGGAACGCGAGGAATCCGATGATCCAGGGAAGCACCAACAGCCACGCCAGCCGCTCCTCACCGTTAAGGTAAAACCACGGCTTTTGCTTTCGCGTCGAAGTTGTGGCGAGTTGTTCTTGAAGAGTCGCCATGCGCCTGACTGATTCTGTTCAGAGTATCAGAGACTCGCCGTAGCTCCAGTTTACACTCGGCTCTAAGGCGATTCAGGAGGACATTGCACGAGAAGATACTATAGCCGTAAAGGAATGTCAAGCATTTTCCCTGTCGCAAGCCACTCCGGTTTCCCTCACTGTGCCCGGAATCTTGAGGAGTCCGCCCTCCCGCCCCCAAACCGGTCAACCGTCTACCAATGAACGCTACTGCCCTAATGGGCCACTTAGCGCCCTTTCGCGTTGCCAGTTGTACAGGATTCGAGTAGAATTCCCGCGTTTCGCGGAATCCAAATGAACACCAGATGCGAGGCACGCCTTGTACCCAGCTACGCGTACGACCAACTTCAACCAGTCAATGATTCGGGAGATGACCCGCCTGGCGATGCAACACAACGCCGTAAACCTGAGCCAGGGTTTTCCGGACTTCGACCCGCCGGAGGCAATTGTCAATGCCGCAGTCGAGGCGATTCGCGGGGAGGCCAATCAGTACACGGTCACCTGGGGATATCCGCCCCTGCGCCAGGCCCTGGCCGAGCAATACTCGGCTCAACTTGGCTGGCCCGTGGATCCGGATGTTCACATCTGCGTCGTCTGCGGTGTGACCGAAGGCATAACCACTTCTCTGCTCGCCCTGCTGAATCCCGGCGATGAACTGATTATTCTGGAGCCGGGGCACGAAAACTTCCGACCTTCGGCGCTTCTGGCTGACGCCAACGCCGTTCCCGTCGTTCTGGAGGCGCCCGACTATCGAATCGACGCCGACAGACTCGAGGCGGCGGTGACCGACCGGACGCGAGCCCTGCTCCTCAACACGCCCCACAATCCAACTGGCCGGGTCTTCGATAGCGATGAGATTCGGTCGCTTGCCGAATTCATGAACAAGCACAATCTCATCCTGATCACTGACGAAATCTATGACCGCATCCTCTACGACGGCCGCGAGCACGTTTCGCCTGGCAGTCTGGACGGCCTGGTTGAGCGTACGGTAACTGTGGGCGGGCTGGGCAAGAGCTTCGCGGTCACCGGTTGGCGCCTGGGCTTCGTGATCGCCCGCGAACCGCTGGCGGCTGCCATCCGCGCCGTGCATGACTATTCGACAATCTGCGCGCCTACCCCCTTACAGGCGGCAGCGGCTGTGGCCTTAGACCAGCCGGCCGACTACTGGCTACAGATGCGCGAGGAATATGGAGAACGCCGCGAAGTGATTCTGGAGATGCTGCGGACTGCAGGCTTCCAAGCAGTCCGGCCTGAGGGCTCGTACTATACCATGGCCAACTACACCGGCATCGACGCACCGCAATCGCAGTGGGATTCGCACCGCTTCGCCCGCTGGCTGACCACGGAGGTCGGCGTGGCTTCAGTAGCTGGGATCAACTTTTACACCAGGGACAGAGAAAAGTACGGCGAAGGCATCATCCGTTTTGCCTTTGCCAAGCGAATCTCAACACTTCATGAAGCGGGCAGGAGACTGGCTGCCATTTAGAATTAGCGGCATTCAGGCTTACCGTCTCTTGGAAACACACTCCTTCTAGACTTCCATCTCTCAGTCCAGCCTTAGCCGTGCCAGTGTTAGTTCGGGCTCCCACGTTACGTCTTGGACTACAGTTTGCAAAGTATCCGCGTCATACAAGACCAGACGCAGTTCATACTCGCCGGCAGGCAGTTCAGGCGGGAATTCTAAGCGAACGAGAGTATCGACAGTAACTTGAGGCGCCGGATCTGCTCCGGTGGCGCCGGCAGCTTTCCCCAGGTTCGTATCTTCTTGGAAGACCCAGCTTCCCTCCGATTCCGCAGCATGTAGCCGAAGCGACGTCGCATAGGCTGTCTCTGAGTCGACAAGATTCTGCCACTGCAGCGCGACCCATACCGAGCCATTCTTAGGGACTCTGATCAGCTGGTCAGTAGAAAACTGGGCTTCTCCCCGCCCCAGCGCGGCCCCCACTAAAGAGATACCGCTATCATATTTGACGGCAAGCGGCTCCAAAAGCTGGTAATGCGTCCAGATGACTCGACTCTCGATCCTGGGCCCTCCGCCTGCTACTGGCAATAGACCCTCGCTCTCCAGGGCGGTTGATGCCGGGTCTATAAAGCCAACGTACATCCTGGCGACTTTGGGCGTACCGCGTTGGAGTGGGACCTGGTATGAGTCCTCGTACAACACCCCCGGTTTCCACAAGGTCAGCGGTCGAGTACCCCAGCCGGGATGCGTTGTCACGTTTCCAATCTGTGTGTCGGTGGCATCCAACAAATGAATGAACAGTTCGTGGTCTCTTTCCTGTACCTGGGACGCACGAAAATAGAGGGTCACCGGCACTTCATCTCCGGTAAAGGAATCAGAATCCGGCACAATGGCAGCCACCAACTCTACGCCGTCGCCATAGACCTTCCCAACCGGCAAGGCATCTGGTGGCACCTCCTCAACTACGTCGGCCGACGCATACAGCCCGTACGAGTCGGGCAGAAGAGCGACCAGGGCATAGATGGAACAGGACCACAGACCCAGGGGCACAATCGTCCCCACCGCAACACGCACCACACGGGGAACATACCCGGCCCAAAAACGAAGACCCACAACTGCGACCACGGCCAGCGCGCTGATGGCCGGGAACAAGAGCCTGCCCTGCGAACCCTGCGCGACGGAAATCCAGTACGCAAGGAGCAATAGAGAAATTAAGACCCAGACCCAGGAGATATCGACTGCGTTTACTTTCTGTTCAATGGTCGCTATCTCCCGACGGGAGGCCCCGAATGAACGAATCCAGACGAGAACGGCGCCCGATGCCGACAGTACGGCCAGCATCTCGAAGAGAGTATAGGTCCACGAAGGCAGGAGAATGCTGAACCACCCGAAAATGCCCCAGAAGGACATCTGCAGGCCCCGCAGTTCTCCGTAAAGTCCAGAAAGTGTCAGTGGCTCTACCCGCTCACCTGTTACGCTGAGCAGGTTGATGGTCCCGAACGGGTCGCCGTAAAGAAGCATGTTGCGAGCGTACCACCACCCCGCCACGGTCAAGACTACACCCCCGATCCAAAATGCCCCCTGAGCTAGATTGCCCCAAGCCTTCTGCCTTCTGGCATACAGAGTGAAAGTATAGGATGCCAGCAGAAGCAGCCCCAACCCCTGAAGTTTACTCAAGGCCCCCAGACCTAACAGCAGACCAAGTCCTGCCCAATCCCACGACTGGATCCCCTTCTTGGCAGTGCGGCCGCCCAACACGGCCAGAATGACCAGCGAGGCGGCGCTGACAACAGTGATCATGCTGTCGTTGGAGAGACTTGCACTGATGAACGTAAATTGCGGAGTGGTCGCCACTAGGGCTGTTGCAAGGAGGCGGGACCATGTATCATCTGGAAAGGCGCAGCGTGCCAGTAGGTAGGTAAAGAAGACAGTCAACGTGCCAAGAACCAGGGAGATCCAACGGCCAACATGCAGGGCTAGATTGACGCCAAACAGTGGTCTGCTCTGGGCACTGTAGAGCATGAAGTTCTTGTTGCCCGGCCGATGTGGGTCGCCGAGATTGGCTCTGGGATTCTGCACTGCGAAACTGTCGAGGCCGCCCTGATCGATGCCGGCCGTCGCCAGCCCGACCAGGCCGTAGTACAGCGGAGGCTGACTCCCTTCCTGCTCCCACGGCCCGGTCTTTTCTGGTCCCTGCACTGGAAGGCCGTTCCCCGCCGCCAAATGCCGGGCAAATGCGTAGTGGTATATCTCATCGGGCGTCTCAAACGGTGGAACGACGAGGCTATAAGCTAAGCCTGTAGCGAAAAATGCAACGAGCAATACGCCGACCAGACCCTTCTCCTTGTCCAGTCTACGGAAAACCTTAGTGATCACGCGAAAACACTTCTCCTACAAGCCTTCGTTCCCATGCCGCCGCCGTTACAAAGTACTGCCCGATGGCTAGCTATGTGAACATTGATTGTTTTCTGGAGATCCGGCAAAGTTAACGAACCCGCTGCTTTCCAAGAATGTATTGGCAAAACCGGCCGGAAGAGGTACCAGGGCACGAGCACTCCATCTGAGCAAATCATCCCTGTTATCGCCCACAAACGTCGCAGTCTGTAAATCTGAAGAAAGCAATTTGCAAGACATCCTCACCCGAATTTGTCAGGATCCGGGGTGCGCCTTCAACAGAGACGTCGTAAAGCCCGGCCAAAAGGCGCAGTGAGCCATCCGGGACAACGGAGGGAATCGGCATCGCCGCGGCTACCGAATGATCAGCACTCTTCATTCGAAATTCCGGATCCCACTGGGCTATCAGATTGCCCGATTCGTCGACCAAATGCAGAAAGACCTTCTCGCCTCCCGTGAGGCCTGAAGGATCCCCCCTCCATGCCATGTGTACGACCAGTCGCCCGCCAGCAGGTGGCCATTGCGGACTAACCTGGACTCGCTCAAGGACCAGTCCGTTTGCGAACTCTTCTTCCAAGAGCAGCCACGATTCTGGATAGGGCCGTGAGTAAAGTTCCACTTGCCAGGGCCCAAAGGTTTCCTGGCCTGCCAGCTGGTAGGTACTGGCAAGCGCCTGCCTCGCTAGGTTTGGCCCTTCCTGGTCATCGCTCAAACTGACCGGAAGAATGACTCTCAGTACGTTGCTATCACGCAACGCATTTACGGCTTCCGTTGCGCCTTCCAAGTCGTGATCATGACGGGGCAAGACAGAATTCTCGACATCCCCCTCGTAATAGTAGAGGAAGAAAGTGGGGTCGGGGAAGCTCTGGATGATATGAACCTCGTCCAGATACAGCCCGGCGCTCCAACGCTCCAACACTGCGGACAGCTCCCTCAATCCTCTCGAACTGCTGAATTCAGGAACAGAGTGGTAGTTTCGCCACGTGTAAAGATTGCCCGCCACCAATACCAGGACGAGACTAACGGCGGCAACGCCGCCAGTGCGAATTCCACCTAAGAAGGTCGGACCGTCTTCTAAATCCTCGGCGTTCCATTCCCGCCATCTCCACCCCAGCCAGCTCTCAATCCAGTCGCCGATGCGCGTCAGGCCGATTGCCATCAGAAGCAAGTATGATGGCAGTGTAATCGCGTAAAGGCTTCCATGCATGAACCAGTGCCGCAAGAGAGGGTCCCAATATGCGAGCGGGGCCATGACCAGCATTAGCAGCATGAAGATTATCGGGCTCTGAACTGGAACATGGCGCGACGAATCCGGTGTTGTCGAACTGGTACCAAATTCGGTTTCATCCGCACCTTGGCCACTCTTGCCTCCCAGGTACGTTCTACGCCGCGCCAGGAGAAACTCCCCTACCAACGCGGCTGCGATACAAACAGAGCCGGCTATTCCGGCATTCAATTGCCAGACTCTCCCCGGCACGAGATCACCGATGGGATAACCTGCCAATCTCCACCACAACATCTGAACAACCGAGATCGCAGTACCGCTTCCGGTCAAATCGAACGTTCCGTTCCAGGCGCTTAAGAGCCATGGGATGCACAGGACAACTATTGAGAACTGCGCCCATGCCCAGCGTGTAAGCATAAATCTGGACGGGCCTGGTGATGGGGAATTCGATCTGCTCCTTTGCTCGCGCACAAGCAAGTAGAGTACGTACAGATTCTGTGCCAGGAGTGCCAGAACTGCGAAGACCTGAATGTAGAGACTGGCTGCCGTGCAAAGCCCGTACGCCAGGAAAACACTTTTGCTTTTGGACCCGCTGATCAGCCGGAAAGCCAGCGCTGCACTGGCAATTGAGAGAGTAAGACTGAGAGGATTGAGAAGAATCCCCTGACTGGCCTGCACTGCGTATGAACCTACGGCCATCAAAAGGGTCGCCGTCAGCGCGGCAAAAGCGGGCAAGCGCAACTCCTTGGCCAGACAGTAATGGAGCGGAATGGCTAAAGTGCCCAGAAGAGCTGATACTGACCGTAAGGCAAACTCGCTGCTCCCCGCGAGTCGCAGCCAGAAGTGGTTTAACCAGTGGCTGGCAAAAAAGGTCGCACTCCCTCCTTCGTTGAACATATGAATCAGACTGGGAATTGAAAGTTGGCTGTACCAATAGTGCACCGCCTCTCCAATAACCAGTTCCTGGTCACCCAGCTGGTAAAACCGAAGAGCAAAACCAGCAACCGTGGCTGTTAGTACGACTACGCGTTGGAAGTGGAAGCCAGAGAATATCCCCCAAATCCCAGGGCAAGACACGCCATTCTCATGCTCGCCTGTCACTGTGCTCCGTTCTGTGACCGGCTTCGTCAGGTCAATATGTCGTAGCGCTCCTACCCAATTTCGAGCTCGATTCCAGAATAACCGAAGCCCCGTGGAGATTTGCCCCCACAATGCAACCATCAGAACAACCCAACCGAAGGCGCTGATGGACAGCCCCCAGCGAATGCTGGCCGGACGGTAGGCCAGGTCAACTGTCCCGCTACCGCCAGGGACAGGGATACCCAGAAAGGCCTGGTGGGCACGTACAATCGGTAATCGGATAGCTTGCGACGGTTGACTTCCTGTCCTCCACTCTGCCTTCCATCCAGGCAGGTAGTTTTCACTGACGAAGAGAATTCCGGGCTGGTTACTCTCGATCCGGACCTCCATGCGGGTGGGCCCGGCGCGGGTTGCCTCGAGGGAAGCCGCGCCTCCCTCTCCGAAGCGCAGCACACCATCTTCCCATGCCTCTCCCAGTACATAGGCATCAGGATTTGCAACCAGCACTTCCTGGAGTGGGTCGAAACCGGGGTCCGCCAAATGCTCGAGCGCTGGCAAGTCGTCCACTCTCCTTGCTTTCTGTGCCCACCACATGCGCGGGGTTATGGACTCCAGTTGATGCAGGCGGGTCGCCTCGTTCCCTAGAGGAAACTCTCTTACTAATCGGCTGGCAACGGGTAGTTCCTCTCTCCATGTGAGCACGGTACCAACACCTGTCAGTTTCCACATGCGTTCCGGGGGGAAGTCTACGAAGAGCCTGTTATAGGAGGACAGGCGCAGTACGCTGGCGGCCCAAACATCCTCCCATCCGGCCACCATCCCGCTGTCTTCCGGCAGGCGACGCTCGTTGTAAACTCGGGGCGCCAACAGTGTCGATTCGCCATTTGCGGCCTGTGCTGCCTCCAAAGTAGCTGCAATTTCAGGGCGCGTCAACTCGGACCGGATTTCCTGTCCGTCTGCATGAATGGTGGCGAAATTGGAGGCAAAGAGGTCGACGATTATGGCAAATAACAGGAGGACGAGGTGCACACGCCTGAGCCTGATTCGACTGCAAAGGACCAGGAAAATTGAGGCTAGGAGTAAGGACTTGCCTGCATGAAACAAGAAACTCGTGTCAGTAGCTTCTAGATGTCCTGGAAAATGCCACATTGCGACAATCAGTAGGACGCTGCCGGCAACAATCACCAAATATCCCCAGGCGAATCTCTGTCGCCAGCGGGCGGCAACTGAAGGCATGAGCGCCATACCGTAACCGCACAGGGCACTCAGCGAAAATGCAAAAAGATAGGCAACTCGCTCCTGGCCCCGGAAGAGGGACCAACCCGGCGCAAACCGATGGAGCAAAGGATAGATCGGAAGAAGATCTCCGAAGGAGATTAGGATGGACAGGCAGGCCGTGACGGCAAAAAAGATAGCGGCCGGACGTGCAATTGGACCAGCGGCGGCGAGTTTGAACCTGTTAGAAAACAGTGCAGCTACGGCAACCGCAGCCAGACCAAGTCCGGCGATGCCCACGTAAAGGGGAGAGTAAAGACTCAGAACACGAGGTACGAAGAGCTGCCAAATGTCTTGCGCTGGAAAGCCGCTGCTCAATTCGTGAAAGGGCCGGGCGGAGCGTACAGACAAAGCTGTGAATTCAAGAGCAGGCCACAGTTGCGCGGCCGTCAGGCAGATCAGAATGGCAGCATAGGCGGCAACGGACCCCGGGTGTTGAAACACCCGCCCGCGTTTAAATAGCCTTGGATTCTGTTCCTGTTCAGGGCCGTTCTCTTTCGAGTGACGCCAACGACTCTGTGATACAGTCAGCATCAGCATCCACCCCCCTACCGTATACGTAAGAAAGAGAAACGTCTGGGGATGGTTGGCATAAAAGGCGACTGCGTGTACTGCGCTGGCCCAGAGCCAGCGGCTCCATTTCAGTCTTCCAGACCTGTCCGGCAACAGCAGCCACAGTATGAGAGGTAGCCAGACGGCCACGCGCAGGATGCCTAGCTGCAGAGGAGGATATCCAGTCAGGTAACCCGAAAAGCCGAAGACCAGCCCGGCAGCGAAGCCTGCCATTCGGCTTTCTGTCAGACGGTGTACGAGCAGCGCCGTAAAGCTGCAACCCAAAACTACGTGAACAACTGCTTCCACTTGCAACCAGTAGAGTCTGCCTACCACTGTGGAGCCGAATGACGTAAGCAACGCTAGGGCGTTGCTGATGGGGTAGAGTACTGCAGATTCCGTATCCGCGAGGAAGGGATGGCCGGAGTTTGCGTGAGGATTCCAGATAGGTAGCTGGCCCAACAGGAGCGACTTCTGCTGAAAGAAGCTGTAAGGAAGATAATGTCTGGTAAAATCTCCGGCGGAAAACGCAGACAGCCCAAGCAGGTAGGGAGCGAAGAACAACGCGGCAAGAACGCAGAATGACCAGACAATGGGGAATGTCGAACTTCGCTCGCGTCGGTTCATGGAAAGAATCAAATTGAGCTTCTAGCTGCTCCCTCAAAATCTTTCGGCCTCAACACCTCACGATGAGGTTGATGAGCTTGGACTCGTTCCAATAGTCAGTATACGGCAACAGGAGTGACCATCTGCTTTCTTATGTCGCTGGATGGAGTGTTTCAAACTTCAGACACAAGACTGAGAGGTCCAAAATCGCTGGCGGCTAGGCCAAAGGGGGTGTCTTTTCCAAACAGAATCGCCGGCCGAATCGCGGCCGGCGAAAAGCATCGCTAATATCTGGTAGCCCCAATACCCATACTTCCAGGCAGTAACCTGTAGACATCGCCGACAACAGGCAACTACACTTTTTTCTCCATCAAGGCGCGTATATGCCCTCTTCAACAGATTCCGGATCGGGATACGGGCTGGATTCGGCAAACTCGATCGCGTCTTCAATCTCGACCGCAGCCCGCTGGCGAATCTCATTCAACTCCTCAATGTCCGCTACTCCTTCAGCCAGCAGCTTGGCCTGATAACGAGCGATCGGGTCCTTTTTCTCCCACTTGGCCAGGAGTTCACGCGGCACATACTCTGCGCCGTCGTGGATGGCGTGGCCCAACATCCGCATCGTCTTGGCTTCGATGAGCGAGGGTCCGCCTCCTTGCCTGGCCCGGTCCACCGCTTCGCAAGTCGCCGCATAGACGGCTTCGACATCGTTTCCGTCCACGATTGTCCCAGGCATTTTGTAGCCTGCTGCGCGGTCCGCAATATTCTCAATCGGCATCTGGTCCGAAACGTGCGTGGAGTATGCGTATTGGTTGTTCTCGACTATCAACACATAGGGGACCTTGTAGAGGGCGGCCATATTCAGAGTTTCGTGCCATAGGCCGGCGTTGCTGCCGCCGTCACCCACATAGGTCATCGCCACCTTTGCCTCGTTCCGCAGTTTGAGGCTCATGGCCACCCCCAGAGTGATCGGCATCGACATAGGAATGTGGCTGATGTAGCCTACGATGTTCAGGCTCAGGTCACCCATCCCGTGAATATTGGCGTCCCGCCCGCCGGATACACCTGTTACTTTGCCCAGCAGGTTGCCAAAAACCCGACGCGGAGTCAACCCCCGTAGAAAATAGGCGCCGATATCCCGATGCATCGGCGCTATGATATCCTCCGGGGCTAGTGCAAACGCGGACCCTACGCTAACGGCCTCATGGCCCCGCTGGCTGAACGTACCACCCAATCCTCGGCCCTGTTTCCAGAGAGAAACCATACCCTCATCGAAGGTTCGAGCCAGGACCATCCAGTAGAATATCTCAAGTTTCTGCTCATTGGTCAGCGCCGCCATGTTCCTACCCCTTTGCGCTGAAATGAACTGCTGACAGCCTAACGGAATTCACCAAAACTGCCTGCAATCATACCACAATCTGGTATCAGCCGCAGCGACGACAGACCATGTCTGATCGAATTTACATGGGGACAGAAAGAGAGAAACCGGTGAGGAGGCTACCCGTGAGTCAACTGTCCAGGGCCGCGTTCCCAGGTCTACTGGATACCCTGGCTACCTTCGAGAGGAAAGTCCTTGTCGCCGGTTGAAGCCGGGCCGGCACCCAGAACGTCGGCTGCGAGCGCAAGAATCCGTCCAACGACCTCCTGGACCGTTATGCCCTGCGTCTGGATTCGGTGCGCGTCTGCGGCGGGCCGTAAGGGTGCGACCGCCCTCTCGCTGTCGACCTGGTCGCGAAGTCGCATATCGTCAAGGACTGTCGAAAGATCGGCCGCTTTCCCTCTCTCGGTAATTTCACGATACCGGCGCCTTGATCTCTCTTCCAACGGAGCCTCTAAGTAAATCTTGAGGGGAGCCTCAGGAAGGACCACTGTGCCGATATCCCTGCCCGCCATTACCACCCCAGACTTTCCGCCAGCCCCCGATCCATGCTTCAGGCCAATAAGACGTTGTTTCCGGCTCAGCTCCTGCCTGACCTGGCTGTTCGCAGCCACCACTGATACGATGCTGTCTACCTGGGAACTGCGGATGGACCAGGTAATATCCAATTCACCGACCTGAATCGTCGCCTGGCGGCCATCGGACTCATCGCGACGAGGTGCGCTGACTGATATGGGCAACTCACCAGCTACCCGGCCTACAGACACACTGTCCGCGCTGCTGATGCCCTGTTCCAGTATGGCCCAGGCCACCGCCCGATACATCACGCCTGTATCGAAGAACACAAAGTCCAGGCTCCGACCAACCTGGAAGCCGACTGTGCTCTTACCGGATGCCGCCGGACCATCAATCGCTATCGCATTCACCCCGATCACCTGAGAAGGTAGAGTTGTCCTCAAAGCGGTCCAGCCCGCAGACCGGACAGTTGATCAAATCGGCGAGGACACAGTTTGGGGAAAACGGTAACAGCCTGGCCTCTGGTCGGTACTCTGGGACTCCGAGGAGCGCGCCTCTGGCAAAAGAAAGGGAACTCAACGCCTGTTTCGCGGCGCCTTACGCCGCTTTGAGCGCAACTGATCGGCTTTCTTTCCGGGCCCTCCCCTCGACGACCGTCTGCCGGACTCTTTACCCACCATCTGCTTGAGCGCGTAAACTTCGCCTGCCGTCAACTCCCTTGACATACCCGGCTGAAGGCCCTCCAGAGTCAGTGGGCCTATCGACCAGCGAATTAGCCGTCTCAGGTCGATTCCTACCGCAGCTGCCATGTGTCGTATCTGACGCTTCTTCCCCTCTCTCAGAACAATCCGCAGCCAGGCACCCTTTTCAGGCGGTGCCTTTTTCCATCCGTCTGCCGGAGCCGCGCCGAAATTCTGATTGCCCTTGTCCAGTACCAGTCGGGCAGGCAGCGCGTCCGCAACTTCGACGCGCGCTGGCGCAGTCCGGCCGCTCTCAAGTTCAACTCCTTCACGCAGTCGGGTCAACGCTTCGGCGGATGGCCGTCGTGCCACCAAAACAAAATAGGTCTTGGGATGCTCGAAGCGGGGATGGGTCAATTTGTTGGCCAGTGCCCCGTCGTCAGTCAAGAGAACAAGGCCTTCGCTGGTCAGGTCCAGCCGGCCAACCGGGAACACACGGCCGGCGCCTCTGGGCAACAAACTGGCTACCGTCCTGCGCCCGCGCGTTTCCCCGCCTATGTCGCTCAGGATCCCCCGCGGCTTGTAGACTCTGAAGTAAACATTACTATCAGGAAACTGAACGGGACGACCGTCAACGTAAACGGAAACTCTTTCAGGGTCCACCTTCGTTCCCAAAGTAGTAACAACCTGGCCGTCGACTCGTACGCGTCCCGAAGCGATCAGCTTTTCGCAGGCTCTACGGCTGGCGATGCCGGCTGCCGCCAGTACTTTCTGCAGTCGCTCTTCAGCCATGTACTCTTGAGACCTATTCACGCGTGAAACTGCTGGAATGCGGCGACCAGTGTCTGTGCAGTTCTATCACTGGACATATATGCGCTGGGTTGCAACTACGGTGTCGCCTAATCGCCATTCCAATACGCCGGCGGGCACGCCGGTGGCCCACATTCCGGAAGGGAGAGGATCTAGGCGCCGGAAGACCTGTAGCTCCTTTCGTTCCCAGGCGGCCAGCAACGCCTCGAAAAACGGTCCTTTCTCAGTTACCGCCGGATTCACACTTATGCCATCTGCGCGCAGATACCATCGACCGCCTTCCGCATCAAATAGGCGGTCCAGCGCAGTAGGCCGCTCAGGCATGCGCAGAGGCACCCAGGTATAGTTTCTCTGGACAGCTTGCAGGATCAGTCTCATGTCTTGGTAACGGTCTACACTACCCAGAACCAGGGCAAAGAGCTGATGGCCATTTTCGTCTACACCCGCAATCAATGATTGGCCGCTCTGTAAGGTAGTGCCGGTCTTGACGCCGTTGGCGCCGGGGTAGGAACCCAGTAAGCGATTTGTCGACTTAAGTTCCTTGTTTGCCACGGTCGCGGAGGAGGTGCCAACAATTTCACGGAACAGGGGGAATTCCCAGAGCAGCTCGACGAGGGTCAACATGTCCCGGGCACTGCTGACCTGACCGTCCGCGTCAAATCCATTTGGATTTTGGAAAAGCGTGTCGTGCATGCCTAAATCCTCCGCCCGCAGGTTCATCTGTTTCACAAACGCCTCCACCTGCCCGGAGTGTTGGCGGGCCAGAGCCATTGCCGCGTCATTTCCACTTGGTATCAGCAGCCCCCAGAGAAGCTCTTCGACACTCAGTTCCTCCCCCTCGTTCAAGCCCATGGTGGCCTCCCCAACCAGGTCGGCCTGTCGGATAGTTACTCGTTCCGAGAGTTGGTCCCTTTCTAAGACAAGCAGGGCAGTCATCAGTTTGGCCAGGCTTGCAGGAGATACCTGGAGGTGAGCCGCCTTCTCCATTAGGTCGCGCCTGCTTCCGACATCGTAAACTAAGACTGATACTGCACTGATATCAGGCGGCGGTCTCTGCGCCATCTGAATCTGGCGCAGCTGGCCGACAGTGTACCGCTGCCGCGGAGCCACGTCCCGATCGACAATCGTCGGGGGCCCGAACCCGCACAGGAAGAGGGCAATGAGGCAGTACAGTGGAAACAAGCGGGCGAAGTTTTGAGATGAATAGCTCGTTTGGAGGGGCGTATATGACGCAGTACCATTCGAAATGTTTCGATTTCCGACCTTGGCGAAAGTCACTTTGGGCATCCGAATTACTGACCGGCGTCGGTGAAACGCCTAAAGGCACCTGAGGCCAATTTCTGGAAACTACAGTGGGCCAGGTCCTCACGTGAACCATTCTCTGAAATTGCCAAAATGTCCGGGTTAGCAGTTGCGGCGAGGGGAGGCTGCTTGTCTCCGAATACTCGAATAGAGGGAGAGTCTCCTGGCCGGTTGGCCCTGTCCAGGGCCAGGTGACATCCGGAAATGCCTTTCTTGGTTCTAGGCAGGGGCCGTCTGTTCCCTGGCTCTTACGGCTTTACTAGCCTTAGGGAGGAAGGAGCCTTCTTCCCAGGCAACGACGAGCGGTGTGGCAGTGAAAATGGAACTGTACGTACCGGAAACAAGGCCCACAATCAATGTCGCCATGAAGATACGCAATGTGCTCCCGCCAAAGATCAGAATCGCGGCCAGAACCAGGAGCGCTGTCACCTGTGTCGCGATGGAACGCTGTGCCGTCTCGATAATACTGCGGTTCGCAACCATCGCCAGCGGCTCTCCGCGATGGCGGCGCAGGTTTTCGCGAATCCTGTCAAAAATCACGATCGTATCGTTGACGCTGAATCCGATGACAGTCAACGTGGCGGTCAGGAAGAGCGCATCCAACTCCCAACCGAGCACAAGATTCATGATGGAGAGGAAGGAAACGGTAATCAGGACATCGTGCACAAGCGCAGCGATCGCCGCGACGCCGTACCGGAACGGGTGTGATATCTCTCGGAATGCCAGCGCGATATAGGCGAGGATCAGTACCGATGCAGCGATTACGGCGAGTAGTGCCGCCTGGCTTACCTCGGCGCCAATGGCAGGTCCAATGCTGCGATAGAGCCGTTCGTCAAATTCTCCGAAACGCTCCACGATGGCCTGCTCGATCACCTCTTTCTGGGCCATGTCGATATTCTTGAACTTGACTTGAACGGTGCGTTCATCGTCAACCAGAAATGCCTTCGTGTCAGTGAACCCGGCTTCGACAAAGACGCTTCCCAATGCAGTAGGCGCCACCGGCTCTGAAAAACGCATCTCCCATTGTGTACCGCCGGTATAGTCGATACTCAGAGGCAGGAGAGTGCCGGCAGAAGAAATATTCCAAATCATGAATAAGATCCCCGGCAGAATTCCTAGCAAGGAAATCAGAAACCAGAGCCTTCGACGTTCAACTAAGCGATACATGAGATGCTCTTTCGTTTAACTTTCAGCTGTCATCCCTTCAGAGAATGCAACAAATGCTGGAAACACTCCCAAACACATGACTACGCCAACCTGCCATCAAACGCTTCCAAATAGAAGACAGGTTCACCTCGTACGCGATCAATAGCCCAGCAGGCCGCGGCTGCCCAGAAGCCTTTCTCCCTGGGTCGAGAGAAAGCCCCGCATAAAGGTGCGTGTGACGAAAACCGCTGTAAACATCGACAACAGCACGCCAACCGATAGCGTGATAGCAAATCCCTTGACAACACTGGCGCCGAAGTTATTTCCGAACCAGTAGAGCACGGCGCATGAAATCAGCGTCGACAGGTTTCCGTCACGAATCGCCGGCCAGGCGCGGCTGAATCCGGTTTCGACAGCAAGTCGCAACGATCGGCCGCTGCGCAACTCCTCTTTCATCCTTTCAAAGATCAGGATGTTTGCATCAACCGCCATACCGATCGAAAGAATGAATCCAGCGATACCGGGCAGGGTGAGGGTCACCGGCATCAATTTGTACATGGCGAGGTTCAGGGTCACGTAGATCGCCAGCGCCACAGTGGCGAGAAGCCCGGGCAGGCGATACAGAAGGACCATAAAGAGCAGCACCAGAGCCCCCCCGACAATTCCCGCCTGTAAGCTGCGGTCGATCGAGTCCTGTCCGAGACTGGCGCCGATCGTCCGCACATCTACCACTTCCAGCGGAATCGGTAAGGCGCCATAGCGCATCTGGATGGCCAGGCTTTCCGCTTCATCCTGCGAAAAATCGCCGGTGATGACCCCATTGTCGTTGATCGCTGCATTTATGACCGGAGTCGATAGAACGCGCCCGTCGAGAACGATCGCCAGAACTTCGCCAATGTTATCGCGAGTGTACGTAAAGAAGTCCCCGCTGCTCTCTCCCTTCAGATCGAACTGGATCTGCCAGAACGAATACTCATCCTGCGTGGCGACAACAGCCTGCAGGATATCGCCCGTCATGATCGTTTCGAATGTTTCGTCTGGGAACGGGATCGATTGCGGCGCGGCTTCCCCGGCAATGATGGCTTCCTGCAAAGCCAGGACCGCTTCGGGCCGGTTGGTCGTGTTGATGAAGTCATCGGGGCGTACAGGCTGCCCCCCAAGATCGACAAACTCCAGCTGACCTGTGGAGCGTATCGTCTCGATGGCCTGATCCGGGTTCTTGACGCCTGGCAGCTCGACAATCATGCGGCGCTCGCCCTGTAATTGAACGGTCGGCTCGGCAAGACCCAAGCCGTTCACCCTCTGCTCAACGATTATCTTGGCCGAGTTCAGTGCGTCTTCGGGAAGAGGCTGGTCCTCACTGATTTCTGCCTCCAGCAAGACCTGAGTTCCTCCCTTCAAATCCAGCCCTAGTGTCAGTTCGCGGATATCACGCTGCGTGTCAACCCCAGGGGCCAGACCTTCCTCCAGCCACAAAGGATGATCGATCGGCAGCGCCACAAACAGGGAGCCAGCAAAGAGAATCAAGATGAGCACAACGAAAACATATTGATTGCGCATAAGAAACCTCTACGAATTACACCTTCCGCGCTACGATACCTGACTTAAGGCCCTGGAACCATATTATCCGGTAGGTCAGCGATGCACTCTACACACACTTTACCAGCACTTCAACTGTCAGTTCCGTCCAGGCATCCCACGACAGGAGCCCGCAACGCCAACTGGAAGCAGAAAAGGTCCGGCCGATACCGGAACGCAATCCTATCCATTATAAGCACTGAAGTTAACGATTCCAAAATTGAAGCCCGTTTCCCTCTCATTGAGCTCTGACCTGAATCTACATTGTCTACGGGGTTTGACAATGTCCCGAATTTATGAAATACTGTCGGCGTATCTTTAACACAAGGAGGTGATGCCCTATGGATAACTGTAGTAGCAGTACTGGTCCGATAGCATCACCTCAAGAGAGAATTCTCTAAGTAATGCTATCGGACCAGACGTCGCAAGGCCCCGTCATCGACGGGGCCTTGTACATTGGACGGAGCTCACCGTTCGACGATTCCGCCTTCTGAGTCGTCACATATTGAACTGTCCCCAAAATAAGGAAAAAAGCTTGACAAACAGCACGAAGTGGGAGATAATTCAAATTGTGAAATAATTCGCAATCCGCACCTGTGCTGGTTTCTCCCAGTTCAGTCGGCCGGTGCGAAACGTGTGAAGCAATTTGATATTGAGCGCTTCGCAAGCGCTTGAAAGGGAGATTGCTCCATGTCCAGCGCAGCCATCTCGATGAAGCAGCGCCCGGCTCCTCCCTCTCCTCGGGCCAATCCGCTGTTCGGCACTGCCAGCCGTCTCCGGCAGGATCCACTCGGATGTTTGCAGCAGTTCGTTGACGAGGCTGGACCAGCCTCCAAGTACAGGTTCTTCGCCCACTGGTGGGGCTACCTCTTCGTTCACCCCGAACACAACCAGCACATCCTGCAGGACAACTACAAGAACTTCACCAAGCTTCCCCATCCCACCTTTCAGCTACTCTACCCGCTCGTCGGCAAAGGTCTTCTTAGCAACGACGGCGATTCGTGGCTGCGGCAACGGCGGCTTGCACAACCGGCATTTCACCGCGGACAGATTCAGGAGATGGGAAAGATCATGGTTGCGGCCGCGCAAAAGCGATTCTCCCGTTGGGAACAATCTGCCCGTTCCGGTAATCTGGTCCAGTTCGACCGCGAAATGATGGAAATGACCCTCGAGATCGCCGGCAGAACCCTGTTCAGCGTCGACCTGACCGGCGAGGCCCGTGAAGTCGGCACGGTGTTCGGCAGGTTGAACGAAATCTTTGTGAAATTGGTTGTTTCGCCAATATCGCTCTATACGATGCGGATTCCTTTCTGGCCCAGCACACGCAGTGTCGCGCGCGATGTTGGCGCGCTCGATCAACTGATCTATGCCATGATCAACGATAGACGTGCAACCGGTGAGGCTGGCAGCGATCTCATGGGCATGTTACTGTCCGCGCGCGACGAGGACACAGGCGAGGGCATGGACGAAAAGCAGCTTCGCGACGAGGTGATTACCCTCTTGATCGCTGGGCACGAAACCACCACTCTGCTACTTACTTGGTTCTTCTATTGCCTGGGAAGACACCCCGATATCGAGGCAAATGTCCATGATGAAGTGGACCGGACCCTGAACGGTCGGTTGCCGACAGTGCAGGACATCCCTAATCTGGTATACATGCGCCAGGTTATCGACGAAACCATGCGGCTGTTTCCCCCTGCCTATGCCCTGTCACGATGGTGTGCCGAGGACGACGTGATCGGCGGCTTTGCCACACCTGCGAGCGCAGTGATCTCGCTCTGTCCCTTCATTACTCACAGAATGCCCGAGTTCTGGCTGCGGCCTAATGAGTTCGACCCGGATCGGTTCAGCCAGGCAAACAAACGAGACCGTCCTCGTTTCTCCTATATTCCCTTCGGCGCAGGGCCGCGGCAGTGCATCGGAGAAGGCTTCGCCCTTACCGAAAGTGTCCTGGTCGCCGCCGCGATTGCCCAGCGCTTTCGACTCCGCATCCCGGAAGGCTACGTCGCCCAGCTGGATCCGCAGATAACCCTGCATCCAAAGGGCGGGATGAAACTGCAGTTCGAGCTGCGCTGAATCACTTTGGAGACTGACTGAGGAAAAACGTCGACACGCACTGAGACGATTCGTAAACCGGCAGGCAGCAGCTACTCTTGGTTGGGCAGAATGCCAATCCTGTACGCGCCCAGTTTCCTCAACCAACTGGGTGCGGCCTGTCAGTTCAGTCAGCCGGCTGCATCCCAAAATGGGGGGTAAACTTTCCTATACCTCAGGTAGCAACGGAGCCAAGTCCAGTCCGCAATCAACTCTGAGGCAGGGAGAGCACCGCCTCTGACCACAAACCACGAACCACTGACCACTGCAGTTCCGGGCGGTCGGCCGCAAGCGGCCTCCCTTGTGCGGGGGCTCCGCCCCCGCAACGCCCCCCCACCTACAACATGCCTCGACGACCTGGTGTCGATATTCCTGACAGGTACCCAATCGAGCAAGTTTCTTCGCTCCAGGTCCCTCCATTCCCATCAAATTCCTGTAGGGGCTGGCCTTGTGCCTGCCCTCGCACACCATCCAATCTACGGACCCCATGTTGAGTCCCAGATTGGCGGCTGCCCTCCGTCTCTGCAAGAGCCGCTATACACTTCCAGCCACCTCTAGCATGGATTCCCCGCCAGACTGTGTCCACCCCAGTTCTGGGAAGCACCCAGTCAGCCTATTTCATTGTAACTTCACAGTCCGGGTGCTATACTTGCCGTCACGGCATTCGCTGCGAAGGAAGGGAGGCGCCACCTCCTGGCCGCATTCCTTTGGGTACGAAAGGCACCAACTGGCGCCCCGTGAACTTGTACAATCCGGCCAGAGAAACGCGAGAAAGAGTTCAACGACAAGGAGTTACAATCTTATGGCGAAGAAATCGCTTATGATGTGGGGTGGCTGGGAAGGCCACGAGCCGAAGCAGTGCGTTGACATTTTTGCGCCGCTAATTGAAGAGGCTGGATTCGAGGTAGATGTCGAGACCTCGCTCGATGTCTACACCGACGCCGAGCGTATGGCCGCCTACGATGTAATCACGCAAGTCTATACGATGAGTTCCATCACCAAGGAGCAGGAAAAGGGCCTTCTCGACACTATTTCAAACGGGGCCGGCTTTGCCGGCTGGCACGGTGGAATGGCAGACGCCTTTCGCCAGAACACCGAATATCAGTTTATGGTGGGCGGGCAATGGGTGGCACACCCCGGAAATATCATCGACTATACGGTAGAGATCGTCGACCACAGCGACCCCATCACTTCTGGGCTAAGCGACTTTTCCATGCATAGCGAGCAGTACCTGATGCACGTGGACCCTAGCAACGAAGTTCTCGCTACCACGACATTCTCCGGCGACTACGCGCCCTGGATCGAGGGGACCGTCATGCCGGTCGTGTGGAAACGTCGTTGGGGTCAGGGCAAAATCTTCTACTGCTCCCTGGGGCACGTGGCAAAGGACTTTGACATCCCTGAGGCCAGGGAGATCGTGCGCAGGGGAATTGTCTGGGCGGCGAGAGACTGACTGACTTAGGACTACTGTCCACTATGCTTATGCTCCAGGAGAGAGTGCAATGACGATGGAACTGCCGGCGCGTATCGGTCTGGTCGGTTGCGGCATCATCAGCAACAGGTACATTGAAGTTGCCCGTGAACTGCCGGAGGTTGACATCGTCGCCTGTGCCGACATGATTCCGGCCGCAGCACAAACGCAGTCGGAAAAGTATGGCCTGACCGCATTATCGCTGGACGATCTTTACGCAGCCCCGGATATCGATATTGTTCTCAACCTCACGCCTCCCACGGCGCACTTTCCTGTCAGTAAGGCGGCTTTGGAAGCGGGACAAGCTGTCTATAGCGAGAAGCCGCTGGCTGCGACCTTTTCCGAGGGGAAAGCGTTGGTGGAGCTTGCCGCCGACAGGAATCTTCGCATTGGCTGTGCGCCGGACACTTTTCTCGGCGCCGGACACCAGTCGGCGCGACTCTACCTGGATGAAGGAAAAATCGGCGCGCCGGTGGCGGTAAACGCATTCATGATGAGCCGTGGACACGAGTACTGGCACGCCAACCCGGCTTTCTTCTATAAGCCAGGCGGCGGCCCAATGCTGGACATGGGCGTCTACTATCTGACTGCTATGGTTCATCTGCTCGGGCCGGTGAGTCGCGTAACCGGTTCAGGTAGAGCTACCTGGTCGAAGCGGACGATCCTCAGCCAGCCGCGAAAAGGCGAAATCATCGATGTCGAGGTGCCAACCTACGTCACAGGTGTCCTTGACTTCGAATGCGGCGCCATCGGCACCATCATCACCACCTTCGATACACAGGCATCCGGCCTTCCCCGAATCGAGTTGTACGGCGCGACGGGAACGCTCAACCTGCCCGATCCCAACACTTTCGGCGGGCCACTGCAGGTTCGCACGCACGAGGACGATTCCTGGAGGGATTTGCCACTGCGATTCGGTCATGCCGGCAACAGCCGGGGTATAGGTCCGGCCGATATGGCGGTCAGCACCGTTGAGGGGGAACCGCATCGGGCCAGCGGGGAACTGGCGCTTCATGTGCTTGAAATTATGGAAGCAATTCATGTTGCATCTGAGACGGGACAACATGTAGAACTGACCACGAGTTGCGAACGCCCGCTCCCGCTCCCCGAGGGCGTCTATAGCGGAGTCAGGCCTACTTAGCCGCGACCATACCAACTTTCTTATTGCGTGATTTGGCCGCTGCTTTCACATTCCCGTCATTGAGGAACCGATGACCGTTGAAATGATCAAAGGCGTTCCCGTCTGGGGCGAACCCCTTGACAACGCAGTCGCCCAAATACTAAACTGCGCCGGCGAAGCAGAGGCGGTCGCCTTGATGGCCGACCACCATCTGGGATACTCCGTTCCCATCGGTGGTGTGGTCGCCTTTCGGGACAAGCTGATTCCTGCTGGGGTAGGTTACGACATCGCCTGCGGTAACAAGGCCGTCCGTCTGGATATCCCAGCCGGTGAGGTGAAAGCAAACATTCAGACGATCATGGACGACGTCTGGCGCACGATCTCCTTTGGTATCGGTCGCAAAAACAAGGAGAGGGTCGATCATCAGCTTTTCGATGATGATCCGGCGTGGCACCTGCCCGTTGCCCACAATCTGAAAAAGCTGGCAGCCGAGCAACTGGGAACGGTAGGTAGCGGCAATCACTACGTCGACATCTTTGAAGATGAAAAAAGCCGCATCTGGGTTGGCGTCCACTTTGGGTCAAGGGGATTGGGCCACCGTCTCGCCACACACTTTATGAAAGCAGCCGACCGCGAGCAGGCCGGTCAACAAGCACCCGCACCCGCTGCCAGCAAGCGGTCCCGCCGCCGGCGAAGTGCTCTGGACGTCATTCCCAGCCTTCTCAAAACTGACTCAAACCTGGGCCAGGAGTACCTGGCCTGTATGCTATTGGCTGGCCGCTATGCCTACGCAGGACGGGACTGGGTCTGCAATCGGGTCGCCAAGCTGCTGGGCGCCAAAATCGTCGAAGGAATTCACAACCACCATAATTTCGCCTGGAAAGAGGAGCACGGGGGCGAACCGCTTTGGGTCACGCGCAAAGGGGCTACGCCGGCTTTCCCCGGCCAGAAGGGATTCGTCGGCGGCTCTATGGGAGATATTTCGGTCGTTCTGGAGGGCGTTGAGAGCCAGGAAGGCCAGATGGCGCTCTATTCGACCGTTCACGGCGCGGGCCGACTTATGTCGCGCACACAGGCGGCCGGCCGCTTCCGATGGAAGAAAGGGCGTAAGATTCAAGTTAAAGAAGGGCAAATTCACCGCGAGCAAATGTTGGATTCGGTCCGGTTGATTGGAGCAACCTTGCGCGGCGCGGGAACCGACGAGTCACCCCAGGCCTACAAAAGCCTGCCGGATGTGCTGGAACATCACAGCAACACGATTCGCATTCTCCATACGCTCAGGCCTTTAGGGGTAGCCATGGCCGGCGAAAACGAGTACGACCCCTACAGAGACTGAACGGCGCTCTGGGTGGATCGACGCTTACCCCTTGACAGCGGGAGGGTGGTCCCGTTTTGCCCCTTCCAGGTTCAGCTCATCGCTATGCCCAGACTCTACTCGCCAATCAGCCCTCTATCCTCAGCTTCCCCTAGTACGGCCTGAATCGTCTCTACCAGTTGGCGGGCCCCCTCGAAGCTCAACTCCACTGCCACGCGAGCGCCGGGCCCGTAACTCTCATTGACGAAGTCAATGTTGAGGGCGTGTTCCTCTGGCGCGTGGAAAGGGTGATCCCAGCTTACGTTCGCCTGGTTCATGTCAAACCAGCCGTCGGATCCCCTGCCAAACCCTTCAACTGGGACCTTTTGAACAATCATCGTACACATGTTGTCTTTCCCCCTAGAACGATTGCCTCTTTAGCCTGTCAATTCCACAATCTACCGCTCAGTTGGACAGTTTCTGGCCAAGAAACGCCCAGATCTTGTCCCAACCGTCAACGGCTTGGGCCTGTCGATAGCTCGGCCGATGGTAGTAGAAAAATCCGTGCCCCGCGCCTTCATACATGTGGAATTCGAACTCCTTTCCCTGTCTCTTGAGAGCCTCTTCATGTACCGCTACTTCATCCGTTGTCGGGCTGTGATCCTCGGCGCCGAACAGACCCAAAACGGGGCAATTCAAGTCGGCTGTATAGTCAATGGGAGCAACCGGTCTCTGCGGTGTAAGCTGGTCATCTGGCATCACTACACCGCCCCCCCAGCAGTCGACGACCGCATCGAAACCGGAAACCCGACTCGCTACCAGCACCGCGTGTCTGCCGCCTGAGCAAGTACCAAAGACGCCTACTTTTCCGTTCACAAAGGGCAATGCCCGCAGAAAGTGCATTGAGGCTTCCAGATCGGCAACGGCCTGGTCGTCGGGCACGCCGCCGTCTGCCCGCACTGCCGCCGCTACATCCTCCGGCGAGCCATGCCCGAATCTCTCATACAGATTTGGAGAAATAGCCACGTATCCGTGATGAGCAAACCTTCGGGTGGCCTCCCGGTACCATTCGTCCCAGCCCGGCATATGGTGGATCAAGACCACGCCGGGAAAAGGGCCTTCACCAAGAGGGCGGGCGCAGTAGGCAAGGACTCGTACGCCGTCCCCTCCGCGTATTGCGACCGTTTCTGCCAGCATTCCCTCATACTGATCGGTTGTGTACATAACTCATTCTCCTGTAGTCTTCTACCCTGATTGAAGTTGTGGAGACGGGTACCGGCCATCAGTGCCCCGGTTTAACTGGATCCTGCACTGTCACTGGTCGGCGTGCTGCCTGTCCCGGCACTTGGCTCTAAGAATAGCACAGCCGTGAGGTCTTTCCGCTATACCTCAAGGATGAAATGCGCCACCATTAACTTGATTTGTGCAACGTGGACGACTAAAATAGGTCGAATTGAGTCAACTGCGCGAGCCACTTGCATGCTTCCGTTCTATTGACCACTTGAGCATTCCCTACTTGGGTTCGCCCTGTCTTGCAAACCTACCACGCAGCCAACGACAAGGAAACTGTGCCTTACCCCTCCGAACGCGTCTGAAGCGCGGGGAGCAGAGTAACAGAAGTTGCGAAGGTCCAAAGAGCAAACTTACTCCCAAGAGGTGAACCGATGAACATTCTGCCACATGCCGTCAACCGATTCAACGGCATCGAAATCAATACCGAAGACCTGCCCGCTGACGTTCCTACCTTCGAACAAGGTCTCGCCTCTTCTCTGGTGAAGTGGATCCAGGACGGCCGCTTTCTCGTTTGGCTGAATCTACCCATTGATCGAGCCGCATTCATTCCAATTTCCACAGCAGCCGGTTTTGAATTCCACCACACCGAACCAAACTACGTTCTGCTTGTCCGCAAACTTCAGGAAGATGCCTTGGTACCCGGGTACGCAACCCACTATATCGGGGCGGGCGGCGTTGTGATAAACAAGAATCAGGAACTATTGGTCGTCTCAGAGAGGCATCGCGGATCATCCCGACCATACTACAAGCTGCCCGGAGGCGCGCTCCATCCCGGTGAACACCTGGCTACAGCTGTTGTGCGTGAGGTTCTGGAAGAGACTGGGATCGAGACAGAGTTCGAGGCCGTGGTCTGTTGGCGCCACTGGCACGGCTATCGATATGGAAAATCGGACATCTACTTCATTTGCCGGCTCTCGCCTCTGACCCACGCAATCGAACGTGACGACTGGGAGATCGACGAGTGTTTGTGGATGCCCGTCAGTGAATATCTGCAGCATGAACTGGTAGGCGACTTCAATCGGGCCATCGTCGAGGCGGCTATCAAAACGCAAGGTTTGAGAAACTCATGGATGGACGGCTACGATGACCCCACCAAGCGCGAATTCTACTGGCCTGAGTACAGGTAGTCATATCTCTCCTACGTAGCCCGGGTTTGCATGCAAACCTCTTGATGTTCATTCGCAACAGCGCACAGGGCATGTTCGCCGCAGATAGCGAAAGTGTCGATCCGGTAGTGATCGTCTTCAGGGCCCCAAAACCTTCCTTTAGCCCCTTCGACCAATCAACAAGCTGATACCCGACAAGAAAAATGGAGTATTGACTGTGGGCCCGATTCCTGGCAATGCACATTCACGCAGCCACATGGGACCGATAGCCAAATATGTGTGGCTTCTCTGTATGGCAGTGGTGGCATCTTCCATGCCAACCGCATGCGACTTCACTACTGGGCAGCTGGAGACCGCGCTCTGCACCAACGGCATCGCCGTGACGAACCCTACGGAAAACGTCGGTCTGGTTGATGATTGCGCCGCGCTTCTGGTCTTAAGGGACAGGCTGGCGGGCCAGGCTACTCTGAATTGGAGTGCACAACGACCAGTGGAAGAATGGGAAGGCGTCAGTATCGACTCAGAATCGACGCCGCCGCGCGTGACCGAGATTAGGCTCGATGGAAGAGGATTGACAGGCGAGTTGCCTCCTGCATTGGGTTCCCTCTCCAAACTTGAAGGGCTCTGGCTTCACGGCAATCGTTTGACCGGCAAGATTCCGTCGGAACTGGGCAAACTGGAACACCTTGAATGGCTGTGGGTGTACGACAACCGGCTGACAGGGGAGATTCCAACCGGATTCGGCGCCCTTGCGGAGTTACAAGGACTTGGCCTTCACGAAAACCACCTGACTGGAACCATACCCAAGGAACTCGGCGCGCTCACCGAATTGACCTGGTTGCGCCTGGACGGCAATCGGCTGACCGGCACGATTCCAGAAACGCTCGGCGCTCTAGACAATCTGGTGGGACTGGGTCTTCACAGGAACCAGTTAACTGGCGGGATTCCTTCAGCCCTTGGCGGCCTTGCCTCTGTGGAGTGGTTCCGACTTGACGGCAACCATCTGGAAGGTGAAATCCCGGCAGAGCTGGGCCAGCTCCACAAACTGGAGGGTTTGGGCCTTCAGGAAAACCACTTTACTGGTTCCGTTCCCCGTGAATTAGGTGATCTCAAGAATCTCGAGTGGCTCCACATATTCGACAACGACCTGGAAGGGACTATCCCCGCCAATTTGGGCGCGCTCTCCAGTTTGGTATGGCTGAGACTTGACAGAAACCGCCTTTCTGGCCCAATTCCAACCGAACTGAGTAGGCTGACAAACCTGCGTGAACTGGATCTCTCCGACAACAGATTGTCCGGTCCGGTCCCAGTCGAATTGAGCGCGCTTTCCGGTCTGGAGTGGCTTAGGCTCAATGACAATCGATTGGAGGGAGAGATTCCGATCGAATTCACAGGTCTCAGCAAACTGCGTGAACTGGGCCTCGCCGACAACCGGCTCACCGGCGAAATACCCTCGGAATTAAGCAACTTATTTTTCCTGGAGGGCCTGGACCTTCAGGGAAACCAGTTGATCGGACAAATACCTGGTGCTCTGGGTACTCTGGCAGACCTCGAGTGGCTGCATCTTTCCAACAACCGTCTCTCTGGCGAGATTCCTGAAGAACTGGGCGCCTTGGCCAAACTCCGGCGGCTGCGCCTGGATGGTAACGACCTGACGGGGCCGATCTCTTCATCGCTGGGAAGTCTAATGGATCTGAGGGAATTGCGGCTGAACGACAATGAACTAGCAGGCGAGATTCCCCCCAATCTGAGCAAGCTGGAAAGCCTTCGCCACTTAGACCTTGCTGAAAACAAGCTGACTGGGGGAATACCCGCTGCGCTCGGCACACTCGCTGACCTTCGCTCGTTTCTGCTTGACGGAAACCAGCTGACGGACCAGATTCCCGCCGCATTGGGTTCAATGTCGAGCCTGAGGGAACTGGGTCTCAGCAAGAACGATCTGACGGGGACTGTCCCCGGGGAATTGGGAGAGATCGCCAACTTGAGAACATTGCGACTGGCCGGAAACCTTTTAGGGGGATGCCTTCCCCAAACTCTGAAGCTGGTAAGCAACAGTGACTTCCCCGACACTGGTTTGCCTTACTGCGAATAATGGGTCAGCTCGAAGATTCCGGCCTGCCAAATTTGGGTACGAGAACTGTTCGCCAACGGCGCTTAAGACATAGCGCGCACCAAACAGGAGCAACCTGATGGCTATTCCAAGCGATTATACCGAAAGAGTCTACGCAGGCGTACTGGGTAAGCTGATCGGCGTATATCTGGGGAGACCTTTTGAAGGCTGGAGCTACGAAGTGCTGAGTGAACATTTTGGCGAAATCAACTATTACGTCCACGAGCATCTGGATGTGCCCCTCATCGTCACCGACGACGACATTTCCGGCACCTTCACCTTTCTGCGCGCCCTGCCCGACTATGGGAACAGTCGGGAGATTTCTGCGGCGCAGATCGGGCAGAGCTGGTTGAATTATATGATCGAAGAACGCACGATACTGTGGTGGGGAGGGTTGGGAAACTCAACCGAGCATACCGCCTACCTGCGGCTGAAAGAAGGCATTTCCGCCCCGGAGAGCGGTTCGATGGCTATGAACGGCCAGGTCGTGGCTGAGCAGATCGGGGCACAGATCTTCATTGACGGGTGGGCCATGGTCGCGCCCGGAGACCCTGAACTGGCAGCCGATCTGGCGCGGCGGGCCGCCAGCGTCTCCCACGACGGCGTCGCCATTCACGGCGCTCAGGTGCTGGCCGCCATGGAAGCTCAGGCCTTTATTGAAACTGATATCCAGAAACTTATCGATACGGGTCTGAAGTTTATTCCCGCAGACTCCCTCATTAGCACAATGATCGATCAGATACGTGAGTGGCATGCGCGCCACGGAGACGACTGGCGGGCAACACGCGAGCAGATCGCCGCCAACTTTGGCTACGACAAGTACGGCGGCAACTGCCACATGGTGCCCAATCATGCCCTCATCATTCAAGCCCTTCTCCACGGCGACGACAATTTCCAGAAGTCGCTGATGATTGTTAACACCAGCGGTTGGGACACGGACTGCAATTCCGGCAATGTAGGCTGTCTCTTAGGAATCAAGAACGGTCTGGCCGGCCTAGAAGACGGCCCAGACTTTCGCGGTCCGGTGTCGGACCGGCTGTATCTGCCGACCGCCGACGGGGGACGGGCCATCACCGATGCCGTGACGGAAAGTCTGCACGTGGCCAACATCGGTCGCGCACTGTTTCAGGCCCCCTTGCACACGCCCAAAAGAGGCGCCCGCTACCACTTTGAACTACCCGGCTCAGTTCAAGGCTTCATGGCCGACGAAAGCGTTGACAGCCGCGGCACTCTGACCATCGAAAACGTGCCCGGCCACAGCCAGACCGGCAGCCGCAGTCTGGCCCTTCAATTTGAAGGTGTCGCTACGGGACGCCCGGCACGCGCTGCTACCCCGACCTTCATCCCTTCCAGAGAAACTGCCGACTACTTTGACCGGCGGGGTTACGCGCTTCTTGCTTCCCCCTCCATCTATCCAGGACAGATTGTTTCCGCCGCGTTGGAGGCAGATTCCGCCAATGAGAGCGCCGTGGATGTGAGTCTGTTTCTGCGCCGATACCGGTCGACGGACGACGACCTGATTCTTGAGTCCGGACCTGGCCACAAGCTGCAGCCCGGTGAGCGTCATACCCTCAGTTGGACTTTGGAGGGGGCCGGAAACGAGCCCATCGCCGAAATCGGAGTGACCGTTCATAGCAACGAACGCACAGATGGCACGATTTACCTGGACTACCTTACTTGGACGGGGGAACCCGAAGTAACCTTCACTCGCCCGGACACGCCGCTCGATCGACGCCGCTGGGATAAGGCCATCCCCCTGATGTGGAGACGCGGCTGGGTTGACGGTGTGGACGGTTTCGACTTCTGGTGGCCGGAGTCATTCCGGCTCGTACAAAACAGTGGACGCGGCCTGCTCATGACGGGAACCAGAGAATGGCGTGACTACCAAGTAGAGTCAGAAGTAACTCTGCACCTCTGTAGTTCTGCCGGCATTGCGGTAAGAGTGCAGGGGATGCGCCGCTATTATGCCCTGTTGCTCTGCCGAACTGACGAAGGCCGTGGAGTTGCCCGTCTCATACGGGCTCTTGACGGTGACACTGTTCTGGCCGAGGCGGACTTCCCATGGGAATACGGCGAAAGCCACGCATTCGCCCTGCAGGTGGAAGGCGACCGCTTGCGAGGCTGCATCGACGATCTCGACGAACCTCTTTTTGACGTGTCCGACAACATGCTCGCCGGCGGGGGGATTGCACTGGTGGTCGAAGAGGGGAGAGTGATGAGCGATGCAGTTTCAGTGCGCCCTGCGTGAGGTCCGTTGACGACCATTGAATAGGCTGATCGTGTGTGCGATAATGGAAGGACTGTTCTCGAATTCCACCAGTCTGGCCAGGCACGATTTGCATGCATCCAAAGCAAATGCGGTTCGCCTTTGCGCCTTCGCCGGGGGCAAAGGCAAAACCCTTTCTCAAGTGGGCGGGTGGCAAGGGACAGCTTCTGCCACAGATAGGGCAGCATCTCCCTCCCGGCCTTTGGGAGGGAAGCCTCACCAAATATGCCGAACCCTTTATCGGTGGAGGCGCGGTCTTCTTTCAGATCGCAAACAGCTTTGAAGTCGACGAGTTCTTCATCTCCGACATGAATGAAGACCTCGTTCTTGCCTATCGCACAATCAGACAGCAGGTCGAGTTGTTGATAGAACGGCTTCAGGCCATAGAGCGTCTATACCAGCTCCTCGATGTTGATGGACGCCGCGAATTCTTCTACGAAACGCGGGCGTCGTTCAATCAGCGCGCGTCCTTGCGTTCGGGAACCGCGCCGGACGAGGAAGCCGGGCACGTCGCGCGCCTCATATTTTTGAATCGCACCTGTTTCAACGGCCTCTACCGCGTGAATTCAAGTGGCGAATTCAATGTCCCGCACGGCAACTACCGCAATCCCAGGATCTGTGACGCGGCCAATCTGCGCTCAGTTTCACGTTCGCTCAGGAATACCGAAATCCGGTTTGGCGACTTCACTGCTTGTAGGGACTTTGTGGACGAAAACACCTTTGTCTATCTGGATCCCCCATACCGCCCAATCAGCAGGACAGCCAACTTCAACTCATTCTACCGAAGTCCCTTTGATGACGACGAGCAGAAACGACTGGCGCATTTCTACCAGGAGTTGGGAAATGCTGGTGCCAAACTGATGCTGAGCAATTCAGACCCCCATAACCAGAACCCCGAAGACAGTTTCTTTGAAGATCTCTACGCTGGCTTCAGCATTCACAAGGTTTACGCCAGCCGCAAGATAAACAGCAACGGGGCGAAACGCGGCCCAATTACAGAGCTGCTAATCGCAAACTACTGATTTCTAATTGCGACGGAAGGGATTCCAGTAGACCAGATACGCGCGGAATGACCGTCTTGCCACTCCGAGAGGCAACTCCGGAGAAGTGATTCTCTATTTGCCTGGCCGGCTCCGTATACGGAGCGAGTCGACGTACCGAAAGACCGGGTTGCAGACACTTGTCGACACAATCCAATAGGCTGTACGTCCCTATTGTGCTCTGGGAGAGAGGAGCGTTTCTTGCCAGGAATCGATGTATACGTAACTGTGGATTCTGAACCTGGTGCGAGAGGGTGGGACATTCTGTACGGTGTGAATTGGTGCCAATCGATTAACCGCTGCTCGTCGACCAGTCAGAGGCAATCTTCGGCAGAAACACACTTCTACTCTTGGACGCCGAACAGACAGAGGCAACCTAACGCAGCCGCATCTCCTCTGCCCGCACAACATCCCCCATCGCCGCTTCGAGATATGGATAGGCAAGCCACACCGATGCCCCACCGAACAGAGCGCCCGTAAATGTGCGCAGCCACCAGTTGCTCTCGCGCAAGCCGAACAGCTGTGAGAGGCCGTCAACAGCGATCGGAATCAGCAACAGAAGATAGAACTTGAAACTAATCATGCGTACTCGTCCCCGGAGCATGCCGAAGAGCAGGCCAGCCAGCACGACCGAACCGTAGATGGCCACGTCGCGTTGACAAACTGCTATCTTGTAACCGGTGGTCTGGTTGCCCCGGAAGGCACGGCGTTCGAAGAGTCCCTTGCCTTCGGCCAGCCCGCTCGTTTCCAGAGATGCCAGGCTGTAAAATGGCCGCTCACCGAAAAGGAAATAGCTGCGCTCTGGCAGTTGGTGACAAGTCGCAGAGTAGACTGAGTATATCAGAGATGCCGGCGTCGTAAGGCCTGCACGAGCCAGAGCAGGCGCCGCTAACGGCAGCAGCAGATAGAAGGCAACAAGAACGTTAAAGAGAGCGAGCCAGTGCCGGGCAATCCAGAGTACTCCGCCATCTACGCGACTGGCGATCGCAGTCTGCACACTGCCCTCTACCTGCTCCTGGCCCTCCGAGTCCACCGACTGGCTCACCCTTGCTGCTCCGGCCGCCTCATCACTTCGTTACGAATGGCGCGGCGCAGTTCAACCTGATTAACCGGAAACGCAAATTGCCTGATGACCTGCCCTTCCAGTTCGATCTGAACATACGGGACGCGCTCATTCGCTGCCGCACGGGAGTTTGGTTCGAAGTCCACAAACGCCTCTTTCATTTCAAACTCGTATTCGGCCTGCAAGTCCAGCAGTTCATACTTGATAGCCTCGCACAGTTGGCAATTCTCCTTGGTAAACAGAGTAACCTGCATTTCACCTGCTCACTGGGTCTTGATCTGTTGGACGAAGTCACTCAGCTGCTCACCGGCCAGGAAGCCAGGCCAGCGAGCACCAATCGTGCCGTCGGCTCGAATGAAAACCGTCGTCGGCATGTTGCGAACCAGGTAGGCACGGCGAATCAAGTCCTCCTCATCCAGGACGACGGTCATGTTCATTCCGAACTCATTGGCAAACTCCTCTACCGCTGACAGCTCTTCCCCGACATTCACTTCGAGCACGACAAGATCGGAATCGCTTTCGTGAAGCGCAACCAGGTCAGGCATTTCGGCCCGGCAAGGACCGCACCAGGTGGCCCAGAAGTTAAGCACAACAGGCTTGCCTTGCAGGGAGGCCAGATCAGCCCCTCGTCCGTCGGCGAGGAAAAAGGCGAAGTTTGGCGCGGTCTCGCCAACATCCGGGCTTCCTTCCCCGACCAGATTTGCCACCGGGAAGCCGTTCCCGAGTTCGCCCGGGAACTGTTCAAGCGGCGTGGGCGTGAACCCGTCAGAGGCGATCTCTCCAGGCGCCGCCGTCGCACACGCAGCCAAGAGGACTGCAACTACGACCACCGCCGTCACGACAGAAGGCTGCTTCATCGGAACCGTCTCTCACTCTCAGTTCCGGCCCCCGGAGAGCGCTGCCCCACTCAGATAGCCGATATATGCCGGAATGAGAGGGAGCACGCAGGGGCTGATGAAACTGATTATACCTGCAATGAAGGCCAGGGGGGCAGCGTTTAGCGCCCCGGCGCTGAAGACCGCATCGACGCCGACTGATGACGAAAGCACCTCCTCCAGCAGGAAAACCCACTGGTTCAGGAACGCAAATTGTGTCGTCAACCTCGTCAGCTGGTCGGCCCAAAGAAGCCAGGCCACGTAGAGAAGAAACACCCCGCTGACGAGACTGACGACATTGGCATGCCGGTTGAGCCGGCGCAGGATATCTGTCGCTCTGCTGAAGGCGGCTCCGGTAATCAGGAATGGCAGTCCAAGCCCCAGGCTGTAGATGGCCAGGAGGAGAGCCCCCTGTACTGCCGTGGCGCTGTCACTCGCCAGGAAAAGGATACTGGCCAGAATCGGGCCGACACAGGGTACCCAGCCGGCGCTGAAACTCACCCCCATCAAAGCGCTGCTGAGATATCCCCAACCACGCTTCACCTTGTGAAGTTCGGTCACGCGGCGCTCGGTGTACATTAGAGCATTGAGGAAACTCAGAATTTCCAAGAGCGCGGCCACTGCCGGATTTGCAATGAGCCTCCCATTTGCCCGAACTCGATTGACAATCCATCCGATAATTCCGAGAGTCGTCAGCCCAAAAATCGCCAGCAGGATAGCCCCGATCCGCTGAATTAGAGGCAGATAGGAATTAAGACTCTGTCCCAGAAGACCCGCGGCAGAACCGAGAAGCGTGAATATGGCCCCAAAACCAATGACGAAGGCAAGCGAATGCAAAAATGTGCTGGTACGCCCGGCCTGCGCCTGCCCCGTGGCCTTCGGCAGATTTCCTGTTCCAACGTTTCCCACTCTTGAAATATCCTGCACCATGTCGTCAACCTGTATGCTGCTTCATGCTGCTCGCTTTCGCGCCTTGGGCAACATCTCTCTTTTCCTTTCCCATTCTATGGCACAAAGGTTCCGCAGGAAGTAAACAATCTTACCAACTGCTGCCTCAAACTTGCGACCCCTCACTCACCCTGTTCTCTGTCTTGAAGCCTCTCCTCCAGCGAACGCAACGCCTTTTCCAGCGTTCGTTGGCGAGCCAGCATGAACACCAGGTACCCTCCCACAATGAGCCACAGCAAGATCAAGACTGAAGCGAGATAGATCATTCGTCAACACTCTCCCGTACTGCGTTGATGCGGTTCTCAAACTCCAACTGGCGTACTCTGTGGAAGAGCAAAGCAAAGAAAAGTAACGCGAAACCGATCATGGCAACTGTAAGTGTCTGCCCCATCGTCGGGCCGATGCCAAAACCGCCCTGTGCCTCCTCGTTGGCTCCGTCGAAGACAATTGGATGGATGGATCGGAAAAGGCGCGCGCTGTAGTAAGTCAGTGGAACGCTCAAAAAGGCGAACATTGCGTAGACGCCTGCAAAGCGGGCTCGCGTCTCAGGGTCCTCGAATCCGTTTCGGAATAGCATGTATGCGATGTAAATGAGGACGGTGATCGTCGAAGTCGTCAGGCGGGGCTCCCATATCCAAAACGTATTCCAGGCGGGTTTGGCCCAGATGGCACCAGACAGGAGCACCAGGATTCCAAAAATCGTGCCAATTTCAACACTCGCCGCCGCCCAGCGGTCCCACACCAAGCGCCGGCTTACCAGATAACCGATGCTGCCGACCACCGACCCAAGAAAGCCGA
Source organism: Caldilineaceae bacterium (assembly GCA_022821585.1). Classification (GTDB taxonomy): domain Bacteria; phylum Chloroflexota; class Anaerolineae; order Caldilineales; family Caldilineaceae; genus Bin5. Next base: position 47,500 of record JAJEDI010000035.1, read on the forward strand.
GAAGCGCGGCGATGTTGCTCCCAATGTGAAAGTAGAAGATGCGCTGGGCCACCTGCTCAACGCCGGCGAGATTGACAGCGTCACCAGCGTAGAGTAGCGCTGCCCACATCACCGCAGCCATCGCAAGTCCCGCTAAGGCATCGAAAACCAATAAGGGCATGAACCAGCGGTCCTTGTCGGTTGCTCTCGAAAGTGTGCTCATTGAACGATTCCGCTTGAAAGTGTCAGATCTGTTCCCAGATTACATCGACCAGAAGAAAAGCGACTGCGAATACCAGAGCATCGTAGAGGCCTATGATGCCAACCCACGGCCACACTTCGGCGCTCCCCCGATTGTCCAGTATGACAGACGTCAGGCCGACTCCGGAAATGAAGAGGGGGGCGAGAACCGGCAGCAACACTACGGGCAACAGTGTCTCTCTGGCTCTGTTGCGGGAAGTCAGCGCGGCAAAAAGAGTTCCAACGCCAACGTATCCGACTGTACCCAGAAACAACCCCAGCAGAATGAATGGCTCAAACAGATTGACGTCAAATAGAATAAGCAGTGCGGGCAACAGAAGGGCTTCAACAATCAGAAAGTAAAGCAGGTTGGCGGCAACCTTTCCCAGGTATATCGCCGACCGTTCTACAGGCGCCAAGAGTAGGCCGGCCAGAGTGCCTCTTTCCACTTCAGAACCGAACGAACGGTGCAGCCCCAGTACACCCGCAAACAGGACGATTACCCACAGGATTCCGGGCACGACCAACTCGGGTCGGGGAACTCGCAGGTCGAAAGCCAGCCCGAAAACGACTGCGGCCAGAACGGCAAAGGCCGCCATCGTTCCCACGACTTCCTTTGAGCGCATCTCGGCGCGGACATCTTTCTCCGCCACGGCATGGACACGGCGCAGATATGCCGCAAGTCCTCCCCCTCTGCTGGTAACACGCTCCGCCTCTGAACTCTCTGCCACTATTTTGCAAGGGCCCCAATGAAGCCCGCCCTCGAAGAGCTGTACGGGAATCTCCGCGTATTCTCCTCAATGTCCTATACGATCCGAACACTCGACATGATGCAGATATCCGGATCGCAGTTCAAAGACCTGGTCGCTCCAGCTCTTTGCGCGCTCCAGGTTGTGGGTAGTTGCGAATACTGCACGGCCTCTTGAACGCAACTGCGCGACGAGTCCGTCCAGCAGCTGGATTCCTTCACGGTCGAGACCGGTGTCCGGCTCGTCGAGAATAACGACAGGTGGATCGTGCAAGAGCGCTCTCGCGATTGCCAGCCGTTGAGACATTCCCCGGCTGTAAGTTTGCACGGAGTCGTCTCGCCACCGCCAGAGGTCCATAGTCCGCAGCAGCTCCTCAATACGCTTCTGGGGCTCTGTCAGATCGTAAAGGCGTGCGTAGAATTCCAGGTTTTCTATGCCTGTGAGTCGATCGTACAGGAGTGGATAGTGTGCGACGACACCGATATAGCGCCGAATCTCATCTGCGGCTGAGGAAAGTGGAACCGGCCCCAACCACACCTCTCCCTTGTCCGGCATGACAAGTGCCGAGACAATCCGCAGAAGGGTCGTCTTTCCCGATCCGTTTGCGCCCAGCAGAGACAGGATCTCCCCTTCCACAACCGTGAAGGAGACGTCACGCAGGACGCGTTTGTGCCCGAAGCGCTTCTCGACGTGCTCGCAACGAATGAGCGATGCAGCGGCTGTGGTCACGTGTCCGCTCGCGTCTTACTCTCAGCCAAAGCAATGTCGAGTAACTCTCTCTTCAACGAAGCCCTCTCTTTCCTCCATGCGCCCTCTTCCAGCTCACCCAGGGCATGCAGATCGTCCAACCGGGCAATACTGTCTAACAGTTCTTCACGACGGGCTGTCAACTGCTCGGCCGTCAACGGGCTTCCCGTTCTTTCACGGTAGATGAAAATGAGGACGGAGGCGAGAAGGACAACAGTGACGATTCCGCCAAAGGCCAGGGGAATGCGGAAATCAAGTGGCGGCGCGGATACAGGCAACTCTCTGTTTGGCTGGGTGATCCTGTCTGGCCTGGGGTCGCTCCCGCCGGCGGCGATCAGGCCGCGCAGTGAAATGACAACGGGATCTTCACCTGAAACCGGTGCGCTCCAGAGGCGGAAGAGGACGCCCTGAACCGTTTCCTCGCCTGCGGGCTCGAGTGCTTCCCCTCCAAATGTGATGTCGACTTCCAGCCCCGGCAGGTCGGCCACAAGGAGATTCAGCATCTCGGTTTCGTACGGGACGGGTAAACTGGTCTGGGCGGACTCGCCAGCATAGGGAAGGCGATAACGGAAAAAGATCTGGCGGGAGCCAGGTCCAGGAAGGACAGGACGGGTATCGTAAAGCGTCTTTTGGCTCATTCGATATGCCTCGCCAATCCTACCGTCCTGGATTTCGACGTCCTGGGCGCCTTCCGGCAACGGGACAGCCAGGGTCACGGGTACGTCGAACAGTTCACTATCAACGCCTGTGAAAGTGCGGCCGCTGCGGTTCCCAAATGTGTACAGCTGGCCGATGAGCAGGTTTCCCGGCTCATGTTCGATGATCCAGTTGGCCCGTGTGACATGCAAGCCGCCCGGGTCGGTCGTCGTTTCAAAGACAGGCAGGGTAGTATCAATGTGTTCCGGGCCCGTCCGGCCTTCGGTGAAATCGGGACCGCTGAATGCAAGAATCGGCGACGTGTACCGGACGTCTCGGTGCTCCGTCTCCACCAGGAAATAGAAGCCTTCGTCCACAGGCAGGTTCTCGAACTCAAAGCTGCCGTCGGCTTCGGTGGGAGAGATTTGCGACGTCAGTAAGGTGGCTTGCTGGTATACATTGAGCGTGACCTCCGTCTGATGCAGCGCAGGCCCATCCTGCGTACCCTGGAAAAGCCGGCCTGTGATTCTGCCAGGACCAGAGACATTGAATGGCGCCCATTCCGGCTGATAGGTAAAGCTGCGAATGTACTCCAGGACCCCCTGCTTCTCGGCAAACGACCAGTCGGACCCGAGTTCCGGGTGGGTCTCTCGCCAGCGCCGCTCTAGTTCTGCCTGACTCAGAAAGATCATTGTGTCCTGCGCGGCGAAGTCGGGCAACCCTGGGCCAGACTCTGGTCCGTCTCCGCGGCCGCCTTCACCGTGGCAAGCAAGGCACGTTTGGGCATACAACGCCCCTCCTTCTGCGACCTCCGTCTCGTCCGTATGCAGGTTCCAGGAAAAGTAGACTACCTGCCAGATCTGATCGTCGCTCAAGCTGTTGCGCCAAGGAGGCATCAGGTTCTCTATGCGGCCGAACTTGGTGACAAAGAACAGTTCGGCCGGAGAACGCTCCCAGACTTCGGCAGCGTTGGAAAAGACAGTCGGGTCGGCAGCAGCCCCGGCAGGACCGTCGCCGTCACCGCTTGCCCCATGACAAGGAGCGCAATTCTGTGTGTAGGATTCCACGGCCAACCCGGCAACAGGAGGACGTTGCGGGACAGGGACCTGCTGGGGATCGTAAGACGGAGGGGACTCCTGGGCGTTAAGGCTTTCCGCCGTCAGGGTCACGAAGAGGGCTACGATACAGACCATAACTAGAAGTGCACAGGCAGACCATTTACTGTACAATCGCTGTCTTTCCAACTATGGGCTGATACTGTACACCTCTGCTACAAAGAAAAATGCAGACGCCAATGGCCTGCAGTCGGGTAGCACGACTCGCCCTGGCTGCTACTTTGTGAGTCAATTTACGGCCTGAAACAGTATGTCTTCAGGCGACTCCTCATACCGACTAGGACACTTCAAGAGCAGCACATCGGCTTCTATGACACCGCCCGGCAGAAGCTCTCCCTCTACGATGACCGATGCAGCCCGATGGAAATTATCCGGCCGCGGTTCGTAGTGGACAATTGAGAGCTGACGGCCAGGGTTTTCTTCGTCCTGTATCTTGAAGCGAAGGGTCACCGCTTCGGCGTTCCAATCCTCACTTCCTTCGACCACCACGCCATTCACCCTCAGGCGCTGAGATATCAGGGAGTCGCCCCTCTGATGTACCTCGTCAACGGTTAACCAGTATGCTTTGGCTGTTGTCAGACCATATATCATCAGCGTAACGATTACGCCAACCAATATAAGTCCGGCGACCAGGAATTGCGGCTTGATACCGGTCCGTTTGCGGGCCAGGCTCGCGGGGATTGGACCTTCCCACAACTCTTCTTCGTTGAGTCCGTCTTGACTTGGTGACGCTGCTGTCATCCTGTTTCTTACCTGTTGTGGCTCAAATCATGACCCTGCCAGAGTGCGACGGTGCGAGATCGTCGATCACATTGGCCGGGACAGTTCCACCGTATTGTAGGCGCCTCGCTCAGGGCCGCCGAATCCGGACTAAGCACCGTCTCCACTGTCCAGGTCCCATTGGATCTCCTCGGAAAGGATCTCCTCGGCGGATGAGGCCAAAGGAGCAGGCACCAGAACGTCCCGTTCCGCCAGCCCACCGTAGACGAAACCGTATATCCGACCCATGGATTCACCACGGACGATGGCCGGGATACCTGCGCTCTGCAGGCGACCTCTTACGATCTGCGCCTCCATCGGGTTTGCGGCCTGCCAAACCACAACCGGCTCCTGGGATACCGTCCCGCCCGTTGTTGTGGAACTGCTCTCGGCATCCGTTTCAACTGTCTGGGGGCGACTCCTCTGCCTTCCCCATAGTCTCTGTAAGCCACTGGCCAAAGTCGTCATTGCACTCTCCAGTAGGTCAAATGAAGGAGAACGCGGCGGTCCTGCCCACAAAGGGATTGGTCTCTCGTTCGGCGCCGATAGTCGTCGCTTCTCCGTGGCCCGGGTAGACGACATAGTTGTCGGGAAGCGACAGCAGTTCGTGCTGAATGCTGTGAAGGAGCGTAGGGCCGTCCGCCAAGGGCAGATCGAACCGTCCTATGCTGCCGCGAAACAGCGTATCTCCGGCGAAAATCTGCTCGTTTCCGTGATCGACGAAGACGACGTGACCTGGTGAGTGACCGGGCGTGAAGCGGATTTCCAGAGCCTCCTTGCCGAATTCTATCTCCTGGCCCTGCTCCAAAAAGTGGTCCGGCTCGTCGATTGGATCGACACCGGCTCCGAGCCACTCGCGAACCCGCTCAGGAGCCGCCCGCAAAATGGGTAGATCTTCGCGATGAAGGTGGAAAGTGGCTCCCGTGGCTGCTCGCACAGCGTTCACAGCCAAGACATGATCGAAATGGGAGTGCGTATTGATAATCTTCTCGATCTTCAGACCCATTTCATCGACTTCATTGAGGATGGCACGGGCGCTGTCCCCGGGGTCGATGATTACGCCGCACTGCGTATCCTCACATCCCAGGATGTAGCAGTTTTCCTGCAGCAGTCCGACTGTGAGGCCTGCAATCAACATGCTCGCCGCTCCCCTTCTTCCCCGCTCCTGAAATTGCTAAGCCGCTCTCAGATGCCCCTCGGCAGCCTGCTCGTCCTCACTGCAGTTCCAGCGCTGGCTCCAATTGGAAATCTCAGCGATTACAGGCGCAAGTTCACGTCCCTTATCCGTCAAACTGTACTCTACGTGCGGTGGGATCGAACTGACCTGCTCGCGCATGACCAGGCCCTCGTCCTCCAGCATCTTCAATCTGCTGCTGAGCGTGCTGGGATTTACGCCACCCAACTCTTCCTGTAGTTCACAGAATCGCTTGCTGCTCGCGTTGAGAAGGCGGTGCACAATCTGGAGCGTCCATTTCCTTCCAATTATGCGCGCGGCTGCTTCCACCGGGCAGGGCAACTCATCCGGAAGAACGACTGGATGGGTTGGCATGCGCATCGGACATTGTCCTTTCCAACTCAATCGCCCTGGCGCTGCCTGACAAGGCTTGTACGCTTCACAAATCCGGGCACGGCAAGTCCTGACTTGCGCGTCCCGGCGTGACTCCCGATTCGGAGCACAGTCGACGACCGGCACTATCGTACTATGCGCACAGCGCCTTGTCAAAGGAAAGCAGACCGGTGTTCAGGACGAATGCATCTGAATTCCTGACTCCGTAACTACCCGCGAATGACGCTCGCAATGGGCTCCCACAATGGGCGACCACCGCCGGTCCGGGCAGTCTCCCCCAGGGGTCTCCCAAACCGACGCCACGGCACAGGGCAAGCGAAAGACCGGCAAGCCGAGGGCCGGTTCTCGCTCTGAACCACAAGGTGAACGTCAAGGTTGTGTAATCTGAAGGCATCGGGGTCGCCAGCGGTGTTGCAATATGAGTTCTCAAGAAAATGTTTTGCGTCGGCGCCGCTGAATCCTCACCTGACGTACGATCCTTACTCGCCAACAGGAACGCGGCCCAAGCGCCTTCGCGTGTCCCCTACTTCCAGCCAGAGTACGGGATCCGAACCATCAAACCCGATTTCAAACGTGCTTCGGACCAGTTCGCCAGCGCGCCACTGGCTGGTTGGGTAAGACCCCCCGGCCAAGGGGGCCTCAACCGCCTGACTTCCCAGGAGGAGGCGCATTGTCAAATCATCGGGCCAGGTTGCAGGTAGAGGTGTAGGCGCCTGCCAATACAGCGTCACCTGTAGCATGTCACCTGTATCAAGGGGCGTTGAAGGCGCATGGGCGAACGACTTGCGATGGAATTCGAAACCTTTGGCTTTCAGGTGGGCAAACTCGAGTGTCTGGCGGTGCCGTATAGGGACTATAGACAGCGGCAACGATTGGTCGGTTCTTATGAGAGTCGGCTGCGCGAGCTCGACGGCGTCGCCCTGGCTTACGGAAAGGCGCGAGCCGGTTTCGGCATCATAGACGGCGACGATCAGGCGATAGTCGCCCGGAGGTGTGCCGATCGGCAGTGCCAGACCATGATTGTCAACGACGATTTCATCCGTTTGCCAGGCCGTCGTTGGGCGTGACTCGCCCGCCGGTTCGCCGTCGCGCTGAACAATCACCTGACCGCGGGCATCCAGCAGTTGCACCGTAATCTTTAGCCGCCGGTCAGGCGTCCTGAGGGGTCGCCAGTGCAGACCCACCAGAAGGGTTTTACCCGCCATAAACGGACCATCTGACAGGCAAACCTCGATCAGCTCAGCCAGGTCTTCGAAAACGTGAGGCTCGTCCAGAACGGTGCAGTCCAAATCATTTGGCATGGCATAGGTCGCGAAGCGCACGTTGCCCTGCCAGCTTTCCCAGCCTTTGAAGGCGTGTCTTCCCAACCAGTGCTCGACGATACTCTCCGGGTCGGACTGATCCGACGCCCAGAATACGCCAAAGATTTGCCGACGGCCAGCTGTTTCTCTTTCCAAGGCTTCCTCCGTTCCTGCTCGATCAGGAGGTCGTAGTGCAGGCAGCGGAAGGGAGTCGATTTCAACATCGTAGAAACGCCAGACATCCGCCTGTCCAGGAGCGTTGAGAACGACAAGGTCCTGCTTCGGGTCCCCCAGTGCAGTCACCGTGCGGGCGATGCCGGCGTAATTGTCACGCGCTGCGGGGTCGGCGTAGTAGGAGGGTAACGAGGTCGCGGCGAGGACGGCGGCCAGTAGGGAGATGGAGCCGGTCGCCAACATCGATAGCGGGAGTCGTTCCAATGTCGCGGCTCCCTTCCCTTCCCTGTTTCCAGCCCAAGGAGGTCTCCGAAGTGTGCCGAGTGACATAGTTTGAGATTGGAGACAGCCGGGACAGGCGGCCACGGCGAGGCACCAGGCCGGAGACAGTATCAGCAGGAATTTCACGAAAGATTGATTGATTAGGCCGAAACTGAACATTGCCCCAATGGGCAGCAGCAGCCAAAGCAGCAGTGCCGTGCCGGCATCATCGTGCCGCAACCGCCAGAGTCCGCAAATGGGCAAGGCCACAGCAAGCAGAAGCCATCCCCACCCCAAGTCTGGTCCGGTTCGGACAGTTCCTACAACAAGGGTCTGCAACGTCAAACGCAGCACGTCGAACGACCAGGCAAAACCGTTTTGAGAAGGCCAACTGAGCAGCCGCTCGATGCCGGTTGGCAGCCAGGGCAAGTAGACCAGCAGCGCCAGGAAGTTCAGGGCCAGGAAAAAAAGGAGGGGCTTCCGGCGATCAGAGGCACCGCTGAGGACGGTCGTATCATCACCAGGCTCACCTCCGTCGACGGGAAGCCGCTGCCCACCGGCCAACCACCACCAGACGGCCGTTCCGCCAACTGCGGCCAGGAGTACGGCAAAAAAGTAGTGCGTCCACAAACCGGCCGCGGCCGCCAGAAAATAGAGTGCGGCATACCCGGCGACTGCCGGGCTCAGCCCCTGCTTCGCTACACGTCTTCCCATGGCGAGGAGCGCCCACATCATCACCGTGCCCTCCAGGGCCAGCAGCGAGTACATGCGCGCTTCCTGACTGTAGAAGACCTGAAAGGGATTCACAGAAACCAGAAAGGAGGCAAGGAGCGCAAATGCAAAGCGGTACCTTCTGGCGCCTGCGGCCAATTCCCGGGCGATCAGGAAGACCACCGCCACAGTGAGGAGCCCGGACAGTGCGGAAAGGCTGCGCATGCCCCAGGCCGAATAGTCAAATGGACCGGCCCAGAACTTCAGCAACCAGTAGTAGCCTGGCGGGTGAATATCGGCGGCGGCGTCTCTGGCAATCTGGTCGAGGCTGCGTTGTGCCACAGCCCACGAGTTGCCTTCATCGTGCCAAAGCGAGGAACAGGTGAGGCAATAGAAGCGAACAAAGGCGGCAAGTGCCAGAGTGGAGGCGAAGATGGCGCAGCGCACGAGAGACGGCCGCGCCGTCATCTTCAACATTATTCAGTCTTGACCGCCCACGCCGGCAATGAATGCCTTGACGGAATCATAGACCGGCTGCGGGGTGAAGTCCGGCGCAAGAAGACGGAAGTAGGCCTCCGGCTGTCGATTCTGCTCCCAAAGGTCGGTGGCGCGTTTCAAATACCAGGCATTTGCAACGCCCAGCCAGGGCCAGTCATCGATGATACGTTCGTAGGCCAGAGGCAGGTTCATTGACTGTTCTTCGAGGCTGACCCTTCCATATCGCGGTTCTACGTCGGCCGGGGCCGCGTTCCAGTTCATCTCGCTTATCCAGATCGACTTGTGCGCGTCCCCGTTGGCCACCATCAGATCGCGTACATACTGCGGCCGTCCGAAGTTCATTACGCGTGGGTGCATGCGCCGGTCTGTCGGTCCCGACCAAAGCCCATATCCCTGTGTTGCCATCACATCGAAATAGGGCCCCGCGCCGGCATCGTACATTCTCTGCAGGAAGAGCAGATCGGAGAAGCTGCGGCCGGGTACCGAGGTTCCGTCCAAATCGACGGTCGCGGCCAGGGCGCCGGCAATGATGACGGCACCGGGATCGACGGCGCGGATGGCGTCGGCGCCTGCCTTGAGCAGCTCGACGTAGGCCTCCGGATCAATGGGAAAGTTGCCCCACTCCGGGTAGATATTCGGCTCGTTCCACAGCTGGTAGTAGTGGACGCGGCCGGGGTAGCGGGCGGCTACGGCGCCGGCGAAATCGGCGAAGTCCTGGTAGTTATCAGGCGGCGCGTACGAACCGGCACTGTTGCCTTCTGCGCGGCTCCAGGCCGGGGGATTGGAGATCCTGACGATCAGGTGCATGTCGTAGCGAGAGGCGAGATCGACGATGTGGTCGTACTTTTCCCATGCGGAGCGGGCCGGCTCATGTCGCCGGTCTTCGAAGTCGCCTTTGCCGTGAATCTCGATGTCCTCCCAGGGAAACTCCTGGCGCAACCACTTGAAACCGGCCTGCGCGGCCAGTTGTATTGCACGCTCGCGTTTGGCCGGTTCGACCTCCTGCTCAAGAAAGACATTGACACCAAACGGTGAGACGTCAGCGTGCTGCATGGCATTCATTGGGGCAAGCTGCGGCCGCGGGCGTAATTTCCCCCCTGCCAAATCGGTCACACCTTTGATCTGTGGCAGGAAATCCGTTTCGCCCGTCTGGGATGCCATCCACCGGCGGCCGGGGTCCAACGACAGTAGCAAAAGGGCCAGTCCGCCGCACAGCAGCAGGCCGACCCAAAGAATCAGAGTTTCAAGTACCGCGCGTTTCACAGTGTTCTATTTGAATCTGAGATGACAGATCCAGGTTCAAAGGCGCAAAAGCATAAGAGCCAGCTCGACGCCAAACTCTTTAGTTTTCCTTGAACGTAATGTTGGCGCAGCCAATGCTTTGACTTATCGTGGTCGACCATTTCTCTGAGAGAGGCGAAAGATTCGAAAAGTCCTTCGTGCGTGTTCTGGGCTCGTCCCATCCCGAACCAGGGCAATTCACAACATAGATTTCTACGAAAGTGCCTGACGAAGCCGGTCCTCCAAAGGGAGAAAATCCCCAGTTTCCTGTAGGTTTCCCGCAGCCAGAACATTTGGTGTTCCGTGGGCCGCCAAAAGCGATGTGCAGACATACACCATTCTTTGGATTGTTGTTTCTGTCATAAACAATACCCTCAAAGAATGTCTGTTGTCTATTCAGAGGACACTGCCCCCTGTCAATCAGTGAATACGGAAAACGGGGTGCAGGAGGCTGTGTCGGCACGGGAACGGGCGTCGGCGGGACCGGCGTTGCGGTCGGCGGCGGGGGGGCCGGGATGACCAAGGCCACTTGCACAGTTTCGGCGTTGGTGGCCGTAACCAGCTGGCCGAAGACCCAGCCGGTTTGCCCGTTATAGTCAATCTGCCACCAGTCGCCCAGGCCCGGATTCTTTCCCGTAATCCTGAACTTCAGGCCCGGTGCAGCCGTGCCGATCACATTATAATTTGTGCCAGGACCTCCGCGCACGTTCATGAGGACGTTGCCAATCGTAACTGTGGGCGCCTCAGGTGTCGCAGTCGCCTGCGGCGGTACGGGCGTGGCGGCGGGCTGAGATGTGGTTTGCGAAGTGGACTGTCCTCCGCCAGTTGCGGGAGCCGGGCCGACCGGCGTAGAGGTAAAAGTCGGGACCGGCGTATTGGTGGGAAGTGCCGGTTCCACCGACGCGCCTCTAGAGCCGCAGGCGGAGATTATCAGGACAGTAAACAAGAAGGTCGACAGGCGTAGCCAGCGCATTGAACGGATCCCCCTGTTCATATCGATAGGAAGAAAGGCACAAGGATATAACGGAGGAAAAAGGGCCAATGAATTATATCATACGCCGACTATGAATAAGAAAGCGGTCGAATAATTGCTACTATCCGGAGTATGTCCTGCGCGATGTTCTCTGCTCTTGCTGGGGCTGGCGCGAAACGGACTGACCGGCGCCGCTCCGATTGTAGACCGCCCCGATAGTCAAGACCTGGCAGACGTTTTCGTCGCCAATGCGAGTGCGCAGCCAGGGGTCCAGCCTATTCTCTGCAACGGTAGTTGTGATGACCGTAGGCAGCAGTGCGCTGTGACGGTAGTTTAGCAACTGGAACAGTTTCTCTTTGGCCCAGGGCGTCGCACTCTCCGTCCCAAGATTGTCCAGAACAAGGAGGGGAACACGCTTCAGTTCGTCAAAACGTCGTTGGTGTGAATCGGTTGAGTCCGGATTGAAGGCGGCTCGCAGATAGTCGAGGAGGTCGGGAACGACGACAAACATGATGTCGTCCTGACCTGAAGCTCTCAACTCATTAGATATTGCCGCCGCCAGATGAGTCTTCCCGGAACCGCTCGCCCCAATCAGCACGAGCCAGCCCTGTGGATCTTCGGCGAACGACATGGCCGCCTGCTTGACCTCCCGCAGGTTGGCAGACTCTGCCGGCGAACTATTGCGGCGCTGAACTTCGAAGGTCTCGAATCTCTGAAAAGCATATAAGGACAGCGTGCTGAGATCCCCGTGGACAGGGTCTGCACCTGCGCGATAGTCGGGGGCCCTGATATGAATGTGTTCAACAAGATTCAAGTCGTGTAACCGGCTGCGCAGTCGCTGGTCCAGGTCTGAGAGTCGCTGGTTTGTCGTCAGGACCGTCGGCAACTGTCTGTTGTAACGGTGGTTCAGGATCTGAAACATCTTTTCCTGCGCCCAAGGAGTTACGCCCTGTACGCCGAGGTCGTCAAGCAGAAGAAGCTGGGTGTTTCGAATTTCGTCAAAGAGGTCGTCATAGCTTGCTTCGCTGCTTGGCCCGAAAGTGGAGCGCAAGTGGTCCAACAGATCGGGGACGACAACGAAGATGGCTGACTGGTCGCTCTCGATGCGATGATTGGCGATGGCTGCGGCGAGGTGCGTCTTCCCGCATCCGTAGGTCCCGGTGAACAGCAGCCAGCCTTCCGGTTGCAGGGCATACGCATATGCTGCGTTGAAGGCCCTCTCCAGGCTTTCCAACTTATAGGAGGGAAGCCAGGAAAGATTGGGATTAAAAGTATCGAAAGTAAACCTGGCCAGCGCATCCAGATTATGAACATCTCTGAAATGGCGGCGCCGTCGCGTACGCCGTTCGTCTATCTTACAGTGGCAAGGAACTGGTTTTCCGTATTCGGGATGGCCCAGAGGCAGGTCGTAGATCAGGAAGCCTGCGCCGCCGCATTCCGGACATGCACTGACCTGGGATTCGCCCTGACGTTCTGAACGTGAGGGCAGGTTAGGCGGTGGCGGACGGTCCCGACCTGGTCTGGCCCCGGCCCCACGAGGGAACTGCTGATTCGCGGCGTCCCGCCCTTGCGGGTCCGTTCCGCCATTCATCCCCTCCGTCAAACCGCGCAACAGGTCGTTCAACTCATCCATAGCCTTCGTCCTTGCCCTCTGTCTCCCATCTTCGCAGTATTCCCCGAATGTAGTTCAGGTGGCGTTTGTTGTTGAGAAGAGAGATCTCCATGGCTTCGATGATCCAGTCAGGAGGATAGCTTTTCTCCATGTCCCTGAGTTGGTCGGCGATCATGGCCGTCATCAGTCCGAAGTTCTGCTCGTAGAGTACGAATATATTTGGTCGCTCAACATGGAGACGCGCTTCCTCTGGCACAACCCCCTGCAACTCAGCCAGCCGGCCCTGGCGAATTGCCGCTACCGACTGCCGACCTTTTGCCGTATTCAGAAAGTACCAGTCCTGGACAGAAGGCTGACCGTCAGCCGAAGAAATCCCCTCTTTACTTTGCCGGCCTCGGCCGCCGCTATTCTTTCCCTCGCCAGGCGGACCTGTGTCGACTTCCATACGGATCAGTGTGTTTCGTGCGACCGCGCGCTCAAGCGCGTCGTTGAGCACATCCAGGGGACTACGCAAGTCGCTCTCAAGGCCCAGGCCATTGAGCAGCGTCTCATCGCAGCGTAGGTCGTCTCCTCGTACAAACCGTAGCGGCCCATCCTGCTCGTTCAACAACCAGAAGAAGTAGACGGTCAGCTTCAACTCTGCGAGGTCGTCAATCTGCGGGAGGAGGTCGACAAAAAACAGGTCCGGCACGACAACGGCCAGCATATCCTGGTCAGGGAAACCCACAAAGCCATGCAGCTGTCGAGTCACTTCGCCTCCGCCTATTACACTTCACCTGGCTCACCTCCCGCAGATCCGTCTGTGAGCGACCATCAGAACTCAGTGGGCCAGGCGTGCCTTCGCAACCAAAAGGCTGCTTCCTGCTATACGTAACCCGGATTCCGCCCAGCTGTCAAAGTAGGGAGCTCGTACTGCAATCGCCGCCCTGAGACCAACTGTCAATAGTCCAGGTCCTCCCGTCGCAACTCCAGATCGCGAAACTGAGTGAGCTCTTTACGGAAATAGAGGCTGACCGTTCCGGTCGTACCGTGCCGGTGCTTGGCAACCATGAGGTCTGCAATGTTCTGTCTTTCCGTTTCTTCATCGTAATAGTCTTCGCGATAGACGAAGATGACGACATCGGCATCCTGTTCGATCGAGTTGTGGACAATGAAACCGTTGGCAGCGAAATTATGATAGAAAGGCACCGTCAGATCGTAGACGTCTTCGACGCCTTCGGCCTCCACGGAAATAACCCTGTCCCAACATACATCAGTTCCCGCAGTCTCGCCATGCGCGTCTGCAGTTGGGAATGGAAGACCTGCGGCGTCGGGCTCAGGATACGATTGCCGATCCCAGTTCCCCCCGGGCACGTCTGCAACGCGCACGGACGCAGTCTGAGCGGCGGACTCGATATTGTGGTCATTGGAGGCCCCGGCAGGCGGTTCAAGTCTGAGGGCGACCGTACTCAGAGCCGCCTCATCTGTCGTAGCAATGCGCTCCCCAATGCGCAGTGCGTCCAGGCGCTTCCATCCCTGTTCGGAAAGAAATTTGTGATTGGCAGTTGCCCGTATGGACTTGCCCCGTCTTGTCGTGATGCGGTGAACTGGCTTCGTGCCAGAGCGGAAGGCGTTGCTCACTGAGGCGGGTACCAGACCGCGCCGGGCCCGGTCCAGGGCGGCGATCCAAAAATCCCGGCGTTGCACAAGATCCCGTATCGGGCACGACATCCCCATTTCAGGAAGGTAGACCAGGGTATCGCCGCTAAGACAGCCGCTTTCGCGCAGATCGGAGAGTACCGGCTTGTTGTTCGCTCGTGTTTCGACGGCTCGGCTCAATTGACTAAGGGCTATAACCGGCACGTTGAGTTCTCGGGCCAGCCCTTTGAGCGAACGGCTGATAAAGCTGATCTCCTGCTGACGATTCTCGCCTCTCATGCCACTTCCACCGCCAGACATGAGCTGCATGTAGTCGACGACAACAAGGTCGATGCCGCGTTCGGCGTAGAGTCGCCGCGACTTGGTACGGATTTCCATTACCGTCGCACTGGGCGTGTCATCGATGAATATGTTGGTACCGGCGAGGGTATTGGCGGCTTCAACCAGGATCGGCCACTCCTCCTCATCGATCTGGCCCATTCGCAGCCGATGGCTGTCGATGGCGGTCTCGATTGAGAGAAGGCGTTGAACCACTTGCTCGCTGCTCATTTCCAGGCTGAAAACGGCAACGCGTGCGTCGTAGCGGCGGGCGGCATTCTGTGCAATAGACAGTCCCAGGCTTGACTTGCCCATCCCCGGGCGGCCGGCGACGATAATCAGATCGCTCTTCTGGAAGCCGCCCAGCATCTTGTCAAGCAGAACGAAGCCCGTAGGCACACCCATCAACCGGTTCTGATTGCGGGCCAGGAAGTCGATCTGGTCAACGACTTCATCCAGCACGCGGGCAACCGGGGTCAGGTCTCGGTGGATGCGGCTTTCACTGACCCCGAAAATGATCCCCTCTGCCCTGTCGACAACCTCGTCGACGTCGTGGCTCTCGTCATAGGCGAGTTCGGCGATCTGGTTGGCCGCGCCGATTAGGCGCCGCAGCGTGGCGGTGCGCTCAACGATACGCGCATAATGGTCCACGTATATGGCTGTCGGCGTACTGTTGATCAGCTGCGTGATATAGGCGGGGCCGCCGATTTCCTCCAGCTGTTCGTTCCTCTCCAGTTCGTCGACAAGGGTGACGAAGTCAGCCGGTTCACGTCGTTCATGGAGAGCCAGTAAGGCCCTGAAGATCCACTGGTGCGGCTCGCGATAGAAGTCTACGTCTCGAAGCGTAGTGGAGACCTTTACGATCGCATCCGGATCGATCAGAAGCGAGCCGAGCACTGCCTGCTCAGCTTCAACATTGGCCGGTGTCGTCTTTACATTTGCTTCGACAGTTTCGCTCATCTGAGTGACTTAGGAGAGGGCACGCGAATCTGAACCGCGCAAGCCAGTATTGTTTCTGCCCCTGTCTATTGCCAGGCACGAATTCGGCAGCAAGAGTGTAAGGGCCGTCGCCAGCAAGTGAGACAAAAACGGCGAGAACCGCTTGGATGCGACCCCGCCGCCGTTTAGGTTTCCTTCAATTGCGATTGCGCAGCCCCTGTCCCC
Organism: Caldilineaceae bacterium; assembly: GCA_022821585.1. Classification (GTDB taxonomy): domain Bacteria; phylum Chloroflexota; class Anaerolineae; order Caldilineales; family Caldilineaceae; genus Bin5. The sequence continues at coordinate 63,223 of JAJEDI010000035.1, forward strand.
ATCCGTCGGTTCACCAGGATTATGGCCGACGAATCCTTCAGTCAGACCCCCTTAATTGTCGATGTCGAGTCCTTCAATGAAGTCGCGAAAGACGTCCAAATCCTCATCGCCGGTTTCTCCAACTTCCTCTTCGACGCCATCAGGGCTCTGGCTGAGGACGCCAAGCTCCTCTTCAGGCTGCATCCCGGCCCGCTCCATTACTTCCTCAGCCACGTAAATCGGTACATCAACTCGAACTGCCAGTGCAACCGCATCGCTGGGCCGGCTGTCAATCTCTATGGTCTCGCCCTTTGCTTCAAGAACAATCTCGGCGAAAAAGGTCTCGTTCTGCAGGTCGCTGATCACTACGTGCGTGATCTCGCCGTCAAGGGATTCCGAGATCTGGCGAAGCAGATCGTGAGTCATCGGCCTGACGACTTCGATGCCTTGCAGCTGTATTGTGATCGCATCAGCTTCAAATGGACCAATCCAAATGGGGAGATATCTTTCGCCGTTCTCTTCTCGCAATACTACAATTCTGTGCTGGGACATCAGACTTACGCGCACGCTATCGATTACAACCTCAATCATCCCTTACTCCTGTACACCGCATGCTGAACCCGTTGCCGGGAATCTCCCACTGTATCGCCGAAGGTGGCCAACTCAGGCTGAATCTCCCAACCGGCCCGTTTCGGATTATAGCATAGGCGTTTTTTCCCGCAAAGTGAAATTTCATTTCGGGAGTCCGGCCAACGATGCGCTTTCTCTTAGGCACGGCCCGCTGTATTGTGCGTGCCGGGTATCCAGTGTGCGTTCCAAGAATGGGGGTGAAGATTCGCGTTTTCCAGGAAACAGGGACGCCATCAACAGTCCGCAGTTTTCATTTCGGAGAATGCAGGCGGCATCTCTCTTTCAGAGGGATTGCGGGTAGGGCCTCCGGCCTCCCCCAGTGCAAAAGGCTTCCCCAATTGAAGTCCCCTTCATTTGCTCCCGCGCGAGTGGGAGGACGAGGGCAAGCACACCTCCTGCTCCTAAGGCAACCGCGACCGTGTTGGACGGGCGTTGTACGAGAGTTTACGAGAGTTTACGAGAGATCAAGGGAAAATCTGGGTTGGAGGTCTGGTTGTCGAGGTTGGTGGGGGTTGGCAGGTCTGCGACTGCGGTGTAGGTCGGTGGGTAGTGGGTCAGAGAGCCAATCTGGCAGGTGAGAGGGGTTGCGGGGGTGTTTTGGGGTGTGGGCGGGGTGTTGGAGGGTGGGTGATGGGTAGGGAGATAGGGCCGCTGCTCATGGGGCTGCGGTTTTCTGTTATATTTTATTTATTTTATGTCGATTCCCGGCCTGCTATGGCGGGGACGGTTCCGAATGGGGCGTTTCTGCGCTTGTGCTGACAGTTGCTGCTGAAGCGATGTCGGAACCGGGGGCCTCGCCCAGCGGAGACGGAATGTCGTCCAGATCGTCCGGGTCGTCCTCGTCGTCGGGGCCAACCACTGATTCCCTATCCACCTCCATGGCCTTGAAGAGCAGGTCAGTGACCTGGTCTAGTCGATTCTCCAGGAATTCTGCGGTGGGGGCGGCGCTGGGGGCGTCATACTTGGTTGTCAGACTGGCTTGCACGCAGGCCGGCGGTTCGATCATGGGCTGGCCGGTCAAGGGGTCGGTCGGGGGCGAGGGCTCAAGCGTGAGGTCTTCGCGTGCGTCCAGGACGTTGCTGTGGATGGCGACCAGTT
>JAJEDI010000051.1 GCA_022821585.1 Caldilineaceae bacterium
TTACATCCATCCCCAACCAGTTGCCCAGCAACTGTCCCCAGTGCCCCACCCCCCAAACCCCGCAGGTACCGGGGGGGGGGGGGGATTAGGGCCCCCCCGTTGGGGGGGGGGCCCCCCCCCCCCCACTGGGGGGGCCCAAACCCCCCCCCCCCCCGGCAACTGCGGGGTTTGGGGGCTGGGGCACCGGGGTCAGTTGCTGGGCAACTGGTTGGGGATGGATGTAAGCTCCGGACTTGGGTTAGTCGTTAGCTAATTTCTACGAAAGTGTACCTCCATTTGGGGAGGCACTCCCACGCGCACAAGGAAGAACGCTCCCGCCCGAACCAGGATCCTTCAGGATCAGACCAAACTCCAGGAGGGGGTGACAATCCGACCGAGCCGACAGTCGATATGCTATTCAAGTCGCGTGGCAGTTCAGAATCTAATTGCGTACAGATCGGCCTTGTAGAGGTCAAACCTGAGGCGGACGGTCTGGCCCCGGAGGTGGCTCAAGTCGGCGCTGCCGTTCCAGGTGAGAGGCGAGTCGATGTGGTTGCCGACAAGCGGGTTGCTGTCCTCAAGGGTGTAGCCTTCGATGGTGCGGATGAAGCGTGTGTCGCTGCCGACGTCACCGGGGCTGGAGGAGAGGATCTGGCAGCGCAGGAAGCCCGAGTAAAGGGTATGCGCATTGACGCGGATCGAGTCCGAGTTCAGTTCGAAGGGTACAGTCCAGAAGCCGCCGCGTCCGCGGCTGTGAAGTGAGACAAACCCGTCCTCGCGTACTGAAACGCGCACCAGCCCCGACTCGCCCAGCGCGCTCGTCTTGCGCTCGACCGGTTCGTTGTGCAACAGCCGGTTGACGCCAATATAGGTGGACCACTCTCCATTGCCGGTAGGAACTATCCCGGCGCAGGCATAGGCCGTATTGTATTTTCCCCCGGCGGAGGGCACGGTATCGATCCAGGGGTTTTGGCCCAGCGGTCTGTGCCAGAAGATGCCGTCGCGGCTGGTGGCCAGATGTACATTCATCGTGTCGGGCGTACGCTCGTACATGGAGAGCCGCATCAGATGCGCGTCGGTTGCGCCGGGCCAGGGGGAGTAGCCGTTGCAGTAGATGTCCAGGTCGGGCGCGTCGAGAGGATTGTTCTCCAGGACCGGATGGGATTCGGGAAAGTGTCGAAAACTGTCGGATACAGTCCGGTTGACCCCGCGGCGGTTCGACTGCGCATCCATCTGGCGGGTGTAGAGTACGTACTTGTCCAGTTGCGCGTCATAGAGGGCGATGTTCTGCGTGTCGGCATGCTGGTGCTCCATCAGAGGCCGGGGCAGGGGTGTCCAGTGGAGGCCGTCCGCGGAGACGGCGCCAAGAACTTTGCGTTCGGTCTCGGTCCAGTGACAGCTGACCATTTTGTAGCGTTCGGACTCTTCGGCCACGGGGTCGATGAAGATTCCGTGGCCATGCCGGTTGATGTCGATCAGGTTGTTGTCGGTTGACCCGTTCCATTCTTGTAGGCCCAGATTGGGTTTGTGCCAGGTGACGCCGTCGTGCGACTCGGCGTAGCCGATGCCGCCGCCGTTTTCGTACCAGCAGCGGAGCGTGCCTCCATCCTCAAGGAACGTTGAGTACGCTGAAATGTAGCCCTGCTCCCATGGGCGGTCGGCAGCGATCGCCAGCCCATGGTCTACTGCGGGCTCGTGGACTTTGAGCGTGATCCCATGCGGGACGCTCCAGCCCTCGGTGATGGCGCCACCCCACTGGGTGCCGTAGCCGGGTTCTACGCCCATCCAGTCGACGAACACCCATTTTCCGCGGCCAATCCCCCAGTTTCTCACAGTTTATCTCCTTTTTGGACCGAAATTGGTTTAGAGAGGGTCAATACCTCTTGATTGAGGAAATACGAATCTCGCCGATCTGACCGAAAAAGTGGCCCTCGCCGAGGAAGTCGAAAGCGCCACCGTAGCGGGCGAAACCTTTGAGGCGGGTAGAGACGCTGAACTGGGCGTCGTGTCTGCGGTTGTTGACCAATCTGCGGCCGTCGGGGCTGCGCATTTGCCAGATCAGGAGGCCGTCCAGAAACAGCTGGTGAAGATCCTCGGCCGATTCGTATTGCCAGGCAATATGGTGCCACTCGGTATCGTAAATGCCGGCTTTGGCGCTGTCCACCACGAGGCCGTCCGGGCGGGTCCAGGGATGCAGATTCATCAGCTCCTGATCGGGCTCGGCGCCCAGAAAGTGGGCGCCGGGTGCCATGCTGCCATCGGGCGAATTGTGGGCGGAGAGATAGAGTTCCCAGACGCCGCGTTCGGTCTTGTCGTAGGTGCCGCAGATGTGGCCGAAGGTGAAGGGCTGGTGGTGCTCGTCGGCTCTTACGCCGTATGCCTGGAGGGGCCCGCCGCGTCTGATCCAGGTTTCGACTGTCCAGGCCCTTTGGCAGGTCCGGAGGTCGAGCTTGTCGTTGTGCTGGGGTCCGACGAAGCCGTGCTCGCCGTGGCCGGTATCCTGGGGAAAGCGGCCATTGCGGCCGGGCCAGGAGACGCGCCTGTCGCCGCCGATGTTGGTCCAGGTCAAGGTCAACTCCTCGTCACCCATAACATCGGGGATGAGGCGGCCGTTCGGCCCCTGCCAGTCATAGAGGACGACTGTGTGTTCGTCGGGTCCGATGACGAGGAGTTCGGCGGGCAGCACTTTGAGGGAGATCTCGGCTTGCTGGCTCTGGCCGATTGCGTCGACTGCGTTAACTCGAAAGCGACAAGAGCAGGGGCTGGAGGGCGTTCCGGCCAGTTCTCCGGATTCCGGGTCGAGATGGAGTCCAGTGGGCAGGGTGCCCTTTGCAACGGTCCATTCGATCGGAGCGACCATGTGACTGGTTCGTATCCTGGCGCGATAGGGGTTTCCAGCGAAAGCCGGAGGCAGTGAATCGGTGGCGATCTGCCCGCGGTGAACGCTGAGGTGGAACTGATGCCGGTCGGTGCTGCCGCTTGCGTCGGCGGCCAGCAAGCTTAGGGGCTGGTGTTCGACCGCCACAGTTGGTTTGCCGCTGATGGCCCCTATACTGCCGTCCAGGGTCAGCCCTGCGGGCAACCGTCCTTCAGCCAGCTCCCATTGGACGGGGCCACCGGCTGCGTCGGTCGAGTTTTGAACCGAGTAGGGGGCATTGAACGTAGCCGGGGGCAGTTCCCGCCGAACGATTGACAGCCGCTCCGCAACCGGATAGCGCATGACGCTGGAGATGCGGATTTCATCGATTTCTCCATCGAAATTGGCAAAGGCCAGGCTCTTTGGCGGGTCCTGGCAGTGGATGAAACCGCCGACCACAAAGGGAACGCCGACGTTTTCGGCATCGTTGACAACCCGTCCCTGCGGGTCGTTGGGTAGTGGAAGCTGGATGCGACGGATGAGCTGGCCGTCCAGATAGAAGAAGTGTGTCTGGTCGAGATACCTGAACTGCCAGGCGACGTGGTGCCAGTTGTTATCTCTGATCCTGGGTGGGTCGGCGCTGGTCCAGCCCCCTGCTTCGGCGTTTTGGAGGAGGAGTCCGCTGGTGTCGTGATTCGGATCACGGCCGCGCGGGGAACCCATGAAGCGGGCGGCGGGGTAAAGCCCATCCTGCAGGGTGCCTGGGCGTGTAAAGCTGTGAAGAGAGAAGTTCCAGCCGCCGCGCATACCGGTTGGGAGGCCCATCCCTTCGTCTTCGGTGCCGCAGATGTTGACATAGGTGTGCCCTTCTTCGAGGCCGCCTGTGCCGTTGTAGCGCACCCAGGCTTCGACCGTCCATTCCGAGGTACAGGGGCGGAGGTGGAGTTTGTCGTTGTTGGCGGGCCCGACAAGCAGGTCGGCGTCGTCGGCGCGGCGGTCGAAACGGGCGCAGGCGCCGAAGCCCGCACGCGAACCCCACTGGGCTCTACGATGGGCGCGGAGGGTGAGACGGGTGTCTCCGCATGCGTCGAGGGTCTCGTTGCCTTCGCCCTCGTCGAAATGGTACAGCACGACCGTCTGGTCATCCGGTTCAAACGGAGCTCGTGGAGGTGCACTCAAAGGAGATTCTCCTGGCGGTGAGGGAGGTGACTCCGGCCTGAAAACGGCGAAACAAGGAACGATTTCAACGGATAGGGACGCCGTGTCACGCTCCGATACGTCAATCGAGGCTCGTGTGGGGATCGAGGGCGTCGCGCAGGGCATCGCCTATGAAGTTGACCGACAGGGTGGTGACAGCGATCGCGATCGCGGAGGGCAGCCATAGCCACGGCATCGTCTGCAGGATGGGCAGCGACATGGCGTCCTGCAACATGCTTCCCCAGCTTGACATCGGCTCCTGGACGCCCAGGCCCAGGAAGCTCAAAGCGGACTCGGTTATGATCGCCCCTGCCAGGCCCATCGTCGCCGCCACCACCACCGGGGCGACGGCGTTGGGGAGAATATGGCGGAAGACGATGCGTCTGTTGCTTACGCCTACACAGTGCGCAGCGAGCACAAAATCCCGCTCCCGCAGAGAAAGAAACTGAGCGCGAACGTAGCGCATGATTCCAGTCCAGCCAAAGAGTCCGATAATCACCATGACATTGAAGATGTTGGGAGGCAAGATCACGGCGACGGTGACGATGAGCATGAATGAGGGGAAGCACATCATGACATCGGTAAAGCGACTCAGGACCATGTCAACGCGGCCGCCGAAGTAGCCTGCAAGTCCGCCCAGGATGACGCCGATGGTCGTGTAGATACTGACGGCAACCAGGCCGACCGCAAGCGAGACCCTGGCGCCGTATACGAGGCGCGTCCAGACATCGCGTCCCAGTGGGTCGGTGCCGAGGATGTGGTCGGAAGAGGGGGCTTGCCGCATGACGGTCAGGTCGATGCCGTTGGGATGGTAAAAGGTTACAAAGGGGGCGAGAATCGCGAGCAGCGCAAAGAGCGAGAGCGCAGAAAGTCCGACGACGGCCAGCGTGTGGCGACGGAAACGGCGCAGAAAACGATTCTCCGGCTTGGGCAGGGCCTGCCACGAGCCTGACGAAAGTTGCGCGGCGGTCAGTTGCCGCGCTTCACGTTGGCTGTCCGCAGGGGTGGCAGTCGTACCTGCCATGGCGCCTACCTCACTCGTAGCGGATCCTGGGATCGGCCCAGGCATAGGTGATGTCGGCCAGAAGATTGGCGAAAAGCACCAACGAAGAGCCGATCAGGTTCATCGCCATGATCATGGGCTGGTTGCGCATGAAGATCGACTCCATGCCCAGCTTGCCCATGCCCGGCCAGACGAAGATTGTCTCGATTATGAATGAGCCGCCGATAATGCCCGGAAGGGAGAGGCCGATGTGGGTGATGACCGGCAGCAGGGAGTTGCGGAAGGCGTGGCCCAGATAGACGGACCGTTCATGCAGGCCCTTGGCACGGGCGGTGCGGACGTAGTCGGCGCCGAGAGCCTCCAACAGGCTGGCGCGCGCGTAGCGCATATGGCCGGCCAGCCCCTCGAAGCCGAGAATAAGCGCCGGCAGCGCCAGATAGTGGAGACGGACGAGAAAATTGTCGGGACCTTCGAGCGGCGCCCTGCCCCCGGTTGGGAAGAGGGGTAGCTTGAGGGAGAACAGGTAGAGGGCAATGATGGCAAAAACAAATCCGGGCGTGGATATCCAGACGAAGGCCTGCAAAGTGAGAAGATGATCGAGCACCGAATACTGCTTGATGGCTGAAATGATGCCCAGGGAGGTACCGACGACGAGGGAAAAGAGAATTGTAACGACCGAGAGTTGCAACGTTGCAGGCAACACCTGGGCCATCTCCCGCAGAGCCGGTTGCCCGGTGACAAAGGAATAGCCGAGATTGCCGTGTAGCAGCAGTTCACGCAGCCAGATCGCATAGCGTACGATGACCGGTCTGTCCAGCCCGTATGACTCGCGCAGTCGCTGGAGCTGCGCCTCATCTACGCCCATGTCCAGTCTGAGACCGGGGGGAACGAGCGCATCGACGTAGTCGCCGGGCATGATTTCGCTAAAAATGAAGGTGAGAGTGATGATGCCCCACAGTACCGGGACGGCGATCAGGAGGCGTCGAATGATGTATCGGGTCATCGAGGCGTCTCAGGTGGGTGCGAACCGGCCCGCCATCCCCTGTGATGGTTATTGTAATCATCTCTCGAGGCAGGCGATGGCGGGGGTTGGGGTCCATCCCACTCTGCCGGCAAGACATAGGCGGAGTGGGATGGAGCGCCAGCTTTACTCTTCCATCTTGTACCACAGATGGGCATTGAGTTTCGACCACTGGTAGTCGTGCATGCCGCCCAGCGCGTATTCATCCATTCCGCCGACATTCTCGCTGATCGCATAACCCATGTGGTAGCGGTGGAGCGGGATGTTTCCGACCACGTTTTCGGCGATTATCTGCTGGATCTCGTTGTAGAGGGCCTTGCGGGCCTCGGTATCGCCGGTCTCTTTGGCCTGTATGAACAGCGCATCAACTTGATCGCATATGGCGTCAAGTGAGCCGTCCGTCGGCCAGATCAGGTCTCTGTGGAGGGGAGCATTATCACAGCGGTAGGTCCGGTAGTAGCCGTGCAGGTCTACGGGATTGCCCCAGCCGCCATGGGAGAAGGAGTGCGTGTTTTGCTCCAATCTGTCGTTCCAGGCCTCGTTGGGCACGTGGATCACTTTGACGTTGATGCCGACCTCGCCGAGGTACTTCTGCATCAGCAGCATGAAGTTCTTGGCCTCTGTGCCCGTATGGTAATAGATCAGCTCGTGCTCTTGTTCGGGGTCCCAGGCGCCGTCTGCGGCAGCTTCAGCCAGCAGGGCCATCGCCTTCTCTGGATCATATGTATATTTAGGCACCTCGTCATTGGTCCAGCCGTCGACGAAGGAGAAGGTGTGCCACGGTTCGCGCAGGCCGAAGTAAACGGCATCGCCGATCTCCTGGCGGTTGATAGCGTGGCTTACTGCCATACGCACGCGCTTGTCCCAGAAGGCGGGCTGGCTGAGGTTGCCCTTAAAGACGCTGATATAGTTCAGACGCTGGGTCTGGACATCGATGCCAGGCAGATCCTGCGCCTGCTGATAGAAGTTGCCTTCGACCTTCATGACATCAAGTTCACCCTTTTGGAGCGCGATGAACTGCGTGTCGGGCGGGCCCATGTTCTGGAACAGAACGCCGTCGAGGCAGGGCGCGCCTTCCCAATAGTCGTCGTTGCGCGCCAGTCGGAAGAATTCGTCCTTCTTTCCATCCACAAATTTGAACGGGCCGGTGCCGATCTGAGTTTCGGAGGAGAACCAGAGCGGATTGCCGGCGTCTTTGAGATCGGGCACGCGCCACTGGCTGTAGATGTGCTCGGGCAGGATGTTGATGCTGCCGATAAAGCGGGCAAAGTAGCTTACGTCCGGCTCCGCGAGGGTGAGGCGTATCGTGTGATCGTCGATGACGTCGATTCCCTCGATTGAATCGGTCTTGCCATCCAGGTAGTCAAGCGAACCCTTCAGCGCTATCCAGTTGCCGGGCTGGGCAGTGTTCACCCAGGGGCTGTCCAGGTCGTTGTGCCACGTCCAGGTAAAGGCCACGTCATCGGCGGTGAAGTCCTCGCCGTCATGCCACTTGATGCCCTGGCGCAGGTGGAAGGTGAATTCGGTGGCGTCGTCGCTGATTTCCCAGCTTTCGGCCAGATCGGGATGGGGTACGTTATCGGTGCCGGTGCGGACCAGCTTGCCGAAGACGAGCTTCTGCTGCTCGTAGCCCCAACCCCAGATGGGTACGACCAAGGCCCTTGAACTGAAATCAAGGACGAGTGTACCGCCGCGGGCGGGGCAGACGTCGTCGCCGGTGGTGGTCTCTGCCGGCGCCTCAGCCATTGTATCGGCCGGTTGGTCGGCGGCCGGGGCGGCCGGCGCCGGGGCACAGGCGACTACAATGAGGGCCAGGACGAGAAGAAATGCTACGTTCCTAAGGGAAGACATTCTCTACCTCCTTTTCATTGTACTTTTGATAATTTTTGCTGAAACTCGTTTGGCTGCATAGCGTACACCGTGGAGCAACAAGCATGATATGGTATATCACTTACGAGGTTGGCTTGTCAAGCAAGCTGAAACAGCCTAGTTTGGGCGAGTTCCGGGCGATTGACGGCCAGGAGCTAGAGAAGAGTCTTGGGGTCTATGGGCTTGTGAGCGCGGGGGACGGCCCGCTCTTCCCAGACCGGCACAGAACGTGTCGGATGTGAAGAGGAGCAAGAAAGAGTATGGTGATGGCGCCAGTTTCGGACCTGCTGGCGTGAGTTGAGCTTTCTGTTGTCCTGAGGTTATGCTTCCTCAGTCGAAAGTGCGGCCGGTATGGCGGCGCCCGGCGATTGCGGCAGCTTCGTCGCCGGCGGGGAAGGTGATGCCTTCGTCGATCCTGGCGGCAACATTGCTGGCGTCGACGCCGTCGAGGAAGCCGATGTTGGCGGCTCTGCAGGCGGCGAAGACGCGGTCACGGGCTGCTTTGAGATCGCCCTCTTCGGTGTTTTCGGGCGTGCGGACGGTGTCGTAGCCGAAGGTCATGCGCATGTCGGAGGGGCCCCATTCGGCGAAGGCGATGCCGGGGACTGCAGTGCTGGCCTCGGCGTTGGCGAGGGCGCGGATGTTTTCGATCTTGATGCCGAGAATCAATTCACCGTCCGGGTTGAGCGGCCAGACGTCGGCCTTGCGCAGGTATTCCTGGGTGGAGACGCCCCAGACGTGGGCGGCGTTGTCCTGTCCGCCGGAGCCGCGGCGGCCCATGTCGAGGCCTTCGCCGACGCCGTGTGTGTGGAATGGGAAGCGCACCCACTCGACGAACTCTTTGACGGCGCCGGGCGTCTCGACGTGGCAGAGCAGGATGCCGTGAATGCCGGTGGCGAGGACCTGCTTGATCATCCAGGCGTTGTTGCGGACGACGTATTCGTCGACGCCGTCGAAGGGGAGGGTGACGAGGACAGGGGGCGTGCGGTGGCCGGTGCGGGTTGGTCCGCCGTCGACGAGGCCGCGCATGAAGGCGTTGAGGCCGGCGACGTCGAAGGGCTGGTGCTCGATGCCGATGACGAGCCAGTCGGCATGGGTCTGCGCTGACTTGACGCCGCCTTCGTAGGTGAGGGTGCGGCCACCGTCCCAGTAGACGGGCTGGCCGGCTTCGCGAAGTTCGATAATCTGGTTGATGCGTTTCATGGTGCGTTTTCCGTTGTGTTGGGCATTGTGGGACTTCGTCTCAGTGAATCTTTGCAGGGCTACACGAAAGATAGTTCTGGGGATATGAAGATAGCCAGATTCAGACCCAGTCTCGCAGCGGATGTTCGCGATCCGACAGCGGCAAGGGTGTGCGGCCGTGTCGGTGGGCAGTGTAGACGCCAAGTATCATCTCAAGGGCCCAGCGGGCATCGCGTCCGCTAGAGATTGGTTCGCGTCCTTCTTCGAAGGCGGCGATCAGGTCGCGGACCATGTAGGCGTTGAGGGTATTGAAGCCAGGGTTGGTCGGTTTGAGGACGACTCTCCAGGCGGGTTCGGCCATGGCCGGGTTCCAGTTGGGATGGGGGCAGTGCAGGAGGTAGCCGTCACGTTGGAGCAAGATTCCCTCGGTCCCGTGGATTTCAAGACCGCCGGGCCGGGGGCCCGGGCGCACTTGGCGGCGGTGCGAGTGGAACGTGGCCATGATGCCGTTATCGAAGGCGTAGGTAGCTTCCAAGTGGTTGCCCAGGATAGGACCGATCTCTTCGTCGCCCTGGCGGGCGTCGTCGGGTCCGGCGTCTCTGCCGTCCTGAAGGACGTAGGCCTGTACCCAGCGCGGATGGCCGAAGAGGAAGCAGAGCATGTCGAGGGAGTGGGTGCCGAGGACCATCAGGTCCTGGCCGCCGCCGCGGTGGTCCTGTTTGCCGCCGCTGATGACCTCTTTGACTTCGCCAACAGCGCCATCGGCCAACAGTTCCTTGGTTTTGTGGGCAATCTGGCCGACGCGGCCCTGGTGCGAGACTGCTATCTTCGTGCCGGCACGGTCACAGGCTGCGATCATGGCGTCGGCCTCCGCCAGTGTTGGCGCGAAGGGCTTTTCGCAGAATATGCCGCGCGCACCGGACTCGGCGGCGGCGATGACCAGGTCATGTTTCTGGTCCATCCAGCGGGGGGCGACGCTGACGATGTCGAGCTGCTCCTGTGCCAGCATGTGGCGGTAGTCCTGATAGCAGTTTGCGGGGTCCACGCTGAGGCGCTCGCCGGCGGCGGCCAGACCTTCGGGGTCGGCATCGGCGACGGCGACCAGGTCGACTTCTTCCATGCCCAGGTAGACGGTGTCGAGGCTGTGGCCGTAGTTGCCGCGTCCGGTATGGCCGATGACACCGGCTCGGTATGTTGTCATGTCAACTCCTCTTCTCTGACGATATAAGCTTTGATGATCGGTTGTGCGCTCGACGTCCAGTTGGCGTCTCTGAATTCATCGTTTGAGTAGTCTGCGATTACGATCGTGCCATCTTCGAGCTGGTCCCAGTTGCTGTAGCCGGAGTCGGCGGTGGCGTCGAGGCGGACGATGCGGTCGCGGCGGAACTGGTCGGGGTAGGTGCCGGAGTCGGCGTGCCAGGACCAGTTGATGGAGTGGCCGTGCGAGTTTTGGACCGAGGCGCTGACCGCCCGCCAGTGCGTGATGCCGCGCAGGTTGCTGCCGAAGCGGACGAGGCGGGCGCCAAGTATGCTACAAGGTTTTTTCAGGCAAAGGCGTCCATCGATGTAGACGGCGATCTCGTGTTCAGAGCGCACGATCTTGTAGCGGCGCCACTGCGTCGTATCCAGCTGAATGCGGTGGGCGGGTAGCGTGGGAGGCTCGTTGCCGATCGCGGGCGAGCCTGTTGTGCTGTGAAGGGTAGCTTCTTCCTGGCTGCTCTCGGATACGCAGAGTTCATGGGGTGTGATCCGAACGCGACAGCCGGCGAAGAGGTCGCAGCCTTCGCTGGTCTGATCGGCCAGCCGGAGCTCGGCTTCCAGCTCCACGCGGGCGCGGCTGGTTAGCGCTGGATACAGAGAGAAAAAAACCTGGTTTTCCGGTTCGCGGTCTGTCGTCATTGTGAGACAGCCATTGTCGAGACGGCAGCGGGACTCGTCCCAGATGAAGGAGGCCGGCTCGAATCCCAGTTTCTCGGCGGGGTCCCAGAGGAAGGCGTAGCTGGCGAAGGTGCCCCAGCGGTTACGGTAGGTGACGAGCAGCTTGCCGGAGCGCAGTTTGTGCACGGCGGTGCGCTGACCGTAGAAAGGGGCGAGTTGGGGCTCGTTCCAGGTCCGGCCGTAGTCGTAGCTGTGGATCAGGCGGCTGGGCTGGCCGAAGGCGCCGTTGGCGAAGCCGATGCGGGTGATGGCGAGCAGATGGCCGGGATCAAGTTCCACGATGCCTACTTCGGCGTCACCGTGGTAGGGATCGTCGGAGATTGTCGAGGTACGGGTCCATGTATTGCCGCGATCATCGGAGAAGACGGCGGTGTTGCGGTGGTAACGATTGTAACCGGGAGGTGGCGGACTTTCGAAAACGTCGGTTTCAATGGGCTCGGTGCGGGTGTAAACGAGGGTTCCGTCGGTAAGGTCGACGACGTAGCCGGGTTCGCCGCCGACGTCGTCACATTGGACGGGCTGGCTCCAGGTGCGGCCGTTGTCCTGGCTCCAGAAGAGGTGGTTGGACATTCCTCTTTGGGGCTGCTGCCAGAAGGCGAGGCGAGGCCAGTCGTCGCCTGAAGTACGGTGGCCGAGGTCGCAGATGATGACGAGGCGTCCGTCGCGCAGGCGGCTGAGCTGGGGGGCGACCCAGACGCTGTTGTGTTCCCAGACGTTGCGGTGGGAGATGGAGCGGTGACCGTGCCAGGTGCGTCCGCCGTCGCTAGAGTAGGCGACCATGATGTGGGTACTGACAGCGGAATGCGAGTCGGAAAGCCGGTAGACGGCGACCAGGCCCGAGGGCGTGGCGACGACGTTGGCGACGGAGTGGTACCAGCCGCGGGGGTTAGGGCAGACTAGACCGGCCGGGCAGCTGTTCTGGTCGGCGATGACGAATTTTCTGTCGTCCGGGACCGCTCGCATCGACCTCAGTGCCCCGGTGGCAGCGGCAGGTCGACGCGCACATTGCCGCGGGCGTGGGATTGGAGGAAGCCGACCAGGATTTCTACCGTCTTTTTGGCTTCTCTGGCCGGGCTGAGCAGGTTGCTGCCGTTCTCGATGGCGTCGATGAGGTCGGCGACGCAGGCCGGAATCCTGGTATACAGGTGGGCTTCGAAGGGAAGAAACTCGCTATTGTTTCTGTCGCGGCGGATGACGCGACTGTTGTGGACGTCGAGCATGGCGGTTTCGCCGTAGACCTGGAAGGTAAAGCTGGCAGCAAATTGCGACTTGTTGGCGTTGACAAAGGCGCGCACGCCGTTGCGGAAGTGGACGTAGCCGGATACGGCAGGGTCGGTTGCGGGATCTTTGCCGCCGTCGCCGAGGTATCTGTCATAGTGGTCGTAGCCGGGTTCCAGCTCGGCGAAGACCCATTCCGGTTCTGAATCGGCAAAGAAGCAGACGCCATCGACAAGGTGCGTGCCGTTGCGGAACATCATTGCGCGCGGGCCGCCGAGCGTGGCGACAATGCGCTGCACTTCGCCTATTGAGCCGCTGCGGATCGCTTCCCTGGCGACATCGTAGTGGGGGCCCCAGCGGTTGGTGTGGTCGACGGCAATGAGAACGCCGTTGGCCTCGCAGGCTTCGATCATGCGCGTGCAATCGTCCACAGAAGTGGCGAACGGCTTTTCGCAGATGATTCCCTTGACGCCGGCGTTGGCCGCCTCCACAACAATGTCGGTGTGGCGGTGGTCGGAGGTGACGACGCTGACGATATCGAGGTTTTCGCGTTCGATCATGGCGCGGTAGTCGGTATAGGTTTCCAGCTCACCGAACTCCTGGCCCCAGGTGTCGGCCACCTTTTCGAAGAGCTCCGTTTTGAGATCGCAGACGGCGACAACGTCGGTCTGGGGGTTGAGGTGGTAGGCACCGAGGTGGGAAGAGGGGCTGGGTGTCTTCAATATATTGTTCGGTTCGGGAGACGGACGGTTGGCTGCGATTCCTGACAGACCGACCACGCCAACTCGATATCGCTGCGACATCTGCCTGTTCCTCCTATTGTTCTTCGGTAAGAGATACCTTGAGTTTGTCGGCCCAGGCTTCGATTTTGGCGAAAGTTTCAGCGGGGACCTCGATGCCCTCGGCCAAGCGCTGCTGTCGGGAGCGGTGTTCGAAGTCACCTGGGACCAGCACTTCGTCGAATCCCGGGGCCGGCGGAATCGACTTCATGGCGTCCAGGACCGCGCGGACATTGCTTTGGTAGCCCTCAAGGGGCGTAAAGGCGTTTACGTCGTAGACCTGCATGAAAAGCCCTGCCATGGAAGTCAGCTCGGCGTTGAATTCTCCGGCCAGCCCACCCATGAGACTGAAGAACAGGGAGAGCGCGTATCCCTTGTGTGCCCCGAAAGGCAAGAGGAAGCCGCCGTTGCGGAAGTCCTCAGGGTTCGTTGTAGGGTGGCCGTCGCTGTCGACTATAGCGCCCTCAGGAAGGTCAAGACCCTTACTCTGGGCTACCAGAATCTTTCCTCCAGCGATGACGCTGGTAGCAAAGTCGATTACGAAGGGGGCGTCATCGCCTGTTGGGATGCCGACTGCGATGGGGTTGGTGCCCAGGGCGCCGCGGGCGCCGCCAAAGGGGACAACCTGCGAACCCGCTGCGGAGGCGCCACCCAACGTTATCAGCGTGATGCAGCCGGCCCTTGCTGCCTGTTCGGCGTATTCGCCCACGCGGCCGATGTGGGTTGTGTTCTGGAAGGTGACGCAGCAGACGGCGGAGTTTCTGGCTCTTTCGATGGCCCAGTCCATGGCCTGGCGGCTCATCGTGTGGCCGAAACCCTTTTTGCCGTCAACGTGCATGGTGTTGGCGCTCTCGCGGACGATTTCCGGATAGGCCTTGTTGTCGATGCCACCGTCTTCGATCCGGTCGAGGTACATGGGTACGAACTGGACGCCGTGGGAGTCGTGGCCGGCGAGGTTGGCGTTGACGAGGATCTCGGCGACGGTGGACGCAATGTCGTCCGGAGCTCCCGAAGCCGCGAAGAGATCGCGGCTGATCCGTTGCAGGTAGTCAGCTGAGTGGCGAGTGGACTGTGTCATCAGGCTCCTCTAGTTTTGAAGCGAAATTACTGCGGTCTACAAGTGAAACGCGGTCGAACTTTTCGGTGAAGAGATGGCTATGCTTGGGTGCCCTGGGCTTAGTCACTATCACGGGCCAAAGGCAAATTGACTACCCGCCCTTCGGCTGCGGACTTATACCCTGCCAGCAGGATTTCGGTCAGGTAGGCGGCCTGGCGTGCGTTCATCCCGCTCTCGCGTTCTTCGACGATACAGTCGATGAAGTAGCTGGCGTCAGTGCGACTTTCCAGGGAATTGGACAGTGGGGCCAAAGTGCGCTTGGGTTGGCCTCCGACCTCTTCCTGGGTTGTACGCCAGAAGCCCATGGGGTCGCGTGGATGGATCTCGGGAGCGGTCCAAGGAGGGTCAGCGTTATGGATTTCCAGACTCGGTCGATTGGCACTCAAAAAAAGCGATCCTTGGGTGCCGATAAGGTGGATCTGGTTAGAACCGCCAGCGGGGTGGCTGGACCAGCCAATGCGGCCGCCGGTGATTGTGGCGGTCAGGCCGCCCTCCAGGGTCAGGGAGAGAAAGCCGAAATCTTCCATGTTGCGGCGCTGGTGTGCTTCGAAGAAGTAGTTGGCGGTGCTGCCGAAGACGGTTTCGACGGCGCGTCCGGATATCAAGCAGACGAACCCCAGAGCGTAAACGCCGATGGCATACAGCTCCGCCTTGGCGTCGACAAAGTTGGAGATTACCGGAGGGTTGATAGCCTGTCGCGGCGCACCGAGCGTAGCCGTTCCATTTGGCCCCTTTGCGAACAGATTATCGACGTGGATTGCGGTCAGCTCGCCCAATTCGCCTGACTCGACGACCTGGAGGGCCTGATCCACCCATGGCTGGTGGTTGGAGCTGAACATCTGGCTGCGCACCCCGGTGCGTTCGACGGCGGCCACGACGGCGTCGGCGTGCGACAGGTAGGGTGTCATGGGCTTGTCGACGTAGATGTGCTTCCCGGCGGCGGCGCAGCGGGCGGCGATGCGGCCGCGGCGCTCGGGGTCGGCACAGATTGAGACGACATGCACGTCGTCGCGGGCCAGGGCTTCGTCGAGGTCGGGCAAGTAGGGGATGTCCAGATCCTCGGCGAACTGCCTGTTCAACTGGGCGCGCTCGGGGGAAACGTCCTTTTCGTCGGTGAGGCCAACAAGGGTGCAGCGGGGGTCGGCGCGCAGGTTGAGGGCGTAGTTTTCCTGATGCGTAAGTCTGCCGGAGATCAGGAGGACGCCGAACTGATGGCTGCTCATTGTTGGTCTCCTTCGGCGGACAGCAGTACGGGCTGTTTCGTGAAGAGTGACTTATCGATTGCGGACACCATTCGCGGCGTTGACAAGAGCGATGCGTTTTGCCGTCTTTCGTTCGTGCCAGCGGCCAGAATCCCCGCACGCGCAGTGACCTCGGAGTCTGATTGATAGATAGCGCCGCGTGCACCAAGGATGATCAGGTTCATGGAGGGATGACTGTGGGCCAGGGAAATGGCCAGAAGGGCCGACTGACCGTTTTCGTATTCCAACGCGAGCGAAAGATGCCCTGCGTCAGCCGAGCCGGTGGCGTATACCCGGCGAGGCCGGCCCGACAGCCAGGATTCGGCACAGGCACTCATTTCGGCCAGCAGTGGTTTGAGATCGGGCGTGTCCGGTGCAGCAGCTGCGGTCCAGCGGACGAAGAGGGGGGAGCCGATAGTGCCGCCGGCGAGGGTTTCGCTCACGGTCTGGTGCAACACAGTCCAATCGTACATGGGATGCTCCTGAGTTCTTGATGCAACGCGCAAAGGTGGACTGTGGATGACTGAATTGAGAAACCTATGAGCGGAAGGATTATGTTTCGGCCTGGCGCGGGTTGAGGGCGTCGTTGAGGCCGTCGCCGAGGAAGTTTATGCCGACTGAGACGATGGCGATGGTCAGGCCGGGAACTGCGACAAGCCAGGGTCGGTAACGCCAACTCAGCGCGTTGTCCTGAATCATGGCGCCCCAACTGGCCTGGGGCGGTTGAACGCCCACACCGAGAAAACTCAAGCCGGATTCGGCGACGATGGCGCCGCCAAAACCGAAAGTAACGAGCACAATCAAGGGGCCGAGCGCGTTCGGTATCAGATGCTTCAATAGGATCTTACGCTGGCTGACACCGATGGCGCGTGCAGCCTCGACAAACTCCTTTTCGCGCAACGAGAGTATCTGTCCCCGGATCAGGCGGGCATAGCCTGGCCACTGAATCAGTGAGAGTGCCCCGAAAACAACGATCAGGTCGACGTAGGTGGGGGTAGAGAAGAATTCCAGTCCCGTCGCCTCGTACATCGAATCGACCCAGTCGGCTACCGGTTTGCGAAAGGTCGCGGCCATTAGCGAAGCGAAAAGGAGTTGGGGAATCGACATGGTTACGTCGATGGCGCGGCCGATCAGCCAATCCGCCAATCTTCCCGAATAGGCGGCCACGGCGCCGAGCAACATTCCCAGAACGAGACTAAACACGGTAGAAATGATGGCGACAAGGCCAGCGGTGCGCGCGCCCCACATGATCCGGCTCAGCATGTCGCGCCCCAGGTCGTCAGTGCCCAGGAGATATTCCCTACTTGGGCCCTCGGCGATCCGGTCCAAGTTCTGGAGCATATAGGGATAGGGAGCCAGATTCGGCCCAAAGAATGCTGTTACGACGAGAAGCAAAAAGATGAAAAGTCCTGCCATAGACAGCCTGTTTCGAACCATACGCCTAAAGGCATCGCTCCACAGGCCGCGAGTCTTCATCTCCTGCGCTTCCAGTTCAAGCGACAGGTCCGCGGTATTGGCGGATTCCGACTGAGCCATTCCGATTTCCTCTGTAGCTGTTCCCGTCAGCCTCTAAGAGCCGATGCAACGGACATACTTTCCTCGCCTGAACGAGCCCTGCCTTAGGTGGCTTAGACTTAGTCGTAGGTTACGCGGGGATCCAGGAGAGGATAGATCAGGTCGACGATGAGATTCAGTGCCATCGTCATGCCGGCAGTGAAGAGCACCACACCGTTGATCATGTTGAAGTCACGGCCTGCCAACCCTTGTTGGAACAGACGGCCCAAACCAGGCAGGTTGAAGGCCAGCTCAAGGAAGACCGCCCCCCACATGAAGTCGTCAACCAGGAGTCCCAGCGAAGTCACTACAGGAACAAGTGCGTTACGGGCCACATGCCGCGCCATGACCTTGACTTCGGTCAAACCTTTGGCGCGGGCTGTGCGAACATAATCGTTTTGCATTACTTCCAAGATGCCGCCGCGCGTTTGGCGAATAACGCCTGCCAGGGAACGCGTAGAGATGATGGCTGCGGCTACAAAATAGGATGGATGCCAAACGCCCTTCCATCCACGGGGAACGTTCATGATGTCCATCCAAAGGACAGTGATGATCAGAATAACCGGTACAAGGACATAGGGAGGGATGGACCAGAAGAACAGGCTACCGCTGACAATGGTATAGTCGAGCACGGTATTGTGAAACCGGGCCGCGAGCATACCCAGGGGGATACCAATAAACGTCATGATCGCCAGCACGCCCAAGGCCAGCTGGCCGGAGACGGGCAATGCGCGTTGGATGCGCGGCCAGATCGGTGCGGCGTCCAAGAAGGAATAGCCGAACTTGCCCTGGAGCAGGTTGCCCATGTAGGTGCCGAATTGCACGTGGAAGGGTCTGTCCAGGCCATATTGGCTGCGCAGATCGGCCACTTCCTCTTCATTCAGATAGACGCCCTGTGCCGCCCACTGTGTACGCAGAATCGTGACCGGATCGATCGGTCCGAGATAGCCCAGAAGGAATACGATCATCAGGGTCGCGAAAAGTGTTGGGATGATGATCAGCAGCCGCATCGACAGGTAGCGGGTCACGTCTCATTCCCCTGTGGCAAGTCGTTCGTGGCAAATCGGAAATAGGAAACGGTCAGCGGCCGGCGCCACAAGGGCAACCGGCCACTGACCACAGTTCTTCAACTATAGACTACCGCTCTTTGAGGTAGGTTTCGGTCATCGTGTGCCAGAAACTGATGCGGCTCTGGCCGTAGCCACCGACCCAGGGCTGAATCTGGAACCAGCCGCGGATGTAGCCGGTCGGGATTACGAGCGCAGCGTCGGTGAACTTCTTCAGCATGGCCTGTGAACGCTCACAGTACTCGGCGCTACCAGGATCCATGGAAAGAAGGGCATCGATTTCCTCGTCCCAGCCTTCTTCGGTGTAGTTCGTCCAGGACTGATAGGCGCCGCCGCGAGTGTGGGCGATTCCTTCCAGCAGATAGCCGGGACGCGGGAGGAAGGAGCCACCGCTGGTTACGCGGAGTGCAACCAGTCCCTCACCGTCGACGAACTCGGCCTCGGCGTTCTTGATCTCGACATCCTCGATGCCGAGGTTAACGCGCCACATTTCCTGGATAATCTGGGCAGCGCGGATGCGGGGCGGATCGCTCCCACCGGTCAGGATGCGAATCTTGGGCACTGTTTCGCCGGTGGGCCCGTACTTCGACTCGGCCAGGAATTCTGCGGCCCTTTCCGGGTTGAAGGGATAGGGCTGGAAGTCGGCGTCAAAGCACTGGTAGGAGGGAGCCATGGGGCTGCCGGCGTTGCTGGGCGCCTGCTCGCCTTCCCAGGCGATTTCGGCTACTTTGTCCCACTCGATGGAGGACATCAGGGCGCGGCGCAGGTTGACGTCGTCGGCCGGCTCCTGGTCGGTGACGAAGTACATCGCCCAGAATGCGGAAATGGGAATTTCACGGAAGGCTTCAGGTTGATTCTGGCGCAAGAGGACAGACGAAGGACCTGCGAGCTGCAGAGCCAGGTCAATCTCATCGTTTTCGAACATGAGGAGAATCGTCTGGAAGTCACGGATGGTGGTGGCTTCGATGCCGTCGAGCAGAGTTGGCTTACCCCACCAGTTCGGGTTGCGTTCGAAGCGATAGATTGCGTCCGGCTCCGGCGACAGGTGGACGGGCCTGAAGGGGCCACTGACGATCAGGTCGGCTGCGTTCTCGCCCTGGAAGAAGCGTTCGGCCATAGCACCGCGCCATTCGGTTGCGTCATTGAATTCGTCGGCTCTTTCCAGGAGGTCGGCGTACTGGCTGAAGCGGGCCGGGGCAGCTTCACGGAAGCCCCACAGTTGCGGCAGCGATCCCTCGGGGCGCCAAAGCTCAACCTTCAGCGTTTTGTCGTCCAGAGCGGTCAGACCGGCAATCGTCTCGGTTTCGCCGTCGGCGAACTCGTCAATGCCTTTGACTGCGCCCATGACGAAGTTGCGGGGCCAGGAGTTGCGGTCGGAGTGGAAGATGTAGTTCCACCAGTCGATTGCATCCTGGGCTGTGATTGATTTGCCGTCGGACCATACCGCCTCTTCCTGGATGTGGAAGATGTACTCGGTGAGGTCTTCGTTCACTTCCCAGTCGGTGGTGAAGAGACCGGGCATTACGTTGCCATCGATGTCCACCAGGAATGGAGGCATGAACATGTGGCCGAAGTTACAGGGGCTGCCGTAGTCGATTCCGGGGAAGGGACCGGAGCCGCAGCCGCCTTCGTGCACGACGTTGAGGATCTGGTCTTCGGCGGCGTCATCGGGCAGCATGACTTCGGGCATCATGTCGCCGCTGTCTGCCATCTCGCCACCGTCTCCGGCCGGGGCTGCCGGCGCGACACAGGCGGTGAGCGAGATGCCAAGGACCAGAACGAGGCCTATCAGGGTCTGCCATCGAAATCTCGACATGCTTTTCACTCCTTACTAAGTGATTGCGCCCCAGAGCGGCGCGCAGTGAAATACTGCCTGGATCTGATGAATTGGCGACGTCAATGTGATGCCGCCGCAACAATAGCCTTACATTCCTTCTGTTGTCCTGTCACCTCCCTTCAAGAAAAACCTCCGTTTTCAGGGTCGAAACCGCGAAAAATGGGAGGAATCACACTTTAACTTTTGGGTAAGAAGCTCCGTCAATACGTGACCGGCCAGGTGATTCACAGGACGGCCGAGCAGCTGACCCTGCGGAAGGGGCGCAGAATGACCAAGACTTGCGTCCGGTCCCTGGCATCTCGAATGGCTGCCTCGGCAGAATGGCATGTAACGGATAGCAGGAAAAGCGGTTGGTCGGAAAGTTGGGAACTGAGATTCTTCCGAGCGTCAGGGTGTCCGCTTGAGCAATATAGACGAAGGTAGCGATTCCGCATTTGAAGTCGGGCGGGGGTCTGCACCTCAGTACTAATGGGAATCCAGTCGTCAGCCCGGTCGCATCATACTTCAGTTTTTCACCAGTGTCAAAGGCAATTGAGCCCGCCAGGTGATTCCCAGTTCCGGGGTGGGAAAAGTCTGGCGGGGAATCCATGCCCGCGGCTGCCGGAACTGTTTGTCTGCTCCTGGAGAGGCGCAGGGCGGGCGCCAGGCCGAGGTGCCTACGGGGAATCGAGGGGACTGCCGGAAGTGGTCTGGCTAAGCACTTTCGATTTGACACTAGTCACAGATATCGACACCAGGTCGACGAGGCATGTTGTAGGGGGGGCGTTGCGGGGGCGGCGCCCCCCCCCCACGGTGGGCCGAATAGGCCCCCCCGCCCCCAGCTGCCGGGGGCACCGGCTGGCGGCCCGGGCGTAGAGACATCGATTACCCACCAACAGAGTTG
>JAJEDI010000002.1 GCA_022821585.1 Caldilineaceae bacterium
AAACTCTCAAGTCATCTCGCTCCCGTACAACTCCGCTCACCGCTCTACGCAGTACGCCAAGCTGCCGAAAACGACTGACAGGTCTGCTGGACTCGCTTATCTTGCCACTCTTCAGCTGTTAATGTGCCACAACTACGTTACTCTACTACATGTAGATTGACCTGACAAATCGATTTCGATTCAGTGCAGGTTTCCTCAATGTATCACAGTGTAATTGGCCTGTCAAATGGGGATCGGGTTGAAATCAAAGCAATTACATCAAGATTTGGACGCCATATTCGCCAACGAAGGGCACCCACAGTGGGCACCCACAAGGGGTGCCCCTACAGTTCGCTTTCTGTTCCGGTTCGATGCCGTTGCCCGAGGGGTGAAATCAATATGTATGGAAGTGCCTAGAAGAGGACGCCTGGAAATGGGTTGGGGACTATCCGATTACGATGAGTACGGCGTCCTGCTCGACGCTCTGGCCGGCGGTGACTTCCACTTTACGCACGACGCCGGAACGGACGGCGCGAATCTCGTTTTCCATTTTCATGGCTTCGAGGATCATGAGCGGCTGATCTTCGATGATCTCATCGCCGTCCTGTACCAGCACCTTCACAATCATGCCCGGGATTGGGGCTCTGACGGAGAGGTCACCCTGGGGCAGCGCGGGCCCCTGGCGGGCTGCGTTGAGGCGGCGTGTGCGTTCGTCCTCGATGCGCACGCGAAACTGTTCACCGCGGAGCGTCACGTCGTGGCTGTGCGGGGTTTCTTCGACAAACATTTCGAAGCTGGCGTCGTCCAGCAGCAGGCTGTAGAGCTGGGTGACCCCGCTCTGGCGAAGGTCAACGGTGATCGGCTCGCCGTCGACCAGGACCCCGTCCTCGTTAATCTCGATTTCGAAGGTATGGTCGCCGACACTGGCAAAGTATTTCACCACCGTCCTCCCATGGTGCTCATGCGACCGGCCTGCTTCCAGGCGCTGGCGGCGTCGCTCTCGCCGCCGCCGATATTGACGGCGCGGCGGCCCGCTTCGTGCGCTACGAGCGCGGCGGCCACGGCTGCGATGCGCGCCTGCTCGAGATCGGGTTCGTTCTTTGCCACCAGGCGGCGACGGTCTAGGAAGCCGGTATCGAATGTGCCCCAGATGAACTCGGTGCTGTCCATAATCTCCTGGTGGAAGGGGATCGAAGTTTTGATTCCACTGATGCGATATTCGTTGAGGGCGCGGCGCATACGCAGGATGGCTTCGGCCCTGTTTTCGCCCCATACGATCAGTTTAGCGACCATCGGGTCGTAGAAGAGGCTCACTTCGTAGCCGCGGTAGAGTGAGCTTTCGACGCGCACGCCGGGCCCGGTCGGCTCTTTGAGGTAGGTGACGACGCCGCTATTGGGCATAAAATTGTTGAAGGGGTCTTCGGCGGTGAGGCGGCACTCGATCGACCAGCCCTTGGGTCGGATGTCTTCGGGCCGGTAGCGCATGCGGCGGCCGGAGGCTATAGTCAGCTGCTCTTTGACGATGTCGACACCGGTCACAAATTCGGTGACGGGATGCTCCACCTGCAGACGGGTGTTCATCTCGAGGAAGTAGAACTTCTCCTCATCGGGGTCGAACAGGAATTCGATCGTGCCGGCGTTGACATAGTTCACTGACTCGGCGGCGGCCACGGCGACGCGTCCGAGGTCCTGGCGCATGTTTTCATCGACGGCGACGCTGGGCGCCTCTTCGATCAGCTTCTGGTGGCGCCGCTGGATGGAGCATTCGCGCTCGCCGAGGTGGATGGTGTGCCCGTAACTGTCGGCGAGGATCTGCACCTCTATATGGCGGGCGCTGGAGATGAACTTTTCGAGGTAGACCTCGCCATTGCCGAAGGCGCCAACTGCCTCCCGGCGCGCGGCCTGGAGGGCGCTGGTGAACTGGTTGGGATCGTGAACGACGCGCATGCCTTTGCCGCCGCCGCCTGCGGTCGCCTTGATCATCAAGGGGAACCCGATCTGTACGGCGGTTGCCTTGAGCTCGTCATCTCGCAGGCCCTTGCGCGAGCCCGGGACAAGCGGGACGTTGTTTTTGGCGACGGTTTCGCGTGCAGTCTGTTTGTCCCCCATCTTGGCGATGGCATCGGGCGACGGGCCGATGAAGGTGATGCCGGCGTCGGCGCAGGCGGCGGCAAATTCAGCGTTTTCGGCCAGAAAGCCGTAGCCGGGATGGACGGCGTCAACGCCGGCCTTGCGGGCCACGTCGATGATCTTATCGATGCGGAGGTAGCTGTCACGGCTGGGGGCGGGGCCGATGTGATAGGCCTCGTCGGCGTAACGCACGTGGAGGGCAGTCCGGTCTACATCGGAGAAGACGGTGGCTGTGGCGATGCCCCGCTCTTCGCAGGCGCGCAGCACGCGCACGGCGATTTCGCCTCGATTCGCAACCAGAACTTTTTTGAACATGCGCAGATCCTTACTCTATACGATCTATTTCAAGAAGAGCGAACTCTCATGACGAGAAGAGTAGTCTTGGGTCTCGTCTCTGTGCTCGATTGGCTTTGGGGGCAGAAGCTTGTCCTGTTTGAAGGCAGGGCTTGCGCCCGGACTATGGTATGGCCCGGTCCTACGGTCGTGCAGCAAGGGCGGATCTTTGATGTAGGCGCACATCAGATTCCCTGGCGATGGACTCGAGCCTGGATCAGGAGCCGGTCGTTGGTGAAGGGCGCCGGCGGGATTTCGCTGCTCTGATGCCAGGAGCCGAAGGCGCTGTCGTTAGGTGAGAGAAGCAGGCGTCGAAAGCCCCACATGGAGAGATCGACGGTGCGTCCAACGGGTGAAGTGAAGCTCTCCTCCACAATTGCCTGCACGGGCGCAAAGCCGGCGGCGTAGCGTGTTTCCCACGTTCCTTCGGGGAGGACGCCGTCGTCATTGGGTGCGCAGGCCACGCGCAGGGTAACGAACCCGCAATCGACCACGATCACGGCCATCTGGGAACTGCCGTACTGGATATCAGCCTCGACAATCTGACCGGCAAAGGCGTAGAGGGCAGGGCCGATCTGGATGAAACTGGGCGTCAGCGGCTCCTTTTGCACGGCGTACCAGGGCTCCGGGCCGGGTTCGGGCAGGAGGACGCCGCCGTCGAGCACGGCTGTCAGGGGGAGACCCTGTTGCAGTCGAGGGTAGCCCATGAGCGCGAACTGTTCGGCGGAGAGCTCAAACTCGATCTGGGGCAGTTTTTGCATCCTGCCAGTGAGCGGGCGAGGGCCGATGCGTACGTCATCCTGTGAACCGTTCCGGCCGGTCATGCGATCGGTATTTCTTTCACCATTCGGTTCCAACGCTGGATTCACAGTGGGATATTCCCGTGCTTTTTCGGGGGGAGTCTATCGCGTTTGTTTTGCAGCATTTCCAGTGCGTTGATCAAGCGCGGCCGGGACTCGTGCGGTTCGATGACGTCGTCAATGAAGCCGTTGGCGGCGGCGATGTAGGGGTTGGCGAATCGGCTGCGATAGTCGGCGACGAGGTCGTTCCTCTTGGCGACGGGATCCTCAGCAGCGGCGATTTCGCGACGGAAGATCACATTTACAGCACCCTCCGGCCCCATGACCGCGATTTCCGCGGAGGGCCAGGCGAGGACCAGATCGGCGCCGATGTGGCGGGGGTTCATGACACAGTAGGCGCCGCCGTAGGCTTTACGCACGATGACGGTCAACTTGGGGACCGTGGCTTCGGAAAAGGCATAGAGGAGCTTGGCGCCATGGCGGATGATGCCGCCGTGCTCCTGGTTGAGACCGGGCATGAAACCGGGCACGTCTTCGAGGACGACGAGCGGGATATTGAAACAGTCGCAGAAGCGGACGAAGCGGGCCGCTTTCTGGCTGGCGTCGACATCGAGGACGCCGGCGAGGACGGCGGGCTGCTGGGCGACGATACCAATGGTGCGGCCGCCGAGACGGGCGAAACAGACCATGACGTTGCGGGCCCACTGCTCGTGGACCTCGAGAAACTGGCCGTCGTCGACGATGCGGCGGATGATCTCTTTCATGTCGTAGGGACGGTTGGGGTTATCCGGTACGATCGAATCCAACTCTTCATCCTGGCGCAGAAGATCGTCGGTAGAAGGCACGAGGGGGGGATCTTCCATGTTGTTGTTGGGCAGATAGCTCATCAGCTGCTGCACGATGAAGAGCGCGTCCTCTTCGTTTTCGGCGGTGAAGTGGGCGACGCCGGACTTGCTGCCGTGGATGGAGGCGCCGCCGAGCTCTTCGAAGGTGACCTCTTCATGGGTGACCGTTTTGACCACATCGGGTCCGGTGACGAACATGTGGCTTGTGTCTTTCACCATGATGACGAAGTCGGTGATGGCGGGCGAGTAGACTGCTCCGCCGGCGCAGGGCCCCATGATCACGCTGACCTGGGGGACGACACCGGAGGCCATGACGTTACGGAAGAAGATGTCGGCGTAGCCGGCCAGGCTGAGCACGCCTTCCTGGATACGGGCGCCGCCGGAGTCGTTGAGGCCGATGACGGGGGCTCCGTTTTTCATGGACATGTCGAGGATTTTGCAGATCTTGGCGGCGTGATGGCGGCTGACGCTGCCGCCGAAAACGGTGAAATCCTGGGAAAAGACGTAGACGAGACGGTCATCGATTGTGCCGAAGCCTGTAACGACGCCGTCACCGGGGATGCGCTGCTTGTCGAGGCCGAAATCGTGGCTGTCGTGCAGGACGAGGGCGTCGACTTCACGAAAGCTGCCTTTATCCAGCATCAGCTCAAGCCGCTCGCGTGCGGTGGCGCGGCCCTTGGCGTGCTGGGTTTCGATCCGTTCGAGGCCACCGCCGAGTTTGGCCGTGTCCTTACGGCTGCGCAGATCGATGATACGTGGATCGATTGTCGAGTCAGTCAAGACAAACTCCTCTATCCTGTCGTTGTTCGTTTTGCAGACGTTTCCGGCACCTTACTCGCCGCCCTCCGCAGATTTCGCGGGGCGGTCGCGCCAGACGGGCCATAGCGCTGCCGGGGCGTAGACGTGACCCTTGAGATAGCAGGGCCGTAAAGGACCGCTGGCGGTTGTCCTTGTGGGTGGTCCGGCCCAGGCGCCGTTTCCAGTCATCATAACGAGATGGTCCCTGTCAGGAGCAGGACTCCGATCAGTACCGGCTGATGGATCACGTAGATGACGAGGGAGTGACGGCCAAGAAACTGCAGAACAGGGAATGGGAAAATCCCTCCG
Organism: Caldilineaceae bacterium; assembly: GCA_022821585.1. Classification (GTDB taxonomy): domain Bacteria; phylum Chloroflexota; class Anaerolineae; order Caldilineales; family Caldilineaceae; genus Bin5. The sequence goes on from JAJEDI010000002.1 coordinate 5,195, forward strand.
AAGTTGGGCAGCGGCAGTTTGCGCGCGCCGCCTTCATAGAAAACGGTGCCCACGAAGACGCCGATCAGGAAGACGGCAAACCAGTGGGGGAAGGGAAAGTAGTCGGAATAGTAGTAGCCGGGCGGTTCAATGCCGAGCGGGACGAGCCAGGAGACACCGGGCGGCGCCTGCACATTCATGAATTGCAGGAGATAACTGAGCGCATAGAGCACTGCTGCGACCGCCAGCGTCAGCCAACGCTTGTTCATCAGTGGTATCGAGCAGATTATCGAAGTCCCGATCAGATGCAGCACGCCAAAGTCGATAGGCGGCAAAACGGCCACGCGCATGACTAAAGACAATATCAGTCCAATGCCGAAAATGTGCAGCCCTCTGCGCGCGACTTTCCAGTTCAAACCATCGGTCGTTCCAGTTTTGAACAGTGCGCGATTGTAGCTGAGGACGACCGAGACCCCTGCCAGGGTGATGAAGGAGATGGCAGTGAAGCGCTGGAAATAGAACCAGAAGCCCTCATGCAGCACAAATGGCCTGCCACCGAAGTTGCGCAGGTCGAACACCAGATGAAAGATGACCATGGTGATGATGGCCACGCCGCGCCAGCTGTCGACCTCCCAGAAGCGGCTGACGGGGGGTGTTGTCGCGGCGGGGACTGCTTCGGCGGAGTCGGAGTGCGGTCGATCCGGCCCGTTCCTGCCTACATTTTTTTCGGGCAGTTCGCGCTGAACCGCTGCGATTTTTTGTGTCATCAGGCTCTTTCAAACCCCAGTCAAACTGGAGGTGTGCGCAACTGCTGCGCACTTGAAACATTTCCCGGTTCCTGCGAGAATCAGAAATGTGGCTACTCGCACCAGGCCTTCCGGCGCCGGGTGAACCGGTTTGCAGCCGTCAGTGGACACTACGCTGACTGGGCGGTGCGGTAGCGCCCTGGATATTATATCGCATACGACGTACCCGGCGCTCCCCAGACCAACGGCAACGCGCGCATACATTATCGTCACTGGTGGGATCGGCGCTGGAACAGCGTCTGAGCGTGGTTGGCAGGCGGCAGTTTGCAGGCAATGGGCGGATGCCCAGTACTCACCACTTTTGACTGCTACAGTGCGCAAACATTTTACACGATAGAACAGGAGATCACAAGGAAATTGGGCCAAGCGGAGATGACTCTTTCCGGCGCCGAGTCGGGGAGGGGCGATGCCTGCCACGCGCCGGGGTCTGCACCGGGATGGATCGGGCGTGCGCGGGCAAGGCTGGGCGGCTTGGAGGGAGCACGGCCGCGCCGTCATGTTGGGCACAGTATAGCGTTTCACCATTCGGTGCCAAGCACGATGCCGGTCGCCCGCGGGATCTTTGACGAGCGGGGCGACAGGGCCGCGGGCGCGGTGGTCATCGCCGACCATCAGACGGCCGGGCGGGGGCGGTTGGACCGCGGTTGGGAGGACGTGCGCGGGCGCGGGCTGCTGGGCAGTTATATTCTCTGCGGCGAGCTGTTGCCGGAACATCCTTCGCTGGCGGTGATGCTGGCGGGGCTGGCTGTGCTGCGGGCGATCGGGGAGTGCTGTCCGCAGCTGGAGAGCTGCGTTCGCCTGAAGTGGCCAAACGACGTGATCGCGGTAGAGACCGGGGCTCCGGTCAAGCTGGCGGGCATTCTGGTGGAGAGCATCTTTGCGGAGCAGGAGCTCAGGGGCGTCATTCTCGGTATCGGCATCAATGTCAATCAGCGGGAGGAGGAGTTGCCGTCTGTTCGCGGCGGCGGGCTGCCTCCTTCCAGCCTGGCGCTGATGGGCCACGGCGGCAGTCCGCCCCGTGCCGGCTATGCGCCGATCGAGAGAGAAGATCTGCTGGTCGCTCTGTGCCGGGCGCTGGATGATCTGTGCGCGCCGGGTTCGCGTCCTTCTGCGGAGGCGGTCCACGTTCGCTGGCAGCGGGCGCTATACGGGCTGGGCGCGACTGTCACTGCGTTTACCGCTGACGGGATGGTCCGCGGGCGGGCGGTTGGGACAACTGCGCAGGGGGCGCTGCGGGTGCGGCTGGGCGGAGGAGAGACGGTCGAAATTCACTCTGCAGAGGTCGTTTTCAGTTGGGATAGCGCCGGCGGCGAGCGGTAGCCGGCGTTGGGCCACTTCTCAGATAGGCGCGGGCCGCCAGGCCAGATGCCATTTCCTTGTTACCCCTGACGTCTGAACCTCTCGACCGCCCATCATGGTCCAATTCTTGTGATGAGCAACCGATTCCCGGGTGCCTCCCAGATATGGGGTGGAGTCGTTGCGGCGTGGGTGTCATGCCATGGGTGACCGAGATTTTTGCGGGCTTTGAGGAAGGATAAGGGCAGGTACAAGGCAGGCACCTACGGGAGCAGGACGGGGGAGGGGGCGAAGCACGGCCGCCGCGGGCGGACAACGTCACATTGCCCTCAATCTCGCTGCGGCGCGAGCAGGACCGGGGGCGTTGCGGGGGCGGAGCCCCCCCACAAGGGAGGGCCGAAGGCCCGACCGCCCAACCGCCCAACTGCAGTAGTCAGTGGTCAGAGACGGCGCTTACTCTGCCGAAAACTGGAACGGGTACTGGCCGCGGCTTGGTTACCGCAGAGAGGTAAACGAAAGTTCGTCCCCATTTTGGGATGCATACCCGATTCCCGGATGATTGGTCTTCTCTGGCGGAGAGGGTATCATGAAATGTATTGTCCCTGTTGATCGCCGCTCCACCAGAAACCTCTTCCCTGCCATGAATCTGTCCTCTGAATCGTCGGTCCGATTTCAACTTGTGCAGACGCCCGAGCCGAGATACACGCCGCGCGACCGCCCGCGGGGGTCGCCGAAGACGCAACAGCGCTGGATGGCCCTGGTGATCCTGATTTCGTTCGGCTGGCGGATGATCGGTCTGATCGCACGTAAACTCGGCCAGGTGGAACAGGAGACGATCGAGCTGGCGACGCGGCCGGTGGAGGAAACGGTCGGTGCGCTGGTCGCGCCCGGGCAGGGCGGAATGATGTACTATCTTCTGATCCGGCCGTGGATCCAGTTTTTCGGAACCGATCTCTTCGCGCTGCGCTATTTTTCTGTGCTGGCGAGCGCCATCACTATCGCCCTGATGTGGCAGGTGGCCCGGAGGATGGTGCCGGCGGTTGGCAGCACGCTGCTGAGGAATCTGCCGCTGCTGTCGACACTTTTTCTGGCATTCAATCCGTTACAGCTCTGGTACAGCCAGGAGGGCGGGGCGTACGGGCTGGTTGTGATGCTGGCGTTGTTCTCGAGCTGGAGCTGGCTGCAGGCGATGTGGTACAGCGGAACGGGGCGCTGGCTGGGCTACCTTGCGATCACGTCCGTAGCCGTCTATACACAGGTGTTGACGGCGCTGCTCCTGCCGGTCCATCTGGTGTGGTTCTTGCTGGCGAACCCGTTAAACCGGAAGCGCTGGAAGGGATACGGACTGACGCTGACGGGCTTTGCGTTACCGATCCTGCCGTTGACGGCGTGGGGCAGGAGCATGCTGGCCGGGGTATTCGGTGGGGCCGAATATCAGAGCGGGGGCGCGCTGCCAGGCGTCGTTGCCGACATACCGGTCACGCCTCTGACGGAGATGGCGCGCACACTGCTCCTGGATAATGCCCAGGGGCTGCTGGACCCGGTTTCGCATCTGTGGCTGATCCCGATCTTCTTTCTTGGCCTGACCGGACTACTGGTTGGGTATACGGAGTTCGGAGGGCGGATTGCCAATGTGGGCATGCTGGCGACCTGGCTCATTCTGCCGGTTCTGCTGCTGTACGGGATCGGTCTGGCTGGGCGGAGTTTTGTGGAGCCCACAGCGCAGATCGGTGAGAGAGCGGCCCGGTTCCAGGGCATCATCTGGATTGCGCCGGCGTTCACGATGTTCGTGGCGCTGGGGACACAGGTGATGCGCCGTGCGTACGGCCGTGTGGGCAACTGGCTGGCGGTGGGGATGATCGTTTTTGTGGTCCTGTACTGGGGCTATAGCTGGTGGGTACACGGGCAACGGCCCATCAACGTTCAGACGGGCGCGGAGGCGTTCATACTCCACTCATGGCATGGTGGTCGGGAGCTGTAATATGTATCGAGATTCTGGCGGTCGGGGTTGGAATGCCCTCTCGCGCGGGCAGCAGATCGCGATTGGGGTGGTAGGGATTCTGGTCCTGTATGCGCTTCTGTCGGGGGGTGGTTCGCTGGGGCGACTGAGTAATCCATCATGGCTTATTGCTGTCGCACTAATACTTATTGTTGCTCTCCCTGTCCACGAAATGGCCCATGCGGCGATGGCCGTCCAGTTGGGAGATCCTACGCCGCGCATGCAAGGGCGCTATACCTTGAATCCCATTGCGCATATCGATCCCTTCGGCGCATTGTTACTCCTATTTGCCGGATTTGGATGGGCTAAGCCAGTGCAGTGGAATCCCAACAACATCGACGTAGACGTGAGAGTGGGGACGATTTTGGTGGCGGCGGCGGGCCCAGTCAGCAATCTGGTGCTAGCTGCGGTGGGCGCTTTTCTTTTTCCGTTCGTCGACATCCCCCTGCTGGAGCGCATTCTCATCGCTTTCATCCAGATCAATACGCTGCTGTTTGTTTTCAATTTGATACCGATTCCGCCGTTGGACGGCTCCCACATCCTGTTTGGCATCTTGCCTGGAGACCACCTTGAACTTCGCCTGTTTCTGAATCGCTACGGTTTTCTAATCCTTCTGGCCACGATCTTCCTCGCTGGCAGAATCATTTGGGGGCCAGCCAACCAGATCGCAGTGTGGCTACTTCGTATTTTCGGGGGCTGAACCCTCGAACATCCGAGGTCAGTGGACAGCGGTTAGCTTGGGTCCGGAGGAGCGACGAGAGAATGGATAGGAGTGAGAGACACACTGGATCCGGTCAGTCCGGGTGGATGACTGGTTGGGGATGAGTCTCTACAGGGTTGGGGAGGTGACCTGTGATCTGGGAGATGGGGGCGCGGCGACTGTAGCACATTTGGGTGGGCGGTAGTGATTGAGTATGATGGGGCGGCTGGAGCCGGCGTGGAAGGACGGATGCAGGGGACGGCCGACAGGATTCGGCGGCGCATATGGCAGTTTTTTCGGGGCGTCACGGCTTCCGTTGCGGCTGAGGAATTGCAACGGGCTGCCCAGTTTCTTCCGCCCGCGGGTCTGGCCCGTTTTCAGCAGATGCCGGTGGATGCCCAGCGACACAGTTTGAACGTTTTGACCACCTTGCAGGGCGCGGGCTGGGATGATGCGGACTTGGCGGCGGCGGCGCTGCTCCACGATGCGGGAAAGCTGGCGGCGGCGAAGGCGGGACTGACGTTCAATGCGTGGGTGCGGACGGCGCTGGTGTTGATGGAGGCGTTTGCGCCCGGTCTGGCTGCCCGCATGGCTGTAGAGGATGTCAAGAGCGGCTGGCGCTATCTTCTGCATGTCCATTTGACGCATGCGCGGATTGGCGCGCGTTGGGCCGAGGCGGACGGATGCAGTCCGCTTACCTGCTGGCTGATCGCCCATCATCAGGACAAGACGGGACAGGCGGACGTTGTATTGGGCTCGCTATGCAGTCCGGAGCCGCAACGGTCGGCAGAAGATCGAATGCGGCTGCTGACGGCGTTGCAGTGGGCTGACAGCCAGAACTGATGCCGGCCCGCGGGGTGAGACAGGAGGACCAAAGGCTGAATTCGCCGGGGCAGCTCGTAACGAGATAGCGGCGCGTGCTGGGACTGGTTTTTTATCACATTCAGGACGGCAACTCATGGCAGAAACGACAGCAAGAATAACGATAGTTGGGATGGACTTGATTGGAACGAGCATCGGTCTCTCGTTACGTGAGAACGCGGGAAACTACCAGGTCATCGGCCATGACCGCGAGCCTTCGCAGATGAACGAAGCGAAGCAGCTGGGTGCGATCGACTCGACCACGTGGAACCTGCATTCGGCCTGCGACGGCGCCAGCCTGGTCATCGCCACCGAACCTCTGTCGGAACTGCCTGAGTTTTTGCAGCACATCCGCGAGGATGTGGCTGAGGGCGCGGTGATTCTGGGAGTCGGGGCGGTGATGCAGCCGGCGCTCGAGATTGCTTCGGACAACCTGCCGGAGGGTATCCACTTTGTTGCGGGTAGGCCGGTCTACGTTGACGTCAGCAGCCAGCCGGAGCCGCGCAGCGATCTGTTCAAGGACTGCACCTTCTGCATTGGCGCGGCCACGCAGACCGAATCGAGCGCACTGGAGCTGGTGAGCAATCTGCTGGCGCGGTTGGGCGCGAAGCCTCTCTACATCGATCCGCTCGAACATGACGGCATTGTGGCGGCAGTGGACCAGCTGCCCGAAATCCTGGCGGCTGCTCTATTTCAGGGCGCATATGAAGCGCCGGGTTGGAATGAAAGCCAGAAGCTGGCCGGTCGCCGCTTCGCCCTCAGTACGGCCCTGGACGCCAGTCCTGCAGAGATGGCCGCTGCGCTGTTCGCCAATCGCGATACGATTTTGCAACGGATGGACCTGCTTTCCGGGCTGCTGGAGTCGTGGCGCGGGCACCTGTCTGCCGAGGACGCCAAGCCGCTGGAGGAGGCGCTTGACGGGCTGGTGGAGGGTAGGGCCAAGTGGGAGCGAGACGCGAAGCTGCGCGATTGGGACCGCCTGACGGAGCCAACGTCACGCGAGGATTACGGCAATTCCCTGGGCCAGATGTTTTTCGGCAGTCTGCTGCGGGGGCGTGCGGGCCGCCGCGACCCGGGACGCAGCGATAAGGATCCGCGGGGGCGTCGATAGCATTGCGGTCTCATTACGCATCGTGGACGGCATCAAAACTGCGGCAAACCGGACTGGCATCGCGTTAGACAGTAGATCCTTCCTGAGGCCGACCCGAGTCGCTCGACGCGACACGGGTTGGCAGCCCTTTCAGCATGCGGCGGAAACAAAAAGGACGAACCTGTTCTGCGTGCGACGCGGAGCAGGCGATACGCGGTCGCGCGCCCTCCAAGGTTTGTATGCACCGACCGGATAGCTGTTGACGGCATGACTTGGTTACACTACACTGAAATACTATAATGAAAGTTCAGTCCCCTGATTTTGCGGCGCAGTGCGCAACGTATTGTGGAAGGAGCCCTGCAGAGATATGAAACGGAAACAGCGCTTTGCCACTGTCACAGTAGGACTGGCATTGGTATTTGCTTTCGTAATAGGCTACACAAGCACTTTTGCCCAGGGGCAGTTTCCCGGCTATAAGTCTACGATTCAGACTTACAATATGAGTGAATCGACTGCCAATATCATCCTGGCCTTTTACCGGCAGGACGGCAGCCTGGAGAAGACGCTCACCGATATCATCGAGCGCGACCGCTCAAAGATCTACTTCACTCTGCCGGTGAATGAAGGGTTCAGCGGATCGGTTGTGATCTCATCGGATCAGCCTGTCGCAGCGCTCAGCAACATGATGAACAGCGCGCTCAGCGCGGGCGGAACCTACGTGGGAGAGAGTCAGGGCAGCACAACCGTCTACCTGCCTCTGCTCATGGCGAACAGTAACGGCTTCAACAGCTGGTTTGCTCTGCAGAATCCCAACCCGTCTTCTACGAATATAACGGTGAACTACAGTGACGGCATCACGACGAACTTCACGCTGGCGGCCTATGCTTCGCATAATTTCTATCAGAAGCAGGAGCCGCATACGAGCAGTCTCTTCTCTGCCAAGGTGACGAGCGACGAGCCTGTCGTGGTGGTGGCGTTTCTGGAGGATTCGGCCTCGATGGCGGCCTACAACGGTTTCGCCAGCGGCGCGGTCAATCCGGCAATTCCCCTGGTGAACGCCAACAATAACGGTATCAACACCGATATTCAGATTCAGAATACAGGCGACGCGGATACGATTGTCACGGTGTCGTACCAGCCGTCGGCGGCGGGCAGCGCGTGCACGGAGACGCAGACGATTGCTGCCGGGCAGACGGTCACCTTTGCGAAGGGGGCGTTTGAGAGCGGCGCCAATTCCTCCTGCTCGGGCGGTGAGAGGTTCATCGGATCCGGTTATGTATCCACGAACAGCGGCAGCCAACCTCTGGCCGCGGTGATCAGCCAGCGTTCGGGGAGTACTCCTTTAACCCAGTTCGCGTCCTACGGCAGTTTTGATCCGGACGATGCCACGAGCGCTGTGCGCATGCCGGCTATCAACGACCGCAACTCCGGCTTTTTCACCAGCATCAATGTGATGAACGTAGGGCCGGCTGAGACGGCGATAGAGTGCAGTTTCACCGACACGACCTACACGGTCACCGGGACACTGCAACCGAATCAGACTTTGACGGACCTGCAGGCGAACAAGATCCAGGACGGCTATGTGGGCAGCGCCACCTGCAGGGCTACGGCTGCCGGCGCCAAGATCGTCGGGGTGGTAAACCAGTTGAAGACCGGCGCCACGGACGACCAGTTCCAGGTGTACGAGGCGATCAATCAGTAGCGGGAGAGAGTGAGGGAACGCGTTTCAACGCTGGTTGCGGAAACGGCTAATGAAACGTCAGGCGGTCATACTGGTTACGGTCCTGGTTCTTTTGGGATGCCGGGGAGGCAACGGGGCCACGGGCGCGGCGCAGAGTTCGCCTGCGGCACCATTTGAACGGATCAGCACGGCGGAAGGCGAACGGTCAGACAGCTTATCAGCAGAAAGTTCGACAGCTGCTTCGCCCGGGGCCGCGGCTGGCAGCGGCGCTCTGACCGGGGTGCTCCTCCTGCGGACGGAGGAAGGCCTGCAGCCGGTGGCAGACGTCAAGCTGGCGGTCGGCAGGACGTTGAGCGACGACGAGGGTACGGAGTGGGTGGTCGCTTACGACCCGTCGGCGGCGCCGTTTGCGTATACCGATGACAGCGGCCGCTTCGTGTTCGAGGGCCTTGCGTCCGGCCGGTACGGCCTCATCCTCGACATCGTGATGAGTTCCTTCCTGTTGTACCAGGAGGGTACACTCAACGCCGTCCTCTTTGAGATTACAGACGGAGAAACTACGGACCTGGGGAACCTGGAATACACGGAGTTGCCTCTACCCCAGTGATACAGATGACAGCACGCGGCGGCCGTCTGTTATCGAGAAGAAGAGCCTTCCCAGAGCCACTTTCCCATCCAGTAGATCTCATCGACGAAGCCGATACGACGGTAGAACTGCACCGGCGTATCGGCCGGGTCCGTGTTGATCAGGAGCGATCGTTTGTTCAGTGCGTAGGTGTCTGCGAGCACGCGGGACAGCAGTTGGCGTGCGATGCCCTGATGGCGGAAGGGCGCGCGTGTCGCCAGGTTGAAGATGTAGCGGTCGGGGCCCTCGTAGAAACCGATGATAGCGGCGGCTTCGTCGCCGACACGGGCGATGAGGAAGGTTCCTCCTGCATTCAGTTCCGCCCGGCGGATTGCCATGTCGGTTTCAATGGCAGCAGGAGCTGGCTCCTCTTCGCTGCCGGCAAATCCCTTCAGCTTTGCAACTGAATAGTCGCGGAGATTGCCGGGCGTAACCGGCTCGATGCGTCCAGGGCCTGACTCAGCCGCGGGCGGCAGGCCCGTATTGACATGGGCGAGATAGAGATTGCCGGCGCCGCGGGCGCAGCCGGCCTGCTCCAGCGCGTGGGACAGCCGCGTGTCGACGGCCTGGCCGTGGGTGAAGATGAGCACGCGGCGCTGGCCAAAGAAGGCGCGCACATCGGCGATGAACGCGGGCGCCTCTGCCGGGTCGAAGGGTTCCAGAATGTGGATGTCGCAGTAGTCGGTGTGTTGGATGCGGCTGAAGTAGCCGAACCGGCGGCGGGTCACGACCTTGCCCAGTGCTGGATAGTCGCAGATGTACCAGGAGCGCACCTCCTGGACGAGGGCGTGGTGTGCAGGATGGCTTGTCATTTGCGGGTGATATGCGTCGTGCGGGGCCTGGACGGCTGCCGCGGAGGTCAGCCGACGGGGGCAGGCGTCTCTTCGGCCTCGGGAAAGGGCGCCAGCCCCGGAATCTCGGAAATATCCACCTGCTGCGGTGGGAAGGCGGTGCATGGTTCGCCGTTGCGGAACACCCAATAGAAATGCTTGGGGAGCTTGCGCCGGCGTGTGATTTGCGGGGTGGAGTAGACGCCGGCGATGGCGATGCGGCCGTGGGGGCTGGGGTTGGGCGGGCTGTAGTGGCAGACGGAACTGTGCCAGCAGACGACGTCCCCCGAATCCAGCTCACAGTGTTGCGTGCCGCGGTCGGCGATCAACTGCTGCACCTCCTCACGCGGCAGTTCGGCGTGGATGCTGTCGTCATAGAGGAGGTGGGGGAAGATTCCCAGCTTGTGGCTGCCGGGAATGAACTGCAGGCAGCCGTTCTCGGTCGTGGCCGGGTCCAGGGCCATCCAGAAGTTGAAGGGTTCGGTTTCGCCGTCGCGCCAGAGGCCGTTGTCCTGATGCCAGGGTGTGGCGCTGCCGGTGCGGGCCGGTTTGACGAAACAGCTGTTGTACTTGAGGAAGAAGGTGTCGCCGAGGAAGTAGCGGGCGACGGTGGTCATCGCGTCGCTGCAGTAGAAATGGTGCCAGATGAGGGGCAGGTGGGTGCAGAAATTACTGAGTTTGCGGAAGCGTGCGGACCGCGCTTGAGGCGAATCGCCCATGGGGTCCATGGGATCGTCGTCGGCCTTTACGTCCGGTTCCGGGCGGAGAAGGAGATCCTTGATTACGCCGCGCATTTCGATGGCGCTGTCTCTGGGAATGGCGCCGCGGATTACGAAATATCCTCTGGTTGTCCAGCCGGCCCACTGTTCCGCTGTTGGTTCCCAACTGCTCATACGACTCTCCAGTGCCAAGCGGCAGGTCGCCAGCGGTCGGCATCCTCACAAGCTGCTATGGAATCAGTCCTTTGGCGCGAAAGGCGGTGGCGAGGCGACGGATCCCTTCCTTGATCTCTTCAGGCTGGTTGTAGCCGAAGCAGAGGCGGGCGCAGTTCTTTCCGGAGACGCCGTCGGGGGCAAAGTTTGGGCCCGGGAGATAGCCGACGTCGTACTCTTCAAGGATGTCGTCGCGGACGGCGGTCAGGTCGACGTGTTCCGGTAGCTGCAGCCAGATGAAAAGCCCGCCCTGCGGACGGCTCCAGGTGGCGCCGCTGCCGCTGAAGTTTTCGTCGAGCGCGTCGAGAATGGCGTCGCGGCGGTCTTTCTGGATGTCGTTGATTTCCTCGACGTGGCTGTAGAGATGGGTGGTGGAGAAGCGATGGACGGCCCATGAGGCGAAGGTGTTTACGGAGCCGCCGCTTTTGGCGCCGATCGCGTGTTCGAGGAACTGCCGCGGGCCGGTCAGATAGCCGAGGCGCATGCCCGGCGCGATGATTTTGGAAAAGGAAGCGACGTAGAGCACGCGGCCGGTCTCGTCGAGAGAATGGAGCGAGGTAACGTCGTTGCCCTCGTAGCGCAGGTCGACGTAGCAGTCATCTTCGAGAATGGGCACGTCGTACTGCTGGGAGAGGGCCACCAGGGCTTTGCGGCGGGCAAGGGTCATGGTCCAGCCCTGTGGGTTCTGAAAGGTGGGCACTGTGTAGATGAACTTGGGTTTTTTGCCCTCGGCGCTGGCAGTGGTGATGGCTTCTTCGATGGCGGCGGGGATCATGCCCTCTTCATCGGTGGCCACGCCGCGCAGGTCGGCGCGAAAACGGCGCAGGGTATTGAGGGTGCCGGCGTAGACGAAGTCCTCGGTGAGGACGACATCGCCGGGATCGAGGAGAGTCTCGGCAACCATGTGGATGGGCTGGCTGGAGCCGTCGGCGAGGATGATGTCGTCGGCGGTCACGTTGATGGCTCTGTCGCGTTGCAGCTTGGCGGCCACGAACTCGCGCAGGGGCGTGTAGCCCTGGGGATTGGCGTAGAGGGAGAGGTCGCCGCCTTCATCGTCCATCGCCTGTTTCAGGCCATCGAGGAGCCCTTCCAGAGGCAGGGAGCCGGGATCGGGATAGGCGACGGCAAAGTCGTAGCGGCCGCGTTTTCCCTGGCCCAAGCCCTTCGGCTCAGCCGCACTGCGGGCATACATTCCGGCCCAGGTGAACTGCTCAGCGGGTTGGCTGGTTGAGCTCTGACTGTTGGTTGACATGAGCGAGTCTCCACTGTCGTGTGGGCGGGAGGTCGATGAAGATTGAGGTAAGGGAAAGGGTACCCGTCAACAGGCAAAAAAGCAATTTTGCGGTCACTCGCGCAGTTGTGCAGGCAGACTGAAACGGGGATAATGCGGAACTGCAGTGGTCAGTGAGTGCGGCGATTGGTTTCGGTTGAGTGTAAGTGGGGCGAACTGACTTTGACGGAATCGTTACGACGAGACAAGGAATGGGCCTGATGACGACCTTTGATGGTTCGAGACAACTGATCGCGGAGGCGTCGGAGCATCTGCCCGGCGGGGTGAACAGCAACTACCGGCTGGGGGTAGCGCCGACGCCGCTGGTTTTCGAGCGGGGCGAGGGGGCTTTCCTGTACGACGCGGACGGCAACCGGCTGATCGATTACTACCTGGGCATGGGCCCCATGATCCTGGGGCACAACCCGGCGCCGGTGCTGGAGGCGGTGCAGGCGCAACTCGGGTCGGGCATTCTCTACGCCGGGCAGAGCCGGATCGAGCAGGAAGCGGCGAGGATAGTGTGCGAGATGGTGCCATGCGCGGAGCGGGTGCGCTTCAGCTGTGCGGGGAGTGAGGTGGTGCAGGCGGTGATCCGGCTGGCGCGGGCGGCTACGCAGCGTTCGGTGATCATCAAGTTCGAGGGGCACTACCACGGTTGGATGGACAATATACTGTGGAGCATTGCGCCGACACCGGAGGAGTACGGCCCCGAGGAGGCGCCGAAAGCCATTCCCGCAAGCGCGGGGCAGGACCTGCAGGCCGGGTTGCACACGGAGGTGCTGCCGTGGAACAACCTGGAGCTGGTGGAGAAGCGGCTCGGGCGCGGGGACGTGGCGGGCGTGATCATGGAGCCGGCAATGTGCAACACGAGCACGGTGTTTCCGGGTGACGGTTACCTGGAAGGCGTGCGGAGGGCGTGCACCGACACGGGCACTGTGCTGATATTTGACGAGGTGATCACCGGCTTTCGGGTGGCGCCGGGGGGCGCGCAGGCCCATTTCGGCGTGACGCCGGACCTGGCGACCTTTGGCAAGGCGATTGCGAGCGGCTTTCCGGTCTCCTGCTTTGCCGGGCGCGCGGAGCTGATGGAGCTGTTCGCGAGCGGGGGTGTGATGCACGGCGGCACATTCAACGGGCATCCGGCGTGCATGGCGGCGCTGGTGGCGACGCTGCAGGAACTGGAAAAGCCGGAGACTTTCGCTGCGCTCGACAGGGAGGGGACGCGACTGATGGCGGGCATTGGGGAGGCGCTGGACGCGGCCGACATCCAGGCGCGGGTGGAAGGATTCCCCCAGATTTTCCACGTCGGATTCGGCGTGGAGGGCGAGGTCAGCGACTATCGCAGCTCACTGCAGGCGGATAAGGCGCGCTATGTGCGCTTCACGGAGGCGCTGCACTACCGGGGCGTGCGCGCGCTGGAGCGGGGCGCGTGGTTCCTGTCGACGGCGCATACGGCGGACGTGGTCGACGAGACGGTGGCTGCGGTGGCCGCGGTGGCGCGGGAGATTTGAAGCAGTGGTCGGTGGTCAGTGGTCAGTATCTTTCCAATAGAGTTCCTTTAAGCGGCGGATGTATTCGCGGTCGCGTTTTTCGACGGCCTCTTCGAAGTTGGCCGGGTCCAGGAACCAGGGCTGCGCCTTGAGCATCTGCTCGCGGAGCTTTTCGTTTTCGATGGCGTGGGGATTGCGTGCGTCTTCGGGCCATTTCCAGATGCCGGCCAGGTCGTAGTGCAGGAACGGGCCTTCGTGTGGCATGCGGAAGCCGAAGGTGGAGACGATTCCCAGCTCGATATCCTCTGCGCTGGCCATGCCTTCGGCCCACAGCTGGCTGGCCTCCCTCGCCATCGCGTGCTGAATCCTGTTGACAAGATATCCTGACTTCTCCCCGAGCACACGGATGGGGATTTTACGGGCTTCGCTCAACAGTTCGCAGGTGAGTTCGAAGGTTTCGTCGGTCGCGCCCGGCCCTTTGGCGACCTCGACGCCGGGGACGATGTGCGGCGGCGCGAAGTAGTGAGTGAGGACCAACTTGTCCTGGCGGCGGGCGTGTACACCGATGTCGCTTAGCACGAGGCGCGAGGTATTGCTGGCGATGATGGTGTGGGGCGGGCAGAGTTCGTCGAGTTGCTTGAACAGGTCCTGTTTGTCGGGTAGCCGCTCGACTATCACCTCGGTGATGAAGTCGCTCTGTGCAGCCAGTTGCGCCAGGTCGGTGGTGGTGGTGATGCGGGCGAGCGTTTCGTCGGCGCGGGACTGCGTGATCAGTTCGCCTTCGACGAAGAGCTGGAGGGCATGAGCGATGTTGGCCCTGGTCCCGGCCAGTACTTCGTCGGAAAGGTCGCTGATGATAGTGGGGTAGCCCCAGAGCGCGAAGTTGATGGCGATGCCGAAGCCCATGGTGCCGCCGCCGACGACGCCGACGGTTTTGATGTCGGATAGCTGCATTGTTCTTATCTCCCGTTTTCAGCGGTCGGCGGCTGGCAGGTCTTCAACGATCACTGCCAACTGATCGCTAGTTCTTGCCGTTTGCGATCGCCAGTTCGTAGAGCGGCTCAAGCTGGCCCACGTGGAAGGCCTCGTGGAAGACCAGGTAGAAGTGCAGCCGCTGATCGACGGTGACGCCGCGTTCCTCATCCAAAATTTCATCCAAGCGGGATTCCGGCATCTTTTCGAGTGCGGCGACGACCCGGTCGGAGAGATCATCGAGACGCGCCAGGATGGTTTCCAGCGGGATGGCTTTGTCGGGGTCGGTCAGCGGTTCGGAGCCGAAGCCGTAAATGGCGAATTCGTCCTCGTCGGGCTTGGTGACGCCGTCGATGACGCCGAGGTATTGCTCCCGATAGACCATGATGTGGCCGAGGATCCAGTTCATGCAGTTGGCGGGGATGGGCAGCTGCAACATGCTGTCGGCATGGGTCAGGCCCTCCGTCTTCTGCTTGATGTAGTTATTGGCGGTTCCGAGCATGTTGACGTACAGGGTTGGGCTGTGCACAAACAACTCCTTTCATTTCAAGATCTGATGGGTATTCCGCAGTGGCCGCGGGTCTCCGGTCGCTGACCAACTGTCATTCGTAGATACTCTTCATCTGCCAGGCTTCGAGGGAAGCGACGCAGGCGTCCTGTCCTTGTGAACGCAGCGAGACACCGACGCTGTCCTCCCGTTCGGGGTAGACGCGCATGGCCATGCACTGCTTGCCATTGACGAAGACTTCGACGACGCTGCGGTCGACGAAGATTCTGAAGTGCAGCGGCTCATCTCTTTCGAGGAAGACGGGCCCGGTCTCAGGCGCCCGCGAGAGGACATCCGGCGAGAGGGAGGCGTAGGCGGAGTCAATGGTGATGAGGCCGTCGGTGGCGGCGACGGAAAGGCCCTGCGGATCGTAGACGGGGAACGAGGAGGACTCGGTGGCGCTGCGGCTGGTGGTGGCGGCGGTCAGCCTGGCCTGCTGCGCACCTTCGAAGCGCTCCCAGTCGCGGAAGCCGCGCTCGCGGTAGAAGGCGATGCGGGTGTACTCCTCTTTGCCGGGTGAACGCAGCACGTTCAGTTCGACCATCGGTGCGTCGTTGGTCTCGATCTCCGCCTTCAGCTCGATGGCGTTGCCTCTGATGCTCCCCAGAACGATCTCCTGGTTGGCGGGCAGGACCATGTCGGTGATCTGCCGGTGCTCGCTGCGCAGGGATTCGATGTCCCCCGCGGGTTCGACCAGGAGGGTGTCGCGGCCGATCTTGTCGGTGCCTTGCAGGGTCAACCGCCGCGGCAGCGTCATGATCTGGTTCCAGCCTTTGGTCGGTTTGGCCGGGTTCATGTTGAAAATGACGTTGACGCCGCCCTTGCCGTCCGGCGTTGCCGATGGTGCATGGACGCCGCCTGGCTCGGAAGCACCCAAGTTGAAAACATGGTGTGAGGTGACGACAAACTTGTCGCGTTCGGTGTCGTAGTCACCCAGCAGGGCCTGTCCGCCGCTCATATGGCTGTAGAAAAGGAGGATGTGACGGTCGCCGATCGGCCAGAAGTAGGGGCAGGCGCCGTCGTCGCCGATGCGGGTGAAGCGGTCGTCTTCCACAAACGGGTGCAGATATTCCCAGTCGACCAGGTTGGACGAGCGAAAGAGGAAGTTGGCGCGCCTGCGCCGGCCGGAGGCTGCGTGGGGCAGGGTACTGCCGGAAAGGGCGAAGTAGTGGTCCCCTTTCTTCCAGATGCAGGGATCGAAGACGCGGTAGGGGAGAGGCGAGCCGTCGGCGCTGGTCTTGGGAATGACCGGCGCGCCGGTGAGCTTTTCCCAGTTGAGCAGCAGCGGATCGTGCGAAACGGCCACCATGTTTCCCACCTTGGTGCCGTGATAGATGGCGATAACTCGGTCTTCTTCGACCAGCGCCGCGCCGGAATAGCAGCGTTCCTCCGGATTGGGGTAGATGGCGTAGGGCAGGTCCTGCCAGTGGATGAGGTCGTCGCTGATGGCGTGGCCCCAGTGTTGACGCGGGTCTTCGGGCGGGCAGGCCTGATAGAAGAGATGCCAGCGGTCCTGCCAGAAACAGAGTCCGTTGGGATCGTTGAGCGTGTTTTCGGGGTTGACGTAGTGGTAGATGGGCCGATGGGGGTCGCCCTCGTAGCGTTTGCGATAGGCAAGAAGACGCTGCAGCAGGGGGTTGGTCTCCAGCGCGGCTTCCTGCTCGGCCAGGGTCTCGGGGAAACTGTACTTGGGCACAAGGGAGGTGTTGTCGGTTCTTTCGGCACCCATGGATGTTGTATTCCTTCCGCGGCTCCTTGTGCAGTCCAGGTCAGCGGCGACGGATTCCTGTCAGGAACGGTTCTTGAGCGCCAGTTCGTGCAGCGGTTCAAGCTGGCCGACGTGATAGGCCTCATGGTAGACCAGGTTGAAGTGAAGCCGCTGGCCCACGGTGACACCGTGTTCCTCATCCAACATCTCATCCAAGCGGGATTCTGGCATCTTTTCGAGCGCGGCGCCGATCTGTTCGGAGAGATCATCGAGACGCGCCAGCAGCGTTTCGAGCGGGATGGCTTTGTCGGGGTCGGTCATCGGTTCGGAGCCGAAGCCGTAGAGGGCGAACTCGTCCTCGTCGGGTTCGCTGACGCCGTCGATATTGCCGAGGCACTGCATGCGATAGACCATGAGATGGCCGAGTATCCAGTTCATGCAGTTGCCGGGGAAGGGCAGTTGCAGCATGCTGTCGGCATGGGTCAGGCCCTCGGTTTTCTGCTTGATTACGTAGTTGCTGGTCCCCAGGATGTTGGTGTACACGGTTGGCATGTGCATTGATTGTGCCCTTCAAAGAACGGTGAGGCCATCGATATGCGACGGCCGCAGATTATGCATAGATGTTTTCCATCTGCCACGCTTCGAGCGAGACGACGCGGGCCTCCTGGCCCTGCGCGCGCAGCGAAACGCCGACGCTGTCCTCGCGGTCGGGATAGACGCGCATGGCAACGCACTGCTTGCCGTTGACAAAGACTTCGACGACGCTGCGGTCGACGAAGACTCGGAGGCGCAGCGGCTCGTCTCTTTCGAGGAAGACGGGTCCGGTCTCGGGTGCACGCGAACGGACGTCGGGCGAGAGGCTGGAGTAAGAGGAGTCGATGGTGATGAGGCTGTCGGTGGCGGCGGCCAGCTTGTCCCGCTGCCAGCCCTGGTAGCGCTCCCAGTCGCGGAAGCCGCGCTCGCGGTAGAAGGCGATGCGGGTGAACTCTTCCTTGCCGGGGGAGCGCAGCACGTTCAGCTCGACCATCGGCGCGTCGTTGGTCTCGATCTCCGCCATCAACTCGATTGCGTTGCCCCTGATGCTCCCCAAGACGATCTCCTGGTTGGCAGGCAGGACCATGTCGGTGATCTGCCGGTGCTCGCTGCGCAGGGATTCGACATCGCCAGCCGGTTCGACCAGGAGGGTGTCGCGGCCGATTTTGTCGGTCCCCTGCAGTGTCAGGCGTCGTGGGAGCGTCATTATCTGGTTCCAGCCTGCGGTCGGTTTGGCCGGGTTCATGTTGAAGATGACGTAGACGCCGCCCTTGCCGTCGGGCGTTGCTGACGGGGCGTGCACGCCGCCGGGACCGAAGGCGCCGAAGTTGAAGTCGTGCTGCGAGGTGACGACAAATTTGTCGCGTTCGGTGTCGTAGTCGCCCAGCAGGGCCTGCCCGCCGCTCATGTGGCTGAAGAAGAGGAGGATGTGACGGTCGCCGATCGGCCAGAAGTAGGGGCAGGCGCCGTCGTCACCGACAAGCGTGAAGATGTCATCTTCCACAAACGGATGCAGATAGTCCCAGTCGACGAGGTTGGGCGAGCGGAAGAGGAAGTTGGCGCGCGTGCGTTTGCCGGAGGCCTTGTGGGGAAGGGTGCCTCCGGAGAGAGCGTAGTAGTGGTCGCCTTTCTTCCAGATACAGGGGTCGAAGACGCGGTAGGGGAGCGGCGAGCCGTCCTCGCTGGCGATGGGTATGACGGGCGCGCCGGTGAGTTTTTCCCAGTTGAGCAGCAGCGGATCGTGCGAGACGGCGACCATGTTGCCGACCTTGGTGCCGTGATAGATGGCGATGACACGGTCCTCTTCGACCAGTGTTGCACCCGAATAGCAGCACTCCTCCGGGTTGGGGTAGATGGCGTAGGGCAGGTCGCGCCAGTGGATGAGGTCGTCGCTGACGGCGTGGCCCCAGTGCTGGCGGGGGTCTTCGGGGGGATAGGCCTGGTAGAAGAGATGCCAGCGGTCCTGCCAGAAGCAGAGGCCGTTAGGGTCGTTGAGTGTGTTTTCGGGATTGACGTAGTGGTAGATAGGCCGGTGAGGGTCGCCCTCGTAGCGTTTGCGATAGGCGAGCAGGCGCTGCATCAGTGAATTGGTCTCCAGCCTGGCTTCCTGCTCGGGCAAGGTATCGGGAAAGAGAAATTGGGGTACCAGGGAGGTGTAGTCGGTTTTTTGGGCTTCGCTCATGGATCTTGCTTTCCTTTCAAGGCTGACAGCTGGTGAGCGCTGGCCTGTAGTGCGATGCAGCCTCGCGGCGGCAGTTTACGAATCAGCGCAGTCGGGCAGGGGATGGGGCTGGACGAGCACGCCTCCGTTTTCATAGGATTCGATGGCGGCCCAGGTGTACTCCAGGGTTGCCAGGGCGTCGCGGCCCGAGGCCCGCAGCTGGCTCTTGGGTACTTCGTTGGTTACGTCTTCGAGAAAGGCGTGGATACGGCGGGGAAAGGTCTGGTCGAAGTCGTTGATGCCGCTGTGCGTGACCTGCGGCGGGGCAGCTCCTGCGGGAGTGGGGGCGGGCCAGTATGTGATCTTTTCGATACAGTTTTCGATGCAGAAGGTACCGCGCGTGCCGGCGACTTCGACGCTCCACCAGCCGCCCAGTCCGAAGGTGGCGTCGCCGCGCTGGCTGAGGAGGTAGCCGGCGGCGCCGCTGGCAAACTGGAGGTGGATGCTGGTGACCGAGAGCATGGGGTCGCCGGCTTCGACGCGGAAAGTGGGCCGGCTCATAAAGGCCTGAACGTGGGTCACGTCGCCGCAGAAGTGGCGCATGATGGAGAAAGGGTGGGCCAGGAAAGCTTTCACGTGGAAGTAGGGGAAGCCGGCGACGTTGGGGGCGCTGTTCTTGGTGTAGGTATGCTCGCCGCCGTTGAAGCCCATTTTGAGCAGGCAGTAGACCGACTCGCCTATCTGGCCCTGCTCCATGTATTGACGGGCTTTTTCGGCCGGAGGCGTAAAGTAGTGGTTGAGGTTGCAGCCGAGGTAGAGGTCCATCTCGGCGGCCTTGGCGACCATCTGACGGGCCTCGCCGATCTGATTGGAGATCGGTTTTTCCACGAGCACGTGCTTGCCGGCCTCGAGGGCTTCCATGGTCGGTTCGAAGTGCCAGCTGCCGTTTTCGAAGCCGCCGGTGGAGACGTCGACGATGTCCAGGTCTTCGTGGCGCAGCATTTCGGCGAGGCTGGTGTAGCCGCGTACGCCATGCATCCGCGCGGCCTCGTCGGCGCGCTCTTTGACGAGATCGCAGACGGCGACCAGTTCGGCAAGGGGGTCCTGCGTATAGGCGCGTGCGTGCCTTTCACCGATGCCGCGTGCGCCGACGATTCCGACTTTGCGTGTCATCTTGTTGTCCTGCGGTTGAGTTTAATGGCTGAGGCGATGGAGGTTCTTTCGCCAAGAATCGATTGCACCTCTCAATTGCAAGATTTGAGCGTGCCGCCCGTTTGACCAACCTTACACCGACTGTGCGCATTCCACAAAGGTTGAGCCAACAAAGTGCCCCTAGGGTACCCAGTTGCTTTCTTGCCAGCGCCGGCATCAGCCCAATCCGTGACCTGCCCGCGCTGATGCACAGGACTTTGGTAAACACGCCAAGGTATCCATTGGGACTGGATGTTCCCCGGCAGGCGCAAAGGCCGTCGCGGCCTCGACGACCGGACCGAAAGGATGGAGCAGGCCAGAGGTGATTACAGCAAGTAGAGGCCGGAATACGGTGCAACGTTTTCCCCTACTGGCCGGACGGCTGAATTTGGACGCGCCCCAGGGTGGTCTCTGGCTCCCAGACGCCCACTTCGACAGTTGGTGTAGACGTCTGCAAGTCGTAGACGACCATGCGCAGCTCGTATTCGCCGGCGGCCAACTCATTTGGAATTTCAAGCTCGAAAACAGTACTTACCGGTTGGGTCGTCCATAGACTCGTGGTTAGCGGATACGCCATCGGCTTCCTCAGGACATGATCATCTTGAAAGGCCTTTGCACCATCATCGCTGTAGAGGCGTAAGGATACTGAATAGTCAGCCTCGACTTTCGAAGCCGTCGTCCACAACATGCCGACCACAAGAGAACGATGTTGCTCTGCGTCGAGCCCCTGCTGTTCTGATGCTCTTTTCTTACTCAAGCCCAAAGCTAGTCCTTCCAAAGTGATACCTGCATCGTAGATGACCGGTTGCGGCAGGTCTTCGAAGAGAACCCATGGACGGTCGTAGGAGACGTCCACGTAGGAGTCGACATAGATGTCGTCGAAGTATTCAGTGCCGGCATATGTTCCGTGCTTGTCAAGAAGTATGGTGAGAAAGTTGGCTCTGAAGTTTGCCCGCCACTCGATCGTTGGAGACCAGTCAACCCAGTTCACAACTCTCACAGTAGAAACCGTCCCCATTTCTGTCAGCAATGCTTCGGTCTGATGGTCGAGGTCCGGAACAGCCGAGAAGATCCTTATGACCGGTGTCGCCCCTTGATACAGATAGTCAAAGGCATCGTGTCTATGGGCGATGAAGTAAACCGTATCATTCTCCGCAGGCCGTTCGTTCAGTTCCCGGGCAAATGCCGGCCAGATCATATCGTAGTGGCTGGGACTGACGGCCATTCCCCTGTCGAAAACAGCTCGAAAGGTGATTGCTGCCTGAATCAGAATCATGACGCCGATAACCGTGCCGAAGATCGACGGCCAAGTTCTCGCTCTCCCGGCCAAACGAGACTCTATCCACAGGAAGGTCTCCCACAGGCCGACAGCCACAAGCAGATAGACAGCTGGCACCGCGCCGACCATGCGCATCGTGCTCTTTGCATCGGACAGAAATGCCGGCATGAACAGAAGGCCCACCCAAAGCAACAGGAGACGGTATGCCGGCCTCCTGTTCCACTGCCGGATCGCGACCCCAACGCCCAGCCAGAAAAAGAGCGCTTCCCATCCATTGAGCGTAACGGCATGTTCAAAGGGGGAACAGCAACCCGCCAGGAGACGAAAACTGAACGAGGTCAAGACGTCCCAAACATTGGTTACCAGGACTTCCGCCAAAGTCGTCACAGAGGCGCCTTGAAACTTACGAAAGACAAAGACAGTCTGGATGCGTTCGTTGAAGAAGAGGTCGGGGTTACGAATGTAGTGGAGGAGAATTGGCGCAGCGACCAGCGCGGCAACGCCGGTGAACGCGGCTGCCCTCGGTAGCTCAGACTGCAATCTCTTCGGGGACATAGAACGAAATGGCAACAGAAAACTGATGCCGAAGAAGAGAAAGAGCAGGGGAACGAAACGCGCAGGATAATATATGTAGGGCAGTAACCCGGCGCAAGCGCCCGCCAGGCCGATTCCCCACCAACGCCGCCGTGTCCAGCCCCACCACAGAAGTGCCAGGCATAGCGCCAGAAACAGCGGGAGAAGGCTGCCCCGATATGAAGTGCGTCCCATGACAGTCTGGCCAAGCGACACGGCCAGAAGGCCGGCTCCAATGGCCCCAACTGCGAGGCCGCGCCGCCTGATCTCCCGCCCATCCTCTCCCCACTCAAAGAGCAGTCGACCAAGCCAAAAGACGACCAGGACGGTACTTGCGCTAGCCAGGGCAGTGGGCAGACGAAGGGCAAGCGGCGTGCGCCCCAGGAACTTGGTAGCCAGCGCTATCAGATAGACGCCCAGCCCTTCCTTGTCGCCAAATGTCAGGGCATGTTCACCCTGAAGCACCTGGAGGGCGTATATTCCGTTCCAACCTTCGTCGAACTTCAGCCCGGGCTCGAGTTCGTGCAGTCGATACAGTCGTAAGAACAGAGCGATTACAGTGAACGCCAGAAGAACCAGGAAGGGAGTTAGCTCTAACCTGTTGGTCTTGAACAGGAGCATTTGAGGGGGTGTCGCAAATCAAAAGGTGCAGTGTCGAGAGGACAGGCGGGGCCGGTAGTCTTTCGGCACCGGCCGCCTACTTCCTCCCCCTGCCTCCTGCGGCGTTAGGCCACGGCGGCGGCGAAGAGCGCTTTCAGGTAGCCGATCGAGTAGGCCCAGCCGACGTCGCGGGTCTCGTTGTCACCGGGCAGGTCGGGAATGTGATCGGGGTTGATGTAGCCGCTGAAGCCGACGTTGCGCAGTTCGCGCAGGATGCGGGCCATGTTGAGGTCGCCGTCGTCGAGGAGGGTTTCTTCGAAGCCGCCGGCAGTGGCCAGGCTGCCGCGCACGTTACGCATGTGGAGCATGAAAAGTTTGCCCTTGCGGCCGTAGTTGTTGATCTCGTCGATCACGAGCGAGCTGCCACCGGCTTCGGACCGGGTGCCGATGCAGTAGACGTAGCCGACGTTGGGGCTGGGGAAGGCGTCGATGATGCGGTGGAAGCCGATACCGCCGAAGGGCGTGTCGATGTTGGGCGTATCGGAGGGGTGGACGGCCAGCTTGATGTCGTACTCCTCGGCGATGGGAGTGAGGCGCTCGAAGGCGACGCAAAAGCGGTCCCACCAGCGTTCCAGTTCGGCGCGCGAGGGGATTTCGGGGTGTCCCTGTACGAGGGACTCGGCGCGGGCAAGGTAGCCGCCGCGGTGTTTAGTGCGGTACTGCTCCATCATCTGCGGGAAGACGTCGCCTTCGACGCGCTGGCGGGCGATGGGGATGCGTGCCCGGCCGTAGACTTCGAGGGCTTTGGCGGCGTTGTCCAACTCGTCCTCGGCGCCGACGCGCTCGTCAATGAAGGTATGTGTAAGGGTGGGAAGGGTGACGCGGTTGATGTCGATGCCGAAGGAGCGCACCCGCTTGCGCAGCGCCTGCACTGCGTCCAGGTCCGGGTAACCCTGTTCGGTGACGCCGGGCATGTCGGCGTCGCGTCCGAAGTCGATGGCGTCGGCGCCGAGGGCGACTTTTTGGCGCAGCCACTGGTCGGTGATTTCGGCGTTGTGTTTGAAGATTGAGATGCGTAGCATTTCTTGATCCTTATTTTGAGACTGGCGCGACGGCTCCAACCGGTGGCTCATTCTGGCTGGAACGTCCGCGCAAGGAGAGAATGGGAGCCCATCATTATGCGTTCACAAAACGTTATGACAGGGCGTTCAACGATCTGAGAGTGTGTTTTCGGCTTTGGCGAATGCAAGCATCATCGCCAGTAGAGACTCCACAACTGAATCCCGGATGAACGCACTGGCGTTCAGGATTTCGAGCCCGATGAGTTCTCCATCATCGTTCAGTTCGGCCGTTATATTGGGGCCTAGCTCCATACTGCCCTTTCCGGTTCATCAGAAATCTTCAGATGCAGTATGTCTTCTTGCTGAAAATAGAGCATTTTCATCTTGTAAGACGGTATACCTTGCTTTCGAGATGTCCCATCTCAAAAGCGCATGTCACAAAGTTCCCTGATTTCATCAACAGCCGGGCCCCGCCAGCTTTCCACTTCGGGACGATGGCTATCGTAGACATCAGTCAGGTCGGTCCGCTTCAGTACGGGTCGCATGCCTACTGCTGCGGCGCCGGTCAGCTCCTGTCTGCTGCCGTCGCCGACATAGATACATTGATGCGGTTCTATCTCCATGCGTTGGCAGGTTCGTTGATAGATAGCGCTTGAAGGCTTCTTGATCTGCTCTTCACAGGAAAATACTGGGGTGTCAATGAAGCGGGCCAGTGGAGATTGGGGAAAAAGAAGCGGGACAGGAGGGCCGCAGTCGCTGATCAGGCCAAGCCGGTGTCCTCTTGTCTTGAGTCTGTCCAACGCTTCCAAAACCACTGGCTCCGGTACGATTGCGTTGGCAACGAATTCATAGTGGAAGGCTGCAGCTTGCGCGATTTGTGCCTTGTCCGCGTGGACACCTGTGCGAGTGCAGATATCGGAGATAAGGTGTTCGAAGGAACTGTAGCGCCCAAGGCAGCTGTCGTGCAAGGTTTCCCCCATGAACCGCCAAAATTCTGCATAGGGAACGCTGACGGCCGCGGCCATCTGCGCGTTGACCTTATCGTACTCCCGGCGGGTGAAGCTGTTGACCAAGGTGCCGAACAGGTCGAAGATGACGGCTCGATAGGGCATTCTGCTTCTCAAGGGTGATCTTGCGTTTTACGAGGTTAGGAAGTCAGAGACGATTCACGGCCGGTTCAGCGCATGTAGATCGAATGGGATGACGACTGGTCCCCGCCGAAGCCCTCGCCGCAGTAGCGGCATTTGATCGCTTCGGCTCTAATCAGTTCGGCGCAGTAGGGGCAGTACTGCATTTCGCCGCGCTGGACCAATCTTTGCTCAAGCACCGGCTGGTTTTTGGAGACTGCGAAGGATAGGATGAGACCCAGCGGGCCCAATAGGAAACCGAGGAGAAACCAGCTGCAACCGCTTCTTCCTTTATTGGTGGCGACCATCGCGCTGACGATGCCGGACAGAAGCCAGATGGCTGCGAATGGAGCACCGATAAGATACGCTTCTGTTTGCCCAAGCAGCGCGGGCAGATCGATTTGTGGTATTTCCATTGCTATTTGCTCTCCTCTTGGTAGACAGGGTCAGTTATCCTATTCCTGACATTCAGAGCGAGGGGTTGTCGAACGTTTCTCGACAGTCCAACACCTTTGCATCTTTAATTGGCTGATTTTGCGACGTTTGAAAACGAAACCATTCCCCATCGTCTTCCATGAAATCAGCGGTATCCAAGTTATCCCAGAAAGCAGCTTCCTCCTCATAACTTTGGAATTTGGGGACTGCCAATCGGTTCATTTTCTCAGTCTTCCTTGTTTTGGTTTCCCGTTTGCTGATCAAAACTTTTCCCTATGCTCTCATGTATCTTGCAAGCGGAAACGTACATTTGTTGTGCCATATCCTGAGGGGGTTTCCCGCCTGGGAGCAGCCCGAAATCGGAGGGGTCCCTTGAATCGACATACAGGTCATTCATTTGATTCAGAAGATCTGGTTCTACCGTCACTCTGATATGCTTCTCCGTCAGTGTGCGGAGCGTGATCAGATCGTGGGTTCTTGGCACGATCTGATCGTACTCTTCGAGAACCGCTTTGAAAGACTTCTCTACCGCTTGCTGACAGTGGAAAGCAACCATATGCGTAAGATCCTCGATAACGAGGATCTCTTCTACAACTCTCAAGTCATCGCGAGCCGAAGCGAGCCACGCCTCAGTCTGCCTTCTCATACAACGTCTTCCCCGAGCTTACTAATTCGAGCAGAAAGGAGGAACCGTACTTCTTTAGAAGCTCGTACTCACCCTTGGTATAGACGATGAGGTCGATGGGAACATGCTTGTTGACCGCAAGGAGGCTCTTCCTCACCATGAGCCTACTCTGCATCCTCTCCTCATAGGTTTGTGAGATCTTCTCAGAATCCAGAATTACCAGTAAGTCGATATCACTTCCCAACTCCTCCGTTCCCGAAGCAACAGAGCCGAATAGCACGATCCGATAGGGATCGAGAGCTATGATACGCGAGACGATATCGTGGATGACGCCGGTCTTGGCTTCCATTTTCTTACAACAGAGCCGTTCTCAGGGCTTTGCAGAAATGATGCCAATTCAGCATATAACGTTTGACTTATCTCTCATAATCAGACCAAATCATTAGCCTCTGCGGTACAGCAGAGGAAGCCAGTTGCTGCCGGTTTGTTTATCGCCGGGCCGACAAGTATACTGATCCCGGTCTTTTCTCCAAATCTTGCTTGGGAAATCTTTCATGACACTGACAGGAAAAATTGCAATCGTCACCGGGGGAGCGGTCGGGATTGGCGGGGCCATTGCGCGGCGGCTGGCCGCGGATGGGGCGAAGGTGCTGGTCACCGACATCATGCCGGAGGGGGCGGCGGAAAACGCGGCCCGCATTGAGGAGAGCGGCGGCACGGCTTCCGCCTATGAGGTCGACATTTCGCAGCGGGACCAGATACGGCCGATGATCGAACGGGCGGTTGAACTCTGGGGCGGGTTGCACATCGTGGTGAACAACGCCTGGGGGGCACTGGAGCCGGACGGCACGGCCATTACTCTGACTGAAACTGCCTTTGACCGCGCGCTCGACGCTTCGCAGAAGGCGGTCTTTTTGAGCGCGAAGTACGGGGTGCCGCACATTCAGGCCAGCGGCGGCGGCAGCATCGTCAATATTTCTTCGGTGCACGGGCAGATGGTGGCGCCGTCATGCCTGGCCTACGAGATGACGAAGGCGGCGATTATCGCGATGAGCCGCCAGATGGCGCTTGATTTCGGGCCGATCGGCGTACGGGTCAACTGCATCTGCCCCGGCCACATCGTGACCGAACGCCAGGCCGAACGCTGGGAACGCAACCCTTCAATGCTGCGTTTCTTCGACCAACATTACCCTCTGCGTCACACCGGGGTGCCCGACGACATCGCCGACGGGGTGCGCTTCCTCTGCTCCGACGAGGCCAAGTTCATCACCGGCCACACCTTAGTCATTGACGGCGGTATGACGATTCAATTGCAGGAAAACCTGGTTATCGATACGGCCAGGTATTTCCGCGATCACCCCGAGATCGACCTTGACACTCAGTAGCCGATTCCCCGCAGATAGGTGACCATTCCGTCGCTGCGTTCGGCCTCGCTCATGGGATCTTCGCGGCCGGGTATGGGCTGGCCGGGGCAGGCGGTCACCCAGCGGTCGTAGCCGATTTCGTCCAGTACGCCGCGGATGGCCGGAAAATCCACGTTTCCGTGCTCCCCAACCTGACACCACTGCGGGTCGTAGAAGCCGTCGGCGCGGCGGGTGGTGGTGGCCCAGTCCTGCAGGTGCACGTAGTTCAGCTGTGCGCGGAAGTCCCACAGCGACGCGACGGGGTCATAGCCCCAGAGCTGCGCGTGGGAGACGTCGATGCACAGCTTGGCCGTGCGCAGGTTCTCCATGTACAGCTTCCAGTGATCGATTGAATCGACCAGCAGATTGGTGTGGATGTGGTAGGTCAGCTCCAAGCCGAACTGGGCCGCGTATTCGGCCCACTCGTCGGCGCCTTCGGCGGCTGCTCTGACGTCATCGTCGCTCACGGGGCGATCGTCAGGCTTGCCGCCGTTCATATACATGAAGCAGTCGCAGCCCATTTCGGCGGCGAATTCCATGCGGCGGCGGTTCGACTCTACGTTTTCGCGATCACGGCTATCGGGGGTGCCGTTGGCGGTTAGAACGACGAGGGGCATGCCGGCTTCGTCGCAGACGCGGCGCAGCCGTTCGGGCGTTCCCATCCAGTTGAGAGGCAGTCTGCTTTCCCAGCCCTGCCAGCCCGCTTCGGCAAGCCTGTTCAGGGCGGGTTCCAGTTCGGGATTCTGCCAGCGCAAGGTGCTGTAGGCGAGCTTGTAGCTCATGTGGAATCTCCTTTTTGTGGCGAAAGGTTTGCGGCCAGTCTCAATCGCTGGGGGAGATGGCGGGACGCGGGCGGTCGATCAAGAGCCGCCGGCGTTCACGTCATCCGAGGGCTGGTATCCGAGATAGCGCCGGGTCTCGTCCAGGCTCCAGGTCATGCCGGTGTTGTCGGACATGCCGTTGACCAGGATGGCGGGCGCCGGCCATACGCCGGCGTCGGCGTTGACGGCCCGTTCGAACAGGTGCACAAAGTCGCGGTTGGACAGCCACATGAGGCGGAACCAGCGTTCGGCGCGGCGGTATCCTTCGGGGTCGGGGTGGGATTCGGCGCCGCCGATTTGGACGCTCGGGTCGCCGGTGGCGTTGAGCGTTTCGGGCCGGTTGGGGCCTGGCTGGCACCAGCCGATGCGCACGCTGACGAAGGTCGTTTCGCCGTTCGACTGCGCGCCCAGCGCCTGGCAGATACGTTCGCCCACCATCTTTGTTGTTGAATAGGCGGTGGCATCGAGGGGCGGGTCGGTCTCCGCCCAGACGGTGCCCACGCTGAGGGGACTTTCGGGGGTCAGCGCGCCTGGCCCCACTGTTGCAGCCAGGGGGTCATCTTTGTAGCGGCCCATGACGTGATTCGAGGTGGCGAAGACGAAGCGCTCGACCCCAGGGCTGCCGGCGGCGGCGAGGGCCACATTGAGGGTCATGTCGATGGAGACGGCCGCCTCGTCCCAGCTGGCGTCCGGGTAGGGGTTGAAAGCGGCGAAGTGGACGACAGCTTGCACCCGGTCCAGCGCGTCGCGCCAGCGGGCGTCGCGGGGATCGGTGAGGTCACATTGGAGCAGTTCGACCGCAGGCGCTGAGCCTGTCGTATTCTGGGCGGCGGCGTCGTGCAATGCTTGTAACTGATCTGGCGACGGTGCACGCACGTCCAGCCCGATCAGGAGCCGGCAGGGGCTAGTGCGGGCGAGGTGCAGGAGCAGCTTTGTGCCGAGATTGCCGAGGCCACCGGTTACGGCAACTGAACGAGAGGAAGACATCGGGTAGTTAAGTCCTGTCGTCGAGCTGTTCCATCAGTGACTCTCCTTCACAGTATCGAATACTCAGTATCGAATCAAAAGGCGGGCCGGTCAACACATGGTCTACCGACCCGCCTTGGCGAACAGTTTGGCGGCCAGTGCGGTACCTGGCCGCAAGTTTACAGAAACTGGGCGCTAGGCGCCGTTTTTCTCCCAGATTGCTTCGAGCAAGCGAGCGGGCGACATGGGCAGTTCGGTCGGCCGCACGCCGATGGCATCGTAGATGGCGTTGGCGATGGCCCCGGCGGGTGGGACGATCGGAACTTCACCGACGCCGCGCACGCCGAAGGGATGGTCGGGGTTGGCAACCTCGACCACAACGGTCTCGATCATGGGCAGATCGAGCGCGGTGGGCATGCGGTAGTCGAGCAGGCTGGCGTTGAGCAGATGGCCTTCGTCGTCGTAGATGTATTCTTCGTTCAGGGCCCAGCCGATTCCCTGGACGACACCGCCCTGGATCTGGCCTTCTACGTAGCTGGGGTGGATTGCCTTGCCCACGTCCTGGACAGCGGTGTAGCGCAAGATCTCGACTTTGCCCGTCTCCGGATCGACCTCGACGTCGACAATATGGGTGCCGAAGCAGGGCCCGGCCCCTTCCGTGTTCATTGTGACGCTGGCCGTCAGCGCCTCGTAGCCGCTGGACAGCTCCTGGGCGGCTTCCTTGAAGCCGAGGCTGTGGCCGTTGCCATTGAACTGATTGTTCTGCCAGGTGATGTCAGAGATGTTCATTTCCCAGTAGTCGGCAAGCTGCTCGCTCATCTTCCTGCGCAGTTCGAGGCCGAGTTGATGGGTGGTTACGCCGATCTTGTGGGTGACGCTGCTGCCGCCGGTGCCGCTGGTGTAACCGATCGAGTCGGTGTCTACGACCTGCGGGTTGATGTCCTCGGCGGCGACGCCGATTGTCTCGGCCAGCATCATGGCGGCGGAGGCGCGGGTGCCGCCGATGTCGGCGGAGCCTTCGAGCAGGTTTACGGTGCCGTCGGCGTTGACGACGGCGGTGACGCTTGAAGGGCCGGCGCCATTGAACCAGAAACCGGAGGCCACGCCGCGGCCACGATTTGTGCCTTCGTTCGGCATCGCGGTATGGGGATGATCGATGGCGGCTTCAACGGTCTCTTTGTAACCGATGCGCTTGTATTCGGGCCCGTCCGGGCGGCGGTCTCCTGCCTGGGCGGCGTTGATGTGGCGGAATTCCAGCGGGTCGATCTCCAGGATCTCGGCCAGCTCGTCGATCACCGTCTCCGAAGCGAAGGCGGCATTGGTGCCGCCGGGCGCGCGGTAGGCGCCGCTCTGCGGGCGATTGACGACGACATCATAGCCATCGATGCGCAGGTTATCGAGTTTGTATGGGGAGAGAATCACACCGGCGCCGGCGCCGACGGGGGAGCCGGGATAGGCGCCCGCTTCGTAGATGAGGTCGGCTTCAACTGCGGTGATGCGGCCGTCCTTCGAGGCGCCCATCTTTACCTTTATGTAGCTGCCGGAAGTGGGGCCGGTCGCCTGCAGTACTTCGGTGCGGGTCAGCGCCATCTTGACCGGGCGGTTGCCGCTCTTGCGGGAGAGCAGGGCCGCGGGAAGGTCAGTGTAGGGGGTGAACTTGCCGCCGAATCCGCCTCCGATTTCCGCCGGCGTCACTTTCACCTGGGAAACGGGCACCTGCAGGAGGGCCGACACCGAATCCCGAATCTGAAAGGGTCCCTGGGTGCTGGTCCAGATATGAATCTGGTCGTCGGACCGCCACTGCACAGTCGAGGCCTGCGGTTCGAGATAGCCCTGATGGACCATGGCGGTTGTGAATTCGCGCTCGACAATCGCGTCAGCGGCTTCGTAGCCGGCTTCGAGGTCGCCGCGTGCGTGGCGGAAATGTTGTGCGACATTGGTCGGCTTATCACCGACATCGCCCAGGGCGGTGGTGCGCAACCCTTCGAGGAGGATAGGGGCGTCGTCTGCCATGGCCTCGCGCACATCCAGCACCGGCTTGAGGACCTCATATTCGACATCGATCAGTGCGACCGCCTCTTCGGCGACGTGGACGCTATTTGCCGCCACAGCAGCGATGGCGTGGCCGTGGTAGAGGACCTTGTCATGGGCCAGCATATTGGCGCTCAGATACCTCAGATTGACGGCGTCCTCACCCATTTCCTGAATCTTGTCAGCTGCTTCGGCGAGGTCGGACGATGTAACGATTGCGGTGACGCCCGGCAGGGCCTCGGCCTTGCTGGTATCGATACTGAGGATGCGGGCGTGGGCGTGGGGGCTGCGCAGGTATTTGCCGTACAACATTCCCGGCACATTCTGGTCAGCGGCATAGCGGGCGGCGCCGACAACCTTATCGGTACCGTCGTGCCGAATGGGCCGGGTCCCCACTACCTGGTAGTTTCCGGACATAGCCGATTTGCCGTTTTCAGCCATAGATATCTCCTTAAGAGTTGGTTACACGTGGAGTGTTGTTTTCTGGTCCCTGCATTTTAACATCTTCGAACAGTTCGATCGTTGCGCAGGAAGTCTCAACTGGATTTACCAGTTTCTTTCTGTTCGAATGCTAATTGCCACAAGGATGCGACATTTGACATATGAACCGGATTGTACCGATCTTCATCCGCTCCGTCAAACGTTTTCTGCCACAGTGCCAGAGATTGTGCCGGTATAGGCCTCTCACAAACGCAACGGATGGATGGCGGAGCATTCTTAACTACTGAACCCGATTCGACGCGGCTTAACTAAACCAAGGAACCTGGACGCCAACCCGACAGCCTCAACGGGATGCGCACAGTCAGCCGCTAATGATGATGGGCATAGTGGTGCGCCAGTAGATCTCTACCAAAATCATTGGCCGGGTCGCGCCAGACCGAGTGAATGTGATTGGCGTCGTTCTGGGTGTTGTCGTATTCACAGATGAAGCGCGGGCCCTGGATGCGGTAGTAGTGCCCCTGCCTTTTCTCAAGGCCGCCTGCCCAGGCAAAGTGGATGCCGTCGAGGCCGCGCTCGCCCAGGTTGTGCCATTCGATCTCAGCGAGTTCGTCGGGCATACGATGGATATACTCGCCTATAAGAGCGAGCAGGAGTTCCTGCTGGGCGCCGTTCATGCGGCTGCGGCAAAGCCCGCGGGGTGTATGGGAATAGCGCAACGCCTGGACATGGGCGTCGTCCACTCCATGGGCCTCTTTCCACAGTTTCAGGTCGGGAGAGTTGGCAGGCATTCGGAATGCGCCTTCCACTACCTCGGGAAGATTGTAGAGTACATTGTCCGGAGGCGCCGCCGGAGAGATGTTGGCAGTTTCAAGGGCCTCCTCGTCAAAGGAAAGGACAAGCTCCCGGGCCAGGTCTTCGACGCCTGCCAGGGGTCGGAGGGTGGCCGCCGGGCTGAAGGGTGCATCGGCCGGGTTCGAGCCAAAGAACATTGGTGTAGGCGAGATGATTTTCCCGTCGGCAATCGTGTAATTCAGAGAGATGTGGTGGCCTTCAAAGCGCCATCCCCACACACCCTTTTCATCCGGGCTGTCGAAAATGGTCAGGAAATAGAGTTGTGGGTCTCTGCCCGGATAGGTGCGCTCCCAATCTTCCAACATGTCGAGAGCGTTCTCGATGCCCATCACAGTCGAGGCGGTAACGAAGCCGGCGCGACTGAGGCCGGCATTGACCAGTTGCAGGGCACTTTGCCGCTGCGGGAAGGTCATTTCAGACAGGGAGAGCCCTTTGCGCAGGATTGGTGTGTAGTGCCAGTTTGTGCGCTCTGCCTGATCGGCAAAGGGAACGACCGCTCGGTGTTTCTGATCTATGGAGAGGCAGGCCAGAAATGCAGCCGCGGCTTCGCCCATTTGCCGGACGACAGTTTGCGCGCCAGCGCCGGTCAAGGTATCGGTTGTGGTTGTCATGCGCGCATCCTTTGTGTGAATATCTGCGAATCTTCCGGTTCCAGCGACCGTCTGCCAAGTGCGCCCAATCGTACCTTAAATGTATAGATTGCTCAACAAGCGGAACTTCAGGGGTCAGGACATACGCATCTAATCGGGAGAAAGCTTTCAGGAGATAGTCAGTTTTCCAACCGGCTCGTTTACTTTCGGCAGAAACGCCGATTCGGGCTCGTTTCTCTCTGCGTAGGAGGTCGGGAACTGAGTTGTGCAAGACGGCCAGGTTGTGCTGCGGATGGTCGCGACCCGTGCGGCTGACGTCCTCATCCAAGACAGAGTGGACTGCGTTCCTGATGCTAAAGTGGCTGACGGTGGAAGTCAGGAGCAGTCCAGTATCGGAGGAAGAGACGGAATTCAGATTCGGTGCAGATGCCTTGGGGGCTGATGCGAGCATTTCATTCATTGTGAACTGTTTGTCTTGATTGTGTTGCTCAGGCTTTCACATCTGTGTGTTGGACGAGCGTTTATGAGAGTTTACGAGCGTTTACGGGTTGCCTGAACAACAGTTCATGGGATTTACCCGATTGGCTGAGAAGGGGGGCTTTGCCTGTGCGGGTTGTCTCGTATGAGCGTTGGACGAGCGTTTACGAGCGTTTGCATGATGTCTGTCCTGCCATGCCTGAAGTTTGTGCAGTGGGCTGTGAAAGGGGCCTCGCCGGCGCCGGCGAGGCCGGACGAGTGTTTGCGTGCGTTGTACGAGAGTTGTACAAATTCTGACATGGTGGGACGAGTTGGTCGGTTCATGTCGGGTGAAGTCGGGTGAAAAATTTTTCTCCCGGCCCTTTTTGCCGTTACGGTTTTGCATCAGTTTTTCGTTTCTGGCGTCAGTTCCCAGTTCTGGCAGCCTCTCCACGACTCTCATTTGCGACAGACTTACGCCGGTCGGCTGGCGGTTGGGGGCAGGGTGTCGTGTCCGGACGCTAAAAGTCGGGCTAAGTCGGGTCAGAGCGGACAGTATTCCTTTTCCGGACTTTTGCGCTTGACTTCGCGCACGTTTCCTCGCTGACTTTGTTGGGTACTGGGCAGTTACCAGTCCTGGAAGGGTTTTCCCTCGCCTTCAGATTCCCTGCCAGCGAGAGTCGCGGCTTGATGACAGTACGCTCTCGGTAATGCCTATTCACTTCCTGGCACAGGGATATTGTATCACTGATTTTGATGCAATTGCCCTGCTTCGCGACCCAATTCAGATGCAATTTCCCTGTCAATATCCTGTGAAACCTGTGAGAACTTTGCATAGCACGCGCGCGAACTCTACCGGCCCTCTCTCGTTTTGCATGCACTGCTGCCGCTGAAAGATTCCGGGGTGCGTCCCGGATTTGGGGTGGGCGTGGGCCGGCACAAGGCCGGCATCTACAGGAATTTGATGGGAATGGTGGGCGTGGTCTGGCGAAGCCCTTTCGATTGGGGACCTGTCGGAATATCGACACCAGGTCGACGAGGCATGTTGTAGGAGAGGGGGCGTTGGGGGGGGGGGGCCCCCCCCCCACCGCGGGCGCGTGCGCCCCCCCCCCCCAAAAAAAAAAAAAAAAAGGGAAAAGAGAGAG
>JAJEDI010000048.1 GCA_022821585.1 Caldilineaceae bacterium
ACCGCAGCACCACCAACTTTCTCGTCAATCTCATCGCCGGTCTGATTGCTTACACTTGGCAACCCCAAAAGCCGTCCCTACATCTCTCCGTCAATGACTTGGCACTCTTGCCAACCACCATCTAACTCCGAACTCAGGTTAGTAAAGGTTTAAGTAAAGGATTCAGCGAATAGGTGCATTCAACCGACTCGCTTCCTGCTTACAAGATGAATTGGAGACAACCATGACCACCGTAAAACTCGCCGGCGCCGCCTGGTCCTTCGTGGGCGCCAGTTTGTCGGAATCGGCCGCGATATGGCAGGCGCTGGGAATAGAGGCGATGGACCTGATGGCCGTGCCCGGCGGGCTGCTCGATTCGCGCGAGATCGAACGCGATCCAGAGGGGCAGGCTCGCCGCGTAACCGAGGCCGGTCTCCCGCTCAGCAATCTGCTCTTCGTGTTCGGGGATGGATTCGACGACAGGCCGGTCAATTCTGCCGATGAAAGCGTACGCGCCGCCAACCGGGAAACATTCACGCGCGTACTTCAGTTCTGCAAAGCCGCAGGGATTCCGTCGGTGCTGGTGCTGCCGGGCGTTGACCAGGCGGGCATCACTCATGAAGAGGCGGTGGCGCTGTCGGCGGCGGCGATGAACGAACTCGCCGCGCTGGCAGCCGCCGAGGATGTGCTGTTTCTATTCGAGCCGCACGTCGAGTCGGTGCTGGAAAGCCCATTCGAAACGTTGGCATTTCTGCAGCAGAATCCCGCGATCAAAATCGTGCTCGACTATTCCCACTTTATGGCGAAAGGTTATGGTCCGGGGGACGCGGATCCCCTCGGCCCCTATGCCGGCCATGTCCATCTGCGGCATGCTTGCGACGGCAAGCTGCAGGTGCGCTGGGATGACGGGGAGCTCGACCTTCACGCCGTGGTCGAAGTGCTCATGGCCGCCGACTACAACGGCTACCTGACGCTGGAGTATGAACACGACCCGTGGATGGACTGTGACCAGGTGGACGTGATGACCGAGACGATCAAGATGCGGGATGAGATGAGGCACCTGCTGGCGACATACCCTTTCACTCAGGAATAACACTGCCCTCCGGACAGGATTCAGATAGTGCTCTACGTTCGAAGCGGCATCCTTCGTCACGAACCGAAAATTGCGCTTTGAACCCGCTGGCGCAGTCCCTGTCCCTTTCATTCACATGAAATCCCCATTATATTTGAGAATTGCATTGCAGACGCACTGCAGTGGACAGAACTGAGGCATTTCCGTGAACGACTCGGTCGCTGCAGTCAAGCGCAATCTGTCCGCATATCTCCAACTGTCTGGTAATTCGTTCTCTTTGACCGGCCGCGTTGACGCCTGGCTTTCCATCGCCCTATTCTCGATCAGTCTCTCCAGTTACTATTTTCATTGGTTCAGGTTGACCCCAACCCTGGATCATGATTCGACCTGGCTGGCACTACACACACGTGATTTCCTACAAGAAAGCATCTTTCCCTTCTATATCTATCATCAGTTTGGGACCCAGCCCCTGATCGTTTACATACAGGCCCTCATATTCTCTGTATTTGGATACAGCGTTGCCAGTCTGCAGGGCCTCACTGTTGTGGGAGGGGCCCTGGCCGCGCCGGCGGTCTACTGGGCCTCGCGCTGGGTCTTTGACCGCCTTGGCACCGTTTTCGCCCGCAGAGCCGGGCTGATTGCAGCCTTGGGACTGGCTCTTTCAACCTTCTTTGCTTCCCACTCATACCGCGGCATTGAACCCATTCTGCTTCCTGTCGTGGAATTGATGGCCATTGGTTTCCTATGGCGAGGCTTTCGGCGCGGAGACAGGCTGGACTTTATTCTGGCCGGTCTGCTGGTTGGACTGAGCCAGTATGTCTATATTGTTGCGCGCTTCTTTCCTGTCGCGCTGGCGGTCGCCAGCGTAGGCGCGGTTCTGGCGAACCGCCGTCTATTGACGCACTGGCGCGACCTGCTGTGGGCTGCAGCCGCTTCCGCCCTCGTTGCGCTGCCTCAGTGGATACTGTTTGTCGTCCATCCCTATACATTTGTCGCTCGCGTCTCGAATCCCGTCGGTCCTGTGGGGGGACAGTTTGTTTTCGAGTTGCCGGATCCTGTCGCCGTTGTTATTGCAAAGCTGAAAAAACAGATCATTGCGCTGTCCTTTTTCTGGCACGTAGATCACCCTTACGGGCCCAGAGCAGTTCTGACAGCCGTTCTCGTCGTTGGTCTGATAATCGGAATTGTGCTCGTCATTCGCTGGAGGCGAGACGCACATGTCTTTGGCTTCCTTATGATGGCCATGATGTTACTGCCCGAACTCCTGACGTACGAAAAATATGATCATACAGCGATCGATTTCTCGCGGCTGATTCCGGGCATTCCTTTTGTTTCCATGATTGCTGGTTTAGGAGCCGCGTCTGCCTGGGGATGGATAGAAAGGAGGCCGCGATTTCCCCGCTGGATGGGTTATCTTGTCCTGGCGCTGGCGCTGACTCTCGGCCTGTTTCGCCAGTGGGACTTTGCCCAGCGAATCACACCGTATCGCCTGGCGAATCGCGGAGAAGATGCGAAATCCGGCCCGATTGCAGAATTCATCGGCCACCACCCTGACAGCCCCATCCTTCTGCCCACCAGTCTGTACAGCGATTCGCGTCTCGCCTTCCTGCTGATCGAGAATTTCCCGCACCGGCAGGGCGGGGTGGAGGAAATTTTGCGTCAGGGGGAGCGTGTCTCGGTCATTCTCCCGGACTCCGAATGGTCAACGGTTAAAGGATTCCCTGAGGAGTGGGTCTTGCTCAAAGAGGGAACGGTCTTTTTCCTCCCATCCATGCCTGCAGGCATCGAGCCGCTGGAGGGGAAAGAGACGGCAATTCTGACGGAAAACAGTATCCCCGTAGCCACAGCCCTGGAGGCGCGCTGGCAGGGCGGGATTCCGGCATACATGCCTCTGGAGGCGCAGTCATTTGCCAACCGTCTGGAGCTGGTCGGCTTTCAGAGTAACGAATTTGCACCTGGCTCGAGCCTCGATGTAACCCTTTTTTGGCAGCCGGAGAAGAAAATCGGCAGAGATGTCGAGCTTATCCTGAAAATCTACGATCGCTCTCGGGACGTGACTGTCATGTCCAAGGAGGACTGGCCTCTGGACGGAGTCTTTCGTGTTCGCGCCTGGCGCCCTGATCAGGTGATGCCTCTGAGTTATTCTTTAGGAGTCCGCCCCGACCTCCCTGCCGGCCAGTACCAGTTGCAAGTTGGCCTCATTGACCTGCTTTCTCGCCAGCGGATTCCCCTGGTCAGCGGTCAAAGGATGGCTGTTGTCAAGACATTCGAGGTTTCCGGGCCACAGATTTTTGCAGACACAAGCTTTGGAAACTTCTTCAAACTCGAAGGCTATACGCTGACGCCGACCAGCGAAGGCCTCAAGATGCTTCTTTTCTGGCGCACGATAGAGAGCCCTGATTCGGACTATACCGTGTTCATTCACATCGTCAGTTCAGATGATCAGATTGTTGCCCAGAATGATGGACAGCCGTTCAACGGCCGCACTCCGACATCAACCTGGTCCCCGGGCGAACTGTTCATAGAGGAGCGCACTGTGTCCTCCATTCCTGAAGGCGAATACCGGATCTACATTGGGTGGTATTTGCATCAGGAGGATGGCTGGGAACGGTTGTCAACGGTTGCGCAAGAGGGTAGGCCCGCGGCGGACCGTCTCTTGTTGGACACGATTACATTGCCGTAAAATCGGTAGTGAGAAACGAATCGGCGAGGAACGGCGCACTTCATTCCTGACCCGTTCGCTCTTTGGAACAGAGAACTCGAAGTCCGAAAAGAAAGGTCAAAGGCGAACCATGCCCGACACAGCCCGAATCGCCGTAATCGGAACCGGATGGTGGTCCACGACCGCCCATATTCCCGCGCTGCAGGCCAACCCGAACGCCGACCTCGTTGCCCTGGCAGACATCCGCGCGGATGCGGTGGAGAAAGCGGCCCGGCATTTCGGCATAGAGCGGACCTATACCAATGTTCACGAGATGCTGGCACGGGAGCGGCTGGACGGCGTCGTGATCGCGGTCTGGCACGCTGCCCATTACGAGGCCGCGCGGCCCTGTCTTGAACAGGGTCTGCACGCGGTCCTGGAAAAGCCGATGACGCTGTTCGCGGCGCATGCCCGCCATCTGACCGAACTCAGCCACGCGCGCGGTTGCCAGCTGATCATCGGCTACCCGTGGAACTACAACCCCCATGTGCTGCGGGTGAAGGAGGTACTCGGCTCGGGGCGGCTGGGCGCGATACGCTATATCAACAACATGTTCGCCTCCAGCGTCATTTCACTGTACCGGGGCGATGACAGCGTCCACGACGACCTGTACCAGTACCAGGTTACTGGCCCCGGCGATGTTTACAGCGATCCGGTGCGCTCGGGCGGCGGCCAGGGCCATCTGCAGGCGACCCATTCGATCGGGCTTATGCTGCATATGACCGGGCTGAGGCCGGTCAGCGTGCTGGCGCTGATGGACAACCTGGACACACGGGTGGACGTCGTCGACGCCATGATCGTGCAGATGGACAACGGCGCGCTGGCCAACGTCGGCAGTTCGGGCACGCTGCATGCGGGCGGGCCGGAGCAGGAGATGGTTGTGCAGATCTACTGTGACCAGGGGTGGATCAACGCCGACATTATCAATCGCAGTTGTACGATTTACTATGCAGACGGGTCCGTGGAGGAGCTGCCGCCGATCACGGATGAGGAGAGCTATCTGTCGTCGGCGCCGGCCGACAACCTTGTCGACGTCATCGTCGGCGGCGCGCCCAACCACTCGCCGCCGGAAGTCGGCTGGCACACGGTCGAGCTTCTGGACGCGGCCTACCGTTCGGCGGCCGACGAGGGGCGCCGGGTGCAGGTCAGTTCGCTGTACGAGTCTCGTTCCTAGTCCCCAGAGGCTGCTTCTGACGTAGGCGCATGGTGTTACTGAAAACTAGAAACTGACCACTAAAAACTGCCCTTAGGAGCCTCAACCGTGAAAATCTTCATGGTAACCGACATGGAAGGCGTGGCGGGCGTCGTCTCATTCGCGGACCAGTCCTTTCCCGACGGCCGCTACTACGATGCCGGCAAGAAGCTGGTGACCGGCGAGGTCAACGCCGCGGTGGACGGGCTGTTGGATGCCGGGGTGGAGGAGGTCCTCGTCTGGGACGGGCACGGCGCCGGCGGCATCGACTTTGACACGTTGCATCCGGCCGCGCTGCTGCTGCATGGCCGGCCTTCCCCGCCCTGGAGCCGGTTGCAGGAGGTGATCGGGCGCTACGATGCCTTTGTCATCGTCGGCCAGCACGCCATGGCCGGCGTCGTAACCAGCAACCAGAACCACACGCAGAACAGCCGCACGGTGGACGCCTACCGGCTCAACGGCAAGCCGATCGGCGAGATCGGGCAGCTTGCTCTGTTCATGGGCGGGTTGGGGCTGCCGCTGCTCTTTCTGAGCGGTGAACGGGACGCCTGCCGCGAGGCGGAGGATCTGGTACCGGGTATCACGACAGCGGCGGTGAAGGAGGGGCTGGGGCGGGGCTCGGCCATCTCACTTTCCGCGCAGGCGGCGCGACAGCGTATCCGCGAGGGCATCGCGACGGCCGTGACCAAGCATCGCCAGAGCCCGATTGCGCCCCTGGTCTGGCCCGGCCCCTATGAGTTGGAAAAGCGTTTCTTCCACACCGATACGGCCGACATGGAGATGAACAAAGCGGGCGCCGAACGGGTGGACGCGCAGCGGGTGCGCTTCCGCAGCGATAATATCCTCGACATCGTCTACCGATGAGGGGGAGTGGTCAGTAACTTCATGTGCCGCTGCCTCAGTAGAGGCCCGGGCCCATGGCGGGCGGCAGGGTCAACTGGCCGTCGGTGACCTGGAAGTAGGCGGGGTGGGCGGCCTGTTCGCGGGGTCGCGACAGGGGCATGAACTGGCGGTAGTTGCCCTCGAAGCAGTCGACGTCGAGGCGCAGGTGGGCGCAGAAGTTGACGCTGTGAACGAGCGCGAGGCCGGGATTGGTGAGGTCTTGCAGCGTGAGATAGAGACGGTGCTGGCGGCCCCAGCAGTAGGCCAGCAGTGAATGAGTATGGCCTTTGCAGGTCTTCACGGCCAGCCCGGACCAGCCCAGGCGGTGGATCCAGTCGAGATTGTCGATGTCGTCGAGGCTTTCGTCGACGACCACAGGCACGCGTGCGGCCACATCGTGGAGCGTGTCGGTATAGGCCCCCAGATCGCGGGGGGTGGGCTGCTCGATGTAGTCCAGCGCTGCCAGCACCTGCGGCTTCTGCGCGGCCACCCGGTCCAGCACTTCGAGCATCGTATCGGCCTTCTGGTAGGCCTCATTGGGGTCCACCGACAGGCGCGGTCCGCCCGGCACGCCTGCGGTTTCCATCGCCCGGGAGGCGGCGGCGTATACTTCGATCACGCGCTCGGCGTCCTCGACCGGCGACTGGCCGCGCAGCTTGAGCTTGAAATAGCGCAGGCGGTCGCGCTCGATCCAGGTTGTGAGGTCGGCGGGAAGGTCTGCCGGCGCAGCCTGTTGCGCGTCCACCTCTGCCGCGGTGAGAGCATCGTTGAAGCCGACGACATGCTGCACGGAGAGCGTGCGCCGCCTCGGACCCAGGTAGTCCGCCGGGTAGCGGCCGGTAAAGTCGGCGCCGAGACCGGCGCTGAGGTCTTCGTTCAGATGATCCGCCGTGTAGGCGGCGTAGAGCGGCGCCGGCAGGGCCGCGGCCCAGGCATCGTGGATGGCGGCGTCGAAGGGGGACATGCAGTTGAGCACGGCCAGTCGCGGCATCGGCGTGCTCTGCAGGAGAGGTTCTTCCTCTGCCAGCTCCCCGGCCAGTTCAACCGCAGCCTGCTCCAGCCGGATCCCCTTCTGGATGGGATCTTCGTACGGGTCATCCTCCAGCCAGGCGGCGATTGCCCTGCACAGCCGGCGCATGAGGCGGTCCTTCTCCTCGTGGTCCAGGTCCGGCGCGGGGAAGGCCCACACGTCAGAGAGCAGGATCGCGCCGGTCCCTTGTACGGCGTCGCCCCCGCGGGTGCGCGCCCGCACAGTGACCGCGGCATAGGTGATCGCCTCGATCACGCCCTTGCTGAGATGCAGGGGGACGCTCAGGCGCTCATCATCGAAGGTGACCTCCACCGTCTCCACGCGGATATCGGTCGCTTTCATGGCAGTGGCTCTCTTGTACGGTTGTTGGTGGTGGAATCGTAGTTGGCGAGTTCAGGCGGTTCAGGCGACAATCGGAGTGGTTAGGCAGATCTTCGAACGCGAAATCCAGTTCAGAAACTGAAAGTTCGCCATGCCCAAAGACCGTTCTTACGTCCGCGCCAGCGATATCGGCGCGTGGAGCTTCTGTAATCGCGCCTGGTGGCTGGCCAAGGTGCAAAATGCGCCGCATGAACGGCCGCAGCAGCTGGACTGGGGCGATCAGTCCCATGCCGATCACGGGCGGCTCATGTCGCGGGCTCAGCGGCTGCGCAGAATCGGAATCGCGTTCCTGGCCGGCGGCCTGATCCTGCTCGGATTCGCGCTGCTGGCGCAACTGCTCCTATGACGATCCGCAGCAAATACAATGCCTGCGCTGCCAGGGGTGATTTGCGGCGCGCAGGCATTTTTGTGACGGTTGACAGCGGCCGCCGGTCTCGTTGACGTGCTCAGAACAGATTCAGCCACCCCTCGCCGAACGCGCTGGCGAAGACGAGACTGACAATACTCATCAGCTTAATCAGAATATTGAGGGACGGGCCGCTGGTGTCTTTGAACGGGTCGCCGACGGTATCACCGACGACCGCGGCTTTGTGCGCGTCGGAGCCTTTGCCGCCCATGACGCCGGTCTCGATCCACTTCTTGGCGTTGTCCCAGGCGCCGCCGGAGTTGGCCATCATCACCGCCAGCATGAAGCCGGAGGCGATGGCGCCGATCAGCATGCCGGCCAGCGCCTGCGCGCCCAGCAGGAAGCCGATCAGCAGCGGCACCACCACAGCCAGCGCGCCCGGAATGACCATCTCGCGCAGCGCGCTCTGGGTGCTGATGGCGACGCAGGCCCTGTAGTCGGGCTTGGTCGTGCGCTCCATGATGCCGGGGATCTCGGCGAACTGGCGGCGCACCTCCAGCACGATCTCGTAGGCGGCCTTGCCGACCGCGGTCATGGTCAGGGCGGCGAAGAGATAGGGCAGCATGGCGCCGACGAGCATGCCGGGGATCATGGTCGAGTCCAACAGATTGAGCGTATCGAGGTTGGCGGCCTGCACATAGGCGGCCATGAGCGCCAGCGCGGTCAGGACTGCGGAGCCGATGGCGAAGCCTTTGCCGGTGGCCGCGGTCGTGTTGCCGAGGCTGTCGAGCGCGTCGGTGCGGTCGCGCACCTCGTCGGGCAGGTCGCTCATTTCGGCGATGCCGCCGGCGTTGTCGGCGACGGGGCCGTAGGCATCGGTCGCCAGGGTGATGCCCAGCGTGCTGAGCATACCGACACCGGCCAGGGCGACGGCGAAGAGGCCGTTGTCGCCACCCAGCCAGAGCGCCAGCATGATGGCCACGGCGACGATCAGGACGGGAGGCAGCGTGCTGTTCATACCGACGGCCAGCCCCTCGATGATCAGCGTAGCCGAACCGGTCTCGGCCTTCTGGGCGATGCCCTGGGTCGGCTTTTCGGTGTAGCTTGTGAAATATTCGGTGAACCAGCCGATGCCGTTGCCGGCGACCAGCCCGACCAGGATGACGGCGAGGAAGTTCCAGCCGACGCCGGTATATGCGACCACGCCGGCGGCCAGGATCAGGACAAGCACGGAGGCGCTGTAGATGGCCCGGCGCAGCACGCCCAGCAGGTCCTCCTGGGACGCGCCCTCCTGCGCGCGCACGAGAAAGGTGCCGATCAGGGCGGCGATCACGCCCACACCGGCCACGAGGAAGGGCAGCACGATGCCGGCACCGTCTGCCACCACCGCACCCAGCGTGGCCGCGGCGATGATGGAGCCGCTGTAGCTCTCGAACAGGTCCGCGCCCATACCGGCCACGTCGCCGACGTTGTCACCCACGTTGTCGGCGATAACGGCGGGATTGCGCGGGTCGTCTTCGGGGATGCCCTGCTCGACCTTGCCCACGAGGTCAGCGCCGACGTCGGCGGCCTTGGTATAGATGCCGCCGCCGACACGGGCGAAGAGCGCGATCGAGCTGGCGCCGAAACCGAAGCCGGTGATGTAGAGCATATTGCCGTTGAAGAGAAAATAGAGGATCGTCATGCCCAGCAGGCTGAAGCTGACGACGGCCATGCCCATGATCGAGCCGCTGCTGAAGGCGACGCGCAGGCCGTCATCCAGGCTCCTGCTGGCCGCGGCGGCGGTGCGCACGTTGGCGCGCACGGCGATGAACATGCCCAGGTAGCCGGCCGCGCCCGAAGCGATCGCGCCGAGGACAAAACTGAGCGCGGTCTGCCAGGCCAGGAAAATGGCGATGATGACGGCGACGACAACGACAAATCCGCCCAGGAAGGTGTACTCCCGGTTGAGAAATGCAGCCGCACCCTCCTGAATGGCGGCGGCGATCTCCTGCATGACCTGGTTGCCGTTGTCCATGGCAAGGACGCGGCGCGCCTGAAAGACCAGGTAGATCAGGCCCAGAATAGCGATGACCAGCGCAAAGGTGATCGCCGGCGTTCCGAGCGTATCGATCCCTGCG
Source organism: Caldilineaceae bacterium (assembly GCA_022821585.1). Classification (GTDB taxonomy): domain Bacteria; phylum Chloroflexota; class Anaerolineae; order Caldilineales; family Caldilineaceae; genus Bin5. Next base: position 9,704 of record JAJEDI010000048.1, read on the forward strand.
CTCATATAGCGAAGCGGTAGCGCAAACAGCAACATCGAGAGTTCCTCCAGGTAGTCGGCGCAACCCCTCGCCGACAGCTGTGTTAGTTGGCCCGCCCAGCCGGGCGGAGCGATGCCCAGCAGCGCGCGGCACTTGCTTCTAGTATGCTGAAACTAAATAATGATAACCCCTTTCGCCTAGTGGAAGAAAAAGATGCGCTACCGCTTCGCTATTTTAGCGCGAGACGGCAAAGTAGGCTATGTTAGTTATAATCTTCCCGCCATCAGTACTCTCACCGCAGTCCTTCATTCAATCACATACATCACGGTTCAGACAAAAGGAATTCCATGACTGAACAGACGGTCTCCGAACAGTTGGATCTGAGCGGCAAAGTCGCCATCGTCACCGGCGCGGTCGGCCTGCTGGGCTCCGCGATGAGCCGCGGGCTGGCGGAAGCGGGCGCGACCTTGGCGGTGACCAGCCGCGACGGGGAACGGGCAGCCGAGTTCGCCGCGACCTTGCCCGGCAGCGGCCACGCCGGCTTCGGCCTGGCGCAGGACGACGGCGATGCCATTCCCGGTTTTGTGGAGTCGGTTGTGCAGCGCCTGGGCCAGGTGGACGTCCTGGTCAACAACGCCTACGGGGGAGGAGCGCCGAGCATCGACACGGCCAGCGCCGAGGACTTCAATCAGGCCTATCACACCGGCGTGACCGCCTATTTCCTGCTGGCGCGCGAGGTTGTACGCCATCTGCGCAGCCGGAGCGCGCCCGGCTCGATCATCAACATCGCCAGCATGTACGGCGTCGTTGCCAGCTACCCGGAGGCCTACACCGGTTTCGGCGTCAACAGCCCGCCCAACTATCACGGCCTCAAAGGCGGCCTCATCCACCTGACCCGCCATCTGGCGGTCTACTGGGCGCAGGATGGCGTCCGCGTGAACGCGATCAGTCCGGGCCCCTTCCCTTCTCCCAACGTGCGCGAGTCGGAGCCGGCGTTTGTCGCCAGACTGGCCGAGCGGGTGCCGATGAAGCGGATGGGTGAGCCGGAAGAGCTGAAAGGGCTGGTGGTGCTGCTGGCAAGCGACGGCGGCAGCTACATCACCGGACAGAATATCCTGGTTGACGGCGGCTGGACCGCGTGGTAGAAGGGCAGTGGCCAGTGATCAGTGGTTAGTGGCCTGAGTTGGCCGCTAGTCGGGAAAAATGACAAGAAGAGGAGTATGAGGATATCCAATGACTGAAATCGGACGGGCGAAAGAGCTGCTGGATACGCCGACGCTGTGGGTGGATCTGGATATATTGGAGAACAACATTCGGTTGCTGATGGACGATTTCCGGGATGCCGGCGTGAACTGGCGGCCGCACACGAAAGGCATAAAGATTCCGGCGATCGCGCACAAGATGATCGATGCGGGCGCGCTCGGGGTCACCTGCGCCAAGCCGGGCGAAGCGGAGGTGATGGTGGCGGCCGGTGTGCGTGACATCTTGATCGCCAACCAGGTAGTGGGCGCGCAGAAGTACGCCCGCATTGCCGCGCTGCAGCGCCACGCGAGCGTGAAGATCACAGTGGACAACACGGCGACGCTGGCGGAGCTCGGCGCGGCCGCCCAGGCCATCGGCGTCGAAATCCCCGTTGTCGTCGAGCTCAATGTTGGCATGAACCGGGCCGGCGTCGAACCCGGCACCGCGGTTGTAGCGCTGGCCGGCGCGGTCCAGGAACAGGATGGGCTGCGGCTGGCCGGACTGATGGCGTGGGAGGGGCATACGCTGGACATAAAGGATGCGGACGAACGCGCGCAGGCGATCCAGGGCTGTATCGGACAGCTGGCCGCGTCGGCGCAGGCCTGCCGCGACGCGGGGCTGCCGATCGAGATCGTCAGCTGCGGCGGCAGCGGCACGATGGATGTAACCATGCACCAGCCGGAAGTGACCGAGATCCAGGCCGGGGGCGCCATCTTCGGCGACGCCACCTACCAGATGTGGGGTGTGCCGACCGACCCGGCGCTGTTTGGCCAGGCCGTGGTTACCAGCCGCCCCGCGCCCGACCGCATCATCACAGACGCCGGCTTCAAGACGCTGCCCGGCATGGAACGGCAACCGAAGGCCGTCACCCTGGACAACGTCGTCAACATCGCGGCCTCGGCCGAACACGGAGTGATCACCCTCTCCGAGCCGAACAAGAGCGTACAGGTGGGCGACGTGCTCGATTTCATCGTCGGCTACGGCGACGCGACCGTCTTCCTGCATGATGCAATGTACGGTGTGCGCAACGGTATCGTCGAGACGGTCTGGCAGGTCAGCGGGCGGGGAAAGTTGCGGTAGCCGATCGACATGAAATGCAGTATCGAAAGGGAATTATAAAGAAGGGTTGACAAGCTCCTGAATATCGGGTATACTGTAGATATGAAAGGAGATAAGTCAATGACAGTCAAGAAAGCACCGGGAAAGTCCTACCGCAAGGGTATCACCATGTTGGAACTGGCCGAAAAGTTCCCTGATGAAGAGTCGGCCAGATTGTGGTTTGAGGAGAAAATCTGGGCCGATGGCCGTTGTTGCCCGCGTTGCGGTTCCAAGAAAACATCTGAGGCTTCCCACGCCAAGATGCCATACTGGTGTACCGACTGCCGCTCCTACTTCTCTGTCCGCACTGGCACACTTCTGGAATCTTCCAAAGTCTCTTTCCGCAAGTGGGTTTGGGCCATCTACCTACACCTGACATCTCTCAAGGGCGTATCCAGCATGAAGCTGCACCGCGATATCGGCGTCTCCCAGCCGACGGCCTGGTACATGCTCCAGCGTATCCGCAAGGCGTTCGAGGACGACGACGAACCGCCCTTTGACGGCGAGGTCGAAGTGGACGAATCCTACTTCGGTGGCAAGGAAGCTAACAAACACGCGGACAAGAAACTGAACGCGGGGCGTGGCACCGTAGGCAAGACGGCGGTTGTCGGCATGAAGAGCCGCGACACCAACAAGGTGCAGGCTCAGGTTGTGGAGCGGACTGACAAAGAAACGTTGCAGGATTTCGTAGTGGAGAATACCACGCCCGACACAATCGTCTACACGGACGAGGCTACGGCCTACTCAGGGTTGCCCAGAGTGCATTTAGCGGTCGGGCATACGTAGGCGAATATGTGCGAGAACAGGCGCACACGAACGGCCTGGAGAGCTTTTGGGCCATGCTGAAGCGTGGCTACCAAGGCACATACCACTGGATGAGTCGCAAGCACTTGCACCGTTACGTTGCCGAATTCGCAGGTCGGCACGGAATTCGCCCGCTTGACACGGCGGACCAGATGGCCTTCGTAGCGCAGGGCATGATGGGCAAGCGGTTGATGTACAAAAACTTGATTGCTTGAAACAGATTAACGCACCAGAAATGAAAAAGCCCACCTGCAACATTGTCGGTGGGCTTTCTTGCATCCTGATTGATGACCTTCGTATGTCAAGAAATGTCACTCGAACTCCTCTCTAGGAATTTTAGAACTCGTTATGATGACCTGTAGTTCACGAACTAGAATTGGATCGTGATTAGGCACCATTACTGCTCCAACAATTCTCGGCCCATCGCTGCCCATTTCGAATTTCATCATCACGATGTGAGACCTTTCGTGTCGTACCTCCTGGAAACCATGTTTTTCCAGGATTGAAATAACCCTGTCCTGGGAAAGATCACGTAATCTAGGCATATACGAGTTCTAGTTCACTGGTGATGGGACTCGTGCTGGTAACGTGAGGCAGGTCTATACTGTGCTTGCGACTAACCCTGGGCAACGGAACTTGCTCTAGTTGGGAAAGATATTTTTTCGCCTCTTCTTCTCCAACCGTTTCAAGGAGCAACGTTATTCCTTCACCTAGTTCTTCGCAGGCTTCTTGCGGAGTAGATCCCCGACCTGTCACCATGAATTCCTTACTCGTTGCTATGTACAAGTCCCCCTCTTGAAAGACCTCAGCTACGAGGGTGTACAACATTTCATTTTCTCCTTAGCGTCGCTTATTGCGTTGTGTCGTTGTCCCTTCCTCGTCTAAATGCTTAGGGGCTCAACATTTTCTATCCTCTAGGCATTACGAAGTTGATGGTACACGATAAAATGAGAATTGTAATGCATTCTGAATTCCATTTCCCCAAATCGGTACCATTCTCGCGTCAGACTAGATGACCCTGATTACGCAGAAATCAGCCCAATTTGACGCAACGCCAATTCCAATTGTAGAATCACGTGTGATAAGAAAAGAAGGAATCACCGACGCGCCCCCCTGGAAAGAGTCTCGTCGGTGGTTCCGGTTACTTGTGGAGGGCATCTCCCTCCTAACTTCATACGTCCCTGTAGCCCAATTGGAAGAGGCAGGCCCTTAGAACCGGTCGCAGTGTGGGTTCGAATCCCACCAGGGACATACAAGATCATCGTAAATGTTCGGTTTCGTATGTCAATAGTTCCCATGACGAGATTCCTGCGCGCCGCGTACATAACAGCAGGGGATAGGGGGAATGAAAAATGTATAGCAAAACCTTTGGGAAAGAGCTTCGCAAAATGATTTCTGCGCTTGAAAACAAGCGAGAGATAATTGAAAAAGAGTTGGATGCTGCCCGGGTTGTTCTTGCTATGGTCGAGCGAGAAGCAACCAATGGCACAAATTCGCTAGGGGATAGAACATATACGAATGTTGTTGGTGATAGCATTCGTGATGTTTTGTCAGTTTATCCAGAATTGCATCGAAAAGACATTCTCAAAGCCCTTTTAGAGCGGAATGTTCATATCGGTAATGAAGGCAATTCCGAAAAACAGTTGTCAGGGTTGAGTGCCGTATTGAGTAGAGACTCTCGATTCAAACCGGTAGAGGGGCGAGCCGGGTATTGGACTCTAGCAACGACAAAAGACCATGATACGCCTGAACCCAATGAGGATGCGGACGATATCCCTAAAAGGTCAAATCAAGGTTTAATACCAAGTCCAGCCAAACGCAAGGGGATGCGCACATTTACTTTGCGTCAACCCAATGACTTAAAGGATACCCCTAATGACGTATCTCAAAAAGTGCGTTAAATCATTTAAGTTAGCTGTAGTTTCACCTGCAAATACTCCATTCCCCGATTGCCCTTGATCCGGTTACAGGAGCCGCACAGCAGTTGCAGATTCTCAATGTGATCCGTTCCGCCCTTGCTCTTGGCGATGATGTGATCCACTTCCAGATTCTGTACCTGGAAGTGCTGGCCACAACCCTCGCAATTGCCCGCTTGTTCACCGTATAGTAGTTTCTTGTTGGCTGGGCTGTTGGCGGGTGGCAGCTTGCCCAGATCGTTGCGTTGGGGAATATCGGTAAGGTGGATTACGTCATCGTACAGAGGCCCTCTATCGTGTCTGAGACGGCGCAGAATGAGTGTTGCAGCCGTTGAGGACACGTCTATGCCCGCCCACTGTCTATCGAGCCTGTCAGCCGCTACAAGCGTTGTGGCGCAGCCACAGAACGGATCAAACACAATGTCGCCTTTATTGGAGGATGCGGCAATGATGCGTTGATACAGGGCCAAGGGTTTTTGTGTTGGATAACCTACCTTTTCCTTCTTGTCTTTGGGATCGACTGGCTTCAAGTCCCATACGGTATCGAGTGACTGCCCTTTGACTTCATACACGACATCATCATTCCCCGGCTCCCTGCCATATTTCTTACGCCACGCCTTCAGGTAACGGACAAAACGGGAATCTTGAACCGGCATGTTCCTGCCCAAAATATACCGTCCGTCAACCAGATATTTCCGCCAACGTTTGAAATCGACTGTTTGGGTATTGTCATCCTCGTAAAGGCGATTGAAGGTCCAGGTGTCGGACTTGGAGTACATCAGGAAGGTGTCGTGCTTTTTGGCAAAATATCTTCGTGTCTGGCCGTGGAAACTCTTGTAGTGCCAAATTACCTCGTTGACGAAATTATCGCGTCCGAAAACCGCATCCATCACGAGTTTGAGGTAATGGCTCATGGTGGGATCGCAGTGGAGGTAAATGGTACCCGTAGATTTAAGGACACGGTGCATCTCCATCAGCCTAACCGCCATGTAGACCAGATACGATTTATCATTATCGGTAATGGCGGCGAGCAGCACCCGATACAATGCCGGATGTTTGCTGGCTATGAGGTTAATCCACTCAGTATCCAGGTCTGAGAGTGTCCAGGTGTCTTTGAATTCAGCACCCGCAGCTTCGGATCCTATCGGTGCCGCATAGTTGGCGTTGGAGTTGAAGGGGGGGGTCAAGACAAATGAGGTCTACACAACCGGAGTTCATACCCCGCATTATGTCGAGACAATCGCCCGTCCATATGGTATGATTGGCGAAGTTCGGTTTCATGCCCCACAGCTTAACCTATATTCAGAACTATGTCAACCCTTCTTTATAATCCCCTATCGAAAGCTGTCCAGGAGAATACGAAACGAGAACAATTATGCATACTGTCCGGCACGATGGCCAGGTCATTGTCATTGACCACGTTCCGGCTGACGTCTGCTCCGTATGCGGTGACGCGCTGCTGGAACCCGACACAGTTCGCAGAATTGAGAGCCTGCTCGATGAAAAACGCAAGCCGGCAATGACAGTACCTCTCTACGAGTTTGCCTGAAAAGCGACGATGAGATCAGCAGAAGAGATTCTCACGATTCTGGACCATACGAAACCGGAGCTTGAAAGGCGCTTCGGCGTGCGTCGAATCGGCCTCTACGGGTCGTATGCTCACGGCACGCAAACCGAATCCAGCGACATCGACCTGCTCGTGGAACTGAAGGAGCCGAAGTTCGACGCCTTGGCTGGCCTTTACATCTACATGGAGCAGGTCCTGGAACGCAAGGTGGACATCCGCCGCCTCAGCAAGAAAATCGATACGCCCTTCATGCGTCGTATCGAAAGAGATGCATTGTTCGTATAAATGACGCCTTAAGTGATAACCGAAGGACACGGCGCTTAAAGACCGTACGAGAAAGAGGACAACCATGACCATCGACGTTGTCGAACTCGCCAGTGAACTGATCGCAATGCCCTCGGAGACGCCGACGAGCAACAGGCCGATCTCCGATTTCCTGCGCGGGGTGCTGGAGAAGGGCGGCTTCACCGTCGAGGAAGTCACCTATATCGACCCGTCCGGTGAGGAGAAGGTCAGCCTGGTCGCCAAGAGGGGCGAAGGGGCCGGCGGACTCGGCCTGTTCAGCCATTCGGACACCGTGCCGGGCGACGCCGGCTGGGAACCGTTCACGCCGGTGCTGGAAAATGGACGGCTGGTGGGCCGCGGCTCTGCCGATATGAAGGGTCCCCTGGCCGCGTCGATTGCCGCGGCCAGCCGCTTCAGCGACGATGACCTCAAGCAGCCGCTTGTGGTCGTCGTCACCGCGGACGAGGAGGGCGGACACATCGGCGCGCACGATATCGTCATCCGTTCGCAGACATTGACGAGCGGCTGGCCCCAATACTGCATCGTCTGCGAGCCGACCGAGTTGCAGCCGGTCTACGCGCACAAGGGCGGCGCCGGCATCACGGTCACGGCGCGCGGGGTGGCCGCGCATACCAGCACCGACAGGGGCGAATCGGCCAACTTCAAGGTCGCCCCCTTCCTCGCCGAAATGGCCGACCTTGTACCGGTCTTCCGCAGCGAGCAGCGCTTCCAGAACCCGCTCTTCGACCCGCCGACCAACGGCTTCAACATGGTGATCAGCGACGGCGACACCGCCCTCAACGTAAGCGCAGCGCGGACCGTGGTCCAGCTGGGCATCCGCGCCATGCCGGACGCCTGCTTCGAGGAAGCGGTGCAGATGGTTGTGAGGCGGGCCGAAGCGCACGGCCTGGAGGTGGAGCATTGGAGCATCAGCCCCTTCTTCGCCGCTGCGGACGGTCCGCTGGCGCATGCGGCCTGCCGCGCGACCGGCGCGCAGCAAGCGGTCACCGTGCCCTACGGCACCGAGGCCGAGTGCTATCAGAACTATGCGGAGTCGCTGGTTCTCGGGCCCGGCAACATCGCGCAGGCCCACACCGTCGGCGAGTGGATCGCGGTCGAGCAGTTGCATGGGGCGGTGGAGGTGTACTCGCGGCTGATCGAGGATCTTTGCGCCTGACAGAACGGTTCAAACCATTCACGAGCCCGCTGCGGTTATCCGTTCTGGCGCGGCCTGTTTGAAGATCCACGCCAGTGCCCATATTTCAGGATCTCCACCCCAGTGTAACTATACCCACTGGTGCGTCGTCGGTCCAGCGTCGCCTCAGCCTGCGAATGACGCTATCCCCAACTCCGTCATCCCACCCGCCTATTGTTCGGCTGCAAGATCCGGTCTATAATTCCCAAAGTGACGATTGCCCCTGAAGTTCGGTTACACTCGGCTAGGGCATGTCGCCCAAACGCTCCTTACCCCCGGCAGGCGCGACTGAGAGGAGAAAAGATATGGCGGATATCACCGCCCTCCAAGAGGCCGTTCTGGCCCTTCCCGATGACGATTACGCTCGCTTCAGACAGTGGTTCAGTGAATTGGATTGGGAAAAATGGGATCGGCAGATCGAAGAAGATTCGGCAGAGGGGAAATTAGACCATCTCATTGCCGAAGCCTTCGAGGCAAAAGAAAAAGGGACGCTCCGAGAACTCTGAATGCACCGGACCACGCCCCAATTCTGGAAACGGTTCGAGCAGCTTCCCGAATCTGTTCAAAGGATCGCCACGCGGAATTTCCGTACGTTGAACACAAACCCAAGACACCCCTCACTTCATTTCAAGAAAGTCGGCAAATTCTGGTCGGTTCGAACGGGACGGACCCATAGAGCACTCGCTGTGGAGGATGACGGAGATTTCACTTGGGTTTGGATCGGCGGTCACGATGAATATGAGCGATTGATTAGAGAGTAACGGGCCAACACAGTCCACATCGCGGAACCGGGCTGTCGCTTGGCTGCCTCACTTGGCTGCCAGTACGGAATTTCTGAAAAGTCCCGCTCTTATGCAGTTGCGGGGGAGGCAGTGAAAACGTACTCGCGGCTGATCGAGGAGTTGTGCGGATCAGGGTAAGCAGGCGGACGGTTGGACGCCCTGACCGCGGTGACCGTACGGACCTGCACGATAGAAGACCTGATGGGAAAGGGCAATGCCATGAAGATCGACGTTGTCGAACTTACCAGTGAACTGATCGCAATGCCCTCGGAGACGCCAACGAGCAACCGGGCGATCTCCGATTTCCTGCGCGGGGTGCTGGAGGAGGGCGGCTTCGCCGTCGAGGAGCTGGCCTACATCGACCAGTTCGACGTGGAAAAGGTCAGCCTGGTCGCCAAAAAGGGCGCGGGAACGGGCGGGCTGGGCCTGTTCAGCCACTCGGACACCGTGCCGGGCGACGCCGGCTGGGAGCCGTTCACACCGGTGCTGGAAGACGGCCGCCTGGTGGGCCGCGGCTCTGCCGATATGAAGGGCCCCCTCGCCGCGTCTATCGCTGCGGGCTGCCGCGTCAACGCCGCTGATCTGGAGCGGCCGCTGGTCATCGGCGTCACCGCGGATGAGGAACGAGCGCATGTAGGTGCACACGATATTGTCAAGCGTTCGCAGACCTTGACGAGCGGCTGGCCCCAGTACTGCATCGTCTGTGAGCCGTCGCAGCTGCAGCCGGTCTACGCGCACAAAGGCGGCGCCGGCATCACCGTCACCGCGCACGGCGTCGCCGCGCACACCAGCACCGACAAGGGTGTGTCAGCCAACTTCAAAATCGCCCCGTTCCTGGCCGAGATGGCCGGGCTGGCGCAAACCTTCCGCACGGAAGAACGCTTCCAGAACCCGCTCTTCGACCCACCGACGAACGGCTTCAACCTGGTAATCAGCGACGGCGATACCGCCACCAACGTGACCGCGGCGCAAACCGTGGTCCGTATGGGCATCCGCGCCATGCCGGACGCCTGCTTCGACGAGGCGGTGCAGATGGTCTTGGAGAGAGCGGAAGCGCATGGCCTGGACGTAGCCCACAGAAAAGGCAGCCCGTTTTTTGCCGCCGCGGACGGCCCACTCGCCCAAGCAGCCTGCCGCGCCACCGGCGCGCCGCGCGCGGTCACCGTACCCTACGGCACCGAGGCCTCCTGCTATCAGGCCTATATGGACGCCCTCGTCCTCGGCCCCGGCAACATCGACCAGGCCCACACCGTAGGCGAGTGGATCGCGGTCGAGCAGTTGCATGAGGCGGTGGAGGTGTACACGCGGCTGATCGAGGATCTCTGCGCTTGACGGGATGGTAATTCGCGGAAGCGCCCCGCGCCCTTATGTTGCCTTCCTCTCCCTCTCATAGGGCAACGACCGCCTACCGCTCACCAGCATCTATCCGAAGCGTCAGAAGAAACTCCAGTAACTCCGCCTGCTGCGCCTGCTCCAGGTCGGCAAATGCATTCCTCTGCCCCAGCGCTTCCCCGCCGTGCGCCAGGATAGCTTCGGAGATCAAAGTGGCCCGTCCATGGTGCAGGTAGGGCGGCTCCGAGGCGAAGCCCCACAGCTTTCTCGTCAGCCAGACCTGCGTAGGGACCCCCGCCTGCACATTGGCTTCAGTGTCGAGAAACTCACCCATATCGTGCCTTTTCAGGTCGGTAAAGACAGGGATGAGGAAATTCCCTTCTTCGTCCTGTTTCACGTTCTCTATGTAGGGCGACAGGTCGACCTGGTAGGTAGCACTGACATCCTCGGGCCGCAGGTTGTTCTGCGGATTGTACGGGCCCGGTTCGACGAATTCAAGGCTGGCGAGCGGCATCTCTGGAATGTGGCACTCGGAACAGCCGATCCGATCGAAGGTGATGCGCCCGCGCGCAGCGGCCTCTCTTTCGACCTGGGTATCGGGCGCCACCTGTACTGGTGCGGGCAGTGTTGCCTGGAACAGGGTCAGGGCGGTGATATCACCCACGGTCAACTCATTTACGCGGCCGTCGGCGTCCGGGTCGTTGTCCTCGCCGGACCGCTCGGTAGATAACATGCCGTGGTGATGATTCATGGCGTTGTTGGAAAACTCGCGCAGGGACACGGCCGCGCCTTTCTGATGAAAGGGGCGGATGATCAGGTCGCCATCCACGCCTCCGACACCGGAGGTGTCTACGCTACCGTCGGGATAGCATGTGAGCGTACCGAAATGGACCCCCTTGGTCACCAGTTCAACGGTGGCCTCCCGGCCTGTGCTGCTGGCTCGGCTGAGCGCCGAAGTACGCAGGGCATGCAGATCGGCCGTCATCTCACGCGCCAGCAGCTCGATGAAGCCGGCGCCGAAAACGCTGACTGTGTTGCGTTCGTTGCCCACAGTCTTGAGGGTCTGGTTCGGCCCATTCTCTACCGGATCGCCATCGAAGTTGACAAAGGGATTCCTTTGTCCCAGTACGAACACATTGGCCACGTTATCACCACCGCCGCCGATGGCGGGGAGATTGTGGCAGCCCGAACATGAATTTGCGTCAGGCGCTGAAATGCGATTGAAGTTGTCCGGCATCATCCGCCTCTTGCGCGGCTGGCCTGTTCCTGTCAGCTCAGGACGGCCTGCGCCGTCAAGTGTGTTGAAACTGGCAGTGAAGACGGCGCGTCCGTGCCTGACCAGCTCTTCGAGAGTGAAGCGGCCCGCCTCGATATCTTCCTGGCTGATATGCTGTTTCAGGGCCGGTTCTTCGCCGATTACTGGCGGGGCGGATCCCGAAGATGTGGTAAGGGAAGGCCCCATCGCGAAAGAAGAGAGATTCAAGACGGCAGCTCCGGCGAGGAAAAACAGCAGTCCGAGCATGAAAGTTCTTATCACCGCTGGATCCCCCTTCATGGCACCGTGTCAACAGTATGCTTCTTCCTCTATAACCTGAATTCGGAGCAGGTTAGCGTCTTTTCGATGGCAGGGGCAGTGTTGCCGTCAGTTCCACCGCCGGTCCGGTTGCCTGCATTTGGCAATCCAGGAAGCGTTCCCTCCGTCTCTCTTGCCGGCCACTATCGAACTCTGAATACAGCAATCAGGAGACAATATATACAATTTTATATGAGTTTTGTGTGTCATTGGCTTAGAAAATCGTGTCAATTTTATTTCAGTCTTTGCAGTGGCCAGGAACCAGCCAGCTTCTTGTCGGAGACGGAGTACTTCGCGAAGGAGACCCTCTTCGCTCAACTCGAAAGTGGGGCACAGGTTGAAGATATTCCGCCGCCGACGCGCGGTAGATTCTGACGCGAACCTCATCGCGGGTCTGCTTGCCTTCACCAAGCAGACGAATAGGCTTTCTCTCCAGCAGGGATTCGGCTTTCTTGCTGACCCCGGATCTTACTCCGAACCCGGGTTCTACAGATTACCCTGCTCGGGCGCGCCTTACCCCTCCGAGATCTCCCGATTTCGGGACATCGCCCTCCCGGTTCAGGAAGAACGCCGCCAAGCAGTTGTAAGAGAAGGTGGAGGTGTACGAGCGGCTGATTGAGGCGTTGTGTGGATAAAGGCCGGCAGTTGGTTTCGTCCGCTCTGGCGGCGGACTGTGGCGGAGCAGTAAAACGGAATCATGAACCCGCAGGTATCGGTATCGAAGAAAGCACTGACCAACTTCTGTCTGGAACACGGTATCAGACGGCTGGCCATCTATGGATCAGCCTTGCGCGATGACTGCGGACCCGACAGCGACATCGATCTGCTCGTGGAGTTCGGGCCGGACCGTATTCCCGGGCTGCTGGGCGTCGCCAGCATGGAATTGTCACTGTCTGAACTCTTCGCGGGGCGCAAAGTCGATCTGCGGACAGCCGAGGATCTAAGTCCATACTTCCGGCAGGAGGTTCTGGACAAAGGAGAAGTTCAATATGCGCAGGCATGACGAAATCCGTCTGCGCCACATGCTCGAAGCCGCCTCCTTATTTGCCACCCCAACCCTCTTCGACTCCCGCATATACTCATACGGCTCATTCCACCGCGTGACCGGCACCGAAGGCGCAGTCTCCGCGCCCTACGGCACTGAGGCCGAGTGCTATCAGTAGTACATGGCCGCGCTGGTACGAGGCCTCGGCAACATCGCTCAGGCCAACACCGTCGGCGAGTGGATTGCGGCCGAACAGCTGCATGAGGCGGTGGGACTGTACACGCGATCTAGTGGGAAGTTGTGCGGTTGACGTGATGGTTCGGCTTGTTCCCAGTCGCAGTACATTTTCTTTCACTTGGTACTATTCGATCACCTGAATAGCCAAGCGGGTCAGCGCGCCGTCTGTGACGACGTCGCTGGTGCAAACCAAACTCGTCTCGAATGTACTCTATCTTCCTTTTTGCATATTTGCCGCGGTCAAGCTTTTGTCTCTGCCCTCTTGCAATCTAATAAATGGGGCTATATACTAGAGTTCAGCATTACTCCAATATTGATACGGAATTGACATGAATAAGGGTCTTAATGACACACTTGTGACATGCAAATGTAGTATATTTTGCGCGTGTCACAATCGCGTGGTGCATTCAGGCAGTTTCCAGGAAAGAAAATTAGACAGCAAAATTCGCGAGGGGTTAGTTGACGTTATCTCGTGGCCGGGTTTGGTAGAGAATGGTTAGGAGCGGAAATCTCCCACTAATACCACTGCCTAAACCTTCCCGGGAATTCCTAGTGACCCCCGCGAATTCCGCTCACCAATACCACTATAAGCTGCTTCATTAGTGAACTAGAGTATATGGGTCCCACATGAATAGCCTCTGAGGGAAAGGTTCCAACTATGTCTTGGGATGTGGCGGCCGAAAGAGAAAAGCTTAATTGCTGGGAAGAACGCTTGCGCGAGGAAGTAGGTGAAGGCGGTCTACTTTTGGGTGAATTAGGCTACACCGAACAGCATATGGAGGAGTTTGGCGGTCTACTGTTTAGAACCACCTTTTATCGTGTGCAACAAAGAGCTTCAATTGATATCAAACTAAGGCAAGTTTCCATATATTGGCCATTAACTTTCGCCCTATATCTGGTACTTGAAGGCATTCACAACTACGGCGAAGAGGGACTCTACTGGCACGGCCCCAAGAAGCGGTTGATGATAGAAGACAATCACACAGCGCCCTGCGGTCGCTGCTTTCGCAGAATCCTTGCCCAACACAATTTGCCGATCTTCCCACAGAGTCGGGGCTTCATCAACCTTACCCCTATTCTTCTACATGGGGGGATACCCAATAGTTCTCTTGGTGAGTTTTTCGACTTTCTTTATCGACATGAAGTTCAACCGCACCGCATAACCGTTGACGCACAAACCTTGGTGGAACAATGGCGGCGGCAAGTTGATTATCTTGCAGACTTGTCCAAGCCAGTGTCCCGTTTCATACGGTACGGGGGACTCGTAGCTGAAGATTTCGTGGGCCGTTGCCTAGAACTGTTCCGAGTCGAAGGCGAAACAGATGTGGAGGAATCAGGTCTGCCTGAGCGGGTTCAGGACGCCTTCCGGAGATGGAAAGAGCAGGGAACTAATCGAATGAGCTTGCGGCCGACGCGTAAGCTGAGCTTGGCCCCAAAAACTGGACCACAAGCTAAGGTGTATAATGGAGCAAGTCACCAAGCCTGTGGAGGGGCAGTACGATGGTCAAGAAACGGCGGCGGCACTCGGCAGCCTACAAGTTTCGGATTGCGCTGGAAGCG
>JAJEDI010000052.1 GCA_022821585.1 Caldilineaceae bacterium
CTCTCCCCGCGCTTTGGGGCGGTGGGCCCCCCGCGGCCTCCCTGGGGGGGGGGCCCCCCCCCCCCAACGCCCCCTCTCCCAAAACACCACCCGCATCGACTGTGAACGCAATATGACCTTGTCCACCCGCGGCGGCCGTGCTTCGCCCCATCCCCTCTCCCGGTCCCGTAGGGGCAGGCCTTGTGCCTGCCTTCTCTCGCCAAAAATTGGGCTGCACCCATAACGACCATGACTTCAGCAAGCTAAGGTAGTTACGACTTCGACGCCGATAAGTAGGTTCGCAGATAGGCCGGCGAATGGCCCATCTGAACAGAAAACGCAAGGATCTGGAGACGATTTCAACCACACCTGACACTGAAAATCCATTTGCCAGTTTCGGTTGGATAGGTTAGATTCCAATTGCCACCTGTTTCTGTCAGTCACTCTGCGATTCCAAGTAGCCGCTCTCCACCTGGTAGCTGTTTGCTCCTCGAAAAGTCTGGCAAAACGCAGGCAACACCAAAAACAATTCAAGATAAACAATTCCCCTCTACGGCGGGTGTGCTCATAGGCAAGAAAAGTCTGTACCTGCCCAGGTGCCTGTCCGCCAACCTGCAACGCGACGCCCCTTTATCTCAATGCTGACCCTATGAAAGAGTGCAATGACTGCACATAGAGTTGAATGATAACAACCTGGGAAAGGAACGTCCGATGAAAAGTGCCCTCCTCACAGTCCTGCTAATGGCATCGCTTCTCTTGGTCCCGGCAATTAGCCTCGGCGCGTCGCCAAACCAGGAAGATCCCTCCGAACTACCCATGAGCGTCACCGTGCTGGGCTACGGCGCTGCTTCGGCCCCGCCGGACAGTGTTAACGTGAACCTGTATATTGGCGAGCAGCCCTCTTACGGACCAGCAGGCCCGGAACTGTCCTTCGTCGAGCCCGCTGACCTTGAGGAAGTAAGTGAATTCTTAGTCGAACACGGAATTGATGTAGATACCATCGAGATAAACTACCTCAGCCGAAACTATGCCTACGGACCCTCAAGTTTCGCAGGTGAAGTTGCCTTTTCGTTTAGCGAATTGGATCGATTGCTTACTCTTATGCAGGAACTCGTGGATGAAATGGAAGGTAGGCGAGGGCCAACGATTCAAGGGGCGAACATGATTTTTCGAGTCGACGACTGCGCCGCCCTGGAGTTGGAGGCAATGCGCGCCGCACTCGAAGACGCAAGACAGCGTGCGATGAGGATGGCGGGCCTTCTGGATATGTCGCTCGGCCGCGTCATTTCAGTCTCAGAAGACGTTTCCCCGGTCGGCGCCATCCGACCGGCTGGCGGCTGCATTGCCCACGCTGGGCAGACAGCCACCGGCGGCTACTACCTGATGGGAACGCCCAGTTCACTGGCCAACTCCCCATCCGAGGTGGAAGTGGCAATCATGCTGAAAGCGACCTTTTCCCTGGAGCCGTAAGGCGGGGCCGTCGGTTTATCAGCTTACATACAGTTATTGAGTTGTCGGACTTTAGGTCAACGGATCGAGGAAGAGGTGTCCTCGGCAGAAAAAGCTATTCGAAGAGAAAGCAGGAGGCGGTCTGATCGGGAGCCACTGTGTCGTCTAGCGGCGTGCCGGTTGCGCATCGCTCCATGGCGTGTGTACTTCGGTGGTAAAACTTGCAGCCTTCCAGGTTTATTGCGGCAGTCTCCTCAGAGGCAGCCGATGCGCTACGCCCTTCCCATCGAACATCCGGATCCGGCAGTGTGATTGAACCTACCAGCAACTGCGTGTAAGGGTGGTGAGGGTTCTGAATGACACCCTCAATGTCTCCGCTCTCCATCACAGAGCCGCCGTATAGGATGTAGATGTCGTCAACCGCCTTTACTGGCCCGGCTTGGCTCCAGTTGTAAACGCGTAGGTTCTCGATTTGGAGCAAGGGCGCGCTATCGGTGGCAACTGTCATGATCAGCCTATTTGGCTCGCTCACGTAAACGGGGATTGGCCAGCTCATCAAGTGCAAGACTGATGAGGAACAGACTGATGAAGATTATCATGAGTGCGACGGTAGGAGGCACCCACCACCACCACATCCCGCGAAAGATGGCCGCGCCTTCGTAAGCGGCCTGCAATATCATACCGAGATTCGGCGTAAACAGAGGACCCAGCCCCAAAATCTGGATGCCGACCAGGGCCAGAATCGCACCCGACACCGCGCCCACAAAGCCTGCCATAATGCACGGCAACAGATTCGGCATTATCTGCTTTATCGCTATCTCAAAATCGCCTTGCCCTGAAAGCTTGGCTAATGGCACAAACGCCCTTTCTCGCAGGCTCAATGTCTGCGAGCGAATCAGCCGCGTTGGCCCGGCCCAGGCAAAAATGGCGATCACCAGCGCCGTGAACTCCAGTGTCGTAGTACGTATGTAGGTAGCCAGCACCACGAGGATCAGTAAAGAGGGCATCGTAAGGAAAATGTCGGCCATCGTGCTGATGACCGCGTCGGTGTTCCCGCCATAGTACCCCCTACAACACCAAGGACGACCCCCACAGCCGTTCCTAGCACCCCCGCGATCAAGCCCACCTTCAGCGAAGGGTGAATACCATGTATGATCAATGCCCAGACATCGCGCCTCACGTTGTCCGTGCCCAAAAAGTGCTTCTCTGAAGGCCGTGCGTTGAAGTCGCCTGCCGCGACCTTGGTGAGGTCAAAATCGACAATGTAAGAACCCTTGATGCTGAAACCGGTCAGTCCGACTATCAAGACCAAGCCAAGTAAGAGCTTCCAATTCCCCAGCCAGTACCGCACGCTGGCTCTGATTCCGCGCGAGGCCAGCGAAGTCTCATCCACTGGTAGAGTTTCCGATCCAGTTTCTGGCAAGAATGCGGTGGTCATAGCCGGTAGTCCCAGAAAATTACCTTCTTGAATAGATTATGCGCGGGTCAAGCCAGGGATATATCAAGTCGATAATCAGGATGGCCACAGCAATGGAAACAACCAGGAAAAACGTGATTCCCTGTATGACTGGAAAGTCATTGCTGTTGATTGCCTCAAAAAGCCGCAACCCCATCCCCGGATACGAAAATATCAGTTCCACGATGGTAGCGCCAGATACGACATAGCCCAGGGTGATGGCCAGTGCCGTGAACTGTGGCAAAATAGCGTTCCGCATGGCATATCGTAGGAAAATCCGCCTATCCTTGAGCCCCTTTGCCTCGGCGAGAGTCAGATAATCCTCCCCCAGAACCGTGACCATCATCCCACGCATTCCCAGCACCCATCCGCCCACACCCGCAATGATGATTGAAAAGGCGGGCAGAAGGGAGTGATCGATCAGATCCACGATGTATCCAAAGTCAAGTCCCTCTTCAGGCAACCGCCCAACCGAGACTACGCCGCTGTATGGAAACCAGCCCAGGGAAAAAGCCAGCACAGAAACAAAAATGATGGCCAGAAGATAATACGGAATGGGGGCAAGCATCATGAAGAATGTGATCACCGCCCTCCCGAACTGAGGCGTTGAATGCCAGACAAGAAGAGCGCCAGCAAGAATGCCCAATACGAATGTAATCAGTGAAGCGGCCGTAAGTAGGCCTATCGTGTACGGTAACGCCGCGGCAACGATCTGCGAGACCGTTGCCGGGAAGAAGCGTATCGAGTAACCCGGATCAAAGCGAGCAAGCGCGGCCAGGTATTTCAGATGCTGTTTGAAAAGTAAAGGCTGTCGGCCAAATTGTGGTATACGTAGTTTTTGTGAAAACAAAACGATACCCAACAGATTTGGCTGACAGCCAGTGGTCTATTTTCCAGCATCTGATTCCCGCAGCCAAACCGGGCGGGCGACCACGTAGCTTGGATATGCGTCTGGTGGTTGATGCCATTCTCTACCTGACTGTGGGTGGCATCCAGTGGCGGATGCTGCCGAGTGATTTTCCGCCGTGGCAGAGTGGTTACACCTACTTCAGACAGTGGCGGGACGATGGCACCTGGCGCAGGTTGCATGACACGCTCAGAGTGCGGGTTCGTCATCGAATCGGGCGACACAAGCATCCAACGGCTGGCAGTATCGACAGTCAGACAGTCAAGACTGGCCATACACCGGCAGGTGTGCGAGGCTACGATGGCGGCAAACGCATTACAGGACGGAAACAGCATCTTCTCGTCGATACGCTGGGACTCACATTGGCCGTCCTGGTCACTGCTGCCGACCTGCCTGACCGCGATGGGGCACGGCAACTGCTCAGACGAGGCTGCGGTTTCGGCCAGAAACTGCGTCTCATCTGGGTTGACGGCGCCTATCGCGGCTCTTTGCAGAGATGGGTTGCGCAGCGTTTTCGCATTCGCCTTCAACCTGTCCTCCGTCCGCAAGAGCAAAAGGGTTTCTCCGTATTGCCCCGTCGTTGCGTGGTGGAACGCACCTTCGCTTGGCTTGGCCTTAATCGTCGCCTCTGCAAAGACTATGAACGACTGCCCGAAAGCAGTGTCGCCTTTATCCAAATCGCTATGATTCGTCTCATGGTACGCCGCCTGGCACCCAATTGACCCTTTTCAAACAGCTTCTTAGAAGATTGTATCTGTCAGTGGTTCGCCCAACCCTTGCTCCCTCTGCCTGGCTAACGTATACTTCCCGAAATTCGACTACGCTGCCTTCACAAGAATTGGAATAGGTTGGACGTCCAAGTTCGGAGGAATCAAAATGAATGAACGCGAGAAATTCATGTTCGACCTGCAGGGCTTCCTGAAGGTGGAAAGTTTTCTTTCTCAGCCCGAAGTGCAGGATTTGAACGATGCCTTTGACGCCAACTGGGACAAGGCGATTCCCGACCCCAATTCCCACGCAGATGGCGACCTGACAGGGGAACAGGAGCGCGACTTCTTTGAAGGAATGTTGACCTGGGAGCAGCCCTGGTGCCAGCCCTTTAGAGAACTACTGGCCCACTCTAAGCTCGTCCCCTACTTGAACACAATGTTCGGCCGCGGCTGGAAAATGGACCATTCCCCATTCCTGCTGGCCTCCAAAGCCGGCACCGAAGGGCTGCGCCTGCACGGCTCAACAAGCAGGCTCTTTGATGGCACCCAACACTACAGCTACGCCAATGGACAGATGCGATGCGGCATGATCGTTTGCCAGTTCCAGCTTGCCGACGTCAACCAAGGTGACGGCGGCCTCTGTGTCATTCCCGGTAGTCACAAGTCGAACTTCGTCTGTCCGGACGATATTAAGACATATGAAAGGAACCGCGAACTGGTCTACAACATTCCCTGCAAGGCGGGTGACATGGTTATATTCAATGAGGCGACCATCCACGGTACGCTGCCCTGGAAGGCCAGCCACCAGCGCCGCTCGCTCCTCTACCGTTACTCACCAAACTTTCTGCACTTTCACGGCGGTGTCTACGAAACTACCTTGCCGGCGTGGGTGAAGGAGTTAACTCCGGCACAACAGGCCGTCCTTGAGCCGCCTTACATATATCACCGTCCGCTGATAGAGGAGGATGGCGTATCAGTCATTCGGCCCACGCGCGAAAACCCTGACGGTACGATACGGCCATAGGACTCACCTGTTTCTGCTACGTAGACTCCTCGTGCCAGGACATGGCTTCGCCCCGCACGAGACCGGCGCGCCGTTCTACAGGGCCAGGCCATTCCACTGGTAAGTCCCCGCTTTCCACCATTAGACTGAGCGGATTCACCCGCGTCTTCAGCGGCAAGTAAATGCGTTGCCGCTTGCGCGCCGACTCAAACAGAGCCATCATAACCTCCTGCACTGCCCTCCCTCTCGACCCGGCGCTGATCGCATCCTCGACACGGCCTTCGACCCAATCGACAGCTTCCTGACACTGGCGCGACCAGCAGTCATGCCAGGGCTCCGTCACCTCTTTCCAGCCGTTCGTCTGGCCGCTGAAGTAGCGAACCTTACCGATTTCGAAGTTGTATCGTGCTGAAAGTCCTTCGGGCATGCGCATCGGCGCATCAGACGGGACTATGCTGTCGGGATGGAAGGTGGTATCCAGTTCCATGATCCCGTCGCTGCCTATCACGCGGCATCCCTGGCCCAAACCGTCGATCAGAGCGCCTTGAATGAGGATCGTTGCGCCGTTGTCGCAAACGGCCAGCCCCAGGCAGGCATCTTCGGCTGGAAGGCCGCGTTCCATCTGTTCCGTGGTACGTTCGACCGCACCCATCACCCACTCGACCTGCGGCTCATCCATGAGAAAAAGGGCCAAGCGAATATTGTGCGAGTTGGTATTGAGTATATTACCGCCCGCGTCCAGTTGAATCTGAACAACGCGTCCAATCGCGCCCTCCCGAATGAGCTCCCTGGCCTTGAGCCAGGTGGAGTGGTGAGGCCGCTGGTAGGCGATTATCAACTTGACGCCGTTCCGTTGGCACGCCATCAACATATCGTCTGCCTCTCCCAGGTCTACGGACATCGGTTTCTGACAGATGATCCCCTTCGGCTGACGGGCAGCGGCCGCGATGACCATCGCTGCGTGCAATCTGTGCCACGAGCAAACGTCGACAAAATCGAGACGCTCACTGTCCAGCATCTGTCGGAAATCGGCATAGCGATGCTCTTCTGGTACTCCGAAAAAGTCGCCAAACTCCCGCAGAGCGTCCCCATTCGAGTCTGCAATCGCTCCAATCTCGGTGGGGCTGCCCTCCACCCCTAGCCAGGCTCTGGCATGGACTCGGGCGATTATGCCACAGGCAATGATTCCGGTTCGATAGGTTGCCATTGGATGCCCCTCATATTAAGGCCAGAATCCCGTTTCATCCTGCTGTGAGGCGAACCGAGACTCGTGCCTGCTTGACAGCCCTCTAAGTAAGGTTGTGCCTAATCTGTAATCCAGGCGAATCACTTCGCCTGCAGCGCTCTCTCCAGGTCGGCAAAGCTCGTAAACCAGCGTACCTGCCCAAAAAAGTGGGCCAAACTATCGCTCTCCTCGCGAAGCTGCTCCAACAGTGGACCTATCGTGTTGGACGATGCCCCGCCAGTCCCATAGTTGCCGTTGAACGCAAAGTACGCCTGATTCAAAACGCGCAATGGATATCCTTGTGCCACAAAGTAGCGCCTACGCCCTTCCATGTAGGTTTCCGCGGTCTCTACAAGTCCGGCTTCCAGCAACCTGTCCACGTGCAGCCGCGTCTCCCGCATCTCCCGCCGAAAGTCGAACGGAAGAGGCCGCCCGTATCGCTCCCATCGACTTTGTTCGAACTCGTAGGTCTGCGTCCAAAGATCGGCTGTGTTGCACGCGCAGGAACTGTCCCCATCCGATCCACCTGCCGCTTCTCCAGTTTGCAGCCTACCGTCATAGAGACGCCGCGTCAACCGGTCCGCGATTTCAATGCCCACGATCTCCGCTACAGTCTCGTTGAGCGTCGTCGCATCGTCGCTGCTCGCGTACCGTAGACCTAGTGGGAAAAGAAAGAGATAGTGGTGCACCCACTCATGGGCAACGGTAGACAGTACCCATTCGAGCGAACTGCTCTCCACCACCATTGCCGGAAAGACGGCCATTCCACCAATCTGTGAAATATGCGCGCTGAGATCTGTGCGCTCCTCAATGGCGCTTTCTCTCTCGTCAAGTGTAACCGGATCATACTCGGCCTGAAGAACGCGTGAGTGGAGGGTCGTGATCCGGTCGCGTGCGCTCACCGTCAGTTTCAGCGGGGGCTCGATAAAGGCGAACTGCACAGGTGGCCATACAATACCGGCAAGGCCCAGACCGGCCCTGCGAATCTCCTCGTGAACCTGCTGCTGCAGGACCGACTCCACCAGCGAGCGTTCTTCCGCCTGGAGCCGGCGCAAGGTGGCTGATTCCCGACGCGTTTTCGCAATTGCCGCCGTATGTTCAGCGCCGCTGCGGGCAACGAAAGCTGGATTCGAACCTGAATACCCCAGCGCAAAAGCCCGTCCAGCAAAGCCTGATCCAGAGCCAGTTGGACCCTCTTCAGCCATCAGCCTCTCGAGCTCAACCTCTTTCTCTCCGATCTGCTTCGCTCGTTCAAAGTAGGCGCGCACCAGCCCAACCTGCGCTTCAGCGTCCAGACCCATTTGCAACGGCTTCCCTCCTCCAAAAACTGCACAGCCCAAAGCATTTAGTTCCCACGCGAGAAAGTTGAAGTCGGGAAGGGCAGTTGCCGCCTTGATGATATGGGCACGACTGGGAATCGAACGCGGTACGCACCCGCCGGCAAGCTGCAATGCAAGCAGCAGCGCAAGGACAGTCCAGGAACTCCTTCTCACAAAGGCCAGGCTGAAGATTCGGCTGAAGATGGGCGGAGTCAGGTTAAACACGGCTTAGATGAAGCCAGCAGATTGGGCCGTCCAAGAGGAGGAAGAGTTGCCAAAAAACAGCTGCCGCACAAAGAATTCAGAACGGGAAGTTTCAACGCTCGTGGTCCCTTTCCAGTCCGCCTAGCCGCATTGCCGCCCTGAATAGCTGCCGTGCCTCAGGTTGGCCGGCCAAGAGCATCACCCCTGCGTAGGCCAGCAACCCCGCCCCGCCGGCGACAACGATTCGCAAAATGTCATTTGACAGAGAGGGCGTTACTCCGGATTCCAAAAGCGTCAACAACCAAGTCATTACCAGTCCCATCGCTGCGACCGCTCCAATGATCGCCGCGAATGTCCGGACGTTCGGCCCGATGGCCCCCTCTGGCCGCGACGTCAACCCCTCCGGCGCCCCGTCTTCGCGCACGCGCCTTGATACTCTCTTCAGCTTCCAGTACAGCAACCCCAAAATTACAACTGCATGAGCGCCCTGCTTGGCCGTGTCCGCCCAGACGAGACCAAGGAAGCCCAGGCCCTCTAAGAGAGTCAGCGCGATTCCCACGTAAACCAGGACACTGATTACGCCCACAAGCGCCGGCAGCAGCGTATCGTTTCGTGCATAAAATGCGTAGATAAGAGGGAAGTCGATCGCTGCGAACAATGCTCCCACCAGATATACATGTAGGGCGGACTCAACCTGGGCAGTGTCGGCAGCCGTAAACTGTCCCCGCTCAAACAGAACCCGAACCGCCGGCTCAGCCAGGAGACTCAGTCCAACCAATAAAGGCACGATCAGCACGATTACCATCCGCAGCCCCCGCGCCAGCGTCGCTCGGTAGGCCCTTTCGTCTCCCGCGGCAAACTGCTGGCTCAGTCGGGGCAATGCAGCCAGCGAGATGGCAACACTGATCATCCCCAGCGGCAACTGCTGTAACGTCGTTGCCTTGCTCATCCACGCGATACTTTGTACCCCCGTGCCGCTGGCCAGCCGTCGGTCCAGTCCAACCTGAAACTGCGCCACGACCAACCCAGCCGCAATCGGCAAATAGAGCAGCACGATTCGGGCCAGCGCCGGATGACTCCACTGTACTCTGAATTTCAGGCCGGCCCGACGAACGTCCCATGCCATCAGCCCGAACTGAACAACACTTCCTGCCAGCACGCCTATGGCCAGACTGGCAATGCCGATACGTCCTGCCAGGAGTGGGGCCCCAACCACGATGCCTAGGTTGTAAACGGCAGTGGCCAGAGCGGGCACGCTGAAACGCTGAAGAGCAAATAGAACAGCCGTCAACAGTCCTGCCATCGACAGAAACCAGACGACCGGTGCCATCAGACGTAGCAGACGGGACGTTAGTGGAAGCAACGCCGGATCAAAGTCGTCAAACCCACCCGCAAGCAGGTTGGCGACCTGGGGGGCAAAGACCGCCATTAAGAGAGCCAGCCCAG
Organism: Caldilineaceae bacterium; assembly: GCA_022821585.1. GTDB lineage: Bacteria > Chloroflexota > Anaerolineae > Caldilineales > Caldilineaceae > Bin5. Next base: position 9,699 of record JAJEDI010000052.1, read on the forward strand.
CCAGAGTCACAATAGCAAGGCTGAGCAGCGCGCCCACCAGCCGCACCAACTCAGGATTAGGCCCAACCAGTGTGACTTCAGGCGATGGGTCGTCTTCCTCAGGCCTCCTCTCCCGGTCACGGTTGAGGCGGGCATAGTCGCTGAGAACGGGGACGAGCGCCGCGCTCAGCATACCTCCGACGAGAAAGTCGTACAGCATCTTGGGCGCAGTACCGGCTACAGTAAAGGCACTGACAAGCCCGGTCGCGCCAAAATAGCTGGCAATCACCATCTCCCGGACGAGACCCAGTACCCGACTGGCGACCGCACCGAGCGACAAGAGAGAGGCGCTGCGAGCCAGCGCCCCGGTAGTTTGATGTTGAGGTGTCGAACTGGGAGGTGGCGGCACTACGCGTCCATTCTTTCGCCAGTCACGTTTCAATGGCGTAGTACAGGAGCATTCGCAGCACCGCCTTGCGTCTGCACGGGACCTTGCGGCTGCTAAGGCAGATCTCAGTCAGCAGCCACAAGTTCAGCCGGCATCTTGGGTACGCCGGGCGTGGGCCAGGCCCGCGGGTCTTCCTTAAGATCGGGCAGCCCCTCAGCTTCCAGCGAGGCCAGGAACTTCTCCGCCTGCATCGCCGCGGCGCAGCCCTGTCCGACACTGGTGGCCACCTGCTTGAAAACCTTGTCGGCAATCTCCCCTGCCGCAAAAACACCTGGAATATTGGTCCGCGTGAACGGATCGGCGATAAGATGACCATCCTCATCCAGGTCCAGTTTGCCGTGATAGAGGTCGTTGTTTGGGATGTGGCCGATGTATACGAAGACACCGTCAGTGGCGATTTCGCCTTCGGCGCCGTTCTGCGTATCCTCGGTAGTCACACCGGAAACCACGCCGTTTTCGTTCCCATTGATCGAGGTTACGACCGTATTCCACACAAAATCGATCTTATCATGAGCAAAGGCTCGACTCTGCAGAATCTTGCTTGCGCGTAACTCATCCCGCCGGTGAATGACCTTCACATTTGTGGCAAACTTGGTCAGGAACAACCCCTCTTCAAGCGCGCTGTCTCCCCCACCGACCACGACCAGTTCCTTGCCGCGGAAAAAGAATCCGTCACACGTAGCACAGTAACTGACGCCCTTTCCTGTATACTCCTGTTCCCCGGGCACCTCCAGGAACCGGGGTCTTGCCCCTGTACACAGAATCAGCGACTTGGTTCTGTATTCCTTATCCTGAGCAGTGCGAACCGTAAAGGGATGCTCGTCGACCACGATTTCCGTCACATGATCGTAGGAGACTGTACAGCCGAATCGCTCGGCCTGCGCCTTGAATTTTTCCACCAGGTCAGGGCCGCTCAATCCCTCAGGAAATCCAGGGTAGTTTTCGACTTCGTACGTAATGCTGACCTGGCCGCCGAAGTCGTCGCCGGTGATCAGAAGTGGCTCCAGGTTGGCCCGCGCTGCGTAGAGGCCCGCCGTCCAGCCTGCCGGCCCGCTTCCTATCACGATCACCTCGTGCAGCGTCTCTCTTGCCTCAGCCTTGACGGACCTGGCTCCCGCGCCATTTTGCATCTCTGCACCGTTCTGATTCGATTCAACCATTCTCCGACTCCTGGTAATCTGTATGTTTCCCACTACATCATGGCACATAGTTGTGACATTACCTGCCCAAAGAGCGAATCCCGCCGGGCTTCAATTCCAATAGCTACCCTCATGCCACGTGCCAGAATGCAAGTGTCAATAAGTGCCATACCCTACAGCCATTTTCCCAAAAACCAGGGGAACTGTCTGGGGCCTTGCCCACAATTGCCCCTGTCTATCCCTTTGCCCCACACTAGGTCTGCAGAATCTGAATCAGGTTTCCACACGTGTCGCCAAACGAAGCGATAGTGTAACTGCCGTAGTCCGTCGGTTCAACGACAAATTGAACACCCAGGGCCTTCAGCCGTTCATACTCCTTTTGCAGGTCTTCTACGTCGAACATCGTGGCCGGTATTCCCTGCTCGAAGATCGCCTTCTGATACTGTTCGGCAGCTGGGTTATTGTTTGGCTCCAGGAGCAGCTGGGTGCCGTCTTGATCGTCGGGAGAGACAACTGTTAGCCACCTGAATTCACCGACGGGAATGTCCACCTTCTTCACAAAGCCAAGGACTTCTGTGTAGAATTTCAACGCCTTTTCTTGATCGTCTACGAAAACGCCGTTATATGAGATCTTCATGTTTCATTCCTTTGCGATTGTGGCTGCACTTCTTGTGTCAGACTGAATCTGGTAGGGTGGCCGCAATTGCCTCCACGGCCATTTCGATTTCCTCGTTACTGATGGTCAGCGGCGGTAGCAGGCGCAGCACCGTCGATCCAGCCGGGAGCGCCAGTACCTTGTGCTCCTCCATCAGCGTCTTTAGAAACGGTACGGCCTTCGTGCGCAGATCAACGCCGATCAGGAGGCCCTTTCCCCGTATCTCGCGTACAACTCTGCGCGAACCGATGGCCGCTTCCAAGGCTTCCCAGAGGCGTCGGCCAGCCCTCTCTGCCTGTTCGATCAGACCATCCTCATAAACCCCCAGTGCAGCGATACCGGCCGCGCACGCCAGCGGATTGCCGCCAAACGTACTACCGTGCGCCCCGGAAAACAGACTCTCCTGAATCTCGTCCGTGTAAACGACCGCACCCATCGGGAAGCCTCCGCCCAGTCCTTTGGCCAGCGCCACAATGTCCGGCTCCAGATCGAAATGCTGAAAGCCGAACCAGCTTCCTGTGCGTCCGAAGCCGGTCTGCACCTCGTCGACCACCAGCATTGCACCCCTCTCCCGGCACAGCTGCTGTGCCGCGGCCAGGAACTCAGCGCTCCCTACGTGCACACCCCCCTCCGCCTGGACAACCTCCAACACCACCGCGGCGGTCCCGTCACCTACGGCTTCATCGAGCTGATCGACATTATTGAATTGCACGTGGCTGACATCGGGCAACAACGGTTCAAACTTGCGCCGGTATCTGGGGTTCCACGTGATCGATAGAGCCCCTATAGTACGCCCGTGGAAGCTGTTGCGTGCAGCCACGATTCCCGTGCGCCCCGTTGCCAGACGCGCGAATTTGATGGCGCCGTCAATCGATTCGGCCCCGCTATTCCCCAGGAAAGCCCTCGTCAGGTGATCCGGTGTAACCGAGTTCAGCCTGCTCAAAAACTCCGCACGCGTATCGTTGTGAAAGAAGTTGGGACAGGCGTGCATGCGGCCTGCCTGCTCCTGGATGGCCTCCGTCAGCACAGGGTGGCCGTAACCCAACATGGCCACACCTTGAGACGAAGTCAGATCCAGGTAACGCTGTCCTTCGCTATCAATCATCCAGCAGCCTTCGCCGGCTACCATCACAGTTTCCCCGCGACGTGGGACCACGCCCGATTCATAGGCCTGCGTATTGCTCACTGCGAATTTAGTATCAACTATGCTCTGTACCATATTCTTGTCGGTTGCCTGCGCGAAACGCAGTCTGTCTTCTTGGGTTGGGCTCTCTATGCAACTTTGAGTGTTGACGATTCCCAAACTACCACATAGTCTCTGGCTGAAAATTCACTGCTCTTCCGATTATGTTTCTGAATCTACACTCTGTGACTCCATCACCAGTTTTCTCACGCAATTTGGGTCCCGTGGCCTTCAAGAGCCCGCTGAATCGGAGCATCGACTCGGCCATCGGCAAAGATGACCTTTTGCACACCGGCCGCGACCGCCTCGGCCGCGCCCATCACCTTCTTCTTCATGCGGCCTTTCGCGAACTCCATGAAACTGTCGGCCTGCGCACGCGGAATCTCACGAATCAGGCTGGATTCATCGGGAAACTCCCGCAGCAAACCCGGAACATCGGAAAGAATTACGAGTGCTTCGGCGCCGAACGCCGCCGCAACCATAGCCGCAGCACGATCACCGTCCACGTTTATCGCCTCTCCAATGTCCGAAGCGCCGGGAGGCGTAAGTACCGGCAAGTAACCTGCCCCCAGCAACAGTTGCAGGAGATCCACATTTACCCGCTCCACAGTTCCGGTCCAGTCATCGCGCAACACAAGACGCCGCCCGTTGACCCGCACTCGTAGTCTGTCTTTCCGCTTGCCTTCGAAAATGCGGCCATCCAATCCGCTCAACCCGACGGCATTCACACCGGCGAGCTGCAGCTTCTCCACCCACATCTTGTTGAGCTGGCCGCAGTAGACCATCTCGAATATCTCCAACGTCCGCCGGTCCGTGCGGCGGCTCTCAAAACCGCTCTCGCTGGTAACGAACTGAGGCGGATGGCCAAGCGCCTCGGCCACGTCGTTCGTCGTCTCTGCGCCGCCGTGGACCATGACCAGCTCCTTCCCAGCCCGCTGCAACGCAACGATATCGTTGACGACTGCGTCAATATTCAACTCTTTGCCGCCCCCTACCTTGATCACTAGCATCCAGTCCGCTCCAACCGGACACAACCAACCCCACACTTTGGGGCCGCATCTCCATTTACTTCGGCCATATTCTAACCGATTTCTGCGATTTTCCTTTCCACGACGCCCACTTCCTCAGCGTCCAACGTCCCCAAAACATAGTCGCAGCGCCACTCTCCGCCGCCTTCCAACTCTCTAACGTTGCCTTTGGCCAGCTCGGCACTCCTGCCTTCCGGTTCCGCAGTGGACGGCAAAACCAACCCCAAAGCGTCCTTGTCCGGCGTGCGGCAAATCCATCGGACCCCTATCGGCAACTGCTCCGGTCGATGACGCACATAGTCCGCACCGCCGTCCGGATGCACCTGGAGCGTATGGGCCCAGCCAGTTTCATCCGCGTCGTAGTCGATACTGAACACCAACTCCGGCACGAAGGTCATACTTTCGTCGAAGACATGATGTCCCTCAGGCCTCTCTTCCAGACGGTCAAGGAAGTCCAGGTAATCGGGCCCCGTGCTGATGTGGTCCGGAATACTGCGGCGGATGCGTACCGTCTGCGGTGTTACCTTAGCGCTGTATACGATACGCCCACCTTCGACAGGCCTGTAATTCGCATGAGCCAGATACATGTACTCCATCGGTGTCTTCTTGCAATTGCGGCAGCACAGAGAAACGTGCACCTCCTTCGCGCCGGCGTACAGCTTTACCAGTGGCGTCGCCGTATAGTTCTGCGTAAAGGCCACCGTATGCTGATACTTCCCACCCAACCCTATGTATGCCCCGCCTTCGTCCTCTCCCAACACAAGCCACGCATGCTGAAAGACTGCGTTGGGCAGCTCACCGTGCAGCGGGTGGTCATCCTTCTCCGTCGGCACGCCCATCGCCGTGAACCCGCAGTGGAGCAGAAACCCACCGTAGGTCTGAAGATAGTCTGAAGTTGGCCGCGGCTGATCGAACATCGTTTTCATCGTTACGTTTCTGCCGCCGAATGTCGCCGACCAGATCTGCTGGCCCTGAAAGGGCAACATGACGATCTCGCTTTCACCGTTCTTGAGTTCGACGGCCGCGACCCCGCTCTCAAACTCCAAGAGCGATGCCCTGAGAGAACCACTCTCAAGAAACAGCCGCTTCTTCTCCGAGAAAAACCGCGGATGAAGTGAGACCTTCACTGGCTGAACGGTGCTGTCAGACATACCTGCGCCCCTCTTGCATCAGTCGATGAGCCCATCCCCAAACTACCGGCTGCAAGTCTGGCGAATCGTATCACGAGATGCCCTGTTTGAAAAGGTTTAGACCCCACTACTATGCTATAATGCGCTCGCCGCCTCATGCCGGCTGGACTGGCAGAAAGCCTGCTTGAACTGGCGCCGGACATACTATGGAAACGAAAACGCGCACACGGCTGCAGACTCTTGACCGGTCATCAGGCCAGTTTTCCGCTCCCGAAACGTTTGCCGCCACTATCTGAGACCGCTCAATGCAGATTCGTCGAATCCTAGGCCGCCTCATTCGCTCTCTTTCCCCATTCGCCGCCCGATCAACCGCCCCGGCGCGCAATGTGGAAGAAGACCAGACCGCCGCCGGGCCTGCCCAATACTCGCCCTTCAAGAGAGGGGGCCGGGAATCTGAGTTTGTCGTCATCGGTTTGGGCCGCTTCGGCACCGCAGTCGCAACAACCCTCGTCGAAAACGGCCGCACCGTCCTGGCCATCGACTCGGACCACGACCGCGTGCAGGCGCTCTGCGGCGAACTTCCCCACGTTGTGCAGTTGGACGCGACCAACATCGACGCCTTGCGCCAGGCGGGTGTCGAAACCTTTGACACCGGTCTCGTCTGCATTGGTACCGACTTTGAAAACAATTTGCTGGCCACCGTTCTCCTCAGGCAACTGGGCGTTCAGCGCGTCATTGCCAAGGCCCTGACCATAACGCAAAGGGAGATTCTGTTAAAGGTAGGCGCAGACGACGTGATCTTGCCGGAACATGAGGCCGGTCGCCGCCTGGGGAGGAAAATGGCGGTCGGTCACCTCGTCGACTACCTTGAGATGAGCAACGAAGTTGGTGTCGTCGAGCTTCTGGCCCCGCCCAGCACGTGGGACCATTCCCTGTCCGAGTTGAGCTTGCGGCAGAGGTATGGACTGTCAGTGATCGCCGTCCGCAGAGGAGACGACCTGATTGTCAGTCCAAGCGCCAGCTTTCAAATCAAAGAAGAAGACATCGTCGTTGTTCTGGGCAGAATGGAAGATGCAGAACGCATGCGACGGTGACTCGGAATCTGTCGGCCCAATGCAACTTCAACCCCCATTTCCCTTACTGTAAACTTTCACAGCTATGACCAACACCTTTCCCATCCTCGATTCCAGTACAGCACGCAACTCGATACTGAAACGCCAGCCTTGGGACGCCTTCGATCTGCCCGAAGAAATGCTCGACGCCAACGAGCGCATCTTCGGTTCCCGTATAGGGCCCGATGAGGCCGTCCGCCGGATCCTTGCCGATGTCCGTAAAGATGGTGACTCCGCGGTACGCCAATGGACCAAAAGACTGGACGGGGTCGATCTGAACCAACTGCAGGTTGACCCCCGGACCATCCAGCATGAGACCGCTGACCTCGATGAGGATGTCTATGACGCCCTTGCTCTCGCAGCCGCGCGCATCGAAAACTTCCATCGCCGCCAGCCAAATCAAAGCTGGATCCAGAACGATCACGAAGGCACCGTAGGTCAGCTCGTGCGTCCCATCCAGCGAGTTGGTATCTACGTTCCCGGCGGCACCGCCCCCCTTCCCAGCACACTGCTGATGACCGCGATCCCGGCCAAGGTCGCCAACGTTCCCGAGCTGATCGTAGTCACACCTCCACAAAAGGACACCGGCTTGCCGGATAAGGTAACGCTGGCCGCGGCCATGATTGCCCGTGTCGATGCAGTCTACATCGCCGGAGGCGCGCAGGCAATTGGCGCAATGGCCTACGGCACCGAGACCATCCCCGCCGTCGACAAGATATGCGGGCCCGGCAGCCTGTTCACTACCTTGGCCAAACGGCAGCTCTTCGGCTTGGTCGGAATCGATGGCCTGCCCGGTCCCACCGAAACCGTAATCGTTGCCGATGTGTCGGCCGACCCGCATTTGGCCGCCGCCGACCTCTTGGCCCAGGCCGAGCACGATGTTCTGGCCAGCGCCTTACTCCTGACACCCAGTCGGCAACTGGCGATCCAGGTTCAGGCAGCGGTCCACGCCCAGCTAGAGGAGTTGGAACGAGACCAGATCGCCGCCGCAACCTTCGGACGCGGCGCAGGCATCGTCGTCACCGGCTCCATGGACGAAGCCTTTTCGCTCGCCAACGAGTACGCGCCTGAACACCTCTGTCTCCTCGTCGAAGACCCCTGGCGCTGGGTAGAACACGTACAAAACGCCGGCGGGATCTTTCTCGGCGAACGCAGCTTCGAAGTACTGGGCGACTACACCGCCGGGCCCAGCCACGTCATGCCTACAGGTGGTACGGCCCGCTTCGCCAGCCCAATAAACGTGACCGACTTCGTCAAACTGATCAGCCTCATAGGCCTCAACGAGCAGACGCTGTCCGCTATTGGCCCTGCCGCCGAGACCTTGGCGCGCACGGAAGGTCTTGGTGGCCACGCCGCCGCCGTGAGTCGCCGCTTGAATCCGACTTCCAGCAGATAGGACGAATCCCTGTAATGCAAGCCACAACACTTCAGTCTCTGCTCAAACCGCATCTTGCCGGCCTCGAAGAGTACACACCGATTCAACCGTTTGAAGTCCTCAGCCAGCGGCTCGGGATTCCTGCCGCCGAAATTGTCAAGTTGGACGCAAATGAGAATCCCTACGGACCGCATCCCGCCGTTGCTGAAGCGCTGGCCGAATACGCCTATTACCATATCTATCCGGACCCGCAACAGACTGAGCTGCGTCATGCCCTGGCAGATCATCTGCAGGACGAGCAAAGCCAGTCGGGTGACATACCGACAACCGGCGGAGACCGCGATCTGGCCGCGCCCTCGGTGCCCTCTGACCAGATCTTGCCCGGCCATGGCACCGACGAAGTCCTCGACTATCTCTGCCGCATGTTTCTCGGCCCTGGCGACGCCATCATCAACACGCCCCCAACTTTCGGCATGTACAGCTTCGACGCCAAGTTGGTCGGCGCAGAGGTCCTGGAGGTATGGCGGAAAGACGACTACCACATTGACGTCCAGGCAACCCGTGATCTGGTCAACTCGGCAGCCCAGGACGGTGCATCGGCCCGCCCCAAGCTACTCTTTCTCACTTCGCCCAACAACCCAACGGGAAACTGGCTGTCCGACAGTGACCTGCTGCGACTGTTGGAACTCCCCATGATTGTCGTGCTGGATGAGGCCTATGTCGAGTTTGCAGTCGAGACCAGCCGCTCTCCCTGGGTCCTTGACCACGAAAACCTTGTCATCATCCGTACATTCTCAAAGTCCGCAGGTATCGCCGGACTGCGACTCGGCTACGGTGTCTTTCCGGCATGGATGATGCCTGTACTCTGGAAGTTCAAGCAGCCTTATAACGTAAACGTGGCCGCGACAGTGGCCGGCCTTGCCAGCCTCCGCCATGTCGGCGAAATGCATTCGACTGTCGAGAAAATTCGTGCCGAACGAGACCGCCTCTTCCTGGCATTACAGGAGATCCCATACCTCTCCCCCTATCCTTCCAGCGCCAATTTCATTCTCTGCGGTGTCGAGGGCTTCAGGTCTTCCGGCAGCGGAGACGCCGCCGCCTTGAAGCATGCCCTCGAACAGCGGGGCATCCTCGTACGCTACTACCAGAAACCCGGTCTCGACAACTGCATCCGCATTTCCGTCGGCCGCCCGGAACAGACCGACCGTCTGCTGGCCGAACTTTCTTATCTCGCTTGACAGTGCTCGAACCCTGCCAACCGATTCCAAAGACGTCAAACTGAATAACCCGTAAAGGAATCTGGCAGACTTTGATATCGTTCCCACAGAAAAGGGTGCCGTCTCGTGCTTAAATGCACGCCATGCGACAACACGAGGAGGACTCGCTTACTGCAATAGTCTTCGCCGAAGACTCTCTCAGCAGGCACGGCCTGGCAGCCATTCTGGAACTGGAACCGGCCATCGTCGCGGTCCTGATTGAGACCCCGTCCCAACTGACCAAGGACAAAACAGGGAACGCGGACGTCCTGGTCTGGGATATGGGCTGGGACTTCTCAGCTCATGAGTCAACTGAGGTTTGGGAGACAGTAACCGATCTGGTCGAGTACGGACTGCCTGTCATCGCCATGTTACCCGACGACGAGTCGCCTGGGACCGCTCGTCAGATGGGCGTTGCAGGGATTCTCCCTCGTGGTGCCAAGCCGCGTCAGCTGCGCGCCGCCCTTTACGCGGTCTCCGAAGGGCTTTCAGTTATAGACCCCTCCCTCACGACCCCTCAGTGGGTGTCGTCGGCACCTTCCCAACAGTCCATCCCCGAGCCACTCACACCCAGAGAACTGGATGTGCTGTCCCTGCTGGCTGAAGGTCTGACAAACCGGGCCATCGGTTTGCAACTGGGCATCAGCGAGAACACGGCCAAATTCCACGTTCAAGCCGTCCTCTCTAAGTTAGGCGTCAGCAGCCGCACCGAAGCTGTCGTCCTCGCCACCAGGCTGGGGCTTCTCACCCTCTAACCGCCGCAACTGCTCTGAACGACGCAGGCACACTGGCTGAAACAGGCAAGCAGCGTCTGGTGCCTCCTTCCCACCAGAATTGACGGGATAATCCAGTCAGTTCTGCGGATGAAGTGGAGGTGGCTCCGCGCTATCATTGAGAATGTACGACTTAAAAACTGTTCACGGCGCTTCGCCTCTCAGAAGAAGGCTTCTATTGGAGAAGAAATATGACAACAGAGTTTAGGGCAGTGGCTGATGCAATGGCGGCCGTAGTCGAATCGGCTGGGCAAAGTGTGGTGCAGGTAAACGGCCGGCGCCGGCTTCCCGCAAGTGGACTCGTCTGGTCAGCTGAGGGTGTTATCGTTACCGCAAACCATGTGGTCAGGACCGAAGATGTGAAAGTCACCTTGCCCGACGGCGACCGACTGAATGCGACCCTGATTGGACGGGATCCTGCCATTGACCTAGCGGTGTTACGCATCGACCGCGACGATCATGCAGACTCCCCATGGTCTCCCGAAGAAGAGTTGCGAGTAGGTGCCATGGTGTTCGCCCTCGGCCGGCCGGGCTCAACCATCCAGGCTTCCATGGGCATTCTCAGCGCCCTGGGTAAGGACTGGCGCCTACACGGCGGAGCTCGGATCAGCCATTACGTGCGCGCCGACCTTGTCATGTTCCCTGGCTTTTCCGGCGGCCCCATTGTCGACGCAGATGGGCGCGTCGTCGGCCTGGCGACATCTGCGCTGAGTCGCGATGGCGGCATTGCTCTGACCCACACCACCATCGAGCCAACGGTGGAAGCCATACTGAAACATGGCTCGGTACGTAGAGGCTATCTGGGCGTGGGCGTGCAGACCGTTCAATTACCCCCTGCTCAGAGAAGTGAACTGGGTCAGGAGACGGGAGTACTTTTCAACTCCGTTACCCCCGACAGCCCTGCCGAACGGGGAGGCCTGGTCGTGGGTGACATTCTCGCCAACATTGACGGTGAATCGATCTTCACGCCTGAGGACCTGGCAGCAACTCTGCGCAGTGACCTGACGGGCAAGGAGGCAACTCTACAGATAATTCGTGGCGGCGCGCTGCACAAATTATCGGTCGAGATTGAGGTTAGGGAGGAGCGGAGCAAGCAGTGAAGGACGACTGCCCAGCAGCATCCGGTTCACTCTCGCAGCTTAGTCGCAGTCTGGGCAGGCAATTCTTAGACTGAATGGAGCTGGAAAGGCGTCAGCAGTTACGATGCTGGCGTCCCTTCCACTGTCTGCCAACGGGTCACCTACAGTTCCTGCATCAATTGCAGAAGCGCGATTTCGCCCTGCGAAAGCGTCAGCCTGTGAACGTCATTCAGCGATCGAAATCCGGCGCCCAACTCGTAGCCGTCGGCCTCCATTGCCTCCGGACTATGTCTGCCTGCCTCCGCCCTGTAAACAAGCTGAAGAAAATCTGGGTAGGGGTATCTGTAACCAGATGGCTTAATGGAGTGGATATGATAGTGGAAAAGGCCGATGAGAACCGGCTCACCGTGGACGCTCCACCCTGTCTCCTCCAACAACTCCCTCTCCAACGCCTCCAGTAACCCTTCTCCTGCATCCACACGCCCACCGGGAATGATATGCTCGCCCTCTGGATCCCGAACTACCATGATTCGACCCCCGCGCGTCAGCAGAGCCCTGACCGAAGTCACTAAGCCCAACGGGGGTGAGTCTGATGGCGTCAGAGAGTAAGTAGCTCTCGTCTGCAGAAGTTCTATGCCACCTCCCCGCCAGTCCTGCCGTTCCTCAGCAAGAGGCGACCTTCCACGCAGGAAGGTCTTCAGGCTTCTATCCACACTCGGTCTGTGGGCGGGCACTCATGGGGCCCTCAAGCGGCAACAGGAAGGCCCGCCATGTGCCGGAAAACTGCACACGTCAGCCGGGCATCGCCTACGGCCCTATGGCTGTTCGGCAAGGCGATGCCGCACTGTCGGCCCGCATTTTGAAGACTCTGCCACTTTGAGTCTCTTACGCCCAGGCGCTCACCGTAGAACCTGGCGTACATCTTCATCACGCAAAAGGCGCTCCCCCCAAACTCCTCCCAGGCCAAGCCGCGCTGCCTGTGCGACTGCCGCATCATTCGCAAGTCAAAATCTGCGTTGAAGATGCCAACCCGCCGTCCTTGAAACAGTAGCTGGACTTCGGGCCAGACTTCTGCCCAGGAAGGTGCGTCCCTGACCATCTCGTTGGAAATACCATGTAAAGCGATGACGTCTGCCGGTATACGCCGTCTGGGCCGCACAAGACTCTCCAAGACCGTCTTGCCTTCCACGTCAACGACACCGACTTCAACGATCTCGGCGGTCTTGCTGAGACCGGTAGTCTCGGTGTCGAAAAACAAGGGTCCGTCCTCAAGAATGGCAAGTGCCCGTTCTGCAGCTGTATTCCGCATTGAATGTCCTGCTAAAACTGTGAGAGGGAGAAGGACAAGGGCGGAGGCGATTTGGCGCTTGGCAAGGCCTGCCAAGCCATACCCAACCTTGACGTTGGGCCATTTCCACCGGAAAACTGCTCAAGCCGTCAGTTGCCCCTGCTTCAACTTTGGAGAATCGCTCCGGGTCACACTTCCCTTCTATTGCAACACCACCGGCTCAGCACGCCGAGACGACTCGTAGGCTGCCAGCGCTACCTCCAGCGCTCTCTGACCGTCTTCACCGCTGACCGACGGCTCCCGGTCCTCCCTAATCATATCGACGAAATCCGCCACCAAACCCTCGTCGCCGCTGCTGCCCCAATTGACCGAGGATGTCTTGCCCTCTCCCTCTGAACTAACCTGCAGGTTCTGCTCAAAGGCGTCAACACTTATCAGACCATTCTCACCAAGGACATCCAGCTTCACGTCTCCCCAGGTTGGGTAACTCGGCGGCCGCGACCAGCTCGTGTCCAGAGTGCCAAATACACCGTTGTTGAGCCGGAAACTCAGCAGACCTACGTCGTCGATGCCCAGACCAGGATGCAACAGTTCATGGCCGACCTCGGCGTAGACCTCCTCAACCTCCGTGTCCCAGAACCAGCGAAGCAGGTCGATAACATGCACTGTGTGATCAATCACCGCGCCGCCGCCAGCAAGCTTGTGATCGACAAACCATCGGCCCGGCATCGAGCCATGATTGGTGCTCTTGACGCTGTAGACCTCACCCAGCACGCCGGCATCGAGATGCTGCTTCAACTCTATCACCGGCGGGGAAAAGCGCATTGGGAAGGCGATCTGCAGCTTCGTTCCCGTCTCCCGGCAGCGGTGAATCATCTCCAGTCCATCTTCGATCGTCGTGGCTATGGGCTTCTCACAAAGAATTCCGTGAACACGACCGGCAGATTGCAGAACCAGCGGCGCATGCAGCGCATTTTCTGAACAGATGATCACACCGTCAAGCTCTTGCTCCAACAGGCCCTCTACCCGCCTGAAATAGGGCACGTTGTATTGGGCGGCAAAACGGCCCCCCCGATCATAGTCATCGTCGTAAATGCCTGCGATCGCTACCTCTTGCATCTGGGCAAGGAAGTGAATGTAGCTGACCGCATGCATGTGGGCAAAGCTAAGCATGCCGATTCGAATGTCTGACATCTAAATGGTTTTCCTCTTACTCTGGCTGGGACTCATTTTCTGGGTCAGTAGAAAAGAGACCATATCGGCCTGCATCCTGATGCATCACGCAAACGGAATGGGACCCACTGCTAGGATCCTTCATTGAGCAGTCCTACCTGATAATCTCTGGTTTTTCTGACTGCAGGCTGTCGATCGCGGCCCGTGCGACTTTCACCGCCATCATCCCGTCATGGGGTGAAACAAGGAACGGTTCCTTCGCCTCGACGCATTGCACAAAGTGTGCCAGTTCAGCATAATATGGGTCATGATGCGGCGCCGTCGGTGAGCTTCCTGACGACGCCAGACTTCCGTCCTCCTGCGCCAGGGCCACTTCCACCGGCGGCTGCGTCCGCGAATCCCACTCAATGACCCCGCCTGTGCCAGCGATTTCGATGCGGGTCGAAGAGCGCCCACGGGGGTAAGACCAACTTCCCTCAATGTGGCCGACTGCCCCGTTTGCAAAGCGCAACGTTATCAGCGCGTGGTCCTTAGGCTCCTTACCCGCGTACATCATTCCCCGCGCGAAGACACGCTCGATCTCTCCGAAACACCAGCGCTGGTAGTCGATGTCGTGAATACAGAGGTCCAGTAGAACACCACCGCTCTGCGCAAAGTCGGCGTAGTAGCTGGTTATGGCCAGACCCTTGCGCCAAGTCGACACCGCATCCGGGTAACTCCCGCTGCGTACAGTGCGGATTACTCCGGGCGCGCCGATTGCGCCGCTGTCCAGCACCTGCTTGGCTTTGGCAAACTGTGGGAAGAATCGGACGACCATCGCAACAAAGAGCTGCGTTCCCGTACGTTCCGCGACGTCCAGTATCCGAGCGCAGTCCATTAAGCTGTTTGCCAAGGGTTTTTCGCATACCGTCGGGTGCCCTGCCTCCAACGCCTTCACCACTGGCTCAACGTGGGCCGTTCCCGGTGTACACACGTCAACGTAGTCAACGTTATCGAGCAGTTCATGCATACTGCGGAATACCCTGCCTCCGGATCTCTGTACAGCTGCCCGGGCAGCGTCCTTTACAATGTCATAGAAACCAACCAGTTCAATCCCCGGCATCCGATTCCAGCGGTCAGCGTGCGTTCTGGATATCCCACCCGCTCCGACGATCCCGACACGTTTCATAGATTTCTCACTTCTTGGGTTTCCTGCAATTGGTACCGGATACTCATTCTATCAGATCGGAAAACACGATCAGCGCTGCTCCACTCCTTCAGGCAGTTTCCAGCATTCTGTTTGCATAGTCCTTACCCGCAGTTGGAGACGGCAGTGGCTTGCAGTCCTCAGTACAGAGTTCAATTGTCTCCGCTACAATGCGGCAAATTTCAGCGAAAACCGCCTCTTCGTCTTCTCCATGGCATCCCCAATAGAATAGTCCGGGACAACTGCCGACGTAACAGTTGTCTTCTTCCGACCATGCCACGATTCTAGCGTAGAGGGCGCTGGTCTTCACTTTCCCCTCACCTTCATATCAAGGCTTTGCACTCTAGCCAAGACCGAAGTGGTCGTCTATCTCCTGCTGGTAACCAGACACCTCACCCGAAAGCAACTCCTCCATTGACACGGTCCGCCCCAGTTGGGAAGACTCGATCATCCCGAACGCGGCCGCCAGGTCCCGCAGGCCCTCCTCACCGTCGGTCTCAGGCTGGCCCCCCCGGCCGATGGCCTCCAGCCAGTCGTACTGCTGAATGGCGAAAGGATCCGCAAGGCGCGTTTCGTTCGACCCCACCAGCGGAAACTGGCCGTCTAGCAGTGCCGGGTCCGCTTCGGCCCAGAACGCCTCTTGGAGATTGCGGCGGCTGCCATCGTCAAGAATAATTTCACCGCCCTTGATGCAACCTTCGCTCCCGTAGAAAACAGGTGCACCGGGAATCGAAGTCTCCTCGCCATGGCCGCCCCACGACCACATCAGCTGCGCCAGTGAGCCGCCTTCGCAAGTAACCGTCGCAAGGTAGGTGTCGTCCACGTTGGCCTCGACGCTTGGGCCCGCCGCCTGGTCACCGTGCAAGTAGCGCATGGGTTCAAACGTCCGGACAGTACCGCTGACGGCAGCCACCTCCCCACAAACGTAGCGGATCATGTGCATTACGTGCACACCAATGTCTATCGCGCCGCCGCCCGCTCCCTCGAGCTTCCGGTGCCGCCAGGGCGTTTCCGCCACGATCTTGTCCGGAGACCACAGCCCGCCTATCCCGCCAAACAGTGCAAGCTGGAGGTCGCCGATCATCCCATTGCCAATGGCCCAAGCCGCGGCGCGTGTGCCGGCCGACTGGCGTACGTTTTCGAACAGCCCCAGTGTCAAGCCCTTTGCCCTGGCACTTTCTACCATTAGGCGCCCTGCCGCGACCGATATCGCCAGCGGCTTCTGCACGAGCAGATGCAGGCCAGCGTCAAATGCCGCCGCGCCAATCTGGTGATGCATCGACAGCGTCGTGAAGTCGTTGACCGCATCCACCACGCCCGCCGCTATCATTTCCCTGTAGTCGGTATAGACCCCAACGTCGGTATCCGGCTGGAACTCATCCAGATAGATGTGGGGCGCCGCCAGCGGGTCCCCCGTCTCTGGCGCCAGCACCGCCGCCCGCGGTGTCGGCCCTTCACCGCGCTTGCGGAACATGAGCGCGTCGTCCTCGTTTCGGGCACACAAAGCCGTGATGCGAAAACCGTCATACCCGGCCTCTCGCAGGAGCCGGTAACCTTGCAGATGTGCGTTGAGGATGCGGCCGCAGCCGACAATGCCGATTCGGATCATGTGATGAAACTCCGCTCAACTGTGGCCGTCTCTGGCAAATGAATGTGACGGGGGGCTTGCCAATTATTCCACGGCGAAACCGTAACGCGCGGTATCCTCCGCTCAGGCGACCTGACTTTCCGGAAAGACCTGTGGAAAGTGTTTGCCGCGCAGTTGCTCACCATCTTCCACTTCGACAAACGCTTTCATCACATGCTCGCCGCTGGCGACATAATAGGTCTCGTTCGTCATGTAGTGCAGCGCTATGGCCCGCCGCGGACGGTCACTGTCATTGTCATGGGAACCGTGCCACGTGAGCGCATGGTGGAAGTGAACCTCGCCCTTCTTCACGGTGCAGCTCGCCACCTGAAGTTCCTTCCCCTCAAACTCGGTCGGCATCTTGTTGATTTCTTCCAACTTCTGCAGATACGCAATGTTGTTGCCCCATTGGTGGGAACCCCGTACCATCGACATGCAGCCATTCGTTTCATCGGCGTCGTCCAGTGCCACCCATGCAGTTACCTCAGTCATGGGACGGATGATCGGCCATAGTGGGGCGTCCTGGTGCCAGTGAGTCGTCCCGCCGGTTTGGGGCGGCTTGTACTGAATCTGGTCGTGCCAGATACGCAGCTCCGTGGCGCCTGTCAATTGGGCGATGCCGCTTGTGATGTCTTTCCGGCTGATCAGGTCACGGAATGGGCCGCTCGCTTCCCAAATGTTCACGATCTGCCACACCGCTTTGCTCTCATCACGACTCATATTGCGAACATGAACGGGCTGAGGGATGTCGTCGCGCTCCCGCTCATCAATGACGCGCATGACCTCTGCGCGCAGCGTCTCGACTTCCTCATTGCTCAACACCTGCCCGCCGTTCAAAAACCCGTCAGCCTGGAACTGGGCAATCTGTTCTGAAGTGAGCATCTGCCTCTCCTCTGAAATAGTGTGACTCATGAGCGGGACAGCCGACCTTCTTTAGCGCCGAATGGATGAGTGCTGCGTCGGCTCAGCGCGCCCCGCACGCTTGCAGGCAGGCCTGCATATGACCGCGGCTCTCCGCGGCGATCACGCAGCACTGCTCCAAACTATATTCCTTTGCACCGATTACCTCCAGATTCAGTGGGCCGGCATAGCCGTTCTCGTGCAGCACACGCACATACCCCACCAGGTCGATGTCCCCGCGCCCGTTCGCCTGCAGCTCCGGCTTCCCCGGGCCTTGCTGCCTCCCTTTGCAATCCCGAATGTGTACGTGCTTGACCCGGCTGATCACTGCGGCAATCGCTTCTACGGGGTTCTCATCGGCCCGGTGAATGTGGGATGGGTCCATGTCGATCCCGAAGTTGGGTGAGCTAATCGCCTCCATTGCCCGCAGCGTCGTCGGCGTGTCGAAGATACTGGCCCCGACGTGAGCCTTCACGCAGAGGGTAATTCCGTATTTCTCGGCCATTAGCGTTAGCTCGCCCAGCTCGTCAATCGTCTGCGTCAGGCTCTCTTCGTTTCCGCTCTCTCCTCCCGGCCCGCAGTTGACAATCGGGATTCCGCACTCCACCGCCGCCCGCATCGCTTTCTCCATCAGCTCCCGGTCGCGGCTGGGCTGCTCCATCGCCAGCAGCTCTAGTTCATAGGTCTGGGCCAGCTGTCTGATCTCAGGCGCCAGCTCTTGCCAGCGGTCCAGGACCAGGTGCTGGGCCATTGCGTCGATGGCGGCCATCTCAATACCCTCGTACCCGGCCATCGCGATGCAGCGGAAGGCGGTCTCCATGTCGTAACCGCCGAACAGGACTGAATTTGCACCAAGTTTCATGAATGTAGCTCCATTGTGAGCCGACTGGTCGGGCCGCTGTTCTGTCTTCAGTCACCCGTCCTGAATCGTCTGTGTCTAAGCCTCTTTTCCTGCTTAACTGGCCTGCTTCCGCTCCCGCTCCAACGCCTCCTGACTGGGGCGCCCAATCCGCAAATTGTCGTAGGCCTGCTGCGAACTCGCAAAATAGTCGATGCCCTCGACATCGTGCCAGCCGGGTTGATGATGAATCGGGTTGGGCAGCCCTGTCGCCGCCTCCCGCATGTCCACCCAGGCCTCCATCCGCGCCGTGAGTGCCGACACGACTTCCGGTTGCTTTTCAGCCAGGTTGCAGCGTTCCGCAGGATCTTCCACCAAATTGTATAGCTCGACCGGCGGCATGAAATGAAAGTCCGGCTCAAGCGCGCGAATCAGCTTCCACTGAGGAGTACGCCAGCCATGTTTACGCATCCAGGCACACTCAGTAACATAGAATTCGCTCTCGTGTGACGCCACCTCCCCCTCGATCATTGGCAGCAAAGAACGCCCGTCGAACTCGATACCGGAGTCGATCTCCGCAAGCTCAAGCACTGTCGGGACCACGTCCTTGTGCTGGTTGTAGCCGGCAATGCGCCTGCCGCCCGGCAGCTTGGACGGGTAGCGCAGCATCAAAGGCACGTGCAGCACGGTGTCGTAAAGGCCGTGGTGATCGTACCAGAATCCGTGTTCGTCAAGCTCCTCGCCATGGTCGCCGTTGACCGCCACGATGGTCTCTTCGATGATGCCATGTGCTTCGAGCGCGGTGAAGATCGCCTGAATACACGCGTCCATGTAGGCGATGGCCCCGTCATACTGCGCGTTCACGTACTTCCGGTCGCTGATTCCCGGCGGCAACATGTCCATGAGCGTATGCTTGAACGGCTCGAACGCAAAGACCGGATCCATTGATCGATTTTCAGCGTCGCACTCGTCGCCATGATAGAAAATGCGCTCGAAAGGCTGTGGCGGTAGGTAGGGCGAGTGAGGGTCCATATGGCGCAAGAACAGAAAAAAAGGTCTGTCGGCAGCCACCAGACGGTCCAGCGCCGGCAGCGCCAACTCGTTCAGCCGCTGCGCCTTGGGCACCCGGCCATCCGACCAGCTGCCCATCTGCGTGAAGCTCAGGTACTCGTCGAAGCCGCGCGCGCTTGCTCTGCCTGAGAACCCGACCGAGACCGTGCTGTAGCCGTGCTCGCGTAGAATCTCCGGCAGAGTCTTCACCTCAGGCCGTAGCGGGCCCTTTGGGCGATGGGCCACCAGCTGTGAACTGAAAATGTCCATCCCGGTCAGCATCATGCAATAGGCGCTGGTCGTCGGGATATGAGGACTGAATGTGTTCTCGAAGAGCACGCCCTGGGAGGCAAAGCGGTCCAGGTGGGGCGAGGTCAGCCGATCATAGCCGTAGCAGCTCAGGTGATCGGCACGCAAAGAGTCGATGCCCAGGATTACAATGTTCGGCTTCGTAGTCGCAGCCATCACGCCTTCCCTACCCCGATTCGTTCTCTTCGACCTCACGCGACTTCGCCTGCAGACGCCGGGCGGCGCTGGCGTCGCCGATGTAGAGTGATTCATAAGCCTGCTGCGAGCTGGTAAAGGGGCCGACCCCTTTGAGACCATGCCAGTCACCCTGATGGTGGATCGGATTCGGCAGCCCGGTTTCCGCTTCCCGCCTGCTCTCCCAGGCCTCCAGTCGGGCCGTCAGGGCCGCCACGACGCCGGGCAATTCATCGGCGAGATTGCAGTTCTCCAACGGATCTTCGACTAGATTGTAGAGCTCCACCGGCGGTTTGAAATGAAAGTCCGGCTCCAATGCTAGCATCAGTTTCCACTGCGGCGTGCGCCAGCCGTGCTTGCGCATCCACGTGCACTCGGTGATGTAGAATTCGCTCTCGTGCGACGCCACACGGCTCTCGACCATCGGCAGGAGCGATCTCCCGTCGAAGTCGATTCCGGCGTCGATGCCGGCCAGTTCAAGCAGGGTGGGCACGAGGTCCTTGTGCTGATTGTAGCCCGAAACGCGGCGTTGGGCCGGCAACTTAGGAGGGTAGCGCAGCATCAGCGGCACGTGGAGGACATTGTCATAGATGCCATGGTGATCGAACCAGCACTCATGATCGTAGAGCGTCTCCCCGTGGTCCCCGTTGATCGCCACTATCGTCTCGTCGAAAATCCCATGCTCCTCCAACGCCGTGAAGATCGACTGGATAGCCGCGTCCATGTAGGCGATGGAACCGTCGTACTGGGCGATGACATAGTCCTTGTCAGTGATCCCAGGCGGCAGCCACGATGCGAGAAAGTCACGGAACGGCTTGAAGGCCAGCACCGGCTCCATTGATTTGTTACTGGGGTCGCACTCGTCGCCGTGGAAGAACATGCGCTCATAGGGCTCCGGCGGTAAGTAGGGCGCGTGTGGGTCCATGTGGCGCAGGAACAGGAAGAACGGTCTGTCTTCCGCGATCATGCGGTCGATGGCCGGTATCGCCTGTTCATTGAGAAGCTGGGCCTTGGGAAGTCGCCCCTCTTCCCACGAACCCCAGGCCGTATAGCTGAGATATTCGTCAAAACCGCGACTGCTGGGATTCCCGTCGAACCCGACGCAAATGGTGTGATAACCCTCTTCGCGCAGGATTTCCGCCAGTGTCTTAACCTCAGGTCGCAACGGGCCCTGGTGCCGCAGCGCCACGACCTGTGTCGAGAAAACGTCCATGCCGGTCAGCATCGAGGCATAAGCGCTCGTCGTAGGAATGTGAGCGCTGAAAGTATTCTCGAATAGGACGCCTTGGGAGGCGAAGCGGTCCAGATAGGGACTGGTCAGCCTTTCATAACCGTAGCAACTCATGTGATCGGCATGTAACGAGTCGATGCCGAACAGGACGATATTCGGTTTTGCGTTCGATGCCATCGTGTTTTCCTTCACAGTTGGTGAACTGACAGGTCACAAGAGTGGAGAGTTGTAGCCAAAGCGGGAAGGTGATCTGCTCAAGAAATCCTCTGTTTAGAGGTGGGGGAATCAACTCAGACTGTCCAAACCGATCGTTCACAGTTCAGACCGGTTGAACCGTACCACAACCGACTGTTCGCCGCAAGAATCTGCCTCCATCTTCCTGTCAGATCCGGGATGCTGAGCAGAGGAGGAACGCGTTCCCGAAGTGCCAGTAGTGTGGGCAATTGCTCTTTGCTTGATGACTGTTTACAATGTAACTCGTGCCTCCCCAGACACACCCCCCTTCGCTCCCGGTCTTCGAAGTGCCGGGCAGATCAGGCCAGTTGAGGACTCTTTCTCTATGATACCGATGTCCCGCGTTCAGCGGCGGCTCATTATCACGCTGTTCGTCGTCAGCAGCCTGAACAGTGCTGCGATGATCGCAAGTTTCGTTCTGACCCCCATCATCTCCTACTCCCTCAGCGGCCGCGTACAACTGATCGGTCTTCCCAACGCCCTTTCGATGGTTGGACGCGCCGGCGCGGGCTATCCTCTCGGCTGGCTGTTGGACAAGGCAGGGCGCCGTATCGGCCTTGCCGTGGGCCTCTCCTTCGTGATTTTCGGAATGCTCGTCTCGGCCTCGGCTATCAGCTCCGGTTCACTGGTCTTCTTTCTCGGCGGGGCCGTCTTGCTGGGCGTTGGCCGTGCCGCCTTGGAACAGACTCGTTATGCCGCCGCCGAAATCTTCCCTCTGGCGCAGCAGGCCAAGGTAATTGGGCTGATAGTTTTCGCAGGCACGGTCGGGGCTGTGGGCGGCCCACTCCTGGTGGAACCGGCCGTTGGGTTGGCCAGACAACAGGGATTTCATGAGCATGTGGGCCCGTTCTGGATCGGCGCGGCTTTGATGGGGCTGGCTCTGATCCTGCTCTTGGTGGCGCTGCGGCCCGACCCCAAAGAACTGGCCGCCCTGCTTGCCCGCAACGAGAAAGCCGCTAGGGATTCAGATAGCTCGGAAGACGGCTCAGCTGGTGCCCAGGCTGGAAGCGAGGAGGCTCCCAGAGGGCTGAGGGGCGTAATGCACCTGCTCAAATTGCCGGACGTACAACTGGCAATCGCGGCAATGGCAATCGGCCAGATGGTCATGACACTATTGATGGTGGTTACGCCGCTCCACATGAACCGCGCCGACTACAAGGCAGACGCCATATCCTACGTCTTGATGGCGCATACGCTGGGGATGTTCGGTTTGTCTGGACTCAGCGGCTGGCTGGCAAGCCGGGTTGGCCGGGTGCCGATGATTTTCGCCGGAGCGCTTGTGCAGGTACTGGCCGCGATCATGATGCCGCTTTCCACGGAGCTACCGGTTCTGTTCGTCTCTCTCTTCCTGCTCGGCCTGGGATGGAATTTCAGCTATATCGCCGGCTCCTCGCTGCTGTCGGCCGCGCTCGAAGGCTCGCAACAGCGGGGCCGTGTACAGGGCATCAACGAAGCGATGGTGGCCATCGCCTCCGCCTGCGGTAGCCTGGGGACAGGAAGCGTCTATTCAGTCAGCGGAGTTGTGGCAGTGGCTGTGAGCGGCGTCTTCTTCTCGGCGTCCCTGGGTGCCCTCGCCCTCTGGTTGGGGCGGCAGCATCTGTTTGCCCTGGCCGCAGAGCGAGGCTAGCGGACGGGATTCCCCAAAGTCGCAAACTCACTTCCGCGGTGAAATCGGCGCTTCCGTTTTGCCGGGGCGCTACCTTCATCGCCGCCATGTCCCAGCTGCCGTGGGATGGTCGTACGGCTCGTCGGCCACGCGCGCCTGCAGGCGGTGCAACTCCTCGGTTAACTTCTCCACAATGCCGGCGTAGTCCGGATCATGGTATACGTTGTTCAGTTCATACGGGTCGGCGTCGAGATCGAAGAGCTCCCACTCAGGCTCCTTGGACTCATCGATGACACCCGGCTGATCCAATCCGTCGGCGTAGTAATAGATCAGTTTGTAGCGCAGCGTCCGCACACCATAGTGGGCGTAAACATGGTGGTGTGCCAGATGCATCCAATAACGGTAGTACATCGATGTCTGCCAGCCATCCGGCGTTTGGCGCGCTAGTAGTGGGCAGAAACTGGTCCCCTGGAAATGCTCCGGGACGTCGACGCCGGCGTACTCGAGCAGCGTCGGCGTGAAGTCGACATTAAGGACCATCTGTTCGTTGACCGTCCCCGCCTCGACCGCTTGCGGATAGCGAATCAGTAGCGGCATGCGCAGCGACTCCTCGTACATGAATCGCTTGTCATACCAGCCGTGGTCGCCAAGAAAGAAACCCTGGTCCGACGTGTAGACGACAATGGTATTCTCCGCCAGCCCTTCCTCTTCCAGGAAGTCGAGCAGCCTGCCGACGTTGTCGTCGATCGAAGCGACGCAGCGCAAGTAGTCCTTAATGTAACGCTGGTACTTCCACTTCTTCTCCTCTTCCGGTGTCAGCCCCTCCGGCGTCGGCTGTTTCAGGTCTTCAAGCGTCATATCGCGATCGATCCGCATCTCAGCCGCGGCCGCCGCCGCCGCCCGGTTGTTGTAGTCGTCGTCGAAGGTTTCCGGATAGGGAATCTCCTCATCTTCGTACATGAGTGCGTGCTTTTCGTCCGGCTCCCACGACCGATGCGGCGCCTTGTGATGGCACATGAGCATGAACGGCCGCTCCGGATCGCGCGCCCGCAGCCAGTCTAGCGAGAAGTCAGTGATCAGGTCGGTGACGTAACCTGGAAAGACCTTGCGCTCACCCATCTCGATCATCTCCGGGTCGTGGTAGAGCCCTTGACCGGGAAGCACGTTCCAATAGTCGAAACCGGTCGGATCGTTGTTCCCTCCGTGTCCCAGGTGCCACTTGCCGATAATAGCCGTCTGGTAGCCTGCCGCCTGCAGCAGTTTTGGCATCGTCACCTGCCTGCCATCGAGAGTCGAAGCCAGCGTTGTCACGCCGTTAACGTGGTTGTACGTACCGGTCAGTATCACGGCGCGGCTTGGCGAGCAGATCGAGTTGGTACAAAAGCAATTATTGAAGCGCATGCCGCCCTCAGCGATGCGGTCCAAATGGGGCGTACGGTTGATGCGGCTGCCGTAGCAGCTCATAGCGTGCGAGGCGTGGTCGTCCGACATAATGAAGAGTATGTTGGGGCGTGTGTCGGGCATAGGAAATCCTTTTGAAAGTCTACTGTATAGCGTTGACTGCGGTGTCGCGTTGCCGCAATGTATTGGCGTCGTTAAGCACAGCGGGGACAGATTTGGCCATGCTATCAGACATCGAATGCGGGGTCAAGAAGAAGTGCGAAAGGGGTGCATCCCAGATTTTTTGCGAGACTCGTCTTACCAGTGTTGAATCCAGCCTGGTCGACGAATCAACTCTACTGGGCGGACAATAATTTGGGATACACCCTGCGAAAGCGGGTACGTCCCAAAATGGACGTGAACCTTCTTATGCCTCAAGAAGCAACCGAGCCGTTTTCAGTCATCAATCAACTCGAAGGGAAGCGCCTCGTCTGTCCACTGACAACTGGCAACTAACTATTGCAGTTCTGGGCGGTCGGCCGCAAGCGGCCTCCCTTGTGCGGGGGCTCCGCCCCCGCAACGCCCCCGGCCAACAACATGCCTGGTCGACCGTGTGCCGACATTCGTGACGGGTGGCCAATCGAGCGAGTTTCTTCAAACCAGGTCCCCCAGTCCCATCAAAATCCCGTAGGTGCCGGCCCTGTGCCTGCCCTCGCACACCATCCAATCTACGGACTCTACGATTAGTCCAAGCTTGGCGGCTGCCCTCCGTCTCTCCAGGAGCTGGCAAACGATTCCAGCCAGACTCTGTCCACCCCAATTCTGGGATGCACACTGCGAAAACTGTCGCCTGTTCACATCTCCTTCCACCTGGCAATCCCCCGTAGGGGCACCCCTTGTGGGTGCCCTCCTGGTTGCCCACCCTTTTGGGAGCGTCACGAAAACCTTTGTCCCTCGCGGACAGAAAACATTCTGGGCCCGCATATCCCTGTTCAGGCTAATATCTACGACTTCTGGTGATATGTTGAAGATGCAGCGACGAGCGAGAGGGGCGGAACGTCGGCATCAGGATACGCGGGCCGCAGCCCAGCTGTCCTGCGCTCTTGCCAAGAGGTCGATCTTCGGTTAGGTTGCACTAGCCGAACCTACTTCAAAATGTACGAAACGGGCCATCACCCGACGGAGATCTTACATGTCTGAACAGTCAGTACTGCGCCACGTCGTCCTGTTTCAGTTCAAAGAAGGAACGCCAGCTGAAAACGTTCGTGAAATCGAAAACGCCTTCCGAGCCCTGCCTGGCAAAATCGACGTAATCCAGGATTTTGAATGGGGTACCGACGTCAGCGTCGAGGGCAAGACAGAAGGATTTACACACTGCTTCTTCGTCACCTTCGCATCCGAAGCCGACCGCGACGCCTATCTCCCCCACCCCGATCACACTGCATTTGGCGCCGTGCTGCGTCCCCACTTGGAAAAGGTCCTGGTCGTAGACTACTGGCAGAGGACGTGAACCATTTCGAGCGTACTGCGCGCGACAGCACTACCCCAATCCAATCTCCACCATCTGGTGACCATTCAGCTTGGGCACGGTAAAGCTGAGCCGTCCCATTTCTGCGTCGAACGCCAGAGTCTCTCCGTCCGGGACGCAGCGTACGCTGGCCACCTCTCCGGGTAACTTCAGACTCAGTGCGATATCAGAGACGGGTACTACATCCTCAATGACATCGAACTCCTGGCCCCGGCGTTCCGGTACGTAGTGGAGCAGGTGCAGGACCAGACGGCTCTGTTCAGGCTGTTCGTTCAATGCGCTCAGAACGCCCGTCGGACCGCTGTGACGTAGCAAGGGATCGGGCAGGAGCACGTCGAGCGCGTTCAATAGCAGCTGCTTGCACCAGCGCGGCGCGTTTCGGTGATACTGGCGAAAGATCGGATGGGCAAAGTAGATGACGTCTCCCGTCCGCGTAGCGGCAGGTCCGGCCGGCTCGCCGCTGCTGGGCGTCTGCCTGTGCGAGCAGAAATGCTGCCAGGTCCGATCGAAGTAGGAAGGCACCGTCCTCGCCAGTACCTCACTGTCCTCCATGGCTTCGATTTCCAAACCGCGCATGTACATGACGTACTCAGTACTGCGCAGTACCGGCGCCAACATCCCTTCCGCACGCAGATAGTCCACATAGTCACCATTCCCGAAGTGCCGGCCTCGCACAGTTTCTCCTCTGCCGTCAAGTGGTCCCTCGCCGGTCTTGCGCACCCCCCATGCCGTCAACGCAAATTCAGACAGGTCCGGCTTCAACCCGGACTCGAATGAGGCTATCACCTTGCCGCCGGCGTCGAGATAGTCGCTCACTTTGCTCGCAAGAAAGCCGTCGAGGGGTACGCCATCGGGCAGGATGAGAACTCGGTAACCATCCCAGCTCGTCTGGCTGTCAACGACGTCAAACTGGTGGCCGCCCTCCTGCAACATCCGCACCGCTCCAACTGTCTCCGCGGTCAGACGCTCGCCCGTGAACTCCTCAAGTGTGAATACGCCGATATCAGTCAACGCGCGTGCCCCGCGGCACCATTGCTCTTTACGTGCGACCTCACGGTAGACCGGGCTGATGAGGTCGTAAGTCGCCTGATCGAGCCGCCCCGTAGGGTGGAGCTGGTCGCCGACCGAGCACTTCGCGTTGAGGGCGAGCATCTGGAAGCACTCGAACTGCAGAGCGGCCTCGTTCTTGTATGACTGAAAGTCCCCCCAGGAAGTGTGAAACTTGCCGGTCATTCCCAGGCTGTCGTGGCCGGTTGTGCGGGCGTAGCGCTGCGAAAGCGGAAAGTGCATGTAGCCCCAACCGCCCGACGGCAGTGACTCCAACTCCCAGTGACTGTAAGCCTCGCCCGTCTCTCGCTGCCGCGGGCCAACGTGGCCGGAGTTGTAGAAAATGGTGCAGTCCAGGCTGTGACCGCGCACATGGGCCGACATTTCCCGCTTGAAGCGGTCAGTCACGCCTTGGCCGAACGTCCGGCGCTCCGCGTCGCAGGAAGGGTCGATCCCTTGCGCCAACATCTCCAGTCGGCAAGTGGGACAGGAGCAGTCCTGATCCTGTACGATGTCCAAAAATAACCCGTCAACCGCGGGTAGCTTGGAGAACATGTCGTCAACGTGTGCTCTGAGAAAGTCGACATAGGGCGTGTTCAGGCAAAGCTTCGCATAGAAACCGGCCTGGTATGGTTTCTGGCCCTGGATTGAGCCGTCCGAGGCCACCTGCAGCCATTGCGGTTCCTGCTGGGCAGTGTAGTAGTCCCACTGGATCGTCGTGTAGATGGGCACCCGAATATCGCGGGCGTGAGCCGCTCCAATCTGATGTGCGAGCAGGTTGCACTGCAGGCGCGGGTGGCGCCGCTCCGGGTGTGCCTCAGTCTCGTAAAAGATCATGCCGTGATGGCCCCGCGCAAAACAGGTAATGGAGTCAACGTGAGCGTCGACCAACTGCTGCGCCCAGGCGGCAGCATCAAACTCGCCACCGATATTGGTAAGCTGTTGGCTGGTATGAAAATCGAGGTGGATCTGTCGGTAGCGGAGGAAGTCGGCCATTGGGTTGTGAGCTCCTCATTGAAGGGCAGTAAGAGGCGTTTCAACTGAGTGGCAGGCGGTGCAACGCAAGGGACCGGCGCGAATCAAGCGGAGTCTGGGCGAGGTACTCTTGCAATACTTGAACTGGACCACGCTGCCCCACGGAGGTGCAACAAGACTGAGACAAGAGGGTTTCAGGGGCTGAATAGCGCCAGATGGTTATCTCAACTCGGCTCCCAGCAACCTTCACGATAGGCTTCGCGTAGAAAGAGCCCCTTACGATGTGCATCCGCGCGCGCGAGCCACTCAGAGGGGATTTCCTGCGTGTACCGGTGGGGAGGGCCTGCCTCTTTGAATATGTCGATGTTGAAGATCCGGTACGGCTGCGGAGAGTCAATCGGCTTCGGTTCGACGCCGTGGAATATGCGGGCGTTAATATAGACCATGCTCCCCGGCGGCAGTTCGAGCCGTTTCTCACGAAGGAGGCGGCCGGCCTCGGCGTCAAACTCGCCGGCGAGCAGCCTGCTTGGGAACTCGCTCGCACGCGCCCTGTCAGGCGCGGCGTCCTCGGTAGGCGCGATGCGGTGGCTGCCGGGAATCACTTTGAGATTGCGATCTCCGAGAGTAAAACCGTTTAGATAGTAAAGTATCTGGACATAGTATTTGTCACGCTCCGCAAGGTTTACAGGATTTTCGTGTTTCCAGTGGTGGTGGTCCTGGTGGTAGCGAAGAGGGCCAATACCGCGCGGCGCTACGTTGAGCGCTGAGTGGCAGAAGTGATAGTTACTGCCAATAGTGGCCGTCAACAAGGCATTGATGAAGGGGTCGTCAATAAGCTGGTCGCTGTATGGGCCGCGGTCATTCCAGGGGCGGATGAA
The DNA here is from genome assembly GCA_022821585.1 of Caldilineaceae bacterium. Lineage (GTDB taxonomy): Bacteria > Chloroflexota > Anaerolineae > Caldilineales > Caldilineaceae > Bin5. Next base: position 38,280 of record JAJEDI010000052.1, read on the forward strand.
AAAGGCCTTGGGCTCGCCGGACATGCTTTGTAGCTGACCGACGTATTCGCGCACCCGTTCAAGCCCCTCGATCTCGCCGATTAGGGATTCCCTGGCCTGGTCGGTAAAGACATCGGGAAAGGCGATGTAGCCGTCGTTATGGAAAGATTCGATGTCTGCTTCGGACGGGCCAGGTAGGCGGAATAGAGTTTCCAAATTGGTTGTCATTTGCTTGCCTCCTTGATACTGCACTGTAGCATACCGCCATTGCAGACACAAGGCGGAGCCGCCGCAAGCGCATCCAGGAATTAGGGCGAACTCTGCCATATCTCTGGAAGCAACCAGGCCACGGTTAGTACCCGTGACACTGTCCGACGGAGCAGACGCCCACTCTGACCACAGACAACTGCAGTTCTGGAACTTCGGCCCTCCCTTTTGCGGGGGGAGTCCTCCAGCAACGCCCCCCTTCCTTGCGGCTCGCCGACCGTGCGTCTCTAGTCCGGCGCCGCGCTGGGCAGCCGGGTGCCCTCGCCCCCAAATCCTGTGGGGGCCGGGTCTGTGCCTGCCCACGCTCGTCCCAAAAACTATGGTGTACACCCGCCGCACGTACACACAAAAATCGGTCCTTTTGGTGAGTGAAATGGAATCTAGACCTCGTAAAGTGCTTTTTTGAGAAATTGCCCTTTTGGCGGCACAATGATAAGGTGGAGAGTCGACACTCGACATTGGTCCGAAACGCTGTGGAGCGTTCCTGGCAGCGCCTCCTGGGGCGACTGTATGGCAAGACAAGACGGTTGCGCCGGCTATGTGGACACGGAACGGGAGACCATGACTATCAACCAACGCACTACCATCTGGGCACTTTTCCTGATGGCTGCCCTGCTGTTCGCCGCATGCGTACCCTTGCCTGCTGATCCCGGAATCCCTGTCAGCGGACCCGCGCCCGAGACGCCGCTGATCTCTATCCATAATCCCTTAGTGGTCGCGGTTGGGGACACGCCTTCTTCGTCAGGAGGACCGTTCCAGGACTGGCCTGCCTTCGAAGTCGAAAGGCACCGAATCAGAGTTTTCCATCCAAACCGGTGGCTCTTTGTATCCACTCAGGAGGAACTGTCCGCGCTTGGCTCACAACTTGGCGATGACGAACTGGCCGAAGCATTCTTCGAGGAACGGGAAGGCTACGTCGGATTCCTGACTCAACCCGGCCAGGAGGAATATTTCGCCGGCGCCGGTTTCCCCTACGACCCCGATTCTCCGCCGCTTGAGACCAACGGATTTCATCTGCTTGCAGTACCCAGTGAAGGCCGAACTCTGGAGACGTTTGCACGCCTGCTGAGCGACGAACTTGGTGCCTCAGGCCTCGCTGTAGTGGAAGGCATCGAGATCGGTCCCGGTCTGCGCCCATGGGGTGAGGAAACCGCGACAATCCAATATCGCGTTGACGGCACGCAGGCCTTCGGCAACCGGATCGTTACCGTCCCCGATGCAGAGGTGGTCGGCTGGCGCGTGATAATGCTTTCTCCCGATGGCGGGACCTTTCTGACCGTCACCTACGACGTTTGGGGTGAATACTCTGAATGGGTGGAAGGGCTCCTGCGTGAGGTCGTTCGGCGTGTCCAATGGGTGGACGATCCTGCCTACCTGCCCCGGTCAGGGCCTTCTGTGACTCTCGAGCATTTCATGAACGTACGCGTGGGGCCGGGTACCGAATACCCCATCCTGGGCAAGGCAGGGGTGGGCGAACAGTTCCCGGCAATCAGCCGCGGCCCTGAGGCCGGCCCGGCCGGCGTCTGGTGGCAAATCGAATACCGCGGCCAGTTGGGCTGGTTGCACGGCGACTACGTCTCCGCAACGGCAGACGCGGAAGACCTGCCCCAGGCAGATGGCTCAGGCTGGGTGACCTATAAGGACGAGGCGAGGGGATTGTCGCTGTCACTTCCGGCCGATTGGCGCTACTTTGACCCCTCGCGCCCAACAGAAGCAGACTTGGCGCTCCTGGCCACGGCCAGTAAGGTTTCTGAAGAGCCGTTCGACGTCGCCGGCATGGGTGAAATTGTATCAGCCATGAGCCTCCGTCGCAACGACGCCGTGATCGGTCTTGGTCTGCAGTCTGGCTCGGAGGAGAGCGACGCGAGCAACTTCATGCTTGTTTTCTCATTCGCTGCCCATGGCCAGAACCTCGAAGGATACGCGCGGGCAGCCTCAGAGCAGACCTACAGCATTGAGCCTGCCGTCGTTGAACTGGCACAGGGCATGAGGCAGTCGGGCGAAAATGTGGTTTCGATCCGCTACGGCGAGTACGCCACGAACAACGTGGTATGGCAACTGTGGCTCCTTTCACCGAACGGCGAGAAGCTCGTAGCGCTTGGATTCAACGTCCACCGCGACGAGATCGAAGGACTGGAACCTACGATAGCCGAAGTCGTGCACAGGCTAAGCTGGATCGAATAGTGGGGACTGTGCAGTTTGTTCTCCCTTCAGGCTGTCCTGGATTCATGGCACGCGGCGTGGGAAATAGAACTGGCCCTGCCGACGGTCGCCCTGAAATCGATTTGCTTTTACCCTCCTTGAACAGACAGAGTACGCCAGTGACCGAGACGCAACTTTCGGCGGCAAATGGAAATGATCTGACAAGCAGGTCTTAACCTCCTCACTCCTCTCCACTCTTTCCTCTCTATCGGGCGGTCGGGCCTTCGGCCCTCCCTAATGCGGGGGCTGCGCCCCGCAACGCCCCCGTCCTGCTCGCGCCGTAGCGACTGGGATGGCAATATGCACTTGGACGCCCGCGGCAGCCCCTCTTCCTCTCATGCCGCGCCTTGTCGGATTTCGCGTTGGTGCAGCACAGGCAAGTTAACGCCCAACAAAGCCCAACCTACCTCGCGATCACCATTTAGAGCCCGCTAAAGAAATCCGAACAGTACATTCCTTTTTTCCGGATCCAGGCAGACCGCACCTAGCACACATATACGGAACATGACTTAGCAATTGCTGAACACGTAAGCTTTGGGAGTTTACACTCCTTATCGGCCTTGAAAGAGTTCCTCGACATTGCACGGTGGTATCCGAAGTTCTACAATGCGAAAAAACAGTCCTAAACCAATGGGAAATTCCAATGACGACTCCTGTCTATGATCTCTTTCAATTCGACGACCTGCTCACACCCACCCAGCGAGAACTGCGCGACCAGGTCCGAAAGTACATGGAGGATGTAGTAAGGCCCCGGATCAATGACTTCTGGGAGCGTGGCGAGATAGCGCTGGACCTGGCACTGGGGCTACGAGAGCTACCGATAATGGGCGGAACCCAAAGGGGATACGGTTGTGCCGGGCTCGACTGTGTCAGTGACGGGTTGGTGAAGTATGAGATCTGCCGGGTGGACGGCTCAGTCAGTACCCTGTTTGGTGTGCACTCCGGATTGGCGATGGGTTCGATCGGTATGCTGGGCTCGGGGGCGCAAAAGGAACGCTGGCTGCCGGCGTTGGCGAGAATGGATCGGCTGGGCGCGTTTGCGCTGACTGAGCCGGAGCGAGGATCAGACGCGGCGCACGTTCAGACGACAGCCAGGCGTGTCGGCAGCCACTACGTTCTCAACGGCAAAAAACGATGGATCGGCAACGGCACGATTGCGGATCTGATTGTAGTCTGGGCTCGCGACGAGAGCGGAAGATTTGGGGGCTTCGTACTCGAGGATCCCGGGAAGCTGCCCGGCTTTACCGCGACGGCGATGGGCGGCAAGATCGCTAAACGGGCAGTGCATCAGGCCGAAATCACGCTTGAAGATGTGCATCTGCCTGCGGCGAACCGGCTCGCAGAGTGTAACAGCTTTCGTGACTTGACGACGGTCTTCGCTAACACTCGAGCAGGCGTGGCATGGGAGGCCGTCGGTCTGGCGGCCGGCTGCTACGAATACGCACTGACATATGCCTGCGAAAGGGAGCAATTCGGGAAGCCGATCGCGGCCTTTCAGCTGATCCAAGCCAAACTCGTGGAGATGGCGGCAGACCTGGCACAGGGGCAGTTGTTAGTCTGGCGGCTGGCAAAACTGATGGAGAAGGGCGCGGCAACCCCAGGTCAGCTCTCCCTTGCGAAACAATCGTGTGCGGCCAAGGCACGGCGCGCAGCAGCGCTAGCGCGCGAGATACTTGGCGGAAACGGCATTCTGATCGACAACCACGTGGCGCGACTTTTCACCGATGTAGAGGCCACATACACCTATGAGGGGACAAACGAAATCAACCTCCTTATCGCCGGGCGGGAGATCACGGGTGTGGGCGCATTCGTCTGAATGCGGATTCAGGAGAACTGCAATAGCAAGACCTACATGATGTACTGTGAAATGATGGCAAACTGGATGGCGGGCGCAACCGCTTCATTGGATTTCGGATAGGTACAGTCGGTTGACCAATCCGCTGGCTGCTACTACAATCTCCTCAGCACACCCCAACCCACCGGCATCGAAACTGTTGAAGTCAGCCAAGGAGCAATCGTATGCTTTCCGGCCTGATGATGAATTATCAGCTCACGATTGACCGCATTCTGGAACACGGGAATAGACTTTATCCCTACAAGCAGGTCAAGACAAAGCTTCCTGACGGCACGCTCCACAAGTATTCTTACCGCGACCTTTTTCGGCGAGTGAAGCGGCTTTGCAACGTTCTCGAAGGTCTGGGCGTGCAACCAGGCGACCGCGTCGGCACCTTTGCTTGGAACAACTCCCAGCACGTAGAGCTCTACTTCGCGGTTCCCGGCGCCGGGGCCGTTGTGCATACACTCAACATTCGTCTCTTCACGGATCAGCTTTCCTACATCATCAATCACGCCGAAGACAAAGTGATCTTTATCGATGCCACCCTGCTTCCGCTGATCGAGGGACTTGCCGACCGGATTGGCGGGGTTGAGCACTTCGTCCTGTTCAACGTCCCGCACGGCGGGATCGAGACTAAACTCCTGGGCCGGGTTCACGACTACGAGACACTGATGGCTGCGGCCGACGAGGAGTATACCTGGCGCGTGGAGGGGGAGAACCAGGCCATGGGCCTCTGCTACACCAGCGGCACGACAGGCCATCCTAAGGGTTCTCTCTACAGTCACCGCTCCATGTATCTGCATACGGTGGGGTCATGCCAGGCGGCTGCAGTCGGTGTCACCGAAAATGACGTCGTGATGCCGGTCGTACCCCAGTTTCATGCCATGGCTTGGGGCCTGCCCTACGCAGCCGTCAATGTTGGCGCCGATCTCGTGCTCCCGGGTCCTCACATGCAACCTTCCGCGCTGGCCGAGATGATTGAGACCGAGCGGGTGACTGTTGCTGCCGGCGTGCCGACCATTTGGAACGGTATGTATCACGACCTCAAGCAAAACCCTCGCGACATCTCCTGTATTCGGGCACTCGTGGTGGGCGGTTCCGCAATGCCGCGCAGCCTGATCGAGGCCTATGAGAAGGAGCTGCATGTGAACGTCGTGCATGCCTGGGGCATGACCGAAATGTCACCTCTGGGTACGGTCTCCAAGCTTCTCACCCATCATATGGACCGGCCGCAGGACCAGCAGTGGGACGTAAAGGCGCGCCAAGGGTACCCGATATCAGGGGTGGAAATGCGGATCGTCAACGAGGAGGGCCGGGAGCTGCCCTGGGATGGAACCACGATGGGGGAACTGCAAGTGCGCGGACCTTGGGTGGCCCGTGCCTACTACAGGTTGGACGGAGGCGACGACAGTTTCACCGAAGATGGCTGGTTCCGTACCGGGGACGTCGTCACAATCACGGAAGACGGATTCATGACCATCACCGATCGGACGAAAGATCTGGTTAAAAGCGGTGGCGAATGGATCTCGTCAGTGGAACTGGAAAACCTGCTGATGGCACATCCACAGGTGCTGGAGGCGGCTGTGATCGCGGTGCCGCATGAGCGCTGGCAGGAACGGCCGCTAGCCGTCGTCGTGCCTACGCTGGCCTCGGAACCGCCAAGGGCCGTAGAACTGCGACGGTTTCTGGAGCCTCAAGTTGCCAGCTGGTGGCTTCCCGATGACTTCCTGCTGACCGACCAGATTCCGAAGACCGGCACCGGCAAGTTTGATAAGAAAGTTCTGCGAGAGAGGTACGCAAGGACTTAAGGCACGCTTACACGTCCCTCCACCCGGCTATCAAACCGTAGGGGCACCTCTTGTGGGTGCCCTGGTGGTTGAAGCACTCTTCGGGGTTGGCGACGTCTCCAGCTCTCCTAATCCTTAGGGCCGTCCTTCTTCATAAGTTAGACCTGGCGGGCATCGCTCCAGGCCTGCCGCAGCATTTCAATACTCTTGGGAACCGCCGACGCGGCGCTCTCCGCGCCCTCCATCTCAATGGAGCAGTAACCGCGCCAGCCTGCGTCGAGGAGGATGCGGAAGATGCGGGCGTAGTCCAGGTCAAGCGTGTACCATGACCCGCCGCCCGGGTAGGTCTTGGCATGGGCCAAGCACACATAGGGCGCGATTCGTTCCATAGCTCCGTACATGTCCTCCTCGAAGAGGAAGTTGCCCATATCCAGAATCGCCTGCAGCCAAGTTGAGTCGATCGTCTCAATTATACGCACCATATCTTCGGCGAAAGTTGTCAGGCCCCAGTGGTTTTCCAGCAGCAATAGGACGCCCCGGCGTTCTGCGTGCGGCAAACAGCGCTCGATCCCGTCAACCACCCAGCCGAAGCCGTCATCCATCGTAAAGCCGTCCCACGGCTCAACCCACCCCTTGGCCTGGATCAGGTCATCGAAACTTCCCTGCTTGCGGAAGCCTCCTGAATTGACTCGAATCGACGGAATCCCCATTTCGTGAGCCAGATCGATGCAGTGGAGCGTATGGTCAATGTGCTCTTGGCGAATGACGGGATCGTCGTGGACAAAGTCCTGGTGGATCGACAGGTTGTAGAGATCAAGGCCCAATGAAAAAGCGTGCCTCTTCAACTTCTGCAGGTAGGCATTTTCCTCCGACTCCATCTGACGGTGGAGGATCTCTACACCTGAGAGACCCAGATCCGCAGCGGCGTCGAGCACCGACTCGATCGGCGTCTTCTCTGGTGTGAAGTGCCAGTACGAATACGTCGAGGTGCCTAGGCGCAGTGCCATGTTGCCATTGGCCGCCGCCTTCCCTGCTGTCGTATCTTTCTGTCCAAATGTCATTGCGTTTGCTCCGCTGAAAAGCGCGTTCTTACTGCTCAACTGGCTGCCGCATTTAAGCGTCGGTGACGCAGCCCTCGGACGCGCTGGAAACGGTCCTGATGTACTTCCAAAGGACACCGCTCTTCGCCTTGTATTCCGGTGGATTCCAGGCTAAGCGCCGGCGGTCGATCTCCTCTTCCGAGACCTCGAGCGTGAGCGTGTTCTCTTCAGCGTCAATGGTAATCGTATCACCGTTCTGTGCCAGCGCCAGCAGGCCGCCCTCCTGCGCTTCCGGTGTGATGTGCCCGACGACAAAACCGTGGCTGCCGCCGGAAAAGCGGCCGTCAGTAATCAGGGCGACTTCATTGCCCAGTCCCTTCCCCATGATGGCGCCGGTAATGCTGAGCATCTCACGCATGCCCGGTCCACCCTTGGGGCCCTCATAGCGGATGACGACTACGTTTCCCGGCAAGACCTCGTCGCTCTCGATACCGGCGAGACAGTCTTCCTCCGAGTCATAACAGACGGCGGGGCCTCTGAAGCGGAGGCCCTCTTTTCCGGTGATCTTGGCCACGGCGCCCGTCTCGGCTAGATTCCCGTAGAGGATCTGAAGGTGGCCTGTCTCCTTGATCGGCTTATCAATCGGCATGATGATCCTCTGGCCTTCAGTCAGATCCGGCACCGATTCCAGGTTTTCGGCCAAAGTCTTCCCGGTGACAGTCATGCAGTCGCCGTGTAGGAAACCTTCGCGTAGAAGCATCTTCTGCACTGCCGGGACCCCCCCGACTTCGTAGAGGTCTTCCATGACGTACTCCCCGCTCGGCTTCAGATCGGCAAGGAGAGGCGTACGGTCGGAAATCTCCTGAAAGTCGTCGATGGTCAGGTCCGCGTTGGTCGACTTCGCGATCGCCATCAAATGTAGCACTGCGTTGGTGGAGCCGCCGAGGATTACGGTAAGCGTGATGGCATTCTCGAAGGCTTCGCGCGTAAGAATGTCACGCGGCTTGAGGTCAATCTCGAGTAGATTGTGGATTGCGGCGCCGGCTTCGAGGCACTCCTGCTGCTTGCCCTCGCTGGTCGCCGGGTAGGAGGAGCTGTAGGGAAGGGACATCCCCAGCGACTCAATGGCGGATGCCATGGTGTTCGCCGTATACATGCCGCCGCATGCGCCTTCACCCGGGCAGGCATTACGCAGGACCTCGCGCATCTGCTCCTCGTCGATGTCGGCGGCCAGGTACTGTCCGTAGGCCTCGAACGCGGAAATGATGTCGAGCTTCTGCACGCTGCCGTTGCCTGGTTGCCGCAATAGGCCGGGGCTGATCGTCCCGCCGTAAACCATGAGGCTGGGCCGGTTGACGCGTGCCATGGCCATCAGCACGCCGGGCATGTTCTTGTCACAGCCGGGCAGCGAAATGTTGGCGTCGTACCACTGGGCCCGCATGACCGCTTCAATCGAGTCGGCAATGATGTCGCGGCTCAGGAGCGAAAACTTCATCCCAGCTGTACCCATGGACATCCCGTCGCTGACGCCAATGGTGTGGAAGATCAGCCCCACCGCACCGGCCTCTTGTACGCCCTGCTTCACCCGCCGCGAAAGAGCGTTCAGGTGCATATTGCAAGTGTTGCCCTCCCAACCCATTGAGGCAATGCCGACCTGGGGCTTGTGCATATCTTCGTCGGTCAGCCCGACGCCGTAAAGCATAGCCTGCGACCCGACCTGCGAAATCGTCTGGGTAAGCATACTGCTGTACTTGTTGAGTTTGCTGCTGGTTGTGACTGACATTGGACTCTCTTTCTTGCTGAAAAGTGACGGGTCCGCGACTGTCCAGATTCCCCGCCAGACTATCCGGCGCCGGTGAGTTCCTCGCCGCGACTCTCTCCGGATACCGACGGCATACCGTCCAAAACTTGGCCGCCCCCTGAAAGCTGCGCATGATCGATTTCGGCGCCCCGGGATGGCAGCCCACTGTCAGCAGTCGGGTCGTAGTTGATGAGGAAATATTCGACCGCGTCTGAAATTGCTGTCCAGCTTGCCTCTATAATGTTGGTGCTGGCCCCAACGGTGGTCCAATTTTGCACACCGTCAGAGCTGGTAATGAGCACGCGCACCGATGCCCCCGTGCCCTGGTCGCTGTTGATGATCCGCACTTTGTAGTCCAGCAGGTGCATACGGTCCAAATGGGGAAAGTGCCCCTGAATCGCCTTACGCAGCGCAATCATCAGGGCATTTACTGGTCCGTTGCCTTCGGCTACCTCGTGATAGATCTGCTCCCCCACCTCAGCCTTGATTGTCGCCTCCGACGAGAGGCCCCGTCCGGCGCGGTTAGCCACCGAAACGGTATAGTCGATCAGGGAGAAGCTGGGCTCGTATCCCTCCTGCGATCGGCGCAACATGAGGTCTACGCTCGCTTCTGCGCTCTCAAATTCGAATCCAACGTTCTCCAGCTCCTTGATCTGCTGGAGAACAGCCCTTTCCTTTTCCCGCGACAGCCCCTCTACGCCAAACTCATCCGCCTTTATCGCGATATTGTCCTTCCCGCTGAGTTCACTGACGAGGACCCGCGTCTGGTTTCCCAAACTCTCCGGCTCGACGTGCTGGTAGCTGTCGACGTTCTTGAGTACGGCGTTGACATGCGTGCCGCCCTTATGCGCAAAGGCGCTCTGGCCCACAAATGGCTGATGGGTGTTGGGCCGCAAGTTAGCGAGCTCGTTAACATAGTGGCTGAGATCGGTCAGTTGGCCAAGTCTCTCCTCCGAGACAAGCTCATAGCCCATTTTCTTCTGCATATTTGCGATGATGCTCACCAGGTTGGCATTACCGCAGCGTTCCCCGTACCCGTTGATCGTTCCCTGCACATGAGTACATCCGTTGCGAACTGCCTCCAGCGAATTGGCCACGCCGGTGTCACTGTCGTTGTGTGCGTGGATGCCGAGAGAGACTTTCCCTACACCTCGCCGGGCATAGGTCCGGTCGCCGTTCCCGGACTCGACTGGCGACGAGAGGACGGTCGACAGTTCGCGGCGTACCTCACGTACGATCTCGCCAACTTCCCACACGAGACTGCCCCCGTTTGTATCGCAGAGCACGATGCATGACGCGCCGCCCGTGATGGCCTGTCTGAGTGTTTCTACCGCATATTCGGAATTCTTTTTGTAACCGTCGAAGAAATGTTCGGCGTCGTATACCACCTCACGCCCTCGGCTGGTGAGGTAGGCCACCGACTCGCGAATCATGCGCAGGTTCTCTTCCGGCGTCGTCTGCAGAACATCGCTCACATGCAGGTCCCAACTCTTTCCGAAGAGTGAAACAACCGGGGTGTTGGCCTCCAACAGCAACTGGATCTGCGGGTCGTCGGCGGGATCGGTGTCGCGTTTACACGTTGAACCGAAAGCGGTTAGCCTGGCCTGCTTGAGTGCCAACTCACCTTCTGCCCGTTCAAAGAACTCCATGTCTTTCGGATTCGAGCCTGGCCAGCCACCCTCGATGTAGTCGACGCCGAACTCGTCCAGGCGAGCGGCGATGCGTAGCTTGTCGTCGCAGCTGAGCGAGACGCCTTCGGCCTGGGCGCCGTCGCGCAGTGTGGTGTCGAATAGTTGGATTCTCACGTCCCTTAGCTCCATAACACTTCTGTCGCTATAAAGGCCGCCGAGTCTGCATTCGGTCCCTTAGGGCTGAACCGAATTAGCCAGTCGCCTGCAGACCGGCGGCGATTCCGTTGATAGACAGCAGAATAGCCTGCCGCAAACGCGGGTCCTCCTCGTCTGCATCGTTGCCTTCCTGTCCGTTCTTTGACAACCGTTCGGGGCCGCTGCGCTGTTTTTTGAGCAACGCGACCTGGATATAGTTGAGCGGATCGACATATGGGTTGCGAAGATTGATGCTGCGCTGAAGCCAGGGCTCGTTGTCCAGCAGGGCGGCTTGGCCTGTAATGCCCAGTATGAGCCTCTCCGTCCGCCTGTACTCCTCCGTGATCTCCCCGAAGACCGTGCTTCGCGTCGAGTCCTCGGCCAGCGACGCATAGAGCGCGGCGATAGTCATGTCAGCGCGGCGCATCGATAGCTGCGCTCTGTCAATGACGGTTCGGAAGAAGGCCCAACTGCCATACATCTCCCGCAAAACCGCAGTTCGCTCGTGGGATTCAGCGCTCAAGCCAGTGCCCAGTCCGTACCACCCAGGCAGATTGACCCGGCTCTGCGTCCAGGCAAAGACCCACGGTATCGCCCGCAAGTCCGAGATGTCCGAAGTCTGACGTCGCTTGGCCGGCCGCGAGCCTATATTCATCTGGGCCAGCTGTTCAATCGGTGTCGCCTCGTGAAAATAACCTATGAAGGCGGGATTCTCTACCAAATCTCTGTATTTCCGTTCAGAGCGTTCGCTGGCCGCCGTCAGAATGTTCACCCAGTTCTCGTCGACCGCGTGAGGAGAATCCTTGCTTAAGGCTCCTCCCGTAAGCAGGCCGTGATGAGTTTCACAACTTGCAATTAGGACAGCATTAACCAATTGCTCAAGATGCCGCTTCGCGATCGCCCGGTTGCTGTAGCGGGCGCTGATTACCTCCCCCTGTTCGGTCAACTTGATACGCCCTTGAACGGATCCCGGCGGCTGGGCGAGGATAGCGCGATTGGCCGGCCCTCCGCCGCGACCGATGGAGCCTCCGCGTCCGTGGAAGAGCGTCAGTTTCACTCCGTAGGCGCTGCAGGTGCTTGCCAGCTTTTCCTGGGCCTGATACAGCGACCAACTTGAGCGCAGGTATCCACCATCCTTGTTCGAATCGCTATAGCCGATCATGATTTCCTGGCTGTTGTCGCGCATGGCCAGATGTTTGCGGTAGATCGGCGATTCGAAAAGCGCGCTCATGACGCTGGGCGCGCCCACGAGGTCGTCAATAGTCTCAAAAAGAGGCGCGATATCAATCTTTCCGAAGAGGCCGGCGTCCTTGGCTAGCAGAAGCACCTCCAGCACGTGGCTGACGGAGGTGGTCATGCTGATGATATAGGCGCCGATTGCCTCAGGCGCGATCCGTTCGTGAGCCTGTCGGATCAGCCGGAAAAGGGCCACTGTCTCGTTGGTTTCGCTGCTGTATAGTAGGCGTGCTGTCAGGGGACGCGGGCTTTCGATTTCTTTAACCAGGAGCCGTGTCCGTTCCCCTTCTGGCAATTCCAGGTAGTTGAAGTCTGGGTCTTGCGGCCTGTAGTAACGATGCAGCAATTCGGCGACGGCCTCCCGATGGCGGTCGGAGTGCTGGCGTATGTCCATTGACGCCAGATGGAAGCCAAATATGCGGGCCTGCTGGACCAGCCTGTCGAACCGACCGTCAGCCAGCCGGTCGCCCTTGTTCTTGCGTAAACTTTCTTGAATCAGCTCCAGGTCAGTTATGAACTCACCGGCAGTTGCGTAGGCCCACGCGTCCGTCCGCTGTACCCGCCATGCTTCCCTGTTTTGCGCCAAGGTCGCGCCCAGCCTCCGGTAGATCAGGATCATCTTTTGCCGGTAGGGTTCCAGTGAAAAGCGGTCCAGACGGACTTTTTCGCTTGCCGGCGCGCGTTCCAAGTCCCTCGCCAAACTGTCGAGAAACGCCTGAGAGAAGGCGCCGCGCGTATTGGCAACGCTTAAATGACCATACATGCCAACAACAGTTCGGCGATAGAGCTCGAGGGCCTGCCCCTTCTGCTGGCGCAGCGCGTCTTCGGTGACATCCTGAGTGACAAAAGGATTGCCGTCCCGGTCCCCTCCGATCCACGAACCATAGCGCAGGAAGGTGGGCAGACTGCCTGGACCTTCTCCCATGCTTTCCCTTAAGCGGACGTCAGGGAATTCACTTTCAAATGCGCTCTTAAGCTCGCCGTAAATGTCCGGCAGCAGATCGAACAGAGTGGTATCGAAGAAATAAAGTCCCTCGCGGACCTCATCCAACACATCTGGACGCCGGTCCCGGTTGACGTCACTCTGCCACAGCGACACTACGATTTCACGTATCTGCTTCCAGTTCTCTTCCCTTTCGCTTGGCAGAAGGACGTGTGCGTCCAGTTCGCGCAACAGCCTGGTCAGATCGAGGAGCTTAAGGAGGATCGTCCGACGTTTGGCCTCGGTCGGGTGGGCAGTGAAAACGGGCTTTATCAGCATCCCGTCGAGCAAACGTCGCATTTCGGAAGAAGTCGTACCTCCATTTCGCAGCCCCTTGACGGCCGCCGCGATCGTCTCGGGCATGTGCCGGTCGTTCTCTTCCGCTTCGGCAGCGCGCTGCCGGATGACGCGCACACGCTGCTGCTCTTCGGCCAGGTTTACCAGTTGGAAGTAGGTGGTAAAGGATTTCAACACGCCGTGCGTGCTGTCGAGATCACTGACCAGATCGGCCGTCAGCCGCTCGATCTGCGCGCCCGTGTCGGCGTCTCCTTGGCGCTGGGCACGAGTCAGAGCGCGTAGCTCTTCCACCAGATCGAATATCGGCTGACCCTCCTGCTCAACAATCGTTTCGCCCAAAAGATTGCCGAGTTGGCGAACCGTCCATCGCAGTCGGCGGCTGGCGTCGATTGGGTCAGACCCGTTGCCAACCGTTGGTTCAACGCCTGTCTCGACTTGCCTCTGATTCGGCCCGGTAGCCATTCAGTTGTTCCTGACACTGCACGCAAAGCAGGCGCTCATTGTTCAATCTGTCTCGGTAACCCAGCCCGAGTGCCGCCAAGAGCCCGTAGCTGGCTCGGCGGGTCGAGCCTTTGCTACGAATCACGGATCTCCTGCACGACGAGATTGCCCAGTACCTCTGTACCAGCGGTCTCAGTTCCAGGCTGAGCGATATCAGGCGTACGTACACCGAGAGCCAGCACGGAATCCACGGCGGCCTCGACGGCTACAGCCTCCTTCTCCAGGCCGAGACTGTGGCGGAGAAGCATGGCGCTGCTAAGTATCGCAGCCAGTGGGTTCGCGACGCCCTGCCCTGCGATGTCGGGTGCGCTGCCGTGAATCGGCTCGTAAAGGCCGAGGGGCATGTTGTGTCGGTTGTTCATGTCTCCCAGGCTGGCCGAAGGTAGCATGCCCATTGAACCGGCAAGCATCGATGCCTCATCGGTGAGTATGTCCCCGAACAGGTTTCCGGCAACGATGACGTCAAAATCGGCCGGCCGGCGGATCAAATGCATGGCCATGGCGTCGACCAGAATGTGCTCAACCTCCAGTTCGGGATAGTCTGCGAGTGCTTCGGTGGCCACTCTGCGCCAGAGACGGGAGGAGGCGAGAACGTTAAACTTGTCCACGCTGGCGAGTCGGCGATTGCGCTCCATGGCCGAATCCGCGGCCAGCCGCACGACGCGATCGATCTCCGGCCTTGTGTAGAGCATTGTGTCGAAGGCTTCATAGTCGTCGTCGGGCTCTTGGCGCTCGCCGAAGTAGATGCCTCCGGTCAGCTCGCGCACGACGAGAAGGTCGACACCTGCCAGAGTTTCCTCCTTGATAGTGCTGGCGGACAACAGCTGAGGCTGAAGTCTTACAGGGCGCAGGTTGGCAAAGAGGTCCAGGCTTTTTCGCAGGGCAAGGACGCCGCGTTCCGGCCTGTCGGGCAGACTAGGGTCGTCCCACTTTGGGCCGCCCACAGCACCAAGCAGGACAGCCTCGGCCGCCGAGGCCGCTTCGACGGTTTCGTCGGGCAAACTAGTGCCCAACTCATCGATGGATCGTCCGCCGATCTGCTGATGGTCGAAACCAAAGTCATGACCGAACCGGTCGGCCACGGCTGCCAGAACCTTCCTTGCCTCCGCCGTGACTTCGGGGCCAATACCGTCGCCATCCAAAATGACAATCGTTGCATCCATGCGTTGTTTTCCTTCTTAAGTCCCTCTTCTGGTTAAGGAATCCCTGTCTGAACCGGGGTTTGATAACTCTCTTGAAATGTAAAGGTTTTGGCGTGTCCTATTGTACCCCTGTTACCACTATTTCGAGCTGCATTTGGGTTACCTTAGGCGCATCGCTCCGCTACAGATGACAGCGCTGATTGTGGTTACCTCAGGCCTTAAGGGTTACTCCAGGTAATCGATGTCGTCGGGCCCTGTAAGGGGCCGCTTGCCCCCAAAAACGGCCAACTCGAAAATCTTGAAATAGCAGTCAACATCTTCAAATCCGATTTCGCGCAGCCATTCACATTGAGACTCTACGGGGGCCAATATGTTTGCCTGCTTGTCTACCCGACCATGATAGGCGGTTGCGACCTGGTCGCGGGTCTGGCCGTCCCCTTCTGCAAGTTGATTCGCCCAGAGGCTGTCAATGAAATAACTGTCGTACAGCGCCTCGAGTCGGGCTGTAGGCGAAGAAACGTGCTCAATGTTCACGAAAGCCCCACCAGGTATGAGCAGGTCGAATATGTCAATAAAGACCTGTCGCTTGATTTGGTCTGACTGATGGTGTATGGAAAAGCCCGAAACGACCACGTCAAACGGTGCGTGGGAGGAAATGATATCGAACCATGAGGGGTCGGTGTAGTCAGTAGACGAAACGTGGAGCGACTTGCTGTATTCCTGCAGATTGGTCAGGGCAGCCTGGAGCATCGTAGTCGAGAAATCGACCAATGTTCCCCTGGCGCGGGGATATTTCTCCAGGATCGTTGCCGCCAGAATGCCGTCTCCGCATCCCAAGTCCAGAAAATTCTGAACGGGCCGCTCACTCTGGGCCTGGTCTTCCTCTGGCCCGGCGATCACCCGCATCATCACATCCAATTGGATCTGTGCGAGAGGAATGCCCTTGCGTACTCTGCGAAGGTAACTATCTACAAGAGAGGGTCCTTTCCACACCGCGCTCTTGCCGTCCGCCGGAGGCGCCCCCGATGTCATCCGCTTCATTCCCTTTCATAGGCCAGTTTGCGATCTGCCGCTGCAGGATTCTGCTTTTCGGAGAGGGCAACGTGAGATCGAAAACGGTCAAATCGACGCTGCGGCCTCGAAGGCGCTGATCTGCTCCTCCTTGTCCAGAAGATAGCCGAGGTCGTCCAATCCGCGCAGGAGGCACTGCTTACGGAAAGGATCAATGTCAAATGTCCAGGGACCTCCCGTCTCACCCGCTGTGCCGCTGTCAACGTCAGGCAGTGTGACAGTCTGGCTTGGCAGGTCGACATAAAGGCTCGTATGCGGAACTTCCTCGACCAGATCGAGCAGACGGCTGACAGTCACTTCAGGCAGCCTGATCGGCAGGAGCCCGTTCTTCAGGCTGTTATTGTAGAATATGTCGGCAAACGCCGGGGAAATAACCGCTCGGAACCCGTACTGTGTGAGCGCCCATACGGCATGCTCACGGCTGGACCCGATACCGAAATTGCGGCCGGCCACGAGGATCTTGGAGCCCTGGTATTGGGGTTGATTTAGAACGAAGTCGGGATTCGGACTGCCGTCGCGTGCGTAACGCCACCATGAGAAAAGTCCATCGCCCATGCCCTCTTGGGTGACGGCCGTAAGATATCGCGCGGGAATAATCTGGTCGGTGTCGACGTTTTCCGTTCGCAGCGGCAATGCGGTCGAAGTCAGCGTGGTGAAGGGTTGCATCAAAGTATCTCCCGCACGTCGGTAACGCGACCATTGACAGCGGCTGCTGCGGCCATGATCGGGCTCATAAGCAGCGAACGGCTTCCCGGCCCTTGTCTGCCCATAAAATTTCGATTGCTCGTGCTGGCAACATACTTTCCTTCGCCAGCCTTGTCGTCATTCATCGCCAGGCACATGCTGCAGCCTGCCCCTCGCCATTCAAATCCGGCCTCACTGAAGATTCTGTCGAGGCCCTCCGCTTCGGCCTGCGCCTTGACCGCCTTCGATCCGGGTACCACAAGCGCCTCCACATGCCCCGGGACGCTTCGGCCTTTGGCAACTGCCGCCGCCGCACGCAGATCTTCAATGCGGCTGTTAGTGCACGAGCCGATGAACACGATGTCAATCGGTTGGCCTTCAATCGGCTGGCCTTCGCTCAGGCCCATGTATTCGAGTGCGTTCTGCAGGCTGCGTCGATCGGCGGGGTCTTCCAGATCGCTCGCCCTGGGTACGCGCTGCGTAACGGATACGCCCATTCCGGGGTTTGTGCCGTAAGTCACCATGGGCTCGAGAGCCGATGCGTCCAGCGTCAACTCTCGGTCGAATTCGGCATCACTGTCGGTCTTCAAGGTTCGCCAGTGGGCAACGGCCCTGTCCCATGCCTCGCCTTTGGGCGCATAAGTACGGCCCTTGATATATTCGAAAGTGGTCTCGTCTGGCGCGATCAGACCGGCCCGTGCACCGCCTTCAATGCTCATATTGCAGATGGTCATGCGGCTGGCCATGTCGAGAGCACGGATAGCCTCACCGCGATATTCGAAGACGAATCCAACGCCCCCGCCGGCGCCATTCTTGGCGATGATGGCGAGAATAATGTCCTTGGCAGTGACGCCCACACCCAGGGACCCTTCAACATTTATCGCGAAGGTCATTGCCCTCTTCTGCATGAGACACTGAGTCGCAAGGACGTGGCCCACCTCGCTTGTACCAATACCGAAGGCAAGAGCGCCGAAAGCGCCGTGAGTGCTCGTGTGACTGTCGCCGCAGACGATCGTCATGCCCGGCTGCGTGACTCCCAACTCCGGTCCGATGACGTGTACAATGCCCTGGATGTCCCCCTCGATATCAAAAAGTGGTACCCCGAACTCATCGCAATTCGTGCGTAATGCGCGGACCTGGGTAGCAGCGTCTTCCGGCCAGTCAGTCTCTACAGCCCCGACTCGGGTGGGGATGGCATGGTCCATGGTGGCAAAAGTCTTGTCTGGCCTCCGCACCGGCAGGCCCCGTTCACGAAGAGTGGCGAACGCCTGAGGGGACGTTACTTCGTGCACCAGGTGGGCATCGATGTAGAGCACGGCGGGCGCGCCCTCGTCCTGCGCGATTACGTGCGCATCCCAAATCTTTTCGAACAGAGTCTTTCCCATTCTACCTTTCCAAGCCTCAATTTTCTTGCAATCTTGGGGTCGGCCTGTTTACGGAAGGCTCGTTTCGCCCATCAGGAACCGATCACACTCCCGCGCCGCGCCGCGCCCTTCGTTAATTGCCCACACAACCAGGCTCTGCCCTCGTCGCATGTCGCCTGCGGCAAAGACGCCCGGGACATTGGTGGCGAACTTCCCGTAATCGGCCTGGGCATTGGATCGGGCATCTCTCTCAACGCCCAGCTGATCCAGCACGGGATTCTCAGGCCCCAGAAAGCCCATTGCCAGCAGCACCAGCTGTGCCGGCCAAACCTTCTCCGTTCCCGGGACCTCGCGCAGCTGCGGACGGGTTCCATTTTCGCTCGGAACCCACTCGATCAAGACGGTGTGCAACTCTTTAAGGCGGCCGTGTTCGTCGCCAACAAACCTCTTTGTGCTGATCTCGAAAGTGCGGGGATCCGCGCCAAAGCGAGCCGCGGCCTCCGCGTGGCCGTAGTCAACGCGGAAGATGTTTGGCCACTCCGGCCAGGGATTGCTTGGGGCCCGCTCCGGAGGCGGCTGCGGCAGGATCTCAAACATGCTCACGCTATTGCAGCCGTGGCGCATCGAAGTGCCAAGGCAGTCGTTGCCGGTGTCGCCGCCGCCGATGACGATGACGTCTTTACCCTCTGCGGAGATAAACGGATAACTGAAGCCTTCCCCTGGAACTTCGCCATACTTGCCATCCAGCAACTGCTTCGTATTACCATGCAGGAACTCCATGGCAAAATGAATGCCCTCCAGCTCCCGACCCTCAATCGGCAAATCGCGCGGATTGGTCGCGCCGCCGCAAAGCACGATCGCATTGTTCTCTTCCAGCAGGCTGTCAGCAGGTATATCTTTTCCAACCTCGCAGTTTGTAATGAAAGTAACGCCTTCAGCCCGCATGAGGTCGACCCGCTGCTCGACGCGCTCCTTTTCCAGTTTCATGTTCGGGATGCCGTACATCAGCAGCCCGCCGATGCGATCTGCCCGTTCATAAACGGTGACCGCATGGCCGGCACTGTTGAGTTGGTCGGCGCAGGCAAGTCCCGCCGGCCCTGATCCGACGACCGCAACCTTCTTCCCTGTGCGCACCGCCGGCGGCTGGGCAACCACCCAACCCTCTTCAAATCCCCTGTCGATGATCGCACACTCAATGCTCTTGATCGTGACCGGCGGCTCGATGATGCCCAAGGTGCACGAACCTTCGCAAGGGGCAGGGCACACGCGTCCGGTAAACTCGGGGAAGTTGTTGGTTGCGTGCAGCCTGTCCAGCGCCTCGCGCCAGCGGTTCTGATAGACCAGGTCGTTCCACTCGGGGATCAGATTGTTGATGGGGCAGCCGCCCTCCGGCATCGTTCCCGTATGGCAGAAGGGAATGCCGCAGTCCATGCAACGGGCGCCCTGCTCCTGCAGGTCCTCTGTCGACAAATGAAGATGAAATTCATCCCAATCTCGAATTCGTTCAAGGGGCGCGCGCTCAGGAAAGGGCTGCCGGTCGAATTCAAGAAAGCCGGTTGGTTTACCCATTCGAAATCTCCTGACTGCGTATTGCGTGGAAAGGGTTAACGCGCAATACCGGTTCGATGTACTCTGTTAAGCTCTGCTCAGTTCCCGCTCACGCGCGCCGCCAGGTCTTGGCTGTTGCGCTCAAACGCGGCCATCATTGCCTCCGCCCCTTTGAGACCCATGGCCTCTACTTCGGCGAGACACTGCAGCATTCGCTTATAGTCCTTCGGCATTACCTTCACAAACTTGTCTACATAGCTGTCCCAATCCGAAAGGATCTGTCCTGCCACTTCCGAGTTGGTATAGGCATAGTGGCGCTGGACCATTTCTCGAACTTCGGTAATCTCACCCGGGTCTTCGAGCTTCCCGATTTCAACCATCTCCAGGTTTACGCGCCTGTCGAAGTGAACACCGTCTACCGGCTTTTCATCAAGCACATACGCGATACCGCCGGACATGCCCGCGGCAAAGTTCCGCCCTGTGCGCCCCAATACGACCACTCGGCCGCCTGTCATGTATTCGCAGCCGTGGTCGCCTACCCCTTCAATGACAGCATGCATTCCTGAATTGCGAACACAGAAGCGCTCGCCCGCCATGCCGCGTATGTAAGCCTGGCCGCTGGTGGCACCGTAGAAGGCAACGTTGCCGATGATGATGTTGTCTTCAGCCTTGAACGTCGAGCCGTAGGGCGGATAGGCGATGATCTTCCCGCCCGAAAGCCCTTTGCCGAAATAATCATTCCCGTCGCCCTCGAGCTCCAATGTCATTCCTTCGGGAATGAATGCCCCGAAACTCTGGCCGGCCGCACCCTGGAAATGCAATTGGATAGTGTCCTCGGGCAGCCCGTCAGGTCCGAAGCGGCGGGTGATCTCGCTGCCGGTAATCGTACCGACAACCCGGTTCGTGTTGCGTATGGGAAGAGTCGCCTTGACCCGACTTAAGTCGTCTTCCTGCTCGCCGTCGCCCTGTCCTGCATGGACCCGCTGCACCAATTCCACGCTGTTCTCAAGAGCCGGCATGCAGAGTTCAAGCAGAGTCGTGTTGTCCAGCGCCTTGTCCAGACCGTGGTCCTGGTCAATCTGGCAATAGCGACCCCAGTCCTCCGGCACGTCCGGTCGGTGCAGGATTGCGGTCAGGTCGATTCCCTGCGCCTTCCAGTGTTCGATCGATTGAGGCGCCTGCAGACGGTCCGTGCGCCCGATCATCTCGTTTACGGTACGGAAACCCAGTCTTGCCATGTACTCCCGCAACTCCTGGGCGATAAAGTACATGAAATTGACAACGTGCTGGGGATCACCCGTAAACATCTTTCGCAATTCAGGATTCTGAGTAGCCACGCCAACCGGGCATGTGTCCAGATGGCAGACACGCATCATGATGCAGCCCAGAGCGACGAGCGGGCTCGTGGCAAAGCCGTACTCCTCCGCGCCCAGCAGGGCCGCAATCGCGAGGTCCCGGCCTGTCTTGAGTTGGCCGTCCGTCTCGACCACCACGCGGCTACGAAGATTATTTATCAGCAGTGTCTGATGGGTCTCTGCCACGCCCAACTCCCAGGGCAGCCCGGCATGCTTGATGCTGGTCTGCGGTGACGCGCCAGTGCCACCGTCATGGCCGCTGATCAGAATGACGTCTGCGTGGCCCTTGGCTACGCCGGCCGCGACGGTGCCAACGCCAACCTCCGATACCAGCTTGACGTTTATCCGGGCGTGGTGGTTCGAATTCTTTAGGTCGTGAATCAACTCTGCCAGGTCTTCGATAGAGTAAATGTCATGATGAGGCGGCGGAGAAATCAGTCCGACGCCCGGCGTCGAGTGACGCACTTCCGCAATCCACGGGTAAACCTTCTTGCCGGGCAGCTGGCCTCCTTCGCCCGGCTTGGCCCCCTGCGCCATCTTGATCTGCAGCTCTCTTGCATTGACCAGATAGTTGCTCGTGACACCGAAGCGGGCAGACGCCACCTGCTTGATGGCGCTGTTCTTCGAATCGCCATTCGGTTCCAGAATGTATCGAGCCGGATCCTCCCCGCCTTCACCCGTGTTGCTCCGCCCGCCGATGCGGTTCATAGCGATCGCCAGTGTCTCATGCGCCTCTTTACTGATCGAACCGTACGACATGGCCCCGGTCTTGAACCGCTTGCAGATCGACTCAACCGGCTCAACCTCTTCGATCGCAATGCTCTGGGCGCCGTCAAAATCAAACTCCAGGAGGCCGCGCAGATTGCACCACTCCTTGTTCATCTGGTCGATGTCCCTCGTGTACGCCTTGAAGGAATCGTAGTCGTTGTCGCGGGTCGCCTTCTGCAGCAGGTGTACGGTACGTGGATTGAAAAGGTGCAACTCCCCATCTTTGCGCCACTGGTAGTCGCCGCCGGGTGAGAGCAGTTGGCCGCCGTGGCCGTTTCCGTTGGCAGCAGACAATTCCGGCTTCAACGCAACCAGACCATGGCCGTTGGACTCAGACTGAGCGTACAGGCGAACTGGGTAGGCCCGATCGTGTCGAATCTTGATTTCATCGAATATCTCGGAAAGACCGATGCCCTCTACGCGGCTGGAAGTCCAGGTAAAATACTTGTCTACCAATCTCTGGCTCAGCCCAAGTGCTTCGAAAATCTGGGCGCCGCAGTAGCTCTGGATAGTCGATATGCCCATCTTTGAAAGGACTTTGACGACCCCTTTCATCGCCGCTTTGACGTAGTTGTAAATCGCGGTATCGTGGTCGATATCGACGAGGAGGCGGTCCTGTATCATCTGATCCATAGTCTCCAGCGCCAGATATGGATTGACCGCCGTAGCACCAAATCCGATGAGTAGAGAAAGGTGGTGCACCTCACGCGGTTCGCCCGATTCCACGACCAGCGCGGTGCGCGTTCGAGTCTCATTGCGGATGAGATGGTGATGCAACCCTGACGTAGCCAGCAATGCCGGGATCGGCGCTATGCCGGGACCAACGCCTCGGTCCGACAGAATCAGGATATTGAAACCTTCATCGATTGCCTCGGTCGCCGCCTGAAACAGGTCTTCAAGCGCCTGTTCCAGCGCATCCCTTCCGCCGTGAACGTCGAAGAGAATCGGAAGAGTCTTGGTGCGAAAGCCCTCGGCCCCGCTTCTCTCTATGTGCCGGATCTTTGAGAGGTCCTCGTTGGTCAGGATGGGCTGTCTGAGCTTGAGTTGGTGGCAGTTCTCCGGTTTGGTCTCAAGCAAGTTTAACTCGGTGCCCATCATTACCTCGGTGGCGGTGATCAGTTCCTCGCGGATCGCGTCGATCGGCGGATTGGTCACCTGGGCAAAGAGCTGTTTGAAATAGTTGTAGAGCAGCTGCGAGTGGTTGGACAGTGCCGCCGCCGGAGTGTCGTTGCCCATGGCGCCCAGCGCTTCGACACCGTCTGTCGCCATCGGCGCCATCAGTATACGCAACTGCTCAAATGTATAGCCAAAAATCTGCTGACGTTCGAGTATGGTGCTGTGGTCAACCCCTGGCACCTCCACATCCGGCTGCGGAATCTCGTCCAGACTGACAAGGTGCTCGTCGAGCCACTCGCGATAGGGGTGGACTGAAGCCATCGTCTCCTTCAACTCTTCGTCTGAAATGATACGGCCCTGAGAAGTGTCAACCAGGAACATGCGCCCCGGTTCCAGGCGCGCCTTCTTGAGAATGCGATCCGGCTCCATCGGCAGTACGCCTACCTCCGACGCCATCACCACCATGTCGTCCTTGGTTACGCAATATCGAGAAGGTCGCAGACCGTTGCGGTCCAGCACCGCCCCCACTATGGTGCCGTCGGTGAAGACCATCGAGGCGGGCCCGTCCCACGGCTCCATCATCGTGCTGTGATACTCGTAAAATGCCTTCTTATCGTCGCTCATAGTCTCATGCTGCGACCACGGCTCCGGGATCATCATCATCATGGCGTGCGGCAGAGAGCGCCCCGACAGATAGAGGAACTCGAGCGTCTCGTCAAATTTCGCCGAATCACTGCCATCGTCATGGATGATAGGCAAAATCTTCTTTATGTCGTTTCCGAAAAGTTCGCTCTCGAACTGCGACTGGCGGGCGTACATCCAGTTCTCGTTGCCGCGCAGCGTATTGATCTCACCGTTGTGGATCATGTACCGATAGGGATGCGCCCGCTCCCAGCTGGGAAATGTATTAGTGCTGAACCGCGAGTGGATGACAATGAGCGCCGATTCCATATCCTCGTCCAACAGATCAGGATAGAAGCCCTTGACCTGAGGCGCCATCAGCATGCCCTTGTAGACAATGGTGCGCGACGACAGGCTGGCAACGTAGAATGCGTCGCCCTCCCGAAGCTGGGAATAGCGAATTCGGTTCTCGGCCTGTTTACGGATTACGTACAATTTGCGTTCGAAGGAAAGGTCGTCGTTGCCAGTTAGCCGGTTGGGGTTTCGCCCAATGAAAACCTGGCGTACAACCGGTTCTCCTAGCCGAGCCGTGTGCCCTATTTCATCATTGGCCGTCGGAACCGTTCTCCACCCAAGAACGGTCTGCCCTTCTGAGCGGACGATCCTTTCAAAGAGTTGCTCACACAGGAATCGGTAGTCGCCTCTCGGCGGCAGAAAGATCATCCCTACCGCGTAGTCGCCCTCGGGAGGCAGTTCGATCCCCTCCTCGCCGGCGACCTTGCGCATAAACTTGTCCGGCATCTGCATGAGCACGCCTGCCCCGTCGCCGGTGTTAGGCTCACATCCGCACGCCCCCCGATGCGCAAGGTTAAGCAGTACTTCCAGACCTTGAGTGACGATGGCGTTCGACTTTTCGCCCTTGATGTTTACCACGAATCCAACCCCACACGCGTCATGCTCATAGCGCGGATCGTACAAACCTTGCTTGGCCGGCAGACCCACCTGCGACTGCGGAGTGGACTTGTGACAACAGGAAGAACTAATTTTCATGTCCGACATAACGTCATCTCCTCAATAGGGCCTCTCCTTCTGCGTCGTTCTCACAGGGCAGTTGGTTAAGCGAAATCTACTCTGCATCTGGGCCATGATGCGAAGGAGGAGCGTGTGCCAAGATCCGATGACGTCGTTGTCGAATCGTAAGAACCTTGTCAACAGGAGTGTTTCGGCGGGATAATCCCGCTCTAATTTCGTGTAACTTACACTAGAAAGGGCGGTTCGTCAACTTTCCAAGGCTTCTGCGGGAATGCGGTAGCCATTTCCATATATGATTACTTCCACGCCGCCCTCTACGACCTGTGGGTGGCTGATCTTGACACCCAGGACGCCGTCATAACCTTTGGCAGAGGCCCTTTCCTCGAGATCGGCTAGTCCTTGTTCAATTGCCTTCGCTATCAAAGTTTCGTAATGGGACATGCGCCCGCCGACAAGATTGCGGATGTTCTCCCTTACATCCTGAACGACGTTGGCGGCATAAACGACGACGACAACCAACAGTTCGCCAACCTCAACGTCGTTGCGGTGTGCTCCGTCAAGTGCAATGAGGGTCACTGCCCGCGCTCTCCGTTGCTACTGCTCTAAATTCCCTTGGAATCGATGTCAATTCCTGCTCCGCGGTCTTCTGGAATTACTACAGTCACATTGACGTCCTGACGCTGGCGGCGGGAGCTTAACCTCCGCCAGAGAATCGCAAGGACGATCAGTCCTGCAAGCAAATACAAGGTATTCCTCAGGATGGCCCCCTCATAATGCCAAAACAAAGCCCAAGACAATTCACCGGAAAACGCTGGCCTCAACGATAACAGCATTTCAAAGATCTGGCTGGCCCAGGGCCTGTCTCCGGTCTTCAGGCTGATGTACTCAAGCATCTCGTCTAGGTCTTGGCTCCCAAACAAGGTCACTTGGACCAACTCGACTCCCAGTTCGGCTATCAACTTCGGCTCGCGAAGAATGCGGTCAACAAGGACGTTTCTCTCTTGTGCATTCAGTTTGGTCAGATACTCCTTGGCCAGCCAGGACAGCTCTTCGGTCGAGAGCTCTTCCAAGACCTTTCCGATATGTACGGTTGGCAAGGCCAACACGGCATCTCGTTCTTCCCGGTCCAAAAGCATCGCCTTCTGAATATGTGCCGCATCGTTCAATACTAGAACTCGTTCCAGGTCTGCCCGGTCCCTGAAATCAGAAGGAGAAGCAACGCGATACAATTCCGTCGCGACAAGTATCACAATTGATTCTCCACTCAAATCTGCCCATTCAATGACGACGTCTGGATCAACGCCTAATTCGAGCATTTCAAGAACCTCCTGAGGAAGAGTGAGTAATCGCTCAAACTGCCCTTTATCAAGCAGATTCTCCAATTCTACCGACCCGAGCTTTGCTTCGACCACCGAAACGAAGTCGGCCAGCTTCTTTACCTCTTCCACGGGCGTATTGTCTAGCAGCCCTTGGAATCTCGTGTTGGTTTCGGCGAGCTCCAATACTCGCCCATACTTACTACGGAAACCCTGCCACTGGCTGTAAACATCGTTGGAAACAGAGCGAGACAGCTCTGTTAAGTCCAGTTCAGCTAGAAGCTCTTCATGTACTTCGTTCGTGATCTGTTTGCGAAGTTCAGACTTGGTCTGGTCCTCCTTTAGTGCATCCCGGATCTGTGGGAAGGCACCCTCTCCCGCGTTTATCACGTCCCATACAATTAGACCACCACCAATAATCCAGCCGACCAGAGGAATCGCCGAGGTGGCCAATTTCCCAAGTATGCGAGCTACGATCTTTCCTGCGAAATTCTGGGCCATTTTTGCCGCAAATCGCTTCGCGAGCTGGGTCCCGATGATGACCGCAACGCCACTCAAAAGCTCTGGGTGCAACTCTGCGATATCCAGGATGGTTGCGTTTTCGGGATCCGAATCGAGAATCAACTCGTCGATCCTTTCTTGAATCTGTTCTTCCAGTACCGCGGCCATAGTCTGAGAAAAAGTGTCACCGATAAACGCTTGTACACACTGTAACGCTGAAGAAGCCGACTTCGCAGTCATGACCCGAAGTTCATCCACTAGTTCGCTGGCGATGTTCTCAGACAGCTGATTGACGGTGGTCACGAAACTCTCGGAGCCAAAAGCGTATGTGGCAACCTTTTCTGTTAACTCTTTGGTCGTATCCGCGGAACAATTGGATTTTACCCGTTCCCACCAATCAGTTTCACTGCGGGCCTTTTCCACGGCTGCGTCCACAGCCGAATCGACCGTGGAATCAAGGTCTAGCTCCGCCCACTTGCGATCGACTATCGCCTCAATCTCCAAACGTATCTTTTCAGGCTCGAAAATGGAGCGGGTAATGACGTACAGTGAGCTTGGCCCCAAAAACTGGACCACAAGCTAAGGTGTATAATGGAGCAAGTCACCAAGCCTGTGGAGGGGCAGTACGATGGTCAAGAAACGGCGGCGGCACTCGGCAGCCTACAAGTTTCGGATTGCGCTGGAAGCG
>JAJEDI010000096.1 GCA_022821585.1 Caldilineaceae bacterium
GGTATGTATGGGAGTTGCCTCGCCTGTCTTGCCTGCGCTGGCACACACTCGGAATGTGCCAAGACGCGGGGTTGGGGGGGAAGCCCGGCCGCCGCGAGACGACAACTTCATATTAGCCACACACTCGCTCCGGCGCGGACCGGAGCGGGGGGGTGGGGGGGGCGGAGCCCCCGCACAAGGGAGGGCCGAATAGGCCCGACCGCCCAGAAAAGCAGGGGTCAGGGGCCAGGGGTTAGTTACGGCGGAGATTACAGATCAGAGAGGAAGAGGAGCCGGGCGTGATGGGAGAAGAGAGCGCTGGACGGGTGCGGGAGAATGGCAGTGTGCAGAAGGTGCGGCTTGACAACGGGCTGCAGATCCTTCTGAAGGAGAGCCACCTGGCGCCGGTGGCCAGTTTCTGGATTTACTACCGGGTGGGGAGCCGCAATGAGGTGCCTGGGGGGACGGGCATCAGCCACTGGGTGGAGCATATGCTGTTCAAGGGTACTGAGAGGTATCCGCAGGGCGCGTTTGACAAGGCGGTGGCGCGTGCGGGCGGGGCGTTCAACGGCATGACATGGCAGGACTGGACGACCTATTTTGAGACGTTTCCGGCGGAGCGCATTGAGCTGGCGCTGGACGTTGAGAGCGACCGCATGGCGAATGCGATCTTCGACGAGGAGGAGACGGAGTCGGAGCGGACGGTGATCATCAGCGAGCGGGAGGGGAGCGAGAACAGCTACCGCTGGCTGCTGAATACGGAGATGCAGGCGGCGGCGTTCCAGACGCACCCGTACCGGCACCCGGTCATCGGCTGGAAGCATGACCTGCTGACGATGGGCCGGGACGATTTGTACGAGCATTACCGGACGTTTTATACGCCGAGCAATGCTGTGGCGGTGGCGGTGGGGGATTTTGAGAGTGCGTGGATGGTGGAGCGTATAGAGCAGTATTTTGGCGGAGTGAAGGCGGGTCCTGCCTTGCCGGAGATGCGCTTGCAGGAGCCAGAGCAGCGGGCGGAGCGGCGCATCGTGCTGCGGGGGACTGATCAGACTTCCTACTTCGGCCTGGCATTCCATGCGCCGAACGCGCGGCATCCGGACTTTTTTGCGCTGACGGTCATGGACAGCATCCTGAGCGGCGCGAAGGGGATGGGGCTGTTCGGCGGGGGCTCTTCCAACCGCAGCAACCGGCTATACCGGGCGCTGGTTGACAAGGAGCTGGCGGTCGGGGTCTCTTCGGCGTTCATGCCGACGATTGATCCGTATGTATTCGGCTTCAGCGCCACGCTGGCGCAGGATATCACGCACCAGGAGATTGAGGAGGCGATCTGGGCGGAGATCGAACGAATGCAGGAGGAGCCGGTGGCGGCGGAGGAGCTGGAGAAGGCGATCAAGCAGACGAAGGCGCAGTTCGCGTACAGCAGCGAGAGCGTGACGAACCAGGCGTACTGGCTGGGCTTCAGTGAGATGATCGCGGACAGCGAATGGTTTGACGGCTGGCTGGAGAACCTGGAGGCGGTGACGGCTGACGACATTCAGCGGGTGGCGCAGAGCTGGTTCGGCCGGAATAAGCAGACGGTTGGCTGGTATATGCCGGAGGCGTAACGACGGCAGTGAAATGGTTGCCGATCGCTGAGCAATGTATCTTTCGCGGCTGCACCTGGAGCATTTTCGCAACTACAGAGAGCTGGACCTGTGCTTCAGCGCGCCGGTGACGTTGGTGCAGGGCCGCAACGGGCAGGGCAAAACGAATCTGCTGGAGGCGGTCTATTACCTGGCGACGAGCAAGTCGCGCCATGCGCGGATGGAGCGGGAAGCGGTTGACAGGGCGGCGATGGACGAGCCGATCCCTTACGCCCGTATCCGGGGAGAGGTAGAGCGGAAAGGGGAGTCGACGACGCTGGAAATCCTGTTCACGCTAAGGGGGGACGGCGTTAACTACACGAAGCAGGCACGGGTGAACGGCGCGCCGCGGCGCAGCATGGACCTGATCGGAAATCTGCGGGCGGTGCTGTTTCTGCCGGAGGACCTGACGCTTGTGGCGGGGAGTCCGAGTGAGCGGCGGCGCTACATTGACGTTGCACTGTGCCAGATCGACCGCGGCTACTGTCAGACACTTTCCCGCTATCAGAAGGTGGTTACGCAGCGGAACAGTTTGCTAAAGCAGCTGCAGGAGCAGGCGCAGACGGACGGCCCGGAGGCGGCGGCGCAACTGGCATTTTGGAATGACCAGTTGGTGGAGCTGGGAACACGGGTGCTGGCCCGGCGGCATGCCTATCTGGCGGCGCTGGCACCGATCGCGCGCCGCGTGCATGCGGAGCTTTCGCAGCAGCAGGAGTCGTTGGAGCTGCTGTACCTGCCCAGCTTCAACACCGGGCTTTACTCTGAAGATGACTACCAGAGGTTGCGCGAGGGCGAGGAAGTTGAGACGGACGAGATCGTCGGACTGGAGGTCGAGGCGGCGACGATCGGTCAGCGCTTTCGTGAACGGCTTGAAGCCCGCCGCGGCGTTGAGCTAAGGGCCGGCAGCTCGCTCTACGGGCCGCACAGGGACGAGCTGGTCTTTGTGGTCAACGGCTGGAATCTGCGCACGTACGGCAGCCGGGGGCAGCAGCGCACGGGCGCGCTGGCGCTGAAGCTTGGGGAGCTGCAGGCGATGGCGGAGGCGACGGGCGAGAAGCCGATCCTGCTGCTGGACGACGTGATGAGCGAGTTGGACGCGCAGAGGAGGGCGGCGTTGCTGGAGGCGCTGGCGGGCGTGCGGCAGGGCATCGTTACGACGACGAACTGGGCACAGTTTTCCAGAGAGTTTCAAGAGAACGCGCAGCTGCTACAGATCGAGGCCGGGGTCGCAACGCTTGCGGCGGGCAGTCTGTGACCTGCGGCGTAACCGGTTGCTGACATCTTTCCACTCAAGTACATACTCCATGGACAAGAGACTCTACTACGAAGACACCTACTGCACGCGATTCACGGCGCAGGTGGCGGAGCGTCTTACGCTCGAGGGAAGACCGGCTGTGCGGTTGAGCCGGTCGGCCTTCTATCCCACGTCCGGCGGGCAGCCGCATGACACGGGCCGTCTGGACGGGACGGCGGTGGTCGACGTGCAGGTTGGAGCGGACGGTGCCGTACTGCATGTGCTGGCGGAGCCGCTGCCTGACGGGGCGTCGAGCGTGAGCGGGGAGATCGACTGGGCCAGGCGCTATGATCATATGCAGCAGCATTCGGGGCAGCATCTGCTGTCGCAGGTGTTTTTCCGGCAGCTGGGGCTGGAGACGGTGAGCGTGCATTTCGGTGATGCGCTGAATACGGTGGACCTGGACGGGCCGCCGCTGTCTGCGGGGCAGCTGGCGGATGTTGAGACGGAGGCCAACGGGTTGGTGTGGGAGAACCGGCCGATACGGGCCTATTGGGTCGATGAAGCGGAGCGGGAGAGGGTGCCGCTGCGGCGGGCGCCGGCGGTGGCGGGTGCGACGCGCATTGTGGAGATCGACAAGTTTGACTGGTCGGCGTGCGGGGGTACGCACGTGCGGCGGACGGGGGAGATTGGGCTGATCGCGCTGGTGCGGGTGGAGAAGCACCGGGGCAGGAGCCGTGTGCATTTTGTGTGCGGGAGACGAGCCCTGGTAGATGCGGCGCGGCGGCGGAGGCTGTTGGCGGAGGCGGCCGGTCTGCTGGACAGCGGCGTGGATGACGTGCCGGAGCTGGTGTCGAAACAGCAGGAGGCGCTGCGGGCTGCGGAACGGGAGTTGAAAGCGCTGCAGGACGGGCTGGTGGCGTTCCAGGCGCGGGAATTGCTGGCGGAGGCGGAGCCTGCGGGCGGGGCGAGGCTGGTGGCGCGGGAGATGGCGGACAGTGAGCCGGCGGCGGTGCAGGGGGTGGCGCGGGCGCTTATCTCGGAGCCGGGCATTGTGGCACTGCTTGGCTGCGCGCAGAGGGGCAAGGGGACGGTTGTGTTTGCCCGTTCGGAGGACTGTTCGGTGAACGTTGGCAATCTGTTGCGGGATACGTTGCGGCAGTTCGGGGGCGGGGGAGGTGGGCGGCCGGACTTTGCGCAAGGCGGAGGTGTGGCGGAGGAGAAGCTGGTGGATGTGCTGGGCGCGGCGGCGGAGGTTGTGCGGCGCGAGGTTGGCGGCTAGGGCCCATTGGGAAGGAAACGCGATTTCCTGTACGGCGTATAGGGTATGTGTAGGAATAAAGGGAATTTACTTCCGAAAGTTACGACGAATAGGCTGAGGCGATGAATAGACGCCTGGACAGCTAAAGGAGACAAACATGGTTCGTTTTGCAACACTGTTTCTTGCCTTCACGCTCTTTGTTGCCAGTTGCGTTGCGATTCCAACCGAGAATGAAGCTGCGGGTTACACCAGGTCAGTGGTGCAGGATGCGATCCGCTACTATGATCGCAACGGCAGGGATGCGGCTGTCGAGTACTACAGTTCGGAAGATAGCGTGCATGGACAGTGGTATGTGTTCATCGTGGCTGAGGATGGGTATGCCATTGCTTCGCCCAACGCGGACATGATCGGCAGGGATCCGGCTCTGCGCGTCGATGCAAGCGGTTACTTCTACGGCGATGATCTGATGAGTGCAACCGAGGCGGGCAAGTGGATCAGCTACATTTTTCGTCAACCAGAAACAGGCGAGAACGCCCGAAAGCATACCTGGGTCGTGCGCCATGACGGATTGCTATTCGCTTCCGGCTTCTATGAGGAGTAGTAAGTCACCATAGCGGCTGGAGAAAGAACTGAAGACTGCGCTCGGGCGCAAGTGCGGTATGGTTGGTACCAATTGCTAAGCCACGACTTGATGATATTTAGGTATATGGTCCGCATATAGAGCTCATGCCTGCGTGGTCTGCAGGCTGAGAAGGCGCGGCGCCAGTTGACAGGAGACAAGGAAATCTTCGAATGAAGAGCAACGAGGGCATGCCCATCCTGCCGGTCGAGGCATACACGTCGCAGGCGTGGTTCGACCGCGAGCAGGAGCGGATATTTTCACGAACCTGGGCATTTGCCGGCCTGGACGGAGATGTCAGCGAACCGGGACAGTATGTGTCGGTGCAGGCGGGGTTGAACAACATTTTTGTTGTAATGGGGCAGGACGGGCAGATGCGGGCCTTTCACAATATCTGCCGTCACCGGGGAACGCAGTTGCTGCGGGCGGTGGGGAATACGAAGAAAGTCATCACCTGCCCCTATCACGACTGGACATACAGTCTGGAGGGCTGTCTGCTGTCGGTTCCGGACAGGAGGAATCAGTTTCCGGATCTGGACATGGCGAGTCTCGGGCTGAAGAAGGCGTCTGTGGCCAGCTGGCGGGGTATGTTGTGGGTGCATCCTGAAGAGGACGCCGAACCGGTGGAGGAATGGTTCGGCGGCGTTGAGCCTCATCTTGGCCCCCATAAAGTGGATGAGCTGGTGGAGTATGAGAAGGGGCGCACCGAATACACGATTGCAGCCAACTGGAAGATTGTGGTTGAGAATTACATTGACGGCTACCACCTGGCGCATCTGCACTCGGGCACGCTGTCGATGTACGACCACAGGCGCATCGAGTCGGGATTCGAGGGTCCGCACTTCCATTTCTGGGAGCCGCTCAGTGCGGAATATGCTGCGGACGTGGAGAGGAACGCGCCGACGCCGCTGGTCATCCCGGCCGAGCAAGCAGGCGCGTGGGTGCCGATGCTGTTTCCGGGAATCGGACTGGCAGAGAATGAGGACTCGTGGTCGGTGTTTCATCTGACGCCGCTGGCGCCCGACCGTACCCGCGTTGTCGTCCGCACGAAGCTGGCTGACGCCTCATTGCTGAAGTTCGCCTCGCAATCGATCCGATCCTACGACTTCTGGTCGGGGCGGGTCCGGGGCAAGTATGACAGCGATGGCGGCGACGATCCGATGGCGTCCGGCGACTTCATGCAGGAGGACATCTACGCCTGTGAGCAGCAGCAGCGGTCGCTCCAGAGCCCCTTTTTCGAGCACGGGCCGTCCGCGTTGAAGGGGGAGGCTGGTGTGCGGAGGCACCAGGAGGTGGTGATGGCGTGGCTGGGGGAAGAGCAGTGACCTTTAGTCCGAGACGCAGGTGGCCCCAACCTATAGAGAGAGGTGAAGTTCTTGTGCAGGCCTCGAAGTTTTTGAGACGTTACTTGTACAGTCCGTTTTGGAAGCGGCGCAGGAGGACGGCGGCAATTGCGCAGGTGTAGAGGAAGCCGACTACTGCGACCCAGAGGTAGGGTTGGCCGGCGGTGGCGAGCCAGTAGCCTTTTGCCGCCCAGTAGGTGGGGGAGATGCCGAGCAGCCATTGCCATGGCTCGGGAACGAACCAGGCGGCGATCGGGACGAGGAGGAAGATTCCGAGCCCTTTCATGATGGCAAGGCCTTCGACCTTGTTTTTGGCGAGGGCGGCGAGGATCAGGGCCATCATCGGGCCGAGGGGCGCGGCAGCGACGGCAAGGGGGAGAAGCTTTTCGACCGGAAGGACGAGGACGTTGATGAAAGGAACGACGAGGAGGATCCCGAGGACGGAGATGAGGGCGGGGGTCAAGGCACGGTAGATGGCGTATGTGCGGACCGGCATGGGCGTCACCATGAGGGCGGTGAGCGTGTCCTGGTCTTTTTCGTCGAGGAGGAGGGTGCCGACGAGGAGGCCTACGAGTTGGGGGATGACGAGCAGGCCGAAGAAGCTGGCGATGAGGAGATAGTATTGGCTGAGATCAAAGCCGAGGTTGTTCATCAGCCCTGTATGCACCCAGGGTAGAAGCCAGCGCAGGATGCCACCAAGAATGAAAGGATAGACGATCAGAAACTGCAGCATCGTGTCGCGGCGGAAGTTCAGGAAGTCGCTGCGTCCCAGTGTGAAGAGTGCCCCCATCCCTACCTCCTCGGTTTGTCTTCGAAGTACAGTTCAACCAGTCTCATTGAAACCAGGGCCTATGAGCCGACCTGACGGGCGACGACCTGTTGCAGGGCTTTCTGTGCCCAGCGCGTGCCGGCGACGCAGAGCAACGCGGCGTAGAGCAGTGCGAAGATGAGCTGCCAGAGCGGGGCATCGCCGAAGGACGCGGTGAGCAGAATCATGCCGGGGCCGCTGGGCAGAAGATAGAGGAGCGGGCCGGGTACGACGTCGAAGTAGGTGAGCAGGGGGATCTGCATGATGGCGAGAAAGAAGGCGCCAGGCACCAAGTATTCGCTGATGCCGTTGTAGCGGGCGGCGATGACGAAGCCCAGCAGGGAGAGAGGGTATGACATGGCCAGCATGGCGATCACGAACCAGAGCCAGTTGAGGGCGGCGCCGTAGACGAGCAGGGTCACGGCGACGCCGACGGCGAAGGCGGCGACGGAGAGGACGACGGCTTTG
Source organism: Caldilineaceae bacterium (assembly GCA_022821585.1). GTDB lineage: Bacteria > Chloroflexota > Anaerolineae > Caldilineales > Caldilineaceae > Bin5. The sequence continues at coordinate 7,338 of JAJEDI010000096.1, forward strand.
GCAATCAGGTATTCCCAGGAGCGGAGGGGCGTGACGACCAGCCCTTCGAGAACGCGTTCGTTTTTCTCCAGGTAGTAGAGGCCGGGCATGAAGAAGAAGCCAAAGACGCCCAGATCGATGAAGAGGATTGAGACGAGAAGCGGCTCAATGCCGGCGTCGGGGACCCAGTAGAGCATAAGTACCCAGACGGCGGCGACAAAGGCGGCGGCGTAGAAGATGCCCTGCCGGAACTGGACCGTGGTTTCCCAGCGCAGGAGCATGAGAAGCCTATTCACGTGAGGCTCCTTCCCGTCGTCTGGATGAAGATGTCCTCGAGGGTAGCCTCCTGGGTGTGGATGGTCTCGATGCGGTTGGTGCGCAGGATTTTGAGGAATTCGTCGCTGTCGCCGAGGCCGTCGAGGGGGAATTCGGCCTGCTGGGTGGGGGCGGAGGTCCCGTCGTGGTGGTATTCGACTGTGACGCGACGCCGGCCATGTTGGAGGCGCAGGTTGCGGGGGGAGTCGATGAGGGTGACTTCGCCGTCGACGATGAAGGCGACGCGGTCGCAGATCTGGTCGGCGACGGTCATATCGTGGGTTGTGAGGAAGATGGTGCGGCCTTCTTCCTTCTGCTGGCGGAGGATGTCTTTGATCTTCTGGCCGTTGACGGGGTCGAGCCCGGTGGTGGGCTCGTCGAGGAAGAGAAGGTCGGGCTTGTGTATCAGAGAGCGTACGAAGTTAAGGCGCATCTGCATGCCCTTGGAGAACTGGCTGAGGCGGGTATCTGCGTCGTCCTTGAGGCCTACCATTTCGAGGAGTGCCGCTGGTTCGAGGGTGTCACCGCTGTAGAGAGAGCGGAAAAGGGAGAGGTTTTCGCTGGCGGTCAGCTTCTGGTAGTGATTGGGCAGTTCGAAGGCGACGCCGACCTGCTCGTAGTAGCTGTCGTCCCATTGATTGAGCGGTTTGCCGAGGACGGTTATGCGGCCCTGGAAGCCGCGCAGGAGGCGGATCAGCACTTTTTGTGTGGTGCTTTTGCCGGCGCCGCTGGGCCCGAGGAACCCGAAGATTTCGCCCTCTTCGATGGCGAAGTCGATGCCGCGGACGGCTTGTGCGCCGCCAGGGTAGGTATAGGAGAGATTCTCGACGGAGAGCATCAATTTGCTCCTTGGCCGGGCTGTTCGGGTGGGGAATGGGCGACTTGGGGCGCTTCTACCGTGCTGTTGGGTGAGGGGTGAAGTTGGGCCGACCTGTGCGCCCGCCAGTGCTCCAATACCAAGGGATACTCCCGTTCCATGAAGGCGTAGAGGTCCCGCATTTCTTCCAGGCGCTGGCGGCGGACGGGGGAGGCTCCGTCGAGAAGCTGGAGGCCTTTTTCGGCAAGGCGTCGGAACTCGGTAAATTGCTGGGCTTTTTCTTCCAGCACGCGGGACCAGAAGTCGGGCACGATGCGGTAGTAGTCTCGGCGCTGGCCGGGCAAACTCAGGCGCTCGATGATACCCATGCGGATGAGCATGCGGGTGCCGGTGCTGATGGAGGATTTGCTGGCGTGCAGGGCGTCGGTCAGTTCGTACATGGTCTGGTGGGGCGGGTCGCAGATGAGGAGCCAGCTCAGGATTCTGCCGGTCATACGGGGCAGGCCGGCCTCTTCCCAGAAGAGACCGAAACTCTCTACATATTCGTGCAGATCGTTAATTGGCGGCGCAACTTCAGCGGTCAGCGGTTTGTGGTCGGCGGCGCTCATGTTTCGAGGGCCAGCTTTTGCTGCTGGCGGCCGATCACGCTGTTGAGGAGGACGAGGAGAACGGCGACGAGAACGGCCATCACGACGATGTCGATCAGGATGTCGGCAAAGCCGGCGCCGTTTTGGGTCACTTCGAGCAGGGGGTTCATGAGGTAGTAGGTGGGAAAGATGCGGCCGATCCACTCGGGCACCTGTGGAAATATCTTGAGTATGCCGGGTGCGTAGAGCAGAATACCTGCGCCTTTGATGATGCCCATGAAGGTATCCATGTCCTTGGAGACGGAGCCGAGGATGATACCGAAGGACGAGGACATCAGGCCACCGAGGGCGATCACGAGCAGGAGGAGGGCGACCTGGCCGACGAAGGCGCCGTTGATCAGCAGAATGACCGAGCCCATGATCCCGCTGAGGATGAAGCCCATCAGCGTCTTGGACAGGTAGACATCGAGCAGCGAGGTGGGGGTAGAGGTCAGGGCGACCAGAGTGCGATCCTTTTTCTCATCGAGCAGCGATGCGGCCGGGAAAAAGAGTCCACCGAGTACGATTGACATTATCAGGAGCAGGGGCAGCAGACGCTGCGACCAGGTCTGTGTGTTGGCGCTGCCTATCTGCTCCGCATTGACGGTGACGGGAAGCTGGTCGATGCTGCTGCCGATTCCGGCGGTCATGGCGCGGGCGATGGCCGATTCCAGGAGGAGGAGATTGCGCACGCCGGCCTCTCCCCAGCGGTAGGCGGTGAAGACGACCTCTGCGCTGTCGTCTTCGAGGGACGCGGCGAAGCCGGCGGGCAGGCTGAGGCCGATCTCTTCGCTGCCGCGTTCGACCGCGCTTTGGAGGGTCTCTTCGGAGTCGTAGATGGTGGTGTTGATGCTGGGATGGTCGAGCAGCGGCCTGGTGAACTGTTCACTGGCGCTGGCGTCGTAGATGCCCAAGCGCGGTGTCTGCGCCAGGAGGTCGCCGAAGACGAGCGCGATGAGAAGGCTGAGGACGACCGGCATCACAAGCACATAGAGGACCATGAAGTTGGTTGCGCCGAGGCGTGCGTCTTTCCCAATCAGAACTGCAATTCGCTGGATATCCATCAGAATTTCCTCATTATGGCGGCGGTCCCGACCGCCATCGAACCTGCGCCGATCAGGAGCAGAAGTGTCAGATTGCGGGCCACGTCTGCCCAGCCGGCGCCGAAGTTGATGATGCGGTGCAGAGAGTCCACGAAGTAAAAGGAAGGGATGAACTCCATCCAGCCAGTAGAGAGGCCGGGCAGGAGAATCGAAAAGCCGGGGAACACCATTGGGATGATAAACACAATCGCCCACCCCATCACGGACGCATTGTCCTTTGAGATTGCGGCGATAAAGAAGCCGAGGCCGACCATCAGGAAACTGCCCAGAAGCAGCGTTGCCAGGAGGAGGAGCGGCGTGATGCCCAGAATACCCATCACGGCACTCAGGATCAGTACCTGGCCGAAGGCCAGGACCATCCCCATCAGGGCCTTGCCGACAAAGAATTGATGCAAGCGCAGGGGGCCGGTGACGAGGGCGCGTGCGGTGCCATTATCGACGTCGCGGTTGAGGAGGGTCGCCAGCCCAAAGACCTCAATCACCACAATCATCATCAGTACAAGGGGCGCGAACCGATCGCGCATCGAGAGAGGCGCGCCGGTCATGTCATTGCCGAGCACGACCTGAGTGTCGTTGAAGCGAGCTAAGTTAGCCAGCGTCTCCGGATTCACGGTATTGGCGACGAGCACCAGCACATCATGGAAAATCTGCTTTGCTTCTGCAGGGACGCCGGGAGCGTAGTAGGCATTCAACTCCACCGTCTCCCCTCTGGCGGCGGCTGCGGTCAGGTCGGCGGGAAGCGACAGGCCGACGAAGAAGTCACCGGTCTCTTCCAGCGCGGTCAGCATCTCGGCCTCGGAGTCGAAGATAGTATAGTCGCCAGGTTCATCAACGAGGCGCTGGTAGAGGGGAATCTCCCGATCCTCGATGAAGAAGGCCATGCCGAGGCTTTCGTCGACCTGGTTGGGAAGGAGGAAGTAGATGACAAGGTAGAAGACCACGCCTATCGCGGTGACGATGGCGAAGAAGCGGTGGCGGAAGAAGAGTTTTATGTCATTGACGACGAGTGTGCCGATCATCCTTGTAACCCCCTGCCGGTGATATCGAAGAAGATATCTTCCAGCGTTGCTTCCTCGCTGTGGACGGTGAGGATGCGCTCATTCTTGAAGAGGTCGAAGACTGTCTGGGGGGTCTGGTCTTCATCGAGCGTAACTTCGCGCACTTCGATTTCGCCGTTGGGCAGCTCGACCTCCACTTTGAGGGCGCGCATGCCGAAGCGCTGTTTGAGGCGAGCAGGCGTGTCGAGGGCGACGATTTTGCCCTGGTTGAGGAAGGCGACCCGATCGGACAGCTTGTCGGCTTCAACCATATCGTGCGTGGTCAGAAAGACGGTTGTTCCCGTCTGGGTAGCGGCGCGGATCAAGGTGTGGATCGTTTCGGTGGAGACGGGATCGAGACCGTCGGTCGGTTCGTCGAGGAAGAGCATTTTGGGATCGCTTACCAGGGCGCGCGCCATCATGAGACGTTGCTTCATGCCTTTAGAGTAGTTGGCGACGTGTTCTTTGTCGCGGCCGCCGAGACCGACCTTTTGAAGCAGGTCTATGGCGTCGAAATCGGATACTTTGTAGAGTTTGGCAAAGAGATTGAGATTTTCGACAGCGCTCATCTGCTCGTAGAGATTGGTGAATTCGAAAGAGATGCCGATCTCCTGCTGGACCTGCTTGCGGTCTTTGACGATATCCATGCCGAGGAGGGTGGCTGAGCCGTTTTGGGGCGTCAGCTGACCGGTCAGCATCTTGACGACGGTGGATTTGCCGGCGCCGTTGGGGCCGAGGAAGCCGATGACTTCGCCTTCGGCGACATCGAAGGAGATATCATCGACGGCGAGAATGTCGCCGTAGCTGAAGGTCAGGTCTTTCACCGAAATCGCGGGTTGTGCCATGCTGTTGCTCCTTACATCGGGACGCTTGTGCCGGCGGGCGGTTGCAGCGGCATGAAGATTCGAGCGTCAGACAGAAGAATGAACACGGACAGGGTAGCATTTTCTGTTTGTTCTGTCAATGCCGAACAAACAGAACTGTCTGACGTTTTCCTGACATTGGAGGGAAGCAGCCACCCGGGCATTCGCAATGCAAAGTGCGTGTCCAGACGCCGGCGGGAGGGTCTTTCAGTATGGGTAGGGAAGTACAGCGATCTCGTGCATAAGTAAGGTTGGCAAATTCTGGAATCCTACTCTGTGGCGTATACTTTGCATTAGAAGCACAAAAGCTATTCAGGCGCGGCAGTTTCGAAGATCGCATTGCTTATTGGGGAACGGCTGAACGCCTGGTGCAAGGAGAAAGATGGGTAATGGACACTCTGACACTAAACGACGGCGGGCGTCTTCCGGTACTGGGTTTGGGTACGTGGCAGATGGGGGGCGGGCGCAGCCGCGACTATTCGCGGGATGACGAGATGATCGCGATTATCCGGGATGCGATCGCGATGGGGTATACGCATATTGACACGGCGGAGATGTACGGTGTCGGTCATTGCGAGGAGGTGGTGGGGCGGGCGATGCAGGATTTCGCGCGTGAGGATATTTTTCTGACGACCAAGGTACTGGCCGACAACGTGCGTTACGATGATCTTTTGCGGGCGCTGGACGGGAGCCTGGAGCGGTTGCAGACGGAGTATGCCGACATGTACCTCATCCACTGGCCCAACCCGAATGTACCGCTGGAGGAATCGTTCCGAGCACTGAATCGCGTCGTTGCGGAGGGCCGGGTGAAGCGGGTCGGCGTGAGTAATTTCGACGTGGCGCTGTTGCGCGAGGCGGAGGCGTTGTGCGAGACGCCGGTGGTGACCAACCAGGTACGCTACAATCTGTACACGCGGGAGCCGGAGGAGAACGGGCTGTTGCGCTACTGCCAGGAGAACAATGTCGTGCTCACTGCGTATTGTCCGCTGAAGGACGGTGTGATGCAGAACGAGACGGTGCAGGCGGTGGCGCGCAAGCACGGCGCGTCGGCGGCGCAGGTTGCGATCCGCTGGCTGACGCGGCAACCGCAGGTGGTTACGATTCCGATGTCGACTAATCGGGACCATTTGCGGCAGAACATGGAGGCGTTGACGCTAGCGCTGGACGAGGAGGACGTGCAGCGGCTGGATGCAATTGGCTAGGAGCCGGCCTGACGGACGGGCCCGGGGTGGGACCGACAGTGGTTTGCAGGAGCGTTTAGAGAATAGAGACAGGAGAACCTATGCTTCCGACTGAATCGATAAGACGGGTGTTAGACGCCGGGCTCACGAAGGGCGCCGACCTGGCAGAGATTTATCTGGAGAACAAGGAGAGTCTTTCGCTGACGCTGGACGAGGGCCGTCTGGAAAAGGCGACGCAGGGCAACGACATCGGGGGCGGCGTGCGGGTCTTCTACGGGAATAACGCGGCCTATGCTTACACCGATGATTTGACGGAGGAGTCGCTGATCGAGGCGGCGGGGGTTGCGGCGGCCGCGGCGGAGAACGCGAACAATGCGCAGGTGTGCGCTGATCTGACGAAGCGGGAGAGCCCTGTCGTGTCCCGGATCGAGCGCCCGTTTGAGGAGATGTCGACGCAGGAGAAGGCCGGCATTCTGCGGGAGATGGATGAGGTCACACGACAACACAGCCCGCATATTGTCAGCGTGCAGTGCGGTTATACGGAGACGCGGCGGCGGGTCTGGGTCTACAACTCGGAGGGAGTCTGGGCGGAGGACGACCGCGCCTTCATTGAATTTCAGGGTCAGGTGGCGGCGCAGAAGGGCGACGTGCGCCAGTCCAGCGCCACAGGAGTCGGAGGGCAGGAGGGGTTGGAGTTCTTCGACGATCGCGATCCGGTGGCGATGATGCCGGAGGCGGCTGACACGGCGCTGCTCATGCTGGATGCGAGGCCGGCGCCGGCGGGTGAGATGCCGGTCGTAATCACGAATGGCTGGGGGGGCGTCCTTTTCCACGAGGCCTGCGGCCACTGTATGGAGGCGGACTTTATCACGAAGGGCGCTTCGGCCTACACAGGGTTGGTGGGCGAGAAGGTGGGCCCGGATTTTCTGACCGCCTACGACGACGGCACGATCCCGGGGCGGCGGGGGACGATGCGCTTCGATGACGAGGGCGCGCCGACGAACCGGACTATGTTGATCGAGAACGGCATTCTGAAGGAGTATATGTGGGACTTGACGGAGGCGCGGCGGGCGGGTCGGGCGTCGACGGGCAACGGGCGGCGTCAGACATTCCGAGACATGCCGATGCCGCGCATGACGAATACTTTTATTGACGCGGGCCCGCACGACCCGGAGGAGATCATTGGGTCGGTGAAGAAGGGGCTGTATGCCAAGAGGCTGGGCGGCGGCCAGGTGGAGATCGGACGCGGGGACTACGTCTTCACGGTCACCGAAGGATGGTTGATCGAGGATGGCAAGCTGACAGCACCGGTGCGGGGCGCGACACTGGTGGGCAACGGGCCGGAGACGCTGCGGCTGATGGATATGATCGGCACGGACATGGCGCTGGACCCGGGGCGGGGCATGTGCGGCAAGGGGCAGTGGGCGCGGGTGAGCGTCGGCCAGCCGACGGTGCGCGTGCCGAAGCTGACTGTAGGCGGAACGGAGTGAAAGGGCAGTAGTCAGTGGTTAGTGGTTAGTGGTTAGTGGTCAGTGGTTTGAGACATCAGATAAGCCTAGCTCTTTGGGGGCGAGATGGGGAGTATAGACGTGGACTATCTTGAGTTTGCGAAGGATGTGGTTGCGCGGGCGGTTGAACGGGGTGTGGAGGCGGAAGCTTATATCAGTGTGGGACAGAATACTTCGGTCAATGTGGACCGGGGCGAGGTGGAGAAGCTCTCGCAGGCGGGCTCGAAGGGGCTGGGCGTGCGGGTGATCCGGGATGGGAAGATGGGCTATGCCTATACGTCCGACTTCGGGGCGGGCAGCGTCGGGAAGACGATCGAGGCGGCGGTCAATCTGGCTGACGTGGCGGACGGCGATGAATTCAGATCGCTGCCGGCGCCGCAGCCGCTGCTGGAGGAGGACCTGGATATCTACGACGAGGCGGTCGTGGCGTTGCCGATCGGACGAAAGGTGGAGATGGCCAGACGGATAGAGAAGGCGGCTTTGCGCTATGATGAGCGCGTCGTGCTGACGAACCGCTGCACGCTGATAAGCCAGCACGGGACGGTGGCGATCGCCAACTCGAAGGGCGTCGCGGGCAGTTACGACAAGAGTTTTATCGGCGGTTTTGTGATGGCGATGGCTGCGGACGAGAATGACCGGTCGGTGGCGTTTGGGTTCGACTTTGGCTCGCGGCTGGCGGATTTCAAGCCGACGGCGATCGGGAAGGATGCGGCGCGTAAGGCGGTCGGGATGTTGGGGGGCAAGCCGGTGCCGACGCAGCGGGCGTCGGTTGTGTACTCGCCGATGGCGGCGACGAGCGTGCTGGGCGCGCTCTCACGGGCGCTGGGTGCGGACGCGATGCAGCGCAACCGGTCGTTTCTGGAGGGTAAGATCGGCGAGACGGTGGCTGCGGATCTGGTCACTGTGCTGGACAACGGGCGGCTGCCGGGCGGGATCGCGACGCGGCCGTTTGACGACGAGGGGGTACCGACGGGGGCTACACGGCTGATCGATGAAGGCGTTTTGCAAACGGCGCTGCATGATCATTACACGGCCACCCGCGACGGGACGGCCAGCTCGACGGGGAACGCCAACCGGCGCGGGCACGCGTCGATGCCGACGCTGGACGCGAGCAATTTCTACTTCCAGCCGGGGCAGGAGACGCCGGAGGAGGTGATCGGCGGGGTGGAGAAGGGGCTGTACGTGGAGAGCGTGATGAATACGGCCAGCATCAATCCGATCAGCGGCGACTATTCGATCTCGGCGAAGGGGTATTGGATTGAGAACGGCGAATTAAGCCATCCTGTGAACGAGGTGACGATTGCGTTGCCGATGCAGGAGCTGCTGCACAATGTCAAGGCGGTCGGGAACGATCTGACGTTTGTGCCGATGATGGGTGCGTTGGGGTCGCCGACGATACGGGTGGATGGGGTGATGATTGGGGGAAGCGGTTAACTGCAGGGGTTAGGGGCTAGGGGTTAGTGCAGTAACTATCCACTTAGCTTTGTCCGCTAGGAATCAGGGTCGTCTGGCATTGGCTCGGTTCTCCAGAATTTGTGGGGGCGTACAACGAGCTGATCGGGGCGAAGGGCGACGGTTTCAAGTGCGCGCCCTTCGGGATCGTTGAATTCAACTTCAAACGCAAAGCCTCTTGCGAGAATCTCAACCACTGTGCCGATTTGCCCGCGGCTGAGGTTGAGTTCGGGTATATCGTGTGTGAGGGCGACCGTGTCGAGTAGTTTGATGTTCATACGTCTGCGACTCCTGAGTTCGGGCTAGCTCTGTATTGGGTTGCATATTACTGAGGAGTTGAAAAAGTACAAATATCAGAAGCCTTCAGATGGGAACAGGTCTTGGGGAAGTCATTCTCGGGACAGAAGGTGTCGATCCCGTATCGGATGTACATGACCTTAGCCAATTTGAATCACTTTCTTATGTTTGGACCTGTCCGGAAAAATTGACCATGCCGACGATTTCAATGTTCTATGGCATCATAGTTAGAATGTATTATGCGCCAGGTGAGCATCCTCCCCCACACTTCCACGTCTATTACGCTGAACATAGTGCAAAGGTTGATATTCGCACTTGTGAGGTAATTGACGGCCGTCTTCCGAGGAGGCAGACCAAATTGGTTTTGGCCTGGGCGGAACTTCACCAAGAGGACCTCATGGCAGACTGGGAACTCGTCATGAATGGGGAGGAACCATTCAGGATTCCACCGTTGCGATGAGAGAAGGCCAATGTATCCTGCCGTAATTGCTGTCGCTTGTGAGGAAGACTTTACCTTGTCCGTAGCCTTTGAAAATGGGGAGCAGGGGCTACTAGACATGAAGCCGTACCTGGATATTGGTGTTTTCAGGAAGATCAGTGACCCGAAAGTTTTCGAAACGGTCCATGTCTCTTTTGATACTATTGCCTGGGAGTCCGGCGCTGATCTCGACCCTGAGTTCGTTTACGAGAAGTGTCGCATTACGTAGCAAAAGAGGCCGGCTGTTTAGTAGGAGATCTGGCAATCCGCCCAAATCGAGGATAGAGCAGTTGACGTCTGAGAAATCGCACAGAGACATGGTAGAGTAGCCAGATCCGCCTGCAGCGAAGTCCCTCCTCTCTCCTTTTCCTTGCACGGCAGCCTTCAAATCTGAGGGTGCGAAGGTGCCCGGCAGCGCGGGCACCCTTCCTGCGCGCCTGAAAGCTGGTTGGACAAGCGGTGCAATTTGACGTTCAATAGGGTTCTGCCCGCCTGTCCACCGGAGCTCTTCTTTTGTCCCGCTCGCACGACCCTTATGCCGCATTCCGCATACACGACTACCGGCTGTACGTTATTGGCTGGGTGGTGGCGCGGATGGGGACCTACATTCAGAGCATTGCGATCGCGTGGGAGATCTATCAACGCACGGGAGAGGCGCTCTCGTTGGGGCTGGTGGGGCTGGCGCAGGCGCTGCCGCTGATGGTGCTGGCGCTGCCGGCGGGATTGCTGGCGGACCGGTATGAGCGGCGACGGTTGTCGATCTTAAGCCTGCTGGGGATGACGGTGACTTCGCTGGCGCTGGCGGCGTTCTCGATCAGGGAAGGGCCGGTGCTGTGGATGTATGCGCTGCTGTTCCTGGATGCCTGCATGATGACGGTGGGACGGCCGGCGCGGACGGCGCTGCTGCCGCAGCTGGTGCCGGCGGAGGTTTTTCCGAATGCGGTGACGTGGAACACAAGCCTGATGCATATTGCGTCGGTGGTGGGGCCGGCACTGGGCGGCTTTGTGGTTGCGGTCAGCGTGCACAGTGCGTACTTTGTGGCTGCGGCAGGTTCGTTGTGGCTGGCCTTCATCTTGACCCGCATCAGGTTCCGACCGGTGGATGAGAAGCCGGAACCGGCCAATTGGCAGACGCTGCTGGGTGGGATCCGGTTTGTGTGGGATAAACGGATTCTGTTCACGATCATGGCGCTGGACCTGTTTGCGGTGCTGCTGGGCGGGGCGGTGTATCTGCTGCCGATATTTGCCGAGGATATTCTGAATGTGGGCGCGACGGGGTTCGGGTATCTGCGGGCGGCGCCGGCGGTGGGGGCATTTTTGATGGCGGTGGCGATGATCTATCTGCCGCCGATGAAGCGGGCAGGACATGCGCTGCTGCTGGCGGTGGCGGGATTCGGGGTGGCGACGATCGTTTTCGGCTTTTCGCAGAATTTCGCGCTTTCGTGGGTGATGCTGTTTCTGACGGGGGCGCTGGACAATATCAGCATGGTGGTGCGGCAAACGCTGACGCAGCTGCTGACGCCGGACCGGATGCGGGGGCGGGTGTCGGCGGTGAGCGGGATATTCATCGGGGCGTCGAATGAGCTGGGTGGTTTTGAGTCGGGGCTGGTGGCGCAGTGGTTCGGGCCGGTGATTTCGGTGGTGAGTGGGGGGATTGGGACGATTCTGGTGGTGGCGGGGGCGGCGGCGCTGTCGCCGCAGTTGCTGCGGTTGGGGGCGCTGCATGAGGCGCGGGCGGAGGAGGAGGGGGCGTGATCGCAAAGGCTCCCCTAAGCTACCCTGCTGGTTTACACAGCGCGATTGCAGAAACGACTGGACGCAGCATTCCTCTTCGTAGGGTTTTTCCCATTTGGTGTAACGCAGACATTAGATTTCACTCTCTATGAACTACTCTATTGACAGATTCTCGAAAAACGTGTACTATGTAGTACACATGACATTTGGCAAGTTTATTCGTTCCGTTCGCGATAAGAGATTCAAGGAAGACCGGTCCTTCTCGGTGCGGCAAGTTGCTCAGCGCATTGGGGTGGAGCCGTCTTATTTGAGCAAGATCGAGCGAGACCAGGTTGCGCCGCCTTCGGAGGCAACCATCCGCCGCCTGGCCGGGGAGTTGGGGGAGGATGCGGACCTTTTGCTGGCGATGGCGGGCAAAGTCTCGAGCGACCTGCGGAATATCATCCTGCAGCGGCCGCAGCTGTTTGCTGAGCTGTTGCGGCAGTTGAAGGATGCGCCCGATCATACAGTTGAGAGCGTCGTGCGGGAGATACGGGACGGAGATTGGTAAGGGCCAGTGTTGCAAATGAAAGGACCCAGGAGGGTTAGAGAATGATTGAATTAAAAAGGGACCAGCTGATTTGTCGATTTCCGGAGGTGCATAAGGATGCCGAGTGCCGGATCTCGTTCCAGCGCACTTTGCGCATTCCGGACGACAACAGGGCCTATTCGCTGCCGCCGGGCCTGGGGAAGTTTCCACTTAATCTTGTAGACGACTATGCGGAGAGTGTGCCGGCGGGTTGGAACGCGCACGGAGGCGTCTTTCTGCCGATGTACCAGGCGGAGGCGATGTGGCTCAATTTCAGCGGTTCGTATCCGATGGCGGTGAAGATGGCTGCGGGCAAGATCAATGCGGTGACGGGTGAGGGCTGGGAGAATGAGCTTTCCGAACAGCCGCAGGACTATTTGGTCATTCCCGAACAGCCCTGGCTGGACGGTTTCAGTGTTATGAAGGGGATGATCCGGCAGTTTGTAGCAATGCCTCTTGGCGAAGGATATACGGCGGAGGAGCAGTTGACGGGGGAGGCGGAGCACGGCGGGCTGCAGATTGTTGTTTACCCCATAAAGCCGTCGTATTACGAGAGAGAGGAAGAGGAGTTCATGCCCATGTCCTACGCTCCGCTGCGCGCCTTTTCCGGGCCCGCTGAGGAGATGGGTCTGGCTCCGGGCGGGCTCATGCGGCAGGAGATATACGAGGACGATTATGGCTTGGAGGCGTGGGAGACTTCGGTGCGCTCGCGTTGTTACGTGCATATTGTGAACAGCGTGCAGTTCTATAGTGTGACGGGCGCTAATCCGCCGAGCATGCCGCCGACGGCTGTGGAGTATACGAAGGCGGGGCTGCCTTGGTTCGAGTACTATGGGGGTGATCTGAAGGCGTTGGAGGGCGCGGAGAAGCTGGCGGGGCTGGATAGTGTTGCGGTGAAGAAGCTGAAGAAGGGTGACGGTGTGCTGGCGGACAATGAGGCGGTGGTGCCGAAGGTGGTGAAGAGGTTAGGGAAGGGGAAGGTGCGGGAGGGGGAGTTTTAGGGTTTCTGAGAGTTGAGGACACTCGAAAAGCGCCATGCCCCGTTGCCCTTGCCAGTTTGACACTGCGAAAATGGGCACCGAGGCTGGCGCGATTCTTTTGTTAGAGAATGATGTGGAGGCGGACTACAAGAGCCCGACTGGTGGATCAGGAGTCTTGTCGAACGTCCGATGTGCCTCTGTCCAAAGACTTTCTTGGAAGTGCGTCGACCTTTCGGACATTCATCACGACGACTGTGTTCTTCATCATCGCAGACAAGTTGTCTGTGGCGGCAGTGCCTTGCGAAATCGCTGGAGCCATGCCGGTTGGTGACGGGACTTGCTTCGTGGTGTTTTGGCTGCTATGCGTCTTAGGCTTCATGGAACCTCCACCCTTCAAACTGGCGTTGATCACCTATAGCGTCGCCGATAAAGCCCGGTTGAACCTCAACCCTCTGACGGACTACCTCTCCTTCGCTGACATATATGTGAGAGCCCCCTGACACGCTTTCAATCAGAGCACGCCGAAAAGTGTAACTGGCACGGTCCTGGCTCCCCAAAACAGAGTTCACTTCAAAAGGAGTAGTAAGTTCCAAATCTTCGGCAATATTATCATACAACTCCTTTATGAGGTAGTAGAATTCCCATGAAGGCGTTTCAATAGGAAGACCGAGGAGTTCTCGAGCCTCGCGGCGATAGACTGTATAGTCGTGGCTCCCTGATTCACTGCAAAGAAAGTCAAGAATCTTTTCTATGTCTTCCTGCCTGTCCATATGATTGGACAGGAGACGCCGTCCGAGCATACGGATTTGTGAGCGAATTCGATAGGTATGTCCCAGTACGAGAGGATGAACCTCCTGCGTAAGACTTTCAAATATCTGAGCGATCGGCTCATGACCCAGCGCCTCGCGCGCCTGTTCGAGGAAGGCAGTTACATCTTCCACGCTTACAGGTACCCTTGCTGCCGGTTCACCTCCAGGCAGTTGAGGATTTAGCGGAGTTGTCACACTAGGGTCAATGGGCCCCAACGTGGCCTGTTTCGTCATTACCAAGTTATCGGCTCCAAGGCAAAGTAGCGTTCCTGCACTATGACACTTCGCCGGAATAATGATTTCAAGTTCATCACAGAATGTGCGGAGAAGATTGGCGAGACTCCAAGCGGAAAGGGTCTCACCGCCTCTCGTATAGAGTATTAGGGAAATCTTGTCGACAACTTTGATGGTGTCGAGATGGTGAACGAATAAGTCAAGTACCTCAGAGGCCATCTTGGTTTCAAGACCGCGCCTGTCTCCGGTGAAATATACAAGCACTTTAGAGTTGCGCGCCTGCTCAATGTCCTCATAAAGAGCGATTCTCTCGGCGTCCATAGAAAGCTCCAATTTGGGGGATAAAGGGAACGTTTCGAATGTCTTGCAAAAGTATGGGCAGCTTCCTAGACCAAGCACCTAGGAAGCTGCTCAGAATTCTCTCAAACGTACTAAGTTGGAAGGTGGGTAAGAGCGACAGAACTTGAAAAAGGGTATTGCCGTTCCATCCTATCAGGAAGGGGGAACTCTGCAAAATTCACGGGTACAACACTACCTGCTCGTCGTCCAATTCTTCGCGGTAGGTGCGGACGCGGAGTTAATGGTCGTAGAGGGCGTGGCCGGTTTTGATGTCGAATTCCCATTAGTGCCAGGGGCATTTGAGGATTTCGCCTTCGCGGCTGTAGGTCATGCCGGTGAGGCCGTCGGGGCGGACGAGGGGGCGGAGGCGGCCGCGGCAGAGGGGGCCGGCCCTGTGAGGGCAGATGTTGCGGAGGGCGTAGTAGTCGCCGTCGAGGTTGAAGACGCCGATTTCGCGGCCGTTAACGGTTACGATTTTGCGGCCGCCGGGGGGATTTCGCCGGCGGTTGCGATTACGTGGGCGGGGTCTGGACAGTGTTTCTGTGAAGAAGCTGAAGAAGGGTGAGGGCGTGCTGGCGGACAATGAGGCGGTGGTGCCGAAGGTGGTGAAGAGGTTAGGGAGGGGGAAGGTAAGGGAGGGGGAGTTTTAGGGTAGAGAAAGGTCAGATGCCTTGGAGTGCGTCATGCCTCGGTGCTCACCTTCTCCTAGGTGCCGGGGCGTTGGCGATGGGGCAGACGCCCTTTGCGAAGGAGCGTGGGCGGAAAAATATTGGTCGTGGGGTTTGGCAAATGCGGCAGGCAGAACCGTTCCCGCAATCGTCTTCGACATGGTAGAATGGGAGCAAAATTGGAGTAGCGTTCTTGAGGTGTTCTCGTTGAAGAAAAGTGGAGAATAGAGAGAAATGGTAAGGGCAGCAAGTAAGACCCCCAACGTTGTTGCCTCGGAGTGGTCGAGATACGCGACGGAAAGAGAAAAGGCAGTCCTGGACCGTTTGGTATCGAGAGATCACGGCAGAGTTGCTGACAGGCTCAACTGCTTGATCGAAATGTTTGCCGAAGATCCGGAGGTCGATCGATTGGTCCCGGAATCGGTACTTTCCGTCGCTGATTTCTTCATACGCAACAATCCTCCCCATCCTGCAATTGTGGCTGACTACGATGGCACTTTGGCAGTTGAATGGAGGTTGCCTCTGACTCTTGCACCTGATGAGAATTGGCAGAACTGCGATGGCATTCTTTGCATGGAATTCCTGCCGTCAGGAGAAATCGAGTATTTTGGAGGCGCTAGAGCAATAGGAGATGAGAAGGAACTGAAATTTGAAGGCGTTGCCTCGCAGAAGCAGATCATGAAAGAGATCGCTCCGTTTCTCAGAAGATTAAGTAGCTGATGGAAGCAAATGGATATGATCTCAGCAGTTCTCACCTGATCAGGCATTGTCGAGCATGGCAGATAGACAACGATGTCCCCACCTTTAAGGCTTTCAGACTCAGGCGAAACGAAGAATATCTATCGTTCAACTGGTTGGAGAAGATCTGCGTTGACGCCGGAATTGTTGTAGATCACAAGAGGGCGATCCAAGAGCTTGAGAAGGCGTCCCCATTGGAAATCGGCAGAGGGCAGTTGTGGGCGGTTCTAAGTTGTGAAGCGATATCGGCAGCAGTCCAGGAAGCCGCAATGGTGTCGCCAAAGATATTTCCTGTTCCGAGTTCCGAGAATCCCTCCCATGTTGGTGTGGGCGGGTATCCAGTGAGATTCAACAGGGGTGTTGCTATGGAACTCGCTAAGAGAGTCAGACGATCTGATCTGTATCCAATTACGCAGAAGAGACGACGACCTCGTGCTTCAAGGTAGCCCACCCACTTTCTAGGCGCTCGCTTGATCGACACCGGCTCTTTTTTACCCAAAGACCGGTTCAGGCTGACGCCTAACTTCCTCACACGTACAACACAATATTCCCTTCGTCCACCTCTACACGGTAGGTGCGGACGCGGAGATTGGGGTCGTAGAGGGCCTGGCCGGTTTTGATGTCGAATTCCCATTGGTGCCAGGGGCATTTGAGGATTTCGCCTTCGCGGGTGTAGGTCATGCCGGTGAGGCCGTCGGGGAGGACGAGGGGGCGGAGGCGGCCGCGGCAGAGGGGGCCGGCCCTGTGGGGGCAGATGTTGCGGAGGGCGTAGTAGTCGCCGTCGAGGTTGAAGACGCCGATTTCGCGGCCGTTGACGGTTACGATTTTGCGGCCGCCGGGGGGGATTTCGCCGGCGGTTGCGATTACGTGGGCAGGCATCAGTTGAGACCGTAGAGCTCGGCGGCGGTGTCGTACATGACGCGGGGCCGCAGCTTTTTGTCGAGCGAGCGCATGAGGCCGCTCGGTTCTTCCCAGTCCCAATGGGGGTAGTCGCTGGCGAAGACGAGGACTTCGTCGGCGTGGAGCCAGTCCAGGTAGGTTTCGAGGGACTGGCGGTTGGGCAGGTTGGGGAAGGGCTGGGTGCCGAAGCGGATGTGCTGGCGCAGGTATTCGCTGGGCAGGCGCTTGAGCCAGGGCGTGTAGTCGCGCAGGCTCTTCCAGTCGGAGTCCATGTGCCACATTAGGCCGGGGACCCAGAAGGTGTCGAGTTCGATGAAGAGGAACTTGAAGTTGGGGAACTTTTCGAAGACGCCTTCGCAGATGAGGCTGGCGGTATGGGCCATGGCGATCTGGGGGCGGGCCATTCGCATCTCCAGATAGTAGGTGGGGTAGCCGGCCGCGGTGGGCGGTGCGGAGAAGCCGGCGCCCTCGCCGCCGAAGTGGACGCACATGGGCAGTCCGTTGCGCTCGCAGGCTTCGTAGATTGGGTGATAGATGCGGTTGCCGAACGGGTGCAGGCTGCCGGCGGGCATCAGGACCTGGGCGACGCCGGGGTGATCGCCGAGCCGGTCGATCTCAGCGGCGGCCTGCTGGGGGTCGGCGGGCGCAATGTGGATGGAGGCCTTCATGCGGTCGTCTTTGGCCACCCACTCTTCCAGGGTCCAGTCGTTGTGGGCGCGGCAGTAGGCGGCAGCGTAGTCGACCATGGGATGCACGGCCATACTGTATGGCGCGCCGGCGCCGGTGAGGACGGCCACGTCGATGCCGTAGCTGTCCAGATGCTTCTTGCTACAGACTTCTGGGAGGGTTGACGGGTCGGGTTCGTCCTCGGTGCCCTCCCACAGGTCCTGGCGGGCGTGGCCTCCCGGCATGTTTGTATAGGGCAAGCTGGGCGCCATCAAGCCGAAATCCTTGCTCTGTTCCACGTATTGGCGCGGCATGTAGGGGAAGAGAACCTCCACGTTGGGCGGCTCGTGATGCACGTCGCAGTCGATAATCCGCTGTCGCGTGCCGGATTGTTCCTCGGGCGTATCAGAAGGCGTTGCTTGGGCTTGATTTGCCGGCGAGAGGCTGTCGCTGCCAGTTCGCTCCATCACCGCGGTCGCCATTTTTGGCTCCTTTCCTTTGCTTCTTGCGCAAAAACCAACTGCAGGCGGGACCGTCGTCCCAGCCTGTCGCTATGATTTGCCCTGCTTGAGGGCGGCGCGCGCCTGTTCGAGAATATCGGGCCCGGGCGGATAGTGCCTGCCGGGCACAACTCTTTCGGCCAGGATGCGCTCTTTAGCCATCCCCTCTGCGGTCTCGTAGACTTCGGTGAGTTCGACGCACTCCTCGGCGAACCAGGAGGGTACTACGACCACGCCATCGTCATCACCGACGAGCACGTCGCCGGGGCATACGAGCGCGCCGCCGCACTGGATATTTACGTTTTCCTCTGCAGGGAATACCCAAGGCCCGCCGCCGTAAGGGGTTCTATCGCGGGCATAAATGATGAGGCCGTATTTTTCCTCCACCATGATATCGAGGTCACGGATGCCGCCATCGCACACTACGCCGTCGGCGTTGTTCATTCTGAGTTGCAGGCCTTTCACGTCGCCAAAGACTGCGGCGGAGGCGTTGCCCATAATGTCGACGACCAGTACGTCGCCGGGGCCGCAGCGGGACATGGCCTGGTAGTCGATGGCGTCCTCGCCGCTGGGCGTCATTGCGGCCAGGTCGGGGCGGGGGGGCAGGTAACGCATGGTGCGGGCGCGGGCGGCGAGGCGATTGCCGGGGGTGAATGGGCGTACATTATGCATAAAGGGAAGGGGCACGTTTGCGTAGGTATGGACGATGTGCCATACGGTGGCTACCGGCAGTTTCTTGAAGCGGTCCAGGATCGATTGCGGCACTTCTACAGGAGTAAAGGAGCGTTCGGTCATCGGGCGTCTCCGGAAAGTCGGTGAACGGTGAAAGTGCAGGCGTTAGCCAGTGCACTCAGGCTGCCATGGTTGCATGATCATACGCGAAAACGGGCGATTCGTCCACCAAGTGCAACGGTGTGGGCGGTGCGGCCGGGTTCAGGCGGCGTTGGCCGCCAAGGGCAGCGCTCGTTGCAGGCGTACTCAGGGTGCAGTTCAATTTTGGGGCGAGAAAGGTCAGGTGCGGGCATCGTGCCAGTGGTGGGTGGAATTGCTTGCTGTGCACTGAACGGGTGGCAGATGGGCAGGCACAAGGCCGGCACTACGGGAGCGGGACGGGGGATGGGGGATGGGGCGAAGCATGGTTGCAGCGGGTGGACAAGGTCATATTGCGCTCACACTCGCTGCGGCGGGAGGTTTAGGGGGGGCGTTGCGGGGGCGGAGCCCCCGCACAAGGGAGGGCCGAATAGGCCCGACCGCCCAGACCTGCAGTGGGCAGTTGGCAGTGGTTCGTTGACAGTGACGGCACTACTCAGGAATCAGAGTTGATTGTGGACTGGCCTTGGTTATTATGAAGAAA
>JAJEDI010000068.1 GCA_022821585.1 Caldilineaceae bacterium
GGGGGGGGGGGGGGTGGGGGGGGCGCAGCCCCCGCACAAGGGAGGGCCGAATAGGCCCGACCGCACAACTGCAGTAGTCAGTAGTCAGTGGTCAGTTGCGACGCTTCGGCTGCCGGAAAATGGAACGGAAACTGACCGCGGCTTGGGTGCCTCCAGTGGCATAGGCAAGTTCACTCCATGATTGGGGTGCACGCCGGAGCAGTGTGCTTTTCCTTAAGGGAGGCCTCTGTGCTATACTTCGGCAAATTTTTTTCTTTCTATTGGACAGGATTTGCATAATGGCCCGGTGGCGAGCTTACCATACGCCTGCAACCGTTGCTGAGGCGCTTTCACTGCTGCACCGGCACAAGGACAAGGCGCGCATTATCGCCGGCGGCACGGACCTGATCCTGGATGTGGAGGCCGAACAGGCGGAGGCGCCCGAGGTGCTGGTGGATGTGACCAAAATTGGTGGCATCGACCGTATCGCGCAGGAGGACGGCTGGATCGTTCTGGGCGCCGGCATCACGCATACGCAGATTGAAAGCAGCCCGCTGCTGCGCGCGCATGCCAGATGCCTGACCGAGAGTTGCGGCGTCATCGGCGGGCCGCAGGTGCGCAATGTGGCGACGCTGGGCGGGAATGTGGCGCACGCGCTGCCGGCCGCGGACGGGACGATCGGTCTGCTGGCGCTGGAGGCGGAGGTCGAGGTCGCTGCGCACAGCGCGCGGGGCGCGCTGCACAGGTGGCAGCCGCTGCTCTCCATCTTTGCCGGGCCCGGCCGCAACCGCCTGGCCCCCGATCAGATGCTGCACGCGTTCCGCTTCCGGCCGACGGGGGCGCGGGCGGGCAACGCCTTCGACCGTATCATGCGGCCGCAGGGCGTGGCGCTGCCTGTGCTGGGCATCGCGGCCAGAGTGCGGATGGATGCAACGCTGCGCCGGGTTGAGGAAGCGGCGATTGCGATTGGGCCGGCCGGCCCGACGCCCTTTCGCGCGACGCAGGCGGAAGAGGTATTGACGACAGCCAGGGTATTTGACGACGACGCCGTGGAAGAGGCCGTTGCCGCGGCCCAGACGCAGGCCAGTTTGCGGACGAGCAAGTACCGTGCGTCGCAGGCGTACCGCCATGAGATGATCGGGGTGCTGCTGAGGCGAGTGCTGCAGACCTCGGTGGAGCGGGCGCGCAAGAATGACGCGCCGGCAGAGGCGGAGGATGCGTAGCCAAGGCAGTGGTCGAGCGTTTGGCCACTCTTTTTGCAGTGAGGCGGGAGCGCGTGGGCTATGATCCACCTCACCTCGATTGAGAAAGGCCCCTCCTTCCCCCAAGAAGGGATATTTCCATATAATGTACCGGTGATCGCCCGGCTGGAGAAGGTCCGTTTCGAGAGTTCGGTGACCTTTCTGGTGGGCGAAAACGGCAGCGGCAAGTCCACTTTTCTGGAAGCGCTGGCGACGGCTGTGCGCCTGCCGACGGTGGGCGCGGAGGAGGCGGACAGCGATCCGTCGCTGGCTACGGTACGGCAGCTGTCCAGACATCTGCGCCTGGGCTGGACGAAACGGACGGGACGGGGATTCTACCTGCGGGCCGAGGACTTTTTCGGCTTTGCCAAGCGCATCGCCCAGATGCAGGCGGAGCTGCAGACGGAGATGGCCAACGTGGACGCGGAGTACGAGGGCCGCTCCGACTTCGCCAAGAGCATGGCGAAGATGGCATACTCCGGCCAGCTGGCCGCGATTGAGGAGAGCTACGGAGACGGACTTGACGCACGCTCTCACGGAGAGGCGTTCCTGGCCCTGTTTCAGGCCCGCTTCGCGCCCAACGGACTTTATCTGCTGGATGAACCGGAGGCGCCGCTCTCACCCTTGCGGCAGGTGGGGCTGCTCGCCCTGTTGAAAGAGATGGTCGCCCGCGACGCCCAGTTTATTATCGCCACCCACTCGCCAATTCTGATGGCTTATCCCGGTGCCACCCTCCTGAACTTCGACCAGTCACCCCCCCAGCCCGTGCCTTGGGAATCGTTGGAGCACGTGAGCGTGACGCGAGGATTTCTGAACGATCCACAGCTGTATCTGAACCACTTGTAAGAACAGTTTGCAGCGGCAGGCGGACTGCGACCCCGAAAGCGTTCCGTCGGGAACCACTATCGTTCATACCGACAGGAGCACATACGTGACACAACTTACTCTGACCGTCAATGGCGAGGAGCGCTCGCTTGACGTACCGCCCAGCCGTTACCTGGCCGAGGTACTGCGCTACGATCTGGGGCTGACCGGCACCAAGATCGGCTGTGATGAGGCCGAATGCGGCTGCTGCACCGTCATCGTCGACGGTCAATCGGTCGACTCCTGCATCTACCCGGCGTTCAAGGCGCAGGGCGGGCAGGTATTGACGATCGAAGGGCTGGCCCAGACGCGGCCCGACTCCGAGGACGGTTCCTGCTGCGGGCCGGAACTGCATCCGCTTCAGGATGCTTTCGTCCGCCACGGCGCGACGCAGTGCGGCTTCTGCACGCCCGGATTCATCATGCAGGCCAAGACGCTGCTGGACGAGAACCCGGACCCGAGCGAGGTGGATATCAAGGAGTGTCTCAAGGACACCTACTGCCGCTGCACGGGCTACACGGCGATCATCAGCTCGGTGAAGGCGGCCAGCGAATATTTGCGTACCGGCAGGATGCCGGATGCGGTGCTGCCGCCGGTGATGAAGCCGCTGACGCAAATTGGTCAGCCATTGCAGCGGCCGGATGCGGTCGACAAGGTGACGGGGGCGGCTCTTTACACGGATGACTATACGTTCGACGGGATGCTTTTCGGGGCAACGCTGCGCAGCGAACACCCGCACGCGCGGATTCGCAGCATTGACGCGGACGCGGCGCGTGCGCTGGAGGGCGTGCACGCGGTGCTGACGCACGCGGACGTGCCGGGCGACCCGCGGCACGGGCTGGTCGAAAACGACTGGCCGGTCTTTGCGGGCGGCCCCTTTCCGGCACGCTACGTCGGCGACCCGATTGCGCTGGCGGTGGCGGAGACGGCGGAGATCGCGCAGCAGGCGCTGGCGCTGATCAGCGTCGATTACGAGGTGCTGGAGGCGGTCACGGATCCGCGGGATGCGTTGCAGGCGGACGCGGCGCAGCTGCACCCGGACCGTCCCAACGGGAACCTGCTCAAGCATATCAAGGTGCGGCACGGCGACGTGGAGGCGGGGTTCGCCGCGGCGGACGTCGTGGTCGAGCGCACCTACCGTACGCCGATGACCGAGCACGCCTTTTTGGAGCCGGAGTGCGCGCTGGCGGTGCCGGCGGGATACAGCGGTGTGCGCCCGTCGACCAGCAAGGAGAAGGGCGCGGCCGAATACGACAGCGATAAGCTGACCGTCTATGTGGGCAGCCAGATCCCGTACAGCGACAGGCGGCAGGTGGCCAAGAGCCTGGGCCTGGACGACGAGGAGGTGCGCGTCATCGGGACACTGATGGGGGGCGGCTTTGGCGGCAAGGAGGACATCGCCGGACAGATCCACGCGGCGCTGGCCGCGCAGGTGACGGGCCGTCCGGTCAAGATCCTCTACAGCCGGCAGGAGAGCCTGATTTTCCACCCCAAACGTCACAGCACGATTATCCGCATCAAGACGGGTGCACTGCGCGACGGTACGCTGACGGCTGTGGAGGCGGAACTTTACGGCGACAGCGGGGCCTACGCCAGCCTGGGTGAGAAGGTGATGACCCGCGCCACGACCCACGCCACCGGCCCGTACGTGATGCCCCATGCGAAGATCGACTGCTACGCCATGTATACGAACAACGCGCCCAGCGGCGCCTTTCGCGGCTTTGGCGTCACGCAGTCGGCCTTTGCGGTGGAGAGCAATCTCGACATTCTGGCAGCAGAGTTGGGCATGAACCCAGCCGAGCTGCGGCGGAAGAACGTGATGCGCGTGGGCGTCGAAACGGCCACCGGCCAGGAACTGATCGAGAGTGTGGGGCTGCTCGAATGCCTTGACAAAGTGGAAGAGGAGATCAAGAGATCGGAGGCCGCGGATCCGAGCTGGTCGCCTTCGGACCCCTGGGCTCCGGTCCGGATCGGCAGCAAGCGGTACGCCTGGGGTATCGCGGCCGGCTACAAGAACACCGGCCTGGGGGGCGGCGCGCCAGACAAGGCAGAGGCCGAAGTGGAGGTCTTCCCGGACGGCACGGCGGCGATCCGCACCAGCAGCGCGGAGATGGGACAGAATCTGGTCGGCGTGCTGGCGGCCTGCACGGCGCAGGAGCTGGGTCTGCCGTTCGAGAAGGTACACGTCACGGTGATGGACACGGACCTGACTCCAGACGGCGGCCCGTCAACGGCCAGCCGCCAGACCTATGTCAGCGGCAACGCGGCCCGTCTGGCGGCGCGGGCCATGCGCCAGCAGATGCAGAACGTTCTGGCCGAGAAGTTCGACACGCACCCGGAGGTCATCGCCTTCCACGAGGGGTTGGCGTATGTGGATGAAAGGCGCCTGGCGAAGATGCACGGGGCGGAGCTGCCGGTGGAAGGGGCGAACGGCAGCGCGGGCGGGATTCTGCCGGGATCCACGCGCACCATCTCTTTCGCCGACGCGGTCAACGCGCTGCTGGCCGAGGACCGGTTGCCGAAGATCCGCTATGAGTACTGGGCGCCGCAGACGCAGCCGCTGGGGACGGGCGGCGACATGCACTTCGCGTTCTCGTACGCGGTGCACGCGGCGCTGGTGAGCGTGGATACCGATACGGGCGAGGTGGCGGTGGAGAGGGTGATCTCCGCCCACGACGTGGGCCGGGCCATCAACCCACTGAGCCTGCTCGGGCAGATCGAAGGCGGGATCGTGATGGGCATCGGCAACGCTCTGACCGAGAACTATATCGTCGAAGACGGTGTCCCCTGGACGGAGCGCCTGGGCCAGTACAAGATGCCGGGCATCAAGATGACGCCGAAGATGGACAGCCACATCGTCGAGCATCCGACGGCGGATGGGCCGTATGGCGCCAAGGGCGTGGGCGAGATCAGCTCGATCCCGATCAGCCCGGCGATCACCAACGCCATTTGCAACGCGGTGGGCGTTCGCTGCCTGGCCCTGCCGGTCGATCAGGACGCATTGCTGCTGGCGATGCGAGACGGCGAGAAGGAGATCGACGGTCACTGGGGCCAGACGGGAGAGTGGTCAGTAGTCAGTAGTCAGTAGTCAGTGGTCAGTGGTCAGCAACGGCACTAACGCTCGGTAGCCTCGGTTTTTCATGCAACTCCATCATGCATTGCGGTTGGCGCCCGATGAGCTCTCGGTTGTGACATTGGTGGGCGCCGGGGGAAAGACGAGCGCGCTTTTCCGGCTGGCGGAGGAGGCGGTTGGCGGCGGCCGCCGCGCCGTCACCACCACGACCACCCACATTTTCGCCTCCCAGGCGGAGCAGGCGCCGGCCCGTCTCGAAGTAACGCCGAACAGACCTGACGCTATTGATTGGGCTGCGCTGGAAGCACAGCTGGCACAGCACGGGCACTGCCTGATCTGGTCGCGGCCCGGTGTCCGGTCCGCTGGAGCCGGCGGCGGCTCAACCGACCCCACCCTTACAGGTTCCAAAGGGCAGGGCCTGCCCCCGCAGGTTGTGGACGCGCTGGCGGCGCGGGCCGGTGATTTCGGCATCAGCCTGATCGCGATCGAGGGCGATGGCAGCCGCCGGCGGCCGGTGAAGGCGCCGGCGCCGCATGAGCCGGTGATCCCCGACTGCACGACGCACCTGGTCCCGGTCGCCGGTCTTGACGGGCTGGGGCTGCCCCTGGACCAACCTTACGTGCACCGGCCCGAACGGGTGCGCGCCCTTCTACAGGTGGAGGACGCGTCGACGCGCCTGACACCGCGCATGCTGGGACGGCTGCTGGTGGAGCCGTATGTGCGAGGAGAGGGCGGGGAGGAGAGAAGAGCTCGCAGCGGCGGGTCGCGGCCATCGGGTGCGAGATTGGTACCGCTGCTTAACAAGGCGGAGAGCGCGCCGAGGCTGGCGGCTGCGCGGCTGATTGCGCAGCGGCTGGCGCAGCAGAGTCAGCCGGCGCTGATCGGCGCGGTGGGGCCGGAGAGCAGGACAGCCGTGCGCGAACGCTGGGGCGCGACCACGGCGGTTGTGCTGGCGGCAGGAGAGAGCCGGAGGATGGGGGAGCCGAAACAGCTGCTGCGCTGGCAGGGTGAGCCGCTGGTGACGCGGGCGGCCCGCGTCGCGCTCGAGAGCGGCGCGTCGGAAACAATCGTGGTTACCGGCGCGGTCGGTGCGCAGGTGGAGGCTGCGCTGGGCCCGCTGCGCGAGGCGGGGCGCGGACGACTGCGTGTTGTTCACAACGCGGCGTGGCAGGCGGGGCAGGCGGGGTCGGTGCGGGCCGCGGTTGAGGCGTTGCCGGCCGCGTGTGAGGCGGTCCTGTTTGCGCCGGTGGACCAGCCGCGGCTGCCGGCAGGGCTGTTGCGGCGGCTGTGGCAGGCGTGGCGCGGGGGCAGCGATTTGGCGGCTGTGACGGTGGAGGGGGCGGTACGCGGCGCGCCGGGGCTTTTTGACCGGCGTTTCTTCGGACAGTTGAGGCAGGTCCAGGGAGATGGGGGCGGGGGGAGGCTGCTGCGCCGGTACGCGGCGGAGGTCAGCGCGATCGAGGTGCCGCTCGAGTGGGTGGCTGATGTGGACACACCGGAGGACTGGCGGGCGGCGGTGGATCGAGGTTAGGTTCCGTTGGCATTGTGGGAAGGCCGTTCAGGATTTGACGAGAACGGATCGATCCGCGAAGTCACGCGAAGGGGCGCGAAGAACAGTTTAGGCGTAGCGTATTTTCTTTATTTGCCAGTGAAAGCGAGGTGGAGCGGCATGTCTACGCTTGAGAACGGAGTCCGTTGCAGCCCGGCCATCCACGCGCCGGGGGAACGTCAGATTACCTTCAGTCAAGCCATTCACGAAGCTGTTGCCGAGGAGATGGCCCGTGACGAGCGCGTCTTCGCCATCGGTGAAGATATTGCCGTGGCCGGCTCGGTATTCAAAGTGTTCGTCGGCCTGTTTGAGAGATTCGGCCCGGAACGGGTTATCGATTCGCCCATTTCGGAAGCGGGTATCGCCGGCATCGGTGTGGGCGCGGCCATCACGGGTATGCGGCCGATTGTGGACATCATGTTTTGCGACTTTGCCACCTTGGTGATGGACCAGCTGATCAACCAGGCGGCCAAGACCCACTACATGTCCGGCGGCAAGCTGAAGGTGCCGATGGTCTTACGGACGACCATGGGGGCCGGCAGCCGCACTGCCGCCCAGCACAGCCAATCTCTGCATGCGCTCTTCAGCCACATTCCCGGCCTGAAGGTGGCGATACCCGCCACCCCTTACGACGCCAAGGGGCTGATGAAAAGCGCCATCCGCGACGACAATCCTGTCGTCGTTTTCGAGGACAGGACGCTCTTTCAACAGGAGGGGCCGGTGCCGGAGGCGGAGTATACCCTCCCCCTGGGCCAGGCGGACATCAAGCGAACAGGCGACGACATCACCATTGTCGCGACCAGTTCAATGGTGTACGTTGCCCTGGAAGCGGCCGACAGGCTGGCCGCGGCCGGCATCAGCGCAGAGTTGATCGATCCGCGCACGACATCCCCTCTGGACACCGGGACACTGGTCCAGTCTGCCCGAAAGACCGGCCGGGCGCTTGTGGTTGACGAGGGATACCGGCAGTACGGCGTCACCGGTGAAATCGCCTCGGTCATCGCCGACGGCGCGTTCTACTATCTGGACGCCCCGGTCAAGCGCATCGGCGCGATGAACGTGCCGGTGCCGTTCTCGCCTTCGATGGAGGACTTGACGATCCCCAAAGCCGATTACGTTGTCGAGACGGCCAACGCCATGTGTGGGCGGGGATGAAAGGCCTAAGGGCGAGGAGAGATTGAAGAGGAGTGAGGCGAGAGAACATCGCTTGCCTCACTCAGGGCCGCGAATAGACTATGGTTCAGGAGTCACTTTTCTTTCAGGTTTTTTTCAGGTGCCAGGCTCCGTTGACATTTTGGGGAGGCCGCTCAGAATTCAGCAAGAACGGAAAGCCGGCAGGCCTGACAGGGATTTTCCTCGCTTGCATGTTGTGAAAAACAGAACCATTTGATCCGCGAAGTCACGCGAAGGGGCGCGAAGAACACCTTTTTGTCCGCGGAGGACGCGGAGAACACCTTTCTTTGATCTTCGAAGTCATGCGAAGGGCCCGCAAGACGGGCAGTCACCAGGGCACCCACAAGGGGTGCCCCTACGGTAGGGATAGCTGGTTGAAATGTCAATGGGCCCAAAGCAGAGGGGGGGAACAGCCATACTGGAGCTAACCGAGACCCAGGCTTGACGGTTTCAGTCAGGGGGGTCATTGCAGGTCGGGGAGGTCTTCAACTCAGAACAGGTCGAATATTATTGTGAGCTTCCTCAATCCACACACATAACGTGTTGGAGCATTGTTGTAACCCAAGTATACGTTTCTCCCATCTTCAAATGTTGTTCCTTCCAGTACAGACATTAAGACAGCAAGAAGCTTTTCAGCACCCGAGACATGAACTACAAACCCCTCAACGTATACAATCTTGCCTTCATGCTCTCTATGGTAATGCAACAGATCATCGCGTGAGATTCGAATTGCCGAGGCTACCATTTCGTTTCAGTCTTGAGGTTGAGGCGGAGGTGTCGCAGTCGGGATAGGTGTGTTAGCAGGGCTTGGTGTGGATGTGTGAACGGGGACCGGAGTGTTGGTCCAGGTAGGATGCGGGGTTGCGGTTGGCGGGATACTTGCTGTACTTCCGATTCATTGCGGTTCAGCGAAGAGGACAAAGGCAAACACTATGAGAATCAGGGTAACGAGGGAGGAAGCGACAACAGTAGCGACGGTTTTCATGGTGCCCGCTTGGTGGTAACAGATAGACGGTTGCCACCACGACAGATCATGAATCGTGCAACCAACGAGGGGGCGCAATGCGCCCATCCTCTGTTACTACATCTGCACTAATATGGTGAGCCCCGATCTTTGGACCACGAAACGGGAAAAATAAGGTGGATCCAGACGGACGCGATCTGCCGTAATCAGAGCACGAAGTGCTCTTCCGCGGGTGTGCGATAGTTGAGACTTTGGTGTGGTCGCTCATGGTT
>JAJEDI010000063.1 GCA_022821585.1 Caldilineaceae bacterium
GCATTTGGGGCCCCCCCTGGGGGGGGGGCCCCCCCCCCGCAACGCCCCCCCTCCTACAACATGCCTCGTCGACCTGGTGTCGATATCTGTATCAGGTGCCCAATCGAAGGTGTTTCGCCAGACCACGTCCCACCAGTCCCATCAGATCCCCGTAGGTGCCGGCCTTGTGCCTGCCCAGTGCCCCCTAATCAATTGGCCCTACCGTACGGCCAGGCTTGGCTCCTGTCCTATGTCTCTCTCAATGCCGGTAAACGATTCCAGCCACTGCTGGCAATAATGCGACGTCAGACTGTTCCCTCCCCAAACCTGGGATACACCCTTGAATCGACATCATTTGACGATTTCCCCCAATGACGTTGTAATTGTCAGACACACTCGTCCACCATCCATCAGAACGGCTGCCCAGGCCTGAACACCCCCCCAACATAGCCCGGAAGCTTGCAATCCCACCAGTGCCAAGGAGACGATACATCGTGAGCACCCTCTACTTCGAGAAGCTCTCCCAGTTCGACCGCGCCGCCGAGCCGGTCACCGTCAGCATACCCTTCGCCCAGGGAAAACTGCCCGGCGCAGCCCATCTTGTCATCGAAGACGGCGGCGCAGCCTTGCCATCCCAACAGCGCGCTCTGGCTCACTGGTCCGACGGCAGCGTCAAGTGGCTGCTGGTCCACCTCCAACCCGACCTGCCCGGAAACCTCTCCAAAACACTCACCTTCGGCACCGCCTCCGACCCGGCGCCGCCGCCGCAGCAGCAAGTGCAGGTGACCGAGGATGCCGCCGGCCTGCTGGTCGACACCGGCCCTCTCAGTTTCCGCGTGCCCCGCGAGGGCTTCCTCCCCGTGAAGGACGTCACCCTCGCCGGAGGTCCCGCGTGGCCCGCGCCTTTCGCCGGCTTCACATTGGAGACAGACGCTGCCGCCGCCGGTAGCAACAGCGGCGCCGTCGAGCTGGAGATCGATGAGGCCGGCCCGCTCCGCGCCGTCATCCTCGTGCGCGGCCGCCACCTGCAACCTGACGGTTCCGATTTCCTCGAGCTGCGCGGCCGTATCACCGCCTACGCCGGCAAGCCGTACATCGAAATCGAGCACCAGTTCCTGCACACCCTGGACTTACCTGACGTGACACTCCAAAGCTTGCGTCTCGACTTTGCCGCCTCAACCAACGGGAAGCCGCCCCAGCTCGCTCTCGGCGAAGGCTGGTATCGGACCTCCATTACCGAGAGCGAAAGCGAAGTCGCACAGACCTTGGACACCCAAACGATGCTCTATCAGTCCAACGAGCACTTCATCGACTCCTATTACGGCGATTTCTGGACCGACTGGCGCGACCAGCAAGGCGGACTCTGCCTCTCCATTCACCAGGCCCACCAGAACTTCCCCAAAAGACTGCACGGTCACACGCAGGGCATCGCCTGCTGGCTCTATCCCGCCGGTGAACCCCCCGCACCCATCCTCCAGGGCATGGCCAAGACCCACCGCATCCAGCTCCACTTCCACGGGTCCGATACGCCCCTCGATGATCTGAGCCAGCGCAGCCTGCAATTCCAACTGCCGGATCGACCCTCGCTGCCCGTGGAATGGTTCCGCGCCAACAACCCCTGGATCGAGACCTATTTCCCCGAGAATCTCCCCCGCCGACTCTTCACCGATCTCAATAACCTCCACGATGGGCGCCCCAAAGCCCTGGGCATGATGCACTTCGGCGACGCGCCCGACTCCGGCTACACCAACCAGGGCCGCGGCGAGGGTGAAAACGTCTGGGTCAACAACGAGTATGACCGCCCCCATGCCTGCACCCTTTACTACGCCCTCACCGGCCAGCGCCGCGCCCTCGATTCCGCCCTCGTCAGCGCCCAACACTGGCTCGACGTAGACTTCTGCCACCATCACCCCGACCCGCTGATAGATGGCGGCCTGCGCATCCACACCCGCTACCACGCCACCGGGCGCTGTACCCCGTCCCATGAGTGGACCGAAGGATTCCTCGACTACTACTTCCTGACCGGTCGCAAGGAAGGCCTGGACGCCGCAAATTCAATTGGCGAAAACATCTTGCGTCACATGCAATTGCCCTCAATGCAGCAACTGGGTGAAGCTTCCGTCCGCGAAGGGGGCTGGGCCTTGCGCGCCTACGTCGGCCTCTGGCTCGGCACCGGCGAACAGCGCTGGCGCGACGAGGCCAAACAGCTGATCGAGATGTTCATCGACTGGCACGACGAATTCGGCGCGCTCCTGGCGCCGTATACCAGCCACACCATGCCGCGCGTACC
This sequence comes from Caldilineaceae bacterium, assembly GCA_022821585.1. Lineage (GTDB taxonomy): Bacteria > Chloroflexota > Anaerolineae > Caldilineales > Caldilineaceae > Bin5. Next base: position 2,270 of record JAJEDI010000063.1, read on the forward strand.
CTTTATGATCTCCCTTACAGTATGCTCGTTTGCCCGCTATCTACTGATCGAAGACGATGAGAGAGTGAAGCGACTCATTGTGTCGGTCATGGACGATCTCATCGAACACTGTCTCGGCCCCGACGGCGTTTTCTACTACAAAGAACTCCCGTCCCTCCAGCGCACAGCGCCCACGCCCCACGCTTTCGAAGCACTGACCTACGCCTGGCGCATCACCAACGACGAGCGCTATCTGAGAGTCGCGGCCAACACCTTTGCCGCACTCATGTTCAACTTGGAAACCAAGGAAAGCGGCCCCAAATTCGCCGATCCCTCCGGCGCCGTCATCGACGGAGTCGGCGGCGGGCGCATCTTCGCCGACAAATACACTTCACTGATCCTCTACGCCGGCGCCGCCGCGCCCCTGGGCCTGCTGGACTGGTACGAGTACCCCTTTCCCGGCGCAGCCTGATCGTCGCCGGGACATCCGCCTTTTCGAAATACCCAAAGTTGGCAGTACAAATTGCCCGTTGCCCGACTTCCGCTCAACTGGAGTCGGCAACGGGCAAATTCGCCCACCGGGAGATGCCCCATGCAGGTAAAGCGTTTTTCTTCCAATCCGATCATCACACTCGCGCTGGACGAATCCATCGGCGCCAATATCAACGGACCCTCACTCCTGTGCGTGCCCGACTGGCTGCCGAATCCGTTAGGTAAGTACTACCTCTACTTCGCCCACCACCAGGGCGCATTTATCCGCCTGGCCTATGCCGACGCGCTGTCTGGGCCGTGGACAATCTACCCATCAGGCACACTGCGACTGGAGCAGACCCCTTGCTATCACCATATCGCCAGCCCCGATCTGCATATCGACAACGACAACCGCCGTATCCTGATGTACTATCACGGTCCATCGGTGAGACGCGAAGAGCTCGATGCCGACCCGCTTAAGCAGAAATATCCCTTTCTCGAAGGACAGCGCTCTCTTCTCGCCGTCTCAGACGACGGCCTCGACTTTACTTCCGACACCGAGATTCTCGGCCCGAGCTATTTCCGGGTCTTCCGCTACCCCGACACCGCTGCAGGCTGGCGCTACGCCCTCGCAATGCCCGGCATCCTATTCCGCAGCCGCGACGGCCGCACCAATTTCGAGCCCGGCCCCGTCCTCTTTGACCGCGACCAGCGCCACGCCGCCCTCCTCCTGCGCGACCACATTCTCTACGTCTTCTACTCCCGCGCCGGCGACTGCCCCGAGCACATCCTCTGCGCCACCGTCGACCTGCGCCCGCACTGGCGAGAATGGAAAGCCTCCGTCCCATTCTCCATCTTGGAGCCGGAAACCGACTACGAGGGAATCAACCTGCCCTTGGAGCCATCGCAACGCGGCGCCATCCACGAACCTGCCCGCCAGCTGCGCGATCCCGGCATCTACCAGGAAGACGGCCAGGTCTTTCTGCTCTACTCGGTCGCCGGGGAAAGCGGCATCGCATTAGCAGAGCTCCAGTTCAACTGACCCAATCGCAGGACTGTTGCTCCCGGGTCTGGTCTGCCTCACGGCTCCACCAAGGTCAAACGAGATCATCTAGACTGACCTCAAGCGCTTGGGCAATTGAAGCCAGCGTCTTGGCAGAGCCCACCCGCCTCCCCGTCTCGATCTGGGAGAGGTAAACCGGGCTGATATCGACTGTCGCTGCCAGTGCTTTCTGACTTATGCCGCGGTACTCGCGGTATACCTTTATTGGGCTTACGCCCGACAAGAGTCTGTCCACAACCTCAATAGGAAAGGATTCGCCCCCTTCATCTCTTGCAAGATCATAGATTTCTTCATCGCTTAGAGCTGCTTCGGTGGCTCCGCCCTTCGACAAGCGTACATACTCACGCCAGGGGAGCACGGCAAACATCGGCTGTCCGGCATCATCGTGAATGATCTGCAGGTTGCTCATGAAAACTGTTCTCCTACTGCTTGTAGGCCTGTCCGCGTGCAACGATGCGCAAAACATCAATCAGGTAAGCTTCGTCGTCTCGCTCGAAGATTATCCGGAAACCGCCGACTCGCAGGCGAAATCCAGGCCGCCCTTCCAACGGGCTACTTCAATATCCCGCCGTTCGAAATTCGCCGCCAAGCTGTCCAGCGCCCGTCGGATGCGCTGAGCATTATTGCGAGGCATTCTTTGAAGAACCTTTATGGCCTGTTTCTCTGTTGGCAGTCTGTACAAAGTGTTCTCCGTGTCGTTAAACTATAGCATTTTGCTCTACAATTATCAAGCTTTGAGCTTATAGTTCACCTTCTGGCCAGGATTCTTAAGATAACAGTATCCGTTGACACGCCATCCCTCACTGTCAGGTCGGCGCCACCCGTCCCACCTTCGGAGCCGCCGATAACGCGCCTTTCGATTGACCCAATCGTGGGCAAACTGCTACAATGCGGAAATTGATGCGCATTATCTCAACGACTATCGTCGCCACAGCTTGCCGCAGCGATGCAAATCATGCGGATCGTTCGTTGCTCCGTGGCCCAAAATAGGGTCAAGCCCGGACGAGTATGTTCCTAGCATAAGAGGCAGCTTCCATGTCCGAATCTCCTCCCGACATCATCGTCTACGGCGCCTTCTGGTGCCCCGACTGCCGCCGCAGCAAACAGTTCCTCGGCGAACACCGCATCCCATACCAATGGGTGAACATCGAAGAGGACGCCGACGCCGAACAACGCGTCATCGAAATGAACGATGGCAGACGCATCATACCCACCATCCTCTTCGCCGACGGTTCCCGCCTCGTCGAGCCAAGCAACGCTGAACTGGCCGCAAAACTGGGTCTGAGAACGACTGCCAGCCGCCAGCACTACCCGGTGATCGTCATCGGCGGTGGCCCTGCCGGCCTGACCGCGGCCCTCTACCTGGCCCGTGAAGGCGTAGACATCCTTATCATCGAGCGCGCCGCCTTTGGCGGCCAGGCCGCGGCCACTGAAAAACTGGATAACCTGCCCGGTTTCCCGGACGGTGTCGACGGCTTTGAATTCGCTCAGCGGCTCAGGGCCCAGGCCGAACGCTTCGGTGTTGAACTGCTGCAGGCCCAGGATGTCGCCACTATTCAGCGCCAGGACAACTATCACCGCATCGAAACAGTCGCCGGCGACGAGTACAGCGCACAGGCCGTCCTGATCGCTACTGGCAGCCGCTACCGCCGCCTCAACGTGCCCGGCGAAAACGACTACCTCGGCGCCGGCGTTCACTTCTGCGCTACCTGCGATGGTCCCTTCTACAAAGACAAAGAAGTGGCCGTGATCGGCGGCGGCAACAGCGCCGCCGAAGAAAGTCTCCTGCTGACGAAATTCGCCGAACGGGTTACACTACTTGTACGGGGTCCTGTCCTGCACGCCAGTCAGGTCATACAGGAATCTGTGGCAGGCAATTCGAAAATCGAAGTGCGATGGAATACCGAAGTCCAGGAATTCCTTGGCGCCAGGGCCCAACTGAACGAGTTGAGGCTCTGGAATAACCAGGCCGAAGCCGAATCGCACATGTCGGTGGATGGCGCCTTCGTCTTTATCGGCCTTCAACCAAATACGGGATTCCTCGAGGGGACCGGAGTGCACCTTAACAGGTGGGGCTTCATCGAAACAGGGCATAACCTTACCCACGAATCAGACAAGCGCCTTCCACTCTACCTGGACAGAGATCCTGCCGCACTGGAAACGAGCGTCCCCGGCCTCTTTGCCGCCGGAGACGTGCGCGCCGATAGCACGAAACAGGTCGCCTCCGCCGCCGGCGAAGGCGCTACCGCGGCCCTGCTGATTCGCGACTATCTGCGAACAGTCTGACCGCACAAGACACCGAATTCAGCCCTCTGGCAGCTTTCACTTCACTGACCACCTGCCAATCTCGTAAGGAGGTATAAGTGCTCACACCAGAACAACGGGATCAGATCGACGAGCAGGGTTTTCTGATCGTCGAAAACGCCCTCGAACCCTTCGGACTGGATCGCGTGCGCACCGCCTACGAGGCCATTCAAAGTCAGACCGAGCCGGCCTGGGCCGAGTCCGTACGCAACAGCACCTACAAGGGCGGCTACGGCAACGGCCCGGACGCGCACACAATGGGCGACATTCACCAGTACGACTCCCTCTTCCTCGATATCGCCGAGAATCCCCTCGTGCTTCCGATTCTTAAAGAGGTGGTCGGACCCGACGTACAGACGATGGAGATGGTCGCCCACTGCCATCACTCCGGCACTAATGCCCATACCGGTTGGCATCGCGACTGGCCCGCCTGGCGGCACCCGCAATTCATGCTCAAGGCCAAAGTCTTCTATTTCCTCGACGATCAGACGCCCGATATGGGCTGCTTCAGTCTCGTCCCCGGCAGCCACATGCGCGACGCACATCCTTCCCGGACGGAATACGTCGGCGAAACCCTGGAGCAAATGCCGGGCCTGAAAAAGATCGTCGGCAAGGCCGGCTCAGCCATCATCTGGAACGTTCTCTGCTGGCACTCAGGTCTGGCCAATACCAGCCCCCGTGACCGCCGCATCCTCATCTATGGGTACATGCCCTTTTGGATAAAAAAGTGGGGCAGCACACCCCCGCCCCAGCACATCGTGGACTGGGCCGACACCCCCCACCGCCGCCAGCTGATGGGCATCCATGCCGTCGAAGGCCGCGCCGCCTGGGATCGAAAAGACGTGCCCTATCTGCCCGAACACGCCGAAATCGCGACCGCCAAGAAATTCTGACTTTACAGCAAGGCGGCGCAAGCCTGTCGCCTGTCACCGTATGCTGCTCGTGTAGCTCCGCCGTATATGTCTGTCAACCATTACAATCTCTTCGCGCCCAACCCTCGTCCACCAGGAGTTTCACAAGGAGTCTCTATGTCCACCCCAATCAAATTGACCGTCATCGGCGCCGGCAGCGCCCAATTCTCACTCGGCCTGGTCAAAGACATCTGCCTTACTGAATCTCTCAGCGGCAGTCTCATCTCCTTCATGGATATCGACGCCGACAGACTCGACATGATCCATAAACTTGGCGCCCGCTATGCCAACGAACTTGGCTCCGACTTGCGCTTCGAAAGCACCACCGACCGCCGCGATGCCCTTCAGGACGCCGACTTCGTCATCAACACCGCCTCCGCCAGCAGCCACCAGAAACAGCGGAACGGGCGCGAGCTGATGGATAGGTACGGCTACTACCACGGCGGGCGTATGCGCCAGAGCAACTTCGTCAACCTCGACCTGATGCTCGGCGTGACCTGCGATATGGAGGATATCTGCCCCGATGCCTGGCTGATCCAGTCGGGCAATCCCGTCTACCAGGGCTGCACCCTCATGACCCGCACCTCCAGCATCAAGGTCTGCGGCCTCTGCCATGGCCACTACGGCGTCTATGAGATCGCCAGAACACTCGGCCTCACCGACCTCGCCGACGTCAGATGGCAGGCGCCCGGCCTCAACCACAACATCTGGCTCACCCACTTCTACTACAAGGGCGAAGACGCCTACCCGTTGCTCGAAAAATGGATCGCGGAAGAGGGTGAAAACTTCTGGCGTACCCACGTCGCCGAGCGTACCCACGACATTCAGATGAGCCGCGGCACCATCCATATGTACCGTATGTACGGCCTCATGCCCGTCGGTGACACGCCCCGCCGCGGCGCTTGGTGGTACCATACCGACATCGACACAAAAATGTGGTGGTTCCCCCAACCTTGGGGCGGACCCGACACCCACCTCGCCCGACCCTACTTCGTCGAAAACCTGGAAAAACGCGTCGCCCAGATGACCAAACTGACCAGCAACCCCTCAACCAGCCTCATCGATGCCTTCGGCTCGGAAAAGACCCACGAGCAGCAGGTGCCCATCATCGACGGTCTGGTCAACGACAATGAAGGCCAGTATCAGGTGAACGTCCCCAACCACGGCGCCTTGGCAGGTGTCCCTGACGATGTCGTCGTCGAAGTCCCCGCCATCGTCAACAGGAGCGGCATCCATCCCCTCCGCGTCGACCCGCTGCCGCAGAAGATCCTCTACACCCAGATCCTGCCCGAAGTCCTCGAAATGGAACGGGAACTGCTTGCCTTTCAGACCGGAGACCGCTCACTTCTCTTCCTCGACGCGCTCGAATGTGAACAAACAAATTCCTACAACCAGGCGCTCTCCGTCTTCGAGGAGCTAATGGAGATGGACGGCAACGAAAAACTTAACGAACACTTCATGTGGGGCCCCGGCCAGGATATGCTGCGCCAGCCCGTGCGCACCCAGGAACCTGCCTGACCCTGTCGTGCCCCGCCGTGCTCTGGTACGTAGGACGTGGCGTCTGCTCTCCACGTCCCACGTGCCTTTTCTGACATAATTCCGTGCGCATACTCTTCACCGTACCCCGCCTTTTCGGCGGGTTGACACTCCTAACCTACAAGCGTCTCGCCGGCAACTTTGGTCTGACCCTGCTGGCGCTCTTCCAAATCGTGCTGACCGTCGGCCTCCTCAGCAGCGCCGGTTTCTTTGCCCAGGCTGTCGATAGAGTAATTCTCAACGTAGAGCTGGACCAACTCAGTTCACGTACCGGTCGGCCCCCCTTCACGACGCGCGTCTACTTCTTCCCCTCCTCTCGAAAACCCATGGACGTGCCCGCGGCAGAACGGGCCGGCCGCAGTGTCGCCGCGACGCTCTCCAGTGAAATCGGCCTTCCGATCGACGATGTCGGCGTTCACCTCGAGAGCGGCAGCATGATGTTGCTGTCCCCGGAGGGTGACGAACGCTACGGCGACGAAAGCAAATTTCTCACGCAGGTTGACCTGGTCTACCTGGCCGGTGTCGCCCCCGAACTGGAGATTACCGCCGGTTCAGTCTGGGAAGACCCAATCGGCGATAGGGCGTCCACCGGTAGCCTGCCCGTGGTCATACACGACAACTTGGCCGCGGACATGGGTGTCCACCCCGGAGAAAAGTTCCGCGTCGCACCCACTGCCGCACTACCCGGTATTGAAGTGGAGATCGTCGGCCTTTGGCGGGCTCGCGACCCGGACGATACTTTCTGGTTCCGTCCGCCCGACATCTCGATGAAGGAAGCCCTGTTCGTGCGAAGGGCCGACTACCTTCAGCGCGTGCAACCCATGGTCGCCGGCAGCTCCCGTTTCGCCAGCTGGCGCATCTCTCTCGACGACAGCACGCTCAATCCAGCCTTCGCCGCCGACTACGCCCGCGGCTTCGAAAAGGGCATGTCCATCATCGGCAAATACCTTCCTGGTGCCGAACTCGATGTTTCACCGCTGGACCCGCTCAAAGAGTTCGTCCAGCGTCAGACGACGCTGACCGTGCTTCTCCTTAGCATGAACGTACCTGCCATCGGCTTCCTGCTCTACTTCTTGGTGCTTATTTCCGGCATTATCGCCCGTTCGCAACAACGGGAGACATCTGTACTGGTCAGCCGCGGCGCCGGCACGGTACGCGTACTATGGCTCGTACTGGTCGAAGAGTGGCTACTTTTCATTCTGGGTGTACCCCTGGGGCTGGGTCTCGGCATGCTGATCGCTCGCGGCATGGGTTACACCGAAAGCTTCCTCGACTTCACGGTGCGCGATCCTATGCCTGTTTCCTTACAGGGCGTTGATGTTTGGCTGATCGTAGCCGCGCTGGGATTGGCCTTCGTCGCACGCATACTGCCGGCGATCACTGCAGCACGCGCCAGTATCGTCGAATATGAGACCGCCTACGCCCGCCCCGACAAAGGCCCCTTCTGGCGCCGTGCCTATCTGGACTTCCTCCTGATTGTCCCGACCGTCTACGCCTACCAACAACTGGGCCAGCAGGAAGCGTTCGCGCTTCTGGCCCAGGAGGACGCCTCCGAACTGTACAACGACCCGCTCCTGGTCCTCGCCCCAGCCTTGGTAATTCTGACCGCGTCGCTCCTGATTATGCGTTTCTTCTCACCAATCATGAATCTGCTCGACAAGCTGGCAGGCCTGCTGCCGGGCACGGTCTTCCATCTCGCGCTGCGCCAGTTGGGTCGACAAGGGCACAGCTACCTGAATCCTCTCCTGCTCGTGATTATCTGTCTTGGCCTGGGGATCTATACACACTCTCTCGCTGCAAGCATGGATGAGTGGCTCGTCGATCGCATAAAATACCAGGCCGGCGGCGACTTCCGTTTCCTACCCGTAACCATTACTGAAGGAGAGAGTGTAGGAGACTGGACCCTTGAACCCGCCTGGTTTATAGAGAAATTCGATGCCGACCGCGCCATTCGCGTAGGCAACTACGGCATGCGCATTGAAGGGCTCTCCACCAATCGCAGGATGACTAAGCGAATGATGGGTGTGGACCGGGCTGAATTCGCCACCGTCTCCTGGTTCCGCTCGGACTTCGCCGACGACTCGCTGGGCGGACTGATGAATCGGCTCGCCGCCGCGCCAGAAGCAGTGTTGGTCTCGCGCACCTTCCTGACAGAACAACTGCTGCGTGTCGGCGACCGCCTAGACCTGTGGGTGATTCTGGAACCCGGCATCAGTATGCGCACCGATTTCGTCATCAGCGGCGTCTACGACTACTTTCCTACTGTCGAGCAGGAAGAGATCGTTGTCATCGCCAATCTGGACTATCTGCACCTGATCGGCGGTGCCATCTATCCATATGAAGTCTGGCTGAGTTCTCCAAATAACCACAAAGGAGAAGAGGTGCGCCGCAAGCTGCGGTCCGGCGGCATCGAAATGCTGCGCTGGCACGATGTGGTCGGTTCACTGATCGAGGAAAAGGCGAAGTTGGAACGGGTCGGCGTCTTCGGCGCCCTCACCGTCGGCTTCCTGGCCGCGGCGCTCATGGCCGTGATGGCCTTCCTCATGCACAGCTACGCATCGCTGCGTGAGCGCTTCCACCAGTTCGGCGTCCTGCGGGCAATTGGCGCGCTCCGCCGCCAACTGATCATCCAACTCGCCGTGGAGTACGCGGTGCTTGTCGCCTACGGGACTGCCGCCGGCGCAGTGATCGGCGTCTGGGTCTCCATTCTCTTCACGCCCTTCTTCCGCAGCGCAGCCGACTCCAAGGCAATCCTGCCCCCAATGTTGCCTGTCATCGCCGAGGCCGAGATTGCCCAACTCACCCTCATCTTCATCGCCGTAATGGTTTTCGTCATCGTCGCCGCCACCGCGCAGGCAACCCAGCGCCGTATATTCGAAGTCATGCGCGTCGGCCAGGCCTGAAGAAGAGAAGAAAAAAGAGGGGTGAGAAGCGCGAACACAACCTCGTTCGCGCTCCTCCATTCAAGCTACGGCCGGCTGCCGTTGCTTCCATTCGGCTGCTCGTTGAACAGCTCCTTCACGCCGCCCAGCGCGCCCAGCACACCGGTCGCCTCGTAGGGCAGAAAGATCTTTGACGCGTCGCCGTCTGCCATTACCTTCAAGGCCTCCAGATACTGAATCGCAATCAGCCTGTCATCCGGTTCCGCATCCTTAATCGCGTTGAACACCGTCGTTATGGCATTGCCTTGGCCCGTGGCCTCCACCTCCAGCTTATACCTCTCCGCATCCGCCACCCGTTTGACCGCCTCGGCTTCACCTTCTGCCTTCAGGATCTGGGCCTGGCGGTCACCGTCGGCGTCTAGAATCGCGGCCCGCTTCTCCCGCTCGGCCTTCATCTGTCGATGCATCGCTTCCGTGACATCAGCCGGCGGGTCTATCCGCTTGATCTCCACACGCACCACCCTTACGCCCCACTTGTCAGTGGCGTCATCCAGCACCTCGCGCAGCTTGGCGTTAATGTGATCGCGGCTCGTCAGCGCCGCGTCCAGCTCCATCTCGCCGACCACGTTACGCAGGTTGGTCTGCGCCAATTTGGTTGCCGCGTTGTAGAAATCAGCCACATTGTAGACCAGCTTGACCGGGTCGGTGGCCTCAAAGTAGACGATCGCATCCACGGTGACCACGACATTGTCCTTCGTTATCACCTCCTGCGGCGGTACGTCTACCACCTGCTCACGCATGTCCACCTTCTGAATTGCGTCAACGAAGGGCACGATTAGCGTGAGACCCGGCTGGACCGTACGCTGGTAACGCCCTAACCGCTCGACGACGCCCTTCTGATAAGGCTGCACAATGCGGATGCTTGCAATCGCAACGACAATCACGAATACGGCGATAATCGCCAGAAGTAGAATCGGCCCCAGTGTTGCTAACATTTCGTTTCTCCTTTATTCTGCCGCTTCGTTACGCAGCTGACTCGACCTGCTCGCTTGAATCCGCGCCTCTTTCATCGGTTGCCTCAACCTGCAGACGTACACCGTCTACGCCCACGACCTTCACGACCTCTCCAACCTCCATCTGTACGCTGTCCTTCGACTCGGCGCGCCACCTCTCGCTCTCTACCCGTACCATACCTGTACCTTCCAGCGGGTCAACCGTCTGTAAGACGACCCCCCACTTGCCGATCATCCGGTTGCCCGCAATCGGCTGTACACCCGGCCGCGATATGCGGTCGGCGAAGGGTCGCGCCAGCACCACGGCAGCTATCGTAACCACGATGAAGACGACAATCTGCCATGCCATGCCTGCACCCAAAAAGGCCACCAGCGCCGCGCCCAGCGCGCCGATGCCAAAACAGAGCAGCACGAACCCGGCAGTGAATATCTCGAACAAAAAGAACAGTACGGCTAAGACTATCCAGCCCCAACGCACCAACTCATCAACGTTTTCGGTAAACACGGTCTCCTCCAGTAGTCCTGAGGAAAGGAAATCAATTCTGCCACCCCGTAGAGAACCGGTCCTGACTGTTGCGGAGCGCTGTCGCGTCCATTCGGGCCGCGCAATCTGATTTCTGACCTCGCCATCAGTATACGTGAACTATATGCCGTTTCCTAACAACAAGCTGACATCCAGCAGACGCCAAGCTGACTCCCCGAGAGCGCGCAAAAAAACCGGGCAAGCACCATTGCTTGCCCGGTCTCTAGGAGTCAAAAAGGGTTGGAAAACTGAGGGCAAAGAAGAATGAATCTCCTCTCTTTCCCTCCCCCTTTCACCCAGCGGCTATATCCAGTTCTGGTCCTGCAGGAAACTCGTCAATCCGGGGATCGAGAACCGTTTGCCCTGATAAGCTTGAAAGCCGTAATACGCCAGGGCCAGGAAACCCATCAACACCAGTAGCGGCATCAGGCAGGCGACAACAAGCCCTGTGACCAACCACCCAATGATCGGCACCACTGCCACGATCGTCAAACTGACACCCAAGAGCAATCCGAACAGAATGAAAGTCGTCGATAGCGCCAGACTCTGGATGGCATGGAATCGTTGAAACGGGCGCTTCTTGCTGCTCGCACTCAAAAGCACGATGGCCGGCATCACCAACGGTATCAGAAACTGCGTCACGTAACACAACATCGCGATTAACCGGTCGTCGCTGTCAGCCGTTACATCGATGGCCGCACTGTGCATGAACTCCCCGCGTCGCAGAGCGCTGGCCGCCGCACCGGCCTGCGTGCGTGCCGAGTCCGCAAACTGTTCGGCTGGGGATGGTTCGGGGCCCTCGTCACTGCCGGCATCGTCGGGCTCATCAGCGGGGGGGATGAGCGTCTCTTCTGGCTCTCCTATCGACCCCGTGTCGTAAGTAGAGTCAGACGACTCCGGACTCGTCTCCTCATTTCCAGTCGCCCCCGTCTCCGAGGAATCCACCGCGTTCTGCTGCTCGTCGTTCCTGTTCTCCACTGCTCTTCTCCGTCGGTTACGTGCGGCAGTACATGCCCTATCGATCCATCCCTACCTGCCGCCGGTCCCGCTGAAAATTCTTGATCTTTCACGACATCCAGACATCGAGGGAATCGACGATTTCTTTTGCAGACGCTGCAACGGATACCATATCCGTCAAGTAATCTTTTCACTGTCTGCATGCCGTTATATCATCTTTACGCAGGGCCCCGCCGAAAGTTTCCAAACGGCCCCGCAGAATGTGCTACAATAGCCCCTATGGTCCTCCAGCCGTCAACGCCCCACACCGCAAACGTCGAAACCGTCCGCATCGTTTTCATGGGCACGCCCGACTTCGCCCTACCCTCCCTTTCCGCCTTGCACAGTCCGACTGACCGGACAGGTTGGCAGGTAGTCGGCGTTGTGACACAGCCCGATAAACGGGCCGGCCGCGGCAAAAAGATGGTCGCCGGGCCCGTCAAAGAGTTCGCCCTGGAACAGTCCCTTCCCGTGATTCAACCCAGGAGCTTTAGGCAGAGTAACCCCCCGCCCACAGTAGAACAACCGGACCCCCTCCAATGGCTGCGCATGCTATCTCCGGATCTTATCGTTGTCGCCGCCTTTGGACAGATTCTTCCACCGAGCGTCTTAAACATCCCCACCTACGGCTGTCTGAATGTGCATGCAAGTCTTCTCCCCGCCTACCGGGGCGCATCCCCCATAACCGCAGCGCTTCTGGATGGCCTGACCGAAACAGGCGTTACCATCATGCTCATGGACGTCGGCATGGACACCGGGCCTGTACTCACACAGGCTGCCCTGCCAGTCCTCGCCGGCGACACCACAGACTCCCTCAGCTATCGGCTGGCAGTACTCGGCGCAGACCTGCTCTCCGTGACGATTCCCAGCTGGCTGGACGGAAACACCGCCCCTGTCGCACAGGAGGACCTGCCCGGCGGGCCCTCCGTCTGTCCGCTGGTAAAAAAACAGGACGGCCAAATCGACTGGACGGCGCCGGCCCTGCGCATCGAACGCATGATCCGCGCCTATTCCCCTTGGCCGGCCGCCTTTACCGCTTGGAAAGGACAGAACTTCAAACTGTGGCAGGGCAGTGTCATCCCCGGCCGCGCCGCGCCCGGCCTGGTCGTCGAAGTCGACGGACGTGTCGCCGTCGGAACCGGCGACGGCCTGCTGGCTCTCCACGAGGTACAGCCTGCCGGAAAAAGGCGTATGGCTGCTTCCACATTTCTCAACGGCGCCCCCGACTTTATCAGCGCCCGCCTGGGCAACTGATCGGACCAACGCCCCCTGGATCGGCACCGGGCATCGAGCTGTTCGATTTGGCAGCATTGCCCCCGCATGGTATACTCCTGCCTGTGTCGGGGCGTAGCGCAGCTCGGTAGCGCGCTTCAATGGGGTTGAAGAGGTCGGAGGTTCAAATCCTCTCGCCCCGACCTGAATCCAAGGGGAGGCGGCATCGGTTCTACACTTCGTGCGATGTCGCCTCTTTTTTTGATCGCTCCAACCCCTCAAACTGTTCAAACTGGATTCGGGCCGAAAACTGCCGCGACGCCTGACTTGCCATCCCAGGTTCCTCATCGTCACCGTCTGTGCGGGGCACTGATTCACGGTCTTCGATCCCTTCCTCAACCCGTCGTCCCCCTCTCCGACCGGACGGACCTTTCGCCGCCAAAAATCCTAGGCTGATTCTCCTTACTCCTGCCTTACGTTCGGTCCCGGCACCAGCAACCCGGATTTCTTCCTTGCCCTCAAAGGCTTTCTCGAATAAGCTTTCTTGACCCATGTTGACAAGGAATCAGGTCAAGTTAGCCCTGACCATTATAGGCGCCTGGTTGATTCTGGCAGCCGTGATGGCTGTCCTCCCACATCTCTCCTCTCTCCCGGGCTCCGAAACTGTACAAGACTACTCTCGACCGATCGAGGGACTGCGCGTCCGCAGCACTCAGCCCGGCGAGTTGGAGATTTCGTGGAATGTACCTGCTGGCGCGCCACTCGACTACCGACTCTCCTGGGCGCGCGCGGGCGAGAACTTCCCGACACAGCACGACCAGCCCGGGAACGCCTATCCAACCGGCCCTTCCCACGTGATCACCGGCCTGGATCAAGGCCAGCGATACCAGGTGCGCGTACGCGCCCGCTACGATGGTTCTGAAAGTGACTGGAGTTCCACTGTCGAATCGGTAGTCGCAACCTCTTCCACTGATCCGACAGCCCCCGCGACAGCCCTCCCGGGGCCGCCCCTGAACCTGAAGGCGGAGGTGTCCCCCAATAGCGTAACGCTGAGCTGGTCGGCGCCGCAGAGCAATGGCAGTGTCAGCGGCTACCAGATTCTGCGCCGCAATCGGGATGCAGATCCTGAAGGCCAGTTCCACGTCCTGGAAGACAACACCGGCACGTCTGCAACGAGCTTTCTTGACACCACGGTCCTGCCGGACAGGCGCTACACCTATCGCGTCAGCGCACGCAATGAAAACGTTCTGGGCTCCGAGTATGCCGATGTTGAAGCCAGCACACAGGGCGCAGCGACAGAACCTTCGGCGGAGCCCGCCCCGCTCCCCTCCCCTGCCGCCGCGCCAACACCGTCACCGGCCCCCACCGCGACAACCACTCGCCAGGCCTCCCAGTCGCCGTCGCAGAGCGACCTGATGCCGGCCCTGGTCTCAGAGAGAGACGCCCTGATCGCACTCTACCATGCCGCCGGCGGCGCGAACTGGTCCCAAAACGGCAACTGGTTGACCGATGAGCCCCTTGGGTCTTGGCAGGGCGTGACAACCGACAGAAGCGGTAGCGTGATCAAACTCGATCTCAGCCGAAACCTCCTGAGCGGGTACATTCCAGCCGGACTGGGAAGCCTCCCCCACCTGAGAATTCTGCGTATGTCAGGCAACAATCTGGAGGGACCGATTCCGGCGACATTAAGCAACCTCTCTGCCTTGATAAATCTTGAGCTGGACAACAACAACCTCGTTGGTTCGATACCCGCTGAACTGGGAATTCTCCTGAATCTGACATGGCTGGATCTTTCAGGAAACGATCTCAGCGGTCTGGTCCCGACCGAGCTCAGCCAGCTCACCGGTCTGTCGGTTGTCGCACTATCAGGCAATAACTTGACTGGAGCCTTCCCCTGGTGGCTGAGTGAACTTGATGACCTCCTGCTCCTTCACCTTGCAGGCAACCAATTCACCGGCTGCGTCCCGGCACATCTGCTCAATACATTGATCGAGGACCTTAGCAGCACCGGTCTGCCCACATGCCGAGAGGCGCTGACCACCTTCTACCTTGCCACCGGCGGAGCGCAGTGGCAGCGCAGCACAAACTGGCGGAACGCTGAAAGCCCCCTCGCCCAATGGTTCGGCGTCACCACCGACGACGCTGGACGGGTTACCGTGATCGATCTCTCCGCAAACAGGTTGACCGGCACGATTCCCACGCGCTTAGGCGCCCTAATCCATCTTCAAACCCTTGACCTCTCCGACAACGAGCTGGTCGGTTCGATTCCACCCGACCTGACCTTCCTGACCAACCTGTCGACCCTGTATCTCGGAGGCAACAGGCTGACCGGATGCGTCCCTGCCAAACTCCGCGAAATCGAAAACAACGACCTGGCCACCCTCGGCCTGGATTTCTGCCGCTAGGCTTCCTCTTCCAAAGGCATCTCGTCTCTTCCCGCCCTCTCCAATTCACGACCCTGAATCACCCGGGCGAAAGCAACTCTCTCTCCTCTTTCCTCCCCACTATCGCCTCGCCTTTGGGCCGTCTTTCTCTCCAGGTAGTTACGGTATCTCTTACTATCCACCAAATGATATAATCGAATAAGGTCGCATCGTATCTGTCCCCCGACCGCTAGAAGATTGCTATCTGTCCCAGTAGAAGGAGAATCCAATGCGAGTACCCAACACCGTCCGCCTACCCGTACTGTTGCTGTGTGCAGCAGTTGCCTTTGCCGTCTTCTACGCCGCCTCCCCGATCTCCCCTTCCTTCGCCAGCGAAGGAGACGACCACAGCCACGAGGAAGCCCCTACGCTTGAATCGCTGACCGAACGCATCGCCGCTCTGGAAGCCCGCCTGGCCGAACTTGAAACTACAGACGAAGAGATGGCCGCCGAAAAACCCGCCCATTCCGTCTATGACGCCGTCTCCGCAGCCTATCTTCTCGACAAGGTCGACATCCACGCCCTGTATAGACGCCTGAAAGACGGCGACGGCATCATGCCGGGCGACGCCGGGCAGATCAAATATCTTGTGCCCCTCCTGAACGCTGTCGACTGGCCGCCAGAACTGGCCGCAGAAGCAGAGACGCTGGCTGAAACACTCACAAAGCTCACTTCTGCCCTTGCCGACGACGATCTGGATAACGCTGTGCCCCTCTCCTCGACCGCGCACGACCAGCAGCACCACTTTTCCAGTAACGTCTTCGACTGGTTTGACTGCCTGCAACTGTCCGAAAAGGAGATGGAAGAGGAAACTCACGAAGAGGGCGAAGAAACTGAGACGACCCAAGATGACCACGGCCACAGCAATGGCCATGACCACGAAGAAACGAGCGAAGATAGCGCCGGCCAGAAAGGCGGAAACGACAAATGCGTTCAAGTTGAAACTGATGAATCACACGACGACGGCCACGACCACAGTCACGGAGGCTAGCCTGTGATCGCGACTCAACTGCATAGAGGCACAGTCATATTGCTTTGGGTAGGAGTGCTACTGGCCACTATCCACTACCCACTATCCACTGCCGTCCTGGCCCATGCCGACTACGATGATGCCGTGCCCGCCGCCGGCGAAGTCGTCTCCCAGGCGCCGCAGCAGGTACAGGTCTGGTTCACCCAGGAGCTCTTCCGCCGTGAAGGCCAAAACAGCCTTGAGGTCTACGGCCCCGACGACCAGAAAGTAGATCAGGACGACGCCGCCATCGACGATGACAACCGCAAGTTGATGACCGTCTCACTCCAATCCGACCTGCCCAACGGCGTCTACACCGTCCGCTGGCGCACCTTGTCCGCAGACGACGGCGACGACGCTGAAGGCGAGTTCCAGTTCACCATTCAGGCTGACGAGCCTGAGGCGGAGGCCACACCAACAGCCACATCAACACCCGCGCCAACTGCCACCGAGGAGGCCGACCAGCCTTCGCCCACGGATACAGCCACGCCGGAAAGCGCTGAGACTGAATCGACGCCATCGGCATCCGACCCGGCTTCAGATGAGTCCGAGATGCCCCCAGACCAATCGGACCAAGGACCGGGGATTCCCTGCATGGGCAGTTCTTTCCCGGTGCTACTGCTTCTCGGTGCATTCCTCCTGGCCAGAAGACGCAAAGGGCCGCGCGAGAGTCAGTCTCCGAACAACTCACGCAGCTTGAGCGGAAAGAACAGTTAGCTGCACGATGTCAAAGCCTCCCCGGCATGGCGCGGCCAAGCCAATAGGGGCGGCCGCCAAAAGGATGATAGCAGCAGGCCTGCCGCTGGCGATATTTGCCGCGGCAATGGCCCTGCTGCTGGCGCCCCCGGCCGCCCGTGCCCACGCGCTGCTCCTGCGCGCCGACCCCCAGCCAAACGCAGAACTCACCCAGCCTCCCGAAGCCATCCAGTTCTGGTTCAGCGAACCACTGGAAGAGACCTTTACCGGCGCCCGCATTCTCGACGCCACAGGTACCGAAATACCAACCGGCGCGCCCCAATTCGACCCCGACGACCCCGCCCACCTCACCCTGCCGCTCGAGAGCATCGAACCGGGCGTCTACACTGTCGTCTGGCAGACCCTCTCCAGCGTTGACGGCCATGAGTGGGTCGGCTCTTTCCCCCTCACCATCCTCAATCCCGACGGCACGCGGCCTGCCGGCACGGCCGTTGAAGTCCCCGTCCACCGCCAGCAAGGACTTCCGCCCCTCACCGATTCCATTCTCCGCTGGATCTCGCTGCTCGGCGCAGCACTTCTGGTAGGACCGCTGTTAGTCCGTTGGCTGCTGGCACAGTCTTCAGCGAATAACAACCCCGACAGCCTCGTAGAGACGCTGAACAGGTCAACCGCCATAGTCGGCGTCCTGCTCCTGATAGCATCCGGATGGCTGCAATTCCTGTTCCAGTCCCTGCGCCTCGGAGGAACTGACGGATTCCTGGAGCTCCTGCTCGCCACCCGACCGGGTCGACTCCTCCTTATCCGGCAGACGCTGCTGGTGGGCGTCATTCCCCTGCTTTACCCCAACGGCTGGGCTAAGATTCTCTTTCGCCGGCCCGTTCCACCCGATTTAGCCCCCCGCCTGTGGCCAATTCTCTACGTGCTCCATACGTGGCTCATCGGCTTCGCGCTGGGGGGAACCATAATCTACGGCCCGAATCTGTGGATCTTTGTGGCCGTGATCATCTTCGTGTGCAGCGCCTGGTCCGAACTCCTCTTCGGCGGCGAACGAACATGGCACAGGGCCTTCCCCCAGCGTATCTGGGCCACCCTGCTCACTGCCGCCGCACTCTTTACCTTTGCTGCCAGCAGCCACGCTGCTGCTGCCTCCGGCAGCGGCTGGGCCGTCGCCGCGGACTTCGCCCACCTTGTTGCCGCCGCCGTCTGGGCCGGCGGTCTCATCTTTCTGGCGCTCCTGCTGTTCCAGCTTCATCGACGGCATACCCTGCCCGACCCCGACTGGATGGTCCTCCTCTTGACGCGCTACTCCCTAAGTGCTCAAATTGCGGTGTTCGTACTGGCCCTGACCGGCCTCTTCGGCAGCTTCGTGCAACTGCCGGACGCCCCCAGCCTCTTCACGACAACTTACGGGCGCGTCCTGCTCATCAAACTGATAATCGTCGCCGCCATCCTCGCCCTCGCCTACTTCAACAATCGGGCGGTAAAGCGGGCCCAGGATACCGTCGCTAACACATCCGCACTCAGTCGCTTCACGCGCCGGGTGGCCGCCGAAGCTGGCATGGCCGCCCTGCTGTTCATTTCAGTGGCAGTGCTTGTGCAGACGCCGACACCCAACCTGCCGCCGCCATCCGCCCCTGCCGCGCCCTCGCTGCCCTTCAACGAAATGGCTTACGATGGTGACCTGGCCTTCCATTTGCAGATTACGCCCAATCAGGTCGGCCACAACCGCTATTGGGTTCACCTCTCCCATCCCGACTCCTCTGACATCGGTGAAGTCCAGCTGGTGCGTCTCTTCTTCTCCCACGAGTCAGGTGAGATGGGGCAGGCGCGCCTCGATATGGCTGGCCTGGGCGAGGACGCCTTTGCCGCCGAGGGCGCCTTCCTCAACCGCGACGGCGAATGGAACCTCTCAGTCTACGTGCGCCGCAGAGGCATGAACGACGCATTAGCCGAAATCGCCGTCCCCGTCCCCTCAGCCGAAACCATCCAACAGATCTCCCGCTCCCCCTGGCGCAACCCGGTTCCCCGGCTGCCCGCAGAAACAGTCGTCGGCGCGCTGCTGATCGCTCTGTCCCTTGTCCCCCTGCTGTGGCGACGTCCCCTTCTTCGTGCCAGCCGGCCGCTCTACATCGTCTTGGCAATGGCCGCCCTCTTCTTCTTCCTCAGCGGCGGCCTGCTCGCCCTGACCGCCCTCCTGTAGCCCCGCTACCCGCCGCCTCTACCCTTTCAAGAACGGCCTTAACGTCCCCGCCGGACCGCATATCTTTCTCTTACACTCCGCAAATACACCTGTGATGGAGCTGAATTACACTGAATTCAGAAAACACACTGCCTGTGCAGGAATACAATTTGCTACGGAAAGGGAGAGATAAATGAGATTCGATCGCCTGACCGAAAAGGCAAGTGAAGCAATTGTCGAGGCCCAGAACGAGGCCAGGGAATACAAGCATGCCAGCATCGAGCCGGAGCATCTCCTGCTCGCACTCCTGCGACAGCAGGGAGGCGTCGTGCCTGCCGTGATCGACCGCATGGGCGGTGATAGGGAAAGCCTTCAGGTCGGCGTGGAACATCTCCTCGCCGCCAAGTCACGCGTCAGCGGCGGCGCAGTGGAGATTCGCATGGGCCGCGACCTGGCACAGCTTCTCGAAGAAGCCGAGACTATCGCTGCCAACATGAAGGACGAGTACACCTCCACAGAGCATCTGCTCATGGCGATGGCCTCGTCCCGAAACGGTGGCGTCCGCCAGCTGTTGGAACGCCACGGCGTCGACTACAACGCCATCATGCAGGGCCTGGCCTCCGTGCGCGGCAGCCAGCGCGTCACCAGCCAGACCCCGGAGGCCCAGTATGAAGCCTTGGCAAAATACGGCCGCGACCTGACCGCCGAAGCCGGCAAAGGTAACCTTGATCCCATCATCGGTCGCGATCAGGAGATCCGCCGCGTCGTGCAGATCCTCAGCCGCCGCACCAAGAATAACCCCGTCCTCATCGGCGAGCCCGGCGTCGGCAAGACCGCCATCGCTGAGGGCCTTGCCCAACGCATCGTCAACGGCGACGTGCCCACAACCCTGAAGAACAAGCGCCTCGTCGCGCTCGACCTGGGCGCACTGGTGGCCGGCGCCAAGTACCGCGGCGAATTCGAGGAGCGGCTGAAGGCCGTTCTCAACGAAATCCGCGACGCCGAAGGCGAAGTCCTCCTATTCATCGATGAGATGCACACCCTCGTGGGCGCCGGCGCCGCCGAAGGCTCGATGGACGCCTCCAACATGCTCAAGCCCATGCTCGCCCGCGGCGAGCTCCACGCCATCGGCGCCACCACTCTCGACGAATACCGCAAACATATCGAAAAAGACGCCGCCCTCGAACGCCGCTTCCAACCGGTTTTCGTCGGCGAACCCACAGTCGAAGATACCGTCTCCATCCTGCGCGGGCTCAAGGAGCGCTACGAAGTCCATCACGGCGTGCGCGTGACCGATGGCGCCGTCATCGCCGCCGCCCAACTCAGCCACCGCTACATCAGCGACCGCCAGCTGCCCGACAAGGCCATCGACCTGGTCGATGAAGCCGCCAGCAGACTGCGCATGCAGATCGACTCCAAACCGAAGAGGCTGGACGAGTTGGAACGCCAGGTAATGCAGCTGGAGATCGAACGTGAGGCCCTGCGCAAGGAGTCCGACGAGGCCAGCAAGCAGCGCCTCGATGCCCTCGAAAAGGAACTGGCTGACCTGCAGGAAACCAGCTCCGAGCTCTCCATCCGCTGGCAGGCCGAACGCACCGCAATCCAGGCGCTGCGCACGCTCAAAGAAGAAAGCGAGCAGCTGCGCACCGATATCGAGCATGCCGAACGCGACTATGATCTGCAGCGGGCTGCGGAGCTCCGCTACGGGCGCATGAACGAGCTGCAGCGGCAACTGGATGCGGCCGGCCAAAATGTGGCCGCCATCCAGGCCGGCGGCGCCCTTCTGAAAGAGGAGGTCGACGACGATGAAATCGCCGCTGTCGTCAGCGAATGGACCGGCATCCCGGTTAACAAGCTGATGGAAGGAGAGCGCGAACGGCTCGTACGCATGGACGAAGAGCTGCACAAACGCGTGGTCGGCCAGGAGCAGGCCGTCGCCGCCGTCGCCGCCGCCATTCGCCGCAGCCGCGCCGGCCTCCAGGACCCCAACCGCCCCATCGGCAGCTTCATCTTCCTCGGCCCCACCGGTGTCGGCAAGACCGAACTGGCGCGCGCCCTCGCCGAATATCTCTTCGACGATGAGCACAACCTGGTTCGCATCGACATGAGCGAATACCAGGAGCGGCATACCGTCGCCCGCCTCCTCGGCGCCCCGCCCGGCTACGTCGGCTACGACGAGGGCGGCCAGCTCACCGAGTCCGTGCGCCGCCGCCCCTACTCCGTCGTTCTATTCGATGAGATCGAGAAGGCCCACATCGAAGTGTTCAACGTGCTGTTGCAGGTGCTTGACGACGGCCGCCTGACCGATGGTCAGGGCCGCACCGTCGACTTCCGCAACACGGTCATCATCATGACCAGCAATGTCGGCAGCCAGTACATCCTCGACGTCGCCGGGCTTGATGAAGAGGTAGAGCGCCGCGTAATGACCGCCATGCGCCAGCAGTTCCGGCCGGAATTTCTCAACCGCGTCGATGAGATCGTCATCTTCCACAGCCTGTCCGCCGCTCACCTGGAGGGCATCGCCGAAATTCAACTCGAACGCCTGCGTGCCCTGCTGGCCGACCGCGACATTACCCTCGATCTGACCGACGAAGCCAAGGCCCTCATCGTTCAGGACGGCTTCGACCCGGCCTACGGCGCCCGTCCCCTCAAGCGCGCCATCCAGCGCACCGTGGCCGACCCGCTGGCACTGGAAATCCTCGACGGCCGTGTCGTTAGCGGCGATCATATCATCGCCGCCGAACACAACGGACAGATCGCCTTCTCCGTTGCCGCCGTCTCGGAGTTGGTGCCCGCAGTCCAGGTCAGCAGCTAGGGCCCTTTGAAATCTCCTTCCAACCAGCCATCACACCGTGGGGGCACCCCTTGTAGGTGCCCTCGCAGTTGCCTCACCCACGAAGGCGCTTCGTGAAACTCTGTCTCCTTCGTGGATGGACAACATGATAGGCCCGCAAATTCTCAGGTCAGACAAACGTTTACGACACCTGCTCACTCAAGACCTGGCCGCCCACCATTCATTCACTTCCTGCGTTATCTGATCGCCGCCCTGGCTTTTCCACTGCTCGACAAACTCGTCGAACGCGCTCATCGGCTTGTCGCCGATGATGATGCCAAGGATCGTCTCGTCTTGCAGCTTGTTGAGGTCGCTGTTTCGCTCAATCATTGATGGCGTGGGCAGGCTTTGGAATTTGCTGAGTTTCCCTTGTTCGGCCGTATCCAGGATGAAGAGAAGCGCCTCCTTTGAGATTATGGACACACCGGTCGGGTCTTCGAGCGACAATGTCTGGTAAGCGTCCCGCTCCTCAACAGGAATGTCGGCCCACTCCAACTGATAGCGGATCTCGTTGGCACGGTTTGCGGGGTCGATGTTACCGCTGCCGCGAGTGCCGACTGGTCCGATGGCGGCGAATTTCCAGAAGATATTCGTAGTTGCTACCGAACCGTCCTCCTGGAACTCGTAGTCGTGACCCTCCCAGCCGTGAAAGCGCCGGTCGGGTTCTTCGCTCAACGCCTGCATGAAGTTGGTAATCTCGAAGATCTCTTCCACGTATTCCATTCCCTTGCGGAAGCAGAATGGCGAAGGATAAAAGGCGTTCGCGGTGTTACGTGCGCGGGCACCATTGGGGCCGGCCGGATTGTCGGCGAATGCCCACACCGTTTCCGGATCGTTGCGCACTGTATCCAGCCAGGCGCCCCACGAAGGTGTGTAGTGGATGCCGCAATGGCCTGACGCCACGTCCTGGATCGAGTCCGAAGTGCTGAACGTAAAGAAATCCTTGCGGAAGACGCCGTCCTGGTACCACTGGCTCAGGAGCTCCAGCGGCTCTTTTATCTCCTCGCGAATGCTGTCGTAGACCAATTCACCTCCTACCTCGCTCCACTGGTGCGGAATGACTCCGTAGGGCCCCCAAATTGGATCAATACTGCCGAACCAGTTGGCGCCATAGGACCTGTTGGCCAGCAGGCCGACTGTGGTGCCCGGCGCACCCATTCCGATGTCGGCTTCGACCACCGCCAGGGCAGTATCGTGCAGCTCGTCAAGCGTCTGCGGGACGGACAGACCGAGCTTATCGAACCAGTCCTTCCGATACCAGAGGATGTGGTCGTTCTGTGCCTGTTGCGCTACGAAGGGCAACCCATACTTGCGGCCGTTCACTGTGGAATAGATCCAGGGAAGGTCGCCGTGCTGCGCCCAAATGTCCTGCCAGTTCTGGCTGGCGTACATGGTAAATGCGTCGGTGATATCCTCCAGCAAATTGGCCTCTATCATCTTGAGGAAGATGTTGGACGGCACAGTCTCCAGGTAGTCGGGCATATCACCGCTGGCCATGGCCAGGTTGTATTTGGTTGTCTGTTCGTCACCCGACGACCAACTCCAGGCTAACGTGAGCTTGATGCCGAAAAGTTTCTCGATCATGCGCGACCAGGGATTGTTATCCAGTGAATCCCCCTCGCCGAAGGCGGTTTGGGAGTCCACGCGTCGCGTAATCGAGATTTCGATAGGTTCCTGTCCCGGAGCAGGAGGCAGGCCCTCCGGCAGATCGGGCAGCACCGTAGTCCAGCCTCTGGGATGATCCGGACTTCCGGGCATGTCCGCACCCAGCAACTCGGGGATCGATTGCGTTGCCGTCTCAGACACTGAGGCGGACTCTCCCCCAGCGCTCGGCGCCGTTTCGGTCGCACCGCCAGGGGCGCAGGCTGCGACGAGCGCCGTTGCGCCAACAGTTCCGCTCAACGTCAGAAAATGGCGTCTCGACAGAGTTGTACGTTTCGTCATTTCGTCTGTTCTCCTTTTCCGTGAAAAATTGTGTGGGAGGGTAGCGTGCAGAAAGGCAGGGCGCAGCGCTGTGACTTCGTCTCACAATATGGCAAAGACATTCCTTGCCAGCGCCATCGTACGGGGCTTCCACTATATAAAATTAGATTGGAGGTGTCAATCGCAGGAAAAACGAGGGTTCATCCCAAAACGAGGGCAAACTCTTGCATACTCTTGCCAACCACTAAGCCATGTCCAACCCTCACACCCATCCTCAATCAAGCGTCCAGCCACAAACCACTAACCACTGACCACTGCAGTCACGCCCTGCACCTCAATTCGGTTGCGTACCAGTCGAGAATCAGGTACAATCCTCCTATATTCCACGCCTTACCACCGTCAGTTTGCCGGGGCAGCCGCAACGGCCAGATGCCCGCAACGGAAAGGACCGCCGGCCATGACCTACGGACCCGCACAATCCAAGATCACATGGTACAGATCCCCCATCGATCGTGCCGTCCTCGCCGAGCTCAATCAGCGCAGCGATCTGTTCGGCCTATTGCAATCGCTAGGTCACCTGGGCCTTCTGGCGCTTACAGGCGCGGCCGCTTGGTTTTCTCTGCAAGCGGGGCTGTGGTGGGGCCTCCTCATCGCCCTCTTCCTGCATGGCACCTTTTACGCATTCCTCCTCAACGGCTTCCATGAACTTTGTCACCGCACCGTCTTTCGTACCAAATTCCTCAACGAGTTCTTCTTACGCGTCTTCAGCTTCCTCGGCTGGTTCAACCACGTCTATTTCTGGGCCAGTCATCAGGAGCACCACAAGTACACCCTGCACCAGCCCGACGATCTCGAGGTCGTTCTGCCCGTGGACTTCACGCGCAAGGCCTTCTACCAGGTCGCTCTCATCAATCCCACGGGGCTGTTTCAGCGTATAAAAGGGGTGGTACGCCTGAGCTTTGGGCGCTTGGAAGGTGAGGAAGGCGACTGGGAATACATACTCTTCCCGCCCGATGCAACGGAGAAGCGCCGGCGCCTATTCAATTGGGCGCGCGTTCTCCTGATCGGCCATCTTCTCTTGACCGTCGTCTCTCTGGCACTGCATTTCACCGTAGTCCCGGGCCTCTGGCTGCTTCCTGTGTTGGTAACGCTGGCCCCGTTCTACGGCGGCTGGCTGCTCTTCCTCTGCAACAATACACAGCACGTCGGCCTTACCGACCACATTCCCGATTTTCGCCTCTGCACTCGCACCTTTAGAGTGAACCCGTTCGTGCAGTTCCTCTACTGGCACATGAACTACCATATTGAGCATCACATGTATGCCGCCGTGCCCTGCTACAAACTGGGCAAGCTGCATAGGGCGATAGAGGACGACCTGCCCACCATCCCGGTCGGAATCGTAGCCACCTGGCGTGAAATCGCCGCCATCCTCGAAAAGCAAAGAGAGGATCCCAGCTACCAGCATCTGCCCGACGCGCCCAACCCGGTACTGGCCTAGCCCGTACCCTTCTGCCTAATCCGGCCAGTCGCACAACCCTTCCACGTACGCCGCGGAGCCGTCCCGCAGCCAGCCGTCCAGTTGGGCCACCTCCTTCAGTTGCTGACCCCGCACGCGCGGTACAACAACGTACCTGCAGTCCATCTCCGGCAACGCCGTCATATCCCCCCACAACTTCTCAAACTGAGTGACCGGAAAAACATCCTCCTGCCCCCGCCCCCAGCGCTTCTTTACCTCCTTCAACGTCACATAGGTCGGCATGCGCGCCGCCATCCGTCCCAGCGCCTCCGCCATCACCCGCCCATCCTCCAACTCCGTCCGCGCCAATCCTAGCGTCTCCAGAAGGTTGTCTATGTGAATCCAGAAAGTATTGGTGTTGTAATAGGTCAGACGAAATTCGATCTCCTCACGCGGCAGCGCCAGGCCTTCCACCAGCCGCACTCTGCCGTCGATACGAGCCAAGCCGCCGCCGCGGTCCTCCAGCCGCCGGTGGATCACCTCCGCAGTCATCGCCGCCCCCGAGCTGATATGCAAGCCCAGCAACCCCGGATCGACGTGCGCGCCCACCGTGTCGATGTTGTGCATCATCAGGTACTGAAGCTGCGGCCGCTCCGCCAGCAGCCCCCGCAGAACACCGTTGCGCAGCAGGTTCGGCACTTCATACCAGTGGCCCACCGGGTGAATGCACTGGTCGGGCAGGTTGTCGACGTAGTCACTACCCTCACCCTCCGTACGCGCCCAGTTGATCAGTGCACCGTGCAAGCTCTCCTGGACCTTTTCCGCCTGCAAGTCAAGCACCTGTCTCGGCGTCTCCTCCCAGGCAAAACGCAAATCCCGCACCATCGGCACCATGCGCAAGCCAATGCTCCGCCCCGGCGACAGCAGAAACGGTCCGTCATAACCGCACTCGCTCCCGTCGCCGAGGGCCTCGTCCATCGCCCGGTGCGTAAGATAACTGGTCGTGACGATGTGAGGCAACGGCGTCCCCGAAAGTCGCCCGCTGCGCCTGCTCTTGGCCAGGTGAGTCTCGATGAAGCTGCGGTGACTGCCGCCCAGACGCGCAAACGGATTCAACGCTTTCACAACCCCCGCGCCTTGGCTCCACCGGCTGCCAGCCCCTCCAGCCAGGGTAACCACCGCCACCTCCCCCGCCCTCAGCGCGGCCGCGCCGGTCTCCTCGAACTGTTCCGCCAACCCTGCCGTTGCACCGACTATCTCTCCGGACGCAACGTCCTCAATTAGGCTGCGCGTCGGCAGCCGGTTCTGGGCCAGCCCGATCCGTCCACTGCGCAAGTCGTCGCGAATCTGTTCATGCTGCTCGCGGTCAAACGCGTTTGCCGCCAGCATCGCCGCAAGTGAGTCCTGTGAGTCCGCCTCCTGCTTCTGCGGCATCATCCGCCGGATCAGCGATGGCAGTACGTCGACAAGAGTCGGATCCCCCCCGCTTGAAGCCCCGAATATCTCCAGTTCCGCCCGCTGCGCGGAGGTGAGCAGCCACGGGTCCTGGCGCAATGTCTCCGGAACGGTCAGCTGGTAGTAATCCGCCGGCATCAGCGCCGCGGTCCTCTCCTGGCTGTGCGTTGTCCCGCCCGGCGGCCCGTGTAGTTCTGCCCATGTCCCCCGCTCGTTGATTGCAAAGTCATAGACCACAGGCTGCATCGCAAAGGGCACCGAGTCCTCCATGCGCGCCTTCGTTGCATCCATAATCTCCTGCAGCCGGACCTTCGCGGCCGCCTTGAAGCGGGGATCAAAAAGAAATCCCATTCCGCCCCCGGACATCCCCCCCAACATCCAGAAGCCCCAGAAATGCTCGCCAAACGCTGCGCGCGCCTGCTCGATCAACCTGTCAGTATAGAGGTTCCCTGCCCACGGAATGATCGTCTGTATCGGCCCCCGAAAGTTGCGCTCCGTTGCCCCGCCGATCGCCTTTACATTGCCCGCCTTCAGATGCCGCAGTATCTCGTCCAATGTACCAATTGCCTGCTGCCGCCCCACCCACTCCGCTTCACAGCGCAGCAGATACTTCTCCGTCACCATCTCCAGAATTGGACCAACGTCCTGCGCCATGCCTCCGTGCACCAGGACCAGGCTCGCCTGCAGCGCCTGCCGGGTTTCCTCGCTGACCTCGTCGCTTCCAAAAAGATGATGGCTCGGCAACAGCCTCCCCCGGCTGACCCCGAACTCAGGATCCCCCGCAGAACTCTTCCTTCCCTCGATCAGCTTGATCCCCGGCCAGATGCCGCCCGAATCCTGCCAGCCCCCGCCCGATCCGCCCAACCACTCCCCCAGAATCGCCCGCGCCGCCACCAGTCGGCACGCCTCTTCACTCAGCCCGCCCGTAAGCGATCGGGTTTGGCCCGTCGCCCGCATGCACACGGTAATGAGACAGGCCAGCAGACTGGTGGAAACCGCCAAACGCGATCCCTTCGGGATGTCATTCACCTTGCTCACCAGTTCAATCCCCTGGCCGGCGCCAACCAGTTGGGTCAGCAGGTCCGATAGCGGCTGGTGCGCCCCCTCCATGCCCGGCGGCACAATGCCGGCCGCAATCAGCGCGGCCTTCAACAGCCCGAGATGGTCGCGGGCAAAATCGAAGACCTCGGCGAACGTTGTAATCTCCGCACTAGCCTGCAAATCAACGCTGACCAGCCGCAAAACAGGCCGGTCAATGACCCGAAAATAGCCCTCTACCGGCGGCCGCGGCCCCTGGCCCTGTTTCGAACCCTCCCCGTCAACGCTCAGATCTATCGAAACGTTCAGCACACGCGCGCCCTCTGGGAAATCCATACCCAGAAAGAAGATGTCGCTCCAACCGCTGTGCGTCAGGTCCATCCGCACCGGTGTCGTTTCGCGCAGCAAGGGGAAAAGTCCGCTTTCGAGAGGCCGCAGGAGACTCTTGCGCACCCGCAAAGGATGGTCGCTCGGATGGCCTACCCGGAACATCCACTGGTTGCCTGCAATCGACCGCACGCTCCGCCGCACCTGGTCCGCCAGCGTCTGGAAGCCAAGCTGTCGATATGCCGCCGCCAGCCCGCTTGATAGTGCCTCGCTGGGCCCCGCCTGCGACTGGTGCCGCAAAAAAGTCTCAATCGCCTCATGGAAACGGCGGTGGAGCAGGTCCTCGTAACCTCGAAACGGGATCACGCCCCTGGCGGCAATACCCGCCTTGCCGGGCAGATGAAACCGGTGGATCGAGTACAGAAAAAAAAGCGCCCGCACCTGCTCATACAGGTTTTCGTTCTCCCGCCGCAGTCGGTCCAATGCCGCGCACTCCCGTAGCAACGTCTCCGCAGAGGCCGAACGGGCGAACCCCTCCAGGGAGCGATTGCGCATACCCGCATCCGCTGCGCTGATTATTTTGACCAGTGTACTCATCTCAATACGCATAGGGTCCGGCTGCCTGTCGTCAGCATTCCGCGGAACGCTATATCGGCTCCTCCCCCTCCTGCATCGAGCGGGCCATCAGCAGTTCCAGCAACCGCGTCAGCATCTCGTCTCGGTCCTGCCCGTTCAAAGCCAGCGCGATCTGGGCAGTGAGCAGCCCGTATTTCACACCGATGTCGAGACGCATCCCCCGCTGTTCCAGGGCCAGGTACTGCTCCCGCTGCGCCAGCAGATTCAGCGCCGCCGACAGGTAGAGGCCGGCGCCAGTGCGCCCATCCGCCCCCGCCGCATCCGTAGCCGACAGCAGGCCGCCCAGTATCTCCATGACCGTTGCGGTCAGAACGTGAATGCCAAAGAAGCAGAGATAATGGCCCGCGCGCAGGCCTGACGCCACCAATCTCTGCTCGGCTTCCGTGGGCGTAGGCTTCTCAACGACTGTTTCCACCTGGTACAGCCCCGTCCGCCCCGCCAGCCTGTGGCCCCCCACCGCACCAAAGTACGGCAGCAGTGTCTCCCGCGTCGCCTGTACCGCAGAGACCGAACAGTTATGCGCGCGCGCCGCCTCGACAACACGCGCTGCACAGCGCCCTCCGTTTGGCCGCACGTACAAGTGGTCCCCCACCAGGTGCAGAAAAGAGTCGCCGCCGACAAACTCCCGCGCGCAGTACACCGCGTGCGCGTAGCCCAGCTGCTCCGCCTGCTGCACGAACTGAAGGCGGCCGGCATGCTCTCCCACCGTCGCAGCATAGGCGGCCTCGTCACCCGGATAGACAATCACGCAGATTTCGTCGACGCCGGCGTCGATTACCTCCTCCACCAGAACGCGCAGGACCGACTTCTCCACGCCGTCGCTGTCGATAATCGTCTGCAGGGGCAGACTCCTTTGCGTGCGCCTCGCCGCGGTGATGACCGCCTTCGTAATCTCCATCTTCTGCTCTCCGGCCCGACCAATTCTAACGAATGCGAACCAAGCTCAAATTGCGCAATGACTACTCGTGCCACAGGTCCCCGGTGCATATCTTCCGAAACCCGGGCAGTCGCACCATGCGCTGGGAACTTATCCGAGCCCGTCCCGGCGCTCACCAGTGCAACCATCCTGGCGTAGTTACGAAACTGCCGTCCTAATCCGTGAGTGCATCCCAAAATAGGGGCGAACTTTCCCATGCCTCCGGTTGCGGCAGAGACGCACCGATTTCGCGCTCAACTCTGATTCAGAGGAAGTGCCGTCTCTGACCACTAACTACTAACCGTTGACTACTGCAGTTCCGGGCGGTCGGCCGCAAGCGGCCTCCCTTGTGCGGGGG
>JAJEDI010000071.1 GCA_022821585.1 Caldilineaceae bacterium
TGTCGTCCTTGTCGGACATCATCTTGTCGTCCTTGTCGGACATCATCTTGTCGTCCTTGTCGGACATCATCTTGTCGTCCTTGTCGGACATCATCTTGTCGTCCTTGTCGGACATCATACTGTCATCCTTGTCCGACATCATCTCGTCATCCTTCTCCATGCCCGCCTCCATCATCATCGCCTTATCGATGGTGACCTTGACGAGGGCAGAGACGTCGGGATACGAGTAGCCGTCATCCACAACTCTTACCGTCCCCCCAATTTCAGGGCGGCCCGTGTTGGCGGCGGACTGTCGCGGAGCCTGATCGGGGCCTACCCCCGGCTCCTCATTGAACTCAGTGCCGGCGTCCCACAGCTGCAGGTCCGCAGTAACGTCCTGCATCCCCTCCATCGCCATTCCATCCATATCGATGAGCGCGATGCCGCCCTCTCCAGGACCGACAAAGAGGTCGTTGGACTGTACAAGCATGGTGGCGAAGGAAAGATACGGTGCGTCCGACGTGACCTTGACTTCAAACTCGTAGGCCTGGCCAGGTAGTATCACACCAGGACCATCGGCGCCGGCCGGCGTATTGAAGACGCCCGCATGCAAGTCCATGCTGTTCAGTGCTTCAGCCAGCGCGGACGGATCACCGTCTTCAGCCAGCGCCTCCAGCCCGTAACCTTTGTCCGCTTCACCTTCAGTGAAAAGAGGGCCAGGTTCGCTGTGCAACACCCACACGCCCGGAGCAAACGGTGTGGCCAGGTCGCTGTCACCGGAGATGTTCTCAATCCGTACAACAAAGGTGACCGCATCGCCCATCTCGTCCTTGTCATCTCCACCATGGCTCGACTCGAATGTCGGCCCGTCGCTCGCAATGGCAGTTTCAGCCGGAAGCAAGACAATGGATGTGGAGAGCAACAGCATCGCGATAAGCATCAACGAAAGCGGTGTCTTGAGTTGCATGGTATATCCTCCTCCTTGAGGTTGGTTAAATGAACATGTTATGCAACAATTGAATCGGCAATAGTCCGCAACCTATAGTATAGCAGATTGAAGCTGCCCTGCCAGTGGCTAAAGATTAACGGAATCTTAACCACTGGCGCAGTTAACGCCTCCCCAAGCAGCTTCTGTAAGGATGTCCACCAACCATGGCAGGCGTCAAAATCCTGGTCGTTGACGACGAACCAAGCATCAGTGAGGTCGTCAAACTCTACCTGGCGCGGGAAGGATTCGACGCAACCGTAGTGGACGACGGACAAGCCGCCCTGGATCGGCTGGAATCCGACCCTCCGGACCTGCTTATCCTCGATGTAATGCTGCCCGGCGTGGACGGCTATGAGATTACCCGCCAGGTGCGGGCGACAAGCTCGATTCCAATTATTCTCCTGACCGCACGCAAAGACGAGATCGACCGCATCCTCGGCCTCGAGCTCGGCGCCGACGACTACGTCGTCAAACCGTTCAGCACACGTGAGCTCGTCAGCAGGGTAAAGGCCGTCTTGCGGCGCACGCAGCAGTCACCGGCGCCGCCCGGCGGCGACAAGCCCCTCACCTCCGGCAATATTCACATCGACCCGCGCACGCGCCAGGTCACCGTCGCCGGCAATGAAATCCCGCTGACGGTAAAGGAGTTCGACCTGCTCTGGATGTTTACCAGCAATCCAAATCAGGTCTTTAACCGGGACCAGCTGCTCGATCAGGTCTGGGGCGTGTCAGAGTTTATCGACGCCAGTACTGTCACCGTCCACGTGCGCCGCCTGCGCGAAAAAATCGAGCAGGACCCTTCGAATCCGCGCAATATCATAACCGTCTGGGGTGTTGGCTATCGCTTTGAACCGGGAGAGCATGAAGTGACGCCCGACTGAACACCCTGAACCGGACGCCGCAGAGAGGTATCTATGAACACCACGACCCTTTCCCCGTCGCCTTCATCGCCGTCAATTCGCTTTCTCCTCGGCGTCGTCATTGCTGTCTTGGGCGGCCTGCTCCTGTTTCAGGCGGTCCTCAATCCGCCGACGGAAGAGATCTGGGCGATGGCACAGTTCCTGACCGCCACCGCGCTCCTGTCCGTCGCCGCCGTCTACCTGGTCTATCGCCTCGGCTGGCTGCACTACTCTCCTCGCCTCAGCTGGACGCTGCTCGGAGGTTACGGTTTCGCCAGTCTTTTGACCTTTGTCAATGTGTTTGTAACCGCCCGGCTCATGTTCGCCAGTGATCACGATCTGCGCCTGGCCGCCGTGCTCCTCATCTTTGCCGGCGGCATCGCAACGGCGTTGGGCTACTTTCTCTCAACCACCTTGTCAGAAAAGATCCAGTGGGTCAACCGGGCTGCCGACGCCATCGCCGAAGGCAGGCGCGACGTGCGCGTTGACGTTGTAGGCAATGACGAACTGGCCCACCTCGGAAAAACTTTCAATCAGATGGCTGCCCGGCTGGAAGCGGCCGAAAGCCGTCACCGCGAGACCGAGCAGATGCGACGCAATCTGCTGGCTTGGATCGGTCACGACCTCCGTACGCCCCTGGCCTCAATACAGGCCCTGGTGGAAGCTCTCACCGATGGCTATATCACCAACCCGAACGAAACACAGCGCTATCTGCGCACAATCCAGCTCGATGCAGCCGCCCTTTCCGTCCTGATTGACGAACTCTTCGAGATGGCCGAGATCGAGGCCGGCGGCCTCCAACTCGATCGCCAGCCCATCTCCCTCTCGGATCTGATCTCGGACACGCTCGAGAGCTTCGCCGTCCAGGCAGAAGAGATGGGCATCGGGCTTTCCGGCAGCGCCGACCCGCGCGTCGACCCCGTCATGCTGGACGCCGGCCTCATCGGCCGCGTCCTCACCAATCTGATCGGCAATGCTCTCCGTCACACGCCCCCCGGCGGCTCTGTCGCCGTCAGCGCGCAGGGAGTCATGGGCGGCGTGCGCGTCGATGTCTTCGACTCCGGTCCCGGCATCCCCGACGAGAGCCTTTCCAAAGTCTTCGAACAGTTTTACCGCGTCGAGCAGTCCCGCAGCCGCGCTCGCGGCGGCGGCTCCGGCCTCGGCCTCACCATCGCCAAAGCCGTCGTCGAAGCCCACAAAGGCGTCATCGGCGTCGAAAACCGCGCCGAAGGCGGCGCCCGCTTCTACTTTGTCCTGCCGAATTGGTAGGGTATTGTCGCGCGAAAAAAATACGTCCGCGTCTCGAACGGGGCGTCACAGGTTTTGCGGGAGGGATCGCAAATGGATCGCACCCCTTATGTTGAAACGTTCGACAACGGCTCAGGCGGCTGGTGTGCGTGGGGAACCGGATCGCATCTGCCCGAACTGAAAGACGGTGCCTTCGTAACTCGCAGCCCCTGGCGTGTCGACCCCAATCACTCCGCACCCGGCGCAGGCTACCTGCACCTGCTGGCCTACCTCTACACGCATCCCGCCTTTTACACCGACGAGTTTGCTGCCGAAGTCGGAGTCAATCGCTTTCTGGCTGAAGGAAAGGATCGCAATCTGACCAACGCGCGCATGACCGTCAAGTTGCGTGGCGATGTTGACCTGAAGGGGGGAAACCTGACCCTTTGGGTCCAGGCCGATGTGGGCGATACGCGACCCAACTTCGCCCTCACCGGCCAGTCCCTGACTGTCACTGAAGACTGGAGCGAGCAGACGCTTCTACTGTCCGATGATCCTTCCCAATGGACATGTGTGGGGGGGCGTCACGATAAGCAGGAACTTTACGGCTATGGTGACATTCGTGATGCGCTCAGAGATGTGAACTGTGATCTGATCCTGGTGATCTTCCCATTAAACGTTATTCCCCTCGACGCTCCCTTGGAGATGAGAGATCAACTGCGCACGCATCGTGACTACGAGCCGGACTATGCCTACCTGCCAAGCGGAGTCATCGAGTTCGACACGATAAGGATCGACTATTCCGCCTGACTCCCGCTTGCCAACTTGGAACCCTTCAACTCGTTTCGAGATGTAAATCAGCCTGGTGACCTGAGCGCTTGAAAGCCCGTCAAACCGCTATATTCTTGTCGTCCCCTGCGACGTCCCCGCCCGCTTCAGTACGTCTCTACTCAAGTTCGCCAGTCAAAGATAACGCCAAGGAGTTGAGCAGGATCATCGCGCATTGTTGCGTAGATGGCGGGAGCTTCGTCTATCGGAACGCGGTGAGTCACCATCGGCGCGATGTTTACTGTGCCCAGTTGGCAAAAATGGCGCAACATGCCCAAATCTTCCAACGTAAAGTGGGACGATGATTCGATCGACGCCCGCAATGCGTGCAGCATCGTCTGATGAAAAACGGTCGGCTGGCGCCCGGCCAGCGCGCCGATCGCACCGTAGAGCGCCAGCAGCTTGTGCTCGTAGATGAAGTCAAAGAGGTCTGGCGCGCCGCAGGCGTCGACGATCCGGTCGTAAGGACCGCCTTCAGAGAGCGACTCGACGGCGCTGTCGTCGCTGATGTCAACGACGCGGTGGGCGCCGAGCTGTTCTGCAATCTGCAGGCGGCGCGCGTCGACGTCGGTGACCGTAACGTGGGCGCCCAGTGCACGCGAGGCCTGCGCCACCGACTGCCCGATCAATCCCAGGCCGGCAACCCACACGCGCATCGGCGCGGCCACGCGGATCCGCCGCGAATGCCTGAACCCTACACCCGCGATGCCGAAGAGGGCGCAATACTCATGCTCCAAATCGGGCGGAAGCCGGAGGCAGAGGCGCAAGCGTTCGTTCGAGGCGGCCAGATCAACGAGGTGCCAGCCCCGGTGGCCGCCGTGATTGCCCAGAAACACCGTCTCGCCAGCTGAGAACTGGTCGACGCGACGCCCCGCCTCCTCGATAACGCTTACATGCTGGTAGCCCGAATGGGCCGGGAAGCGGCTGCCGAAATCGGCCATTAACGAGTGGCGTTCGGTGCCATTGGTGACACCGGAAAAAAGCGTGCGCGTAACGATCTCGGTGGGTCCCGGTTGGGGTGGTTCAGGCAGATCGAAAAGCCTGGCTTCGCCCAATTCCGGAAACTCAATACCTATGCATTTCATTGCTCCACCCCGATGGGAATGTGGTTCTTTTCTCAGTCAACGAGCGTTCCCACCGCGCGCAGCAAGGTCTCCTGCACGAGAAGATCATGTTCAGGCAACCGGTCCGGCTCTTGCTGCCCAGCGATGGTGCGTAGGAAAGCCTTTAGCTCCTGGTCGTAGAGCTCCTGGCGTGAGCGACTCTGGAAAGGGACCATCTGCACGCCTGCGCAGTACTCTTCCGTAGCCTCTGCCAAACAGAGACGGATGCGCGACCCCGGTTCGAAGGGCTCTACGATGACCGCGCTGCCCGCAGTGCCGTAGAGCTCGTAGCGGCGGGCCATCGGCTCCGTTTCCATCGCCGCAATGTCCACCATCGCCATGGCCCCGTCAAACTCGAACACGCCCAATGTGTTGTCGGCGAACCCATCAACGCGCTCGCCTGTCCCGTAGTCATCCGTACGCAGATAGCAGGCTGATTTCGTGGGTTTTCCGAGAATCCAGACGATTTGATCCAGCATGTGTCCCGCGAGCTCGTAGAAGATGCCGCCCTGATGTGCGTTGATTTGCTTGCGCCGGCCTGCAGCAATGTTGGTCGACATGTGGGCGCGGATTGAGAAGACGTGGCCGAGCAGGCCGCTCCTGGCCCATTCGGCGATCTGGTGGAAACCGTCGTGGTAGCGCAGCATGTAGCCCATCTGTATGAGCAGGTTCTTCTCGCGGGCGGCGGCAATGACGCGCTGCCACTGCGCCCAGTTGTCTCCGGGTGCCTTGTCGTACCAAACGTGCTTGCCCGCTGCCAAGGTTTCCTCGGTCTGGTCGAGGCTCTCTACGTTGAGCCCCTCGGACGCCACGGCGACGATAGCGGGATCGGCGAGCATCTCCTGCGCCGACTCGAACCAGCGCACCGTCGCAAAGCAGGAATCGGAACCTGCGAGCTGCGCGCGATGCTCTGCGTCAGGCTCAAAGACGCCGACCAGTTCAACGTCTGGATTCTCCTGCATGGCGATTATTTTGCCTGCGGCGTGCGAGTGCTTTGTTCCGTACTGGGCCATCTGGATAGGCATGGCAACTCCTTATAAGGAGGAATTGGAGAGTATACAAATTGCTGAATGGCACCGTCAAGTTGAAACGCGAATTGCTTCCTTTTGAACACTCTGGCAATTACTTTCCCTCTGCGACCGCCGCAGGGGCGTGTATATCGTCTATCTCCTCAACCCCCTCAAGGTGCAGTTCATCCTGGAAGTGGCACGCACCGAAATGGTCTGGATCGCCAGCAATGTGTCGCAGAGGCGGCTCCTCCTGCTCGCAGATCGTCTGCTTGTACGGGCAACGCGTGTGGAAGCGGCAGCCTCTGGGCGGGTTGGCGGGGTCGGGAAGATCGCCTTTGGGCATTTCCCGCAGCGTTTCCAGCCCAGGCATCGGCAGAGGGATCGAGGCCAGGAGCGCCTCCGTGTAGGGATGAACCGGCCGAACGCAGATCTCGCGGGCTTCGCCCAGTTCCACGATCTTGCCCAGGTACATCACCGCGATGCGGTCGCTGACATGGCGAACGACAGCGATGTCGTGCGCGATGAAAAGCATCGAAAGATTGAGCTGCTGCTGAAGTGTCAGCAACAGATTGAGTATCTGGGCCTGCACGGATACATCGAGCGCAGAGACCGGCTCGTCGGCGACGAGAAAACTCGGCTCGGTGGCCAGAGCGCGGGCGATGGCAATCCGTTGACGCTGTCCCCCGCTGAATGCATGGGGAAATCGACTCTGGTGCGCCGCTCTCAACCCGACCATCTCCAGCAGTTCGCCCACGCGGTCGTCGACGGCCCTTCCCTTGGCCACCTGATGAAGCATAAGCGGCTCGCCGACGATGTTGCGAATGTTCATGCGCGCGTTCAGAGATGAGAGTGGATCCTGAAAGACCATTCCCATCGCACGGCGGACCCGTTTCATCTCCTTCTGCGAAATGTGTGTGATTTCTTCAAGGTCCCCGTCCGCGCCAAAGCGGATACGACCGGCCGTCGGCTCGACCAGACGGGCAACGAGCCGGCCAACCGATGTCTTGCCGCAGCCGGACTCGCCGACAAGGCCAAGCGTCTCGCCGCGGTGGATCGTCAAATCAACCCCGTCTACGGCGCGAACCGTACCAACCTGACGCCGCAAGAGGCCCCGGAGAATTGGATAGTGGAGCGCGACGTTCTCGATCTGCAATTGGGCGGTGTCGTTGTCGGCTGGTGGCTCCTGGGCAGAGTCTGACCCCGGTTCAGTCCCGGGCACAGGGATCACTTCGACTGCTTTCTGAAAATCCCCCGAAGTATCCTCCGTCGAAACCAACGGCTCGGCCGTCGAGGCGGCTTCAGCGCCGGGCGTCTCTCCGCCGTCGGCATAGAGCCAGCAGGCCGCGCTATGGTCGGCTCGCAGTTCGACAACGGGCGGCGTTTCGTCGCACTTGGGCATGACGTGGGGGCAGCGGTCGGCGAAGACGCAGCCCTTGGGCACCATGGCCAGTTCGGGGACGACGCCGCGCAAGGACTGCAGGTGCGTCTTGGGCTGGCTGAATAGACTCGGCATCGAAGCCAGAAGGCCCTGCGTGTAAGGATGGGCCGGCTCCTTGAAAATCTCCTCAACCGTGCCGGTCTCCATGATCTTCCCCAAATACATGACGGAAATCCGGTCGGCCAGGGTGGCGACGACGCCCATGTTGTGCGTGATGAGCAGGACCGACATGCTCATGCGCTCGCGCAGGTCTCTGATCAACTCGAGGATCTGGGCCTGGATCGTTACGTCCAATGCAGTCGTCGGCTCGTCCGCCAGCAGAAGTTGGGGGTGGCAAACGAGGGCAAGCGCAATCAGGGCGCGCTGTCGCATGCCGCCGGAAAGCTCGTGGGCGTAGCGGTTCATCTGGGCCGCGGGATTGGGCAGCCCGACAAGGTCAAGCATTTCGACCGTGCGGTCGTAGGCTTCGGCGGGGTCCACAATCTCGTGCTCGAGGATACCCTCGGTGATCTGCTTACCTATGGTCATCATCGGGTGCACGGAGCGCATCGGCTCCTGGAAGATCATCGAAACGTCGCGCCCGCGAATCTGACGCAGCGCCTTCATGTTCTTGTGCAGCGAAAGTGTCTCCGCCATGCCGCGGCGAGTGCGAAGCCAGATTTCTCCTTCTTCAAAAAGGGCCGGCGGCGACGGAACCAGGCCTACGATGCTGCGAATCGTGACGCTTTTGCCGCAACCGCTTTCTCCCACCAGTCCCACGATCTCGCCGCTGCGCACGTCGAGGCTGACGCCGTTCACCGCCCGTGTGGTGCCGGCGATCGAACGAAAGCTTACCTGGAGATCACGGATATCCAGTACTTTATCGGAATCTGGAGCAGTGTTCATCGGTCTGGGAGCGGCTGGTAAGCGCAGATAATAATAAGTGACAAATTAGAAGCTGGAGTAGGGGTCAAGAGCGTCGCGCAGGCCGTCGCCGATGAAGTTGAAGGCAAGGACCGTCGCCATGATGAAGAATGCCGGCGCGATCAGCCATGGCATCTGCGAGAGAAACGAGACTTTCTGGGCGTCCTGAAGCAACACGCCCCAACTGATCATCGGTGGCTGGATACCGAGGCCGAGAAAGCTCAAGGCAGTTTCGCCAAGAATAATGCCGGGAACGGCCAGCGTTGCCGCCACGATTACGTAGCTCAGATTGGTGGGCAGGATGTGGCGAACTAGAATCCACCAGGTGCCGCCGCCTCCCATGCGCGACGCGAGCACGAACTCCTCCGATTTGACGGCGAGCGTCATGCCGCGCACAACACGCGCCAGGCCGCCCCAGCCGACGATCGAAAGCAGGATCGTGATGAGCAGGAAGATGCGAATCGAACTCCAGTGACGCGGCAGCGACAGAGAAAGCGCCATCCACAACGGCAGGCTGGGAAAGGAAAGCAGCACTTCGATGCCGCGCTGGATGACGGCGTCGACCGCGCCGCCGAGGTACCCGGACGCCATGCCGATGACAATGCCCAGTACGAGGCTGATGGCGACGCCAATCAGGCCGACAGTAGTTGAGATGCGGCCGCCAAAAAGGATGCGGGAGAAGAGATCACGGCCCTGGGTGTCGGTGCCCAGGAGAAAGACCGGCGAATCCTGCGCGCCGAACAGATGCAGGTCGCTGTCCCAGAATAGGAATGTGTACTCGTCTCCGCGCACGAAGAGCCGCAGAGGAAAGCGCAGTGTCGTATCTTTCGTGTACATGCGCTCCATCGTTTTCGGGTCGCGCGACTGCACGGTGGCGTACACGAACGGCCGCAGGTGGAACTTGCCTTCTGCATCAATGAAAGTGGGCAGAAGCGGAGGATGCGCCACCTTTTCCAGGAAGCGCGTGTTCGGATCATACGGAGCGAAGAAGGGACACACCAGTGTTATCAGGTAGATGAAAACGAGCGCAAACGCTGCGACCACGGCAGCATGGTTTCTCAGAAAGCGCAGGTAGATGAGGCGGCCGTAGGAGACCTGTTTGGTTACGTCGAACCGCTCTTCCGTCTCGGTTTCGTTCAGGGGGAGCGGGCCGTCTTCCGCAGCGTTTTGCACCACGCAGAGCTCCTTCTAACTTTCAAATCGTATGCGCGGGTCAAGCCAGGCCAGGGCGAGGTCCGCGAGGAAATTGCCGATGACGAGAGCCAACGTCAGGACAACGAGAATGCTGCAGGCGAGGTATACGTCCTCACCCAGTAAGGCCTCGAGCAGCAGCGGGCCGATCAGAGGCAGCGTCAGCACGAT
Source organism: Caldilineaceae bacterium (assembly GCA_022821585.1). Classification (GTDB taxonomy): domain Bacteria; phylum Chloroflexota; class Anaerolineae; order Caldilineales; family Caldilineaceae; genus Bin5. The sequence goes on from JAJEDI010000071.1 coordinate 9,738, forward strand.
GGCGACGATTGTTGAGCCGCTGATGATCTGCGGGAAGCGCAGGCCGATGCTGGAAATAATCGGATTGATGGCGACGCGCAAGGCGTGGCGAAAATAGACCTTGGCGCCGGATAGCCCTTTCATGCGCGCGGTGTCGATATACGGCTCGCCCAGCGTGTCAAGCATGCGCGCGCGCATGACGCGAATCGTGCTCGCCGTGTCGCCCAGCCCCACGATGAACAGGATGATCCAGACATGTTTGAGCATGTCCACGAACTTGGCCCAGGACCATTCCGCCGTCACATATTCGGGGGAGAACAGGCCGGCAACCGTGGTCGCGCCGAGCAAAGTGACCGATAACAGCAGAAAGACGAGCGCTGTGATGAAACTGGGCACAGAGACCCCCAATAGCGCGAGGAAAGTGAAAGAGTGGTCCCATGCCGAATACTGTTTGATGGCAGAGAGCATGCCTATCGGGACCGACACCACGAACATGAAGATGAGGGTAGCGATGCTGATCCAGATGGTCAGGCTGAGGCGCTCCCCCATGAGCTCGCTGGCGGGGCGATTGTGCTGCATAGAGTAGCCCATGTCGCCCTTCATCAGCGACCAGGCCCATTTGCCAAAGCGGATGAACCAGTTTTCGCCAAGGCCGTAGCGCGCCCGGTACATCTCCACGGTCGAGTCAATGACCTTAGGGTCGACGTTTTGGTCGGTCAGTTGCTCGCGCAGCGTGGTGAGGAAGTCGCCGGGCGGGAGTTCCACGATGATGAAGCTGACCAGCATGACCACGACCATGACGATGATCATCTGGAGGAAACGCTGCAAAATGTAGGTTCTCATGGAACGTCAATGAAGAGCGGTCTGTAGTGGGTGGTACAGTGATTCAAGATAACCTACGCTCAGTGGCCGGCAAAACGCGTTTTGCCGACCGATGGTCTGAGCTACGTACGCGCCATCCTGTATCCCACGACGCCCTAGCGGCTTAGCGGCGCACGAGAGAATAAGAGAGCCTTTCACAGATCGTCAGGCCTGTTCAACAGGTGAAGATCAGCGAAAGGCTCCTCATTTCACATGACATAAAGCCGCAGCTGGGCGGCGAGCAAGTCGCTCGCGAACATGCGGCAGCCGTTACTCAGTCCAGAACCAGGAACGCGGCCAGAACTCCTCGTCTCCCGCGCCCAGTTTCCAGGGGATCTCCTCTTCCCTGCCCCAGATTCCGCGTAGCTTCTTATTGGCAACCAGGACGTGCGGCACCGTCTGCACCATGCCGATGAACCAGCAGGTATCGGCCATCCACACGCGGCGCTCATGGATCAGCTCCTCGCGTTCTTCCTCGCTGATGACGCTGAGAATCTTGTCGCCCAGTTCAAGGAAGTACTTGAGATCGTCAGGCGGCTCAACACCCTGGACCTCGTCAGCAGGCAAATCCCTTGTCACCCACCAGCGGTAGGAGGGTGCGCCCCAGCGCAGCCCCGTGCTGTGCTTGAGGTCGAACATGACGTCGCCGCCAATGCTTGAACGAACATAGGCGTGCGAAATGCCCTCTCTCCACTCGGCGATCATATCGCCGGGCGACGCCACCGTGACGACTGTACGCAGCCCAATCGCGTTCCAGCCCTCCGCGGCAATCTCCGCCGATTCCTGCGCGCCGGGATGCCAGCCGGGCGCGGAGCCGAGAATGAAGGTCATGGTTTCGCCGTTCTCGTAGGTGCGGAACCCTTCGTCGTCTCTCTCTGTTATGCCCAGGTCGTCCAGCATCTGCGAAGCGGCTTCGGGATTGTATTCGACCCACTTGCCATCGATCTCCGGGTCAAAGACGCCGGGCAGGCTGAAACCGTGCCCGATCTTGCCAAGTCCGAAGTAGGCCGTCTCGTTGATGGTGGCGCGATCGATCGCGATCGAGAGGGCGCGGCGGAAGTCGGCCTGCTTGAGGAGGGCGTCCATGTTTTCATCATCGGCGTGAGCACTGAAATAGATGCCCTGCTGGGCCCCTTCGGGCTTGATCGTGTAAATGAAATCAAGCGTGTCGCCAGCCTGTTCGTTCAGGAATGGCACGTCGGTCACGGAGCCGAGACGGCGCTCCCAATGGGTCTCCCCCGCGACCAGCTTGAGCAGAATGACATCCTTGTCGCGTGAGCCAAGCAGGAGATTCTCCATCACCTCGATATATGGCATCTGCTGACCCCAACGGTCTACGCAGTGGAAATAGTGGTTGCGGTCGAGACGGGCGATCTGACCTTCCGCGTATTCGAAAGGCTTCCAGCCCCAGAGCACCGGACGCTCGGGGTCCTGAATCGTCATCTGGAAGGGCAGTCGGTCCTGCACCTCCTTCTGAAACTGCTCCTTGGGATCGTCGTACTTGTCCATCCGGTTATAGTCGGGATGGTACTTCTGCACGTAGTGGGGCGCTGACTGGCTCCACAGACCGGCTTCGCCGCCGGCAACGCCGCGGCTCAATTCGAGGAAGAGCGAGTTTGGATTGGCGAACTCAAAGCGGACTGTGAAGTCGTCCACGGCCACGATTCTGTCGGTCGTGGTCTCCATGCCTGCCCAGCCCATCGGCGCATCCAGATACTCTGAGTGGATGACATTGTCGTAGTACCACTGCATGTCGTGGGCGGTCAACGGTGTGCCGTCAGACCACTTATGGCCTTCGCGCAAGTGGAATGTGAAGCTGGTGGCGTCGTCTGAGACTTCCCAACTCTCCGCCATGTCGGCAACGAAAGTGCGGGTATCGTCAGCCGTGTAGCGGGCCAGGCCGAAAGTCGCCAGGCCGTTGATGCCGCCCGCATTACCGATGCGGACCGTGCCGCCGTACTGGCCCTGCTCCTTCTCCATCGCAACGACGTCGTAGTCCGTCCACACGAGCGGATTCGCCGGCAACCGTTCATCGACGGGAGGTAGCTCACCGGCACTGACAAGCTCGGCGCTGGTTGGGCTCTCCGTGTACTGACCTGTCGTAGCGGCTGGCAGTTCTGCCGCCGCTTCAGTCTCTGCCTGCGCTTCCGCCGGTTCCTCTGCCGGCGCTGCGGGCGCACCACAGGCCACCAGCGCGCTTCCGAGGACGGTCATGGTGGACACGCGAATGAATTGGCGTCGAGAAATTACATGCTTCTTCATGTTTCGCTCCCTTATTGTAGGTTGGCTTGCATTACGCGCTACGCTTGGCAAAAGGAATCAACGGAGAACCAGACTGGAGCCAATTTACCAAAATCAATGTAAAGTATACTCAGCAAACTATCGTCCGACAAATAAGATTTTTTGGGTCTGCTGCGCGCCGGATATCGCCGACCGAGCGATGAGTCGAGGAATGAGTCGACCTAAAATTCAACGCAAGAGGACGAATCCAGGCAAGTCCAGCTGTCTACTGTCGGCTCTGATTTTCGCCAGACAAAAAAAGAGCTACCGAAACCGGCAGCTCCTGGCGTGTGAAACGAAGCAAAAAGGCTATCCCTTCGGCTTCTCCCGCAATATCCCCGCCCGCTCCACAATCTCCGGCACCGCCTCCTCCTGCCGGTAAGCCATGATATGCACCCCGTGCACCCCTTCAATCTGCTTCACCGCCTCGATGATCTCCACGCAGATCCGGATGCCCTCCTCACGCTTTCCCTTCCGCGGCGTCTTCGCCAGCCTGTCCACAACCGCATCCGGAATATGCACGCCCGGCACCCGGCTGCGCATGAACTCCGCCGCCCGCTCCGAGCGCAGCGGCCCCACGCCCACCAGCAGATAGACCTTCTCGTGCAGCCCCATGTCCCGCGCCCGGCGCATGAACGCCTCGAATACCGGCACGTCGTAGCAGTACTGCGTCTGGATGAACTGTGCGCCCGCCTCGATCTTCTTGGCCAGACGCAGGTGCCGCAGATCCTGCGGCGGCACAAACGGGTTCGCGGCCGCACCCAGGAAAAACTCCGGCGGCGTCGTCAACTTGCGCCCGCTCAGCAGGACCCCCTGGTCCCGCATGATCTGGGCCGTGCGCAGCAAATGCAGCGCGTCAAAGTCGAACACGCGTCGCGCCTCCGGCTGGTCTCCCGCGCTCACGTCATCGCCGGTCAGGCAGAGGACGTTGCGCACGCCCAGCGCGGCCGCGCCCAGCAGATCGCCCTGAATCGCGATGCGGTTCCGGTCCCGGCATCCCATCTGCAGGACCGGCTCATAGCCCGCCCGCGCCATCAGCGCACAACAGGCCACGCTGCTCATGTGGCAGTTTGCGCCCGAACCGTCCGTCGCATTGATGCCGTCGCATACGTCGCCCAGCTCCGTGAGGTTGGCGTACACATCCTTCGGGTCCGCCGAATCCGGCGCGTTCAACTCCGCCGTCACGGCAAAGTGGCCGGCCTCCAGCACCTGCCGCAGTCGGGATTCGCCGCCATGCGATTCCCACTCACCGGCCGAAGAAGTGTGGTGTGGATCTGCCATGAGCGTGAAAGAGAGGTGGATTCTCGAAGTCAGAGGAACGAAAGTAAAGTCTCGGCTTGCGAGAGGTGCAGGGAGCAGAACGGCGTCGGACCGTTCTACTCCAGATCAATCGCCGACCAGCCGGTAGGCTGCTGCGCGTCGATGCCCTCCAGCAGGTTCAGCCACGCGCTGCTGTTCTGTAATGCGCGGTTCACAGGCGGCTGCAGAAGCTGGATTTCGCCTCCGTAGCGTCCCATCTGCGCGTCCCGCCGCCACGCCTGCACCCATACGCACGGCATCTCCGGGATCACCTCGCAGTGCCCGTTCTGCCGCACGCCTCCGCAAGGCCCGTTGCGCAGATTCTTCGGACAGTTCATCGGGCAGGTCATGCCCGTGCTGTGCAGTATACACTGCCCGCACATCTGGCAGTTGAACAGATAGCCCTTTGATACCTCTTCGCTCCAAACGAACACCCGCTCAGTGAACCCCGCTGGCAGAACTCGCTTCAGCAGTGGGTAAAGCAGTTGCAAGGCCGCCTTCGAGCCCGCATAGACGCCTTCCAACAGCCGCGGCCGATTCTTAAACCACTCACTTCCCGGCATTCTCTTGGACTCGGCAAACGAAGACACCGTACCCCTACCCATTCCTTTCTGAAACCTGCACCGGCACCCCGATAATACCACATCAGGACCCGTTCACTTCAGCCCCGCTGCCGCCACTGACCACTGACCACTGACTACTGCCGTTCTTTCCACGCCTCGTACTCCGCCTGCGCGTCCTCGCGCAGCGGATAGTACTTGCGCAAATCTCCCCCCTCGGCCAGCCGCATGCGCGAGAACTCCTCCCACTCCGCGTGCTCGCCGGCCTTATCCAGCAGCTCCTCCGCCAGCGCGATCGGCACGACGACCACCCCGTCGTCGTCGGCAACGATGATGTCGCCCGGCATCACCAGCGTATCGCCGCAGGCCACCGGCACATTCACCGCGAACGGGAAAATGCTCGTCTGCGTGTGGAAGTTCGGCGTAACGCCCCGCAGCCACAACCCCAGCTCCAACCCCTGCGCCTTGGGATAGTCGCGGATACAGCCGTCGATGACCACACCCACCCCGCCTCGCCCCTGGAAGTAGGTCAGCATCATCTCGCCAAAAACGCCGCTCGCCATATTCGCCCGCGCGTCGACAACCACCATGTCCCCCGGCTGCGTATGGTACAGGACATGGCGGTGAAGCTGCTTCTCCGGGTCGTTGTATTCGTCGACGCTGTACTGGTCCTCCCGCTTGGGCATGAACTGAAGCGTCAACGCCGGCCCCGCCGCGACCCTCCCGGGCGTCCACGGCCTCGGCCCGCGAATCTGCGGGTCGCTGATTCCCATCCTGCTCAACTCTCCGCTGGCCGTTGCCGACCCAATCTCCGCCAGCCCCTCTACCAGCGCCCGCGGCGGTCGCTGAATGTCCTCCGTCCTGACCGTCATCTCTCCCCCTCCGGCATTTAAAATTGTCACGCTTATCAACGGGCTCTATCCAAGAGTGCTCCGATTCACCTACCCCAAGCACCTGCGCCGCCCCAATTATAGCCCTTTCCTCACCCTCCCAAGAATCCCAATTCAGTCATCCAGGAAACGCGACCCCCACTCCTCACTCCTCTCCCTCCTGGTTCCCGGCACCCTGCGCGGGCGGTGTTACCGAAAACTCAACCCTGGAAACTGAAAACTCAGAATACCGCCCTTTCGGATGCAGGATTCCTTTCCCGCCATCATCCCGTATGGTAGAATCTCTGAAAGTTCATCCGTTCGAAAGCGACTTCCTGTCAGACTCGTTCGTCCCAAAGGCCAACGGGTAGAACACGCGCGGCAGTTCGTCTGACTGATATCGGCTCAGGATTCTCCCAATGGGTAACGACGTTGAACAGACTGCACTGACCAAACTCAGTCTGGGAAAACAGATCGCCTCCAGTCGAAAGCTGCATCTCACCGGTTGTGCCGTAATTCTGGCCGCCGCTGTGATCTTCTCGATGGGTTCCGGCCTCGGCTTTATAATCGGCCGGATGAGCAACGCCGGCGAGGCCGCCGGCTCCACCGTCATCGCAGCCGAGACCGACCGCGCCCTCGCGCCCGGCGACCTGGACATCTTCTGGGAAGCGATGGAGTTGGTCGAAGAGGACTTCTACGGAGAACTGCCCTCGCCCGAAGAACGCACTTACGGCGCCATTCGCGGCGTCCTGAAAACGCTCGACGACAGAAATACCGGCTTCCTGGCCCCGGAAGAAGCCACCAGTTTCATGGAGAGTATTGAGGGCAGCTTCGAGGGCATCGGCGCCCTCGTTGAATGGGCCGAAGATGAAGGCGCCGTCCGCATCATCGAACCGTTTAAGGATCAACCTGCCTGGAATGCCGGAATCCGCCGCGGTGACCTGATTATCGCCATCAACGGCCAGGACGTGGCCGAACTGAATGGCCTGAACGAAGCAATCAACCGGATCAAGGGACCGAAGGGCACCGAAGTCCACCTGACCGTCCAACGCGAAGGGCTCGACGACCCCCTGGAAGTTCCCGTCACCCGTGCCCAGATCGATGTCCCGGTCGTCAAGAGTGAACGCTACGGAGAAAATGATGAATTCGCTTACGTCGCCCTCCAGCGGTTTTCAGTCGATGCCGGCCAGAAGCTGCGCGACGAACTTGAGGGCCTCCTGACCGACAACACCCAGGGCCTGGTCTTCGACCTGCGCGGAAACCCCGGTGGCCTCCTCCGCGAGGCCATCAGAGTGACCAGCGTATTCCTCGAAGACGAGCGCGTGCTCATCGAACGCTTCAGTGACGGCACCGAAGAGATCTATAACACCGAGGGCAGCGCACTCGTCCCCGATGACCTGCCCATGATCGTGCTCGTCAACAAAGGCAGCGCCAGCGCCAGTGAAATCGTCGCCGGCGCCCTCCAGGACGTCGGGCGCGCCCGTCTGCTCGGCGTGACGACCTTCGGCAAAGGCAGCGTCCAACTGCCCCATACGCTCAGCGACGAAAGCCTCCTCCGTGTGACGATCGCCCTCTGGTACACACCGTCCGACCGCTCCATCGACGCCACCGGCCTGGAACCCGACATCGTCGTCGAACGAACCAACGAGCAGATCGAAAACGAGGAAGACCCGCAACTAGACCGCGCCCTCGAGCTGCTCAGAACCGGAGAGTAAAGAGCCGCTCCTACAGACTACGAATACAGAAATTGGCTAAGAATAAGCAACAGACCGCCCCGACCGGGCCTCGCACCGTCGCCACGAACCGCAAGGCCCGTCACGAATACTTCATCGAGGAGACCTTCGAAGCCGGCATCGCCCTGACCGGGACAGAGATCAAATCGGTGCGCGCCGGCTCCGTGAACCTGCGCGAGGGCTTCGTTCTCGTCCGCAACGGCGAGGCCTGGCTCATGGGCGTGCATATCGCCCAGTATCGACACGGCAACCGCGCCAACCACGAGGAAACACGCTCCCGCAAGCTCCTCCTCCACCGGCGCCAGATCGATCACCTGCACGCCCGCGCCACCCAGCGCAACTGGACAATCGTCCCGCTGCGCATGTACATCAACGACGCCGGCCTCGCCAAGGTCCAGATCGCCCTCGTACGCGGCAAAAGACAGTACGACAAACGCCAGTCCATCGCCCGGCGCGACGCCGAACGCGACGTCAGCCGCGCCCTCAAACAGCAGTACCGCGACGGCAACGGGCGCGGTTAGCCGGTCCACTGACAGCTGCACCATGGACGAATGCAGCCCCGCCTAACTGGCCGCCACCAATCCAATAGCCGCAACCACAATGAACTCCGCCCCGCAGCAGCCCGATGACCGGCTGGATCAGGCCCTGGCTGCGATCCTGGCCGCCCGCAAATATCGCAAAATCCATCCCGGCCTGGCACGCGACATCGCAGCTGCCGAGCTCGCCAAGGGCCGTACCCTCAAAGAAGCCGTCAAAGCAGCCAAAAACCAGCTCCATCAGGGCGCCGCCGCCTATCTTCGCCGCAACCTGGACTACGACGACGCCCTGACTCGGCTGAAAAGTTCCGTACCCGCCGCCAGCCAAGGACCCGATAGCGACCCCTCCGTCGACCCATCCCTGCGCACGCTTCTGCGCCGCTTTATGGGCGCCCACGCCTCAACCTACGAGAGGCTCCCCATCCTCGACACCCTCTATCAGCAGCTCTTCCAACAGCTTTCGCCCGTCCGCTCCGTCCTCGATATCGCCTGCGGACTCCACCCGTTAGCCCGACCTTGGATGCCCCTCTCTCCAGACGTGCCCTACTTGGCCTACGACATCTACTCCGACCAGATCGACTTCCTCAACCGCTTCTTCGACGCCATGGGTTACGCCGGAGCCGCCCAACAGCGCAACGTCCTCGACGGCATGAGCACGCCGCCCGCCGACGTCGCCTTCCTCCTCAAAACGCTGCCCTGCCTCGAACAGATCGAAAGCGGCGCCGGCGAACGCCTCCTCCACCAGATCGAGGCCCCCATCCTCATCGTCTCCTTCCCCAACCAGACCCTCGCCGGACGCAAGCAAGGCATGGCCCAACACTACACAGCCAACTTCCTCTCCCAGATCAAAAAAGCCGGCTGGCAAGCCGACTCCCTCTCCTACACCTCCGAACTCCTCTACATCGTCCAAAAAAACTAACCGTCTCCCCTAATGTCCCTATGTGCCCTAACAAGGAGAGATTAGGTCTCGTCCTCAAGAATTTCAGCTCAGCCAAACCTCAACGAGCCCGCAAGACTGCTGTTCACTAAAAACTAGAAACTCAAAACAAAGAACTGATTCTCCAATACAAATACCGCTGCGTCGCCGACGTAATCACAAACCCCACCTTCTGCAGCACCCGCATCGACGCCACATTCATATTCGCCGTCTCCGCAATCACCGCCCCCACACCCTCCTCGCTCAGCGCCCAGCGCACCATCTCCCCGACCGCCTCCGTCGCCAGCCCGCGGTTGTGGTAAAACGGATCGAATCCGTAGCCGATCTCCACCTCGTCATCGCGGTTCGGCGGACCCTTGAAAGCCAGGCTGCCAATGATGCGCCGCTCCTCCTTCAACACCGCCGCCCACTGGCAATGCCAGTGCGCATGGTGCGGCCTGCGGCGAATGTGGCTGATTGCCCGCGAAACAATAGGCCGCAGCTCCTCCTCCAGCCGCTGCCCGCTCGCCTCCAGGTCCAGCGCCTGCTCCAACCGCGCAAAACTGTCACGCTGCCAGCGCATCTGCTGCACCGTCAGCGCCATCAGCGTCAGGCGCGGCGTTTCCAGGCGAATCATCGTTGGTTCGAGTGAACTGGAACTGAAGTCGGCACTGATCGTGGACAAGCTGCTGTTGCCGGAATGTCCCGGCCTCCCTCTCCGCTGCCCCTCATTCAGCATCCTGAATAACCGGCCGACTAGATTTCGGACCATGACCACGCCTGTAGACAAGTAGCGTCCGTTTATACTCGATTACGACCACCCCGTCCTGGTTGAACCCAACTGTCTTCACCGTGACAATCCCTTGATGCGGCCGGCTCTTCGAGGCCCGCAGATGCAACACCTCACTCTGTGCGTATATCGTGTCGCCTTCAAACACCGGCGCCGGCAGCCGCACCTCATCCCAGCCCAAATTGACCGCATTCTGCGAAATGTCCGCCACCGACAGCCCTGTCACCAGCGCCAGCGTAAACGTCGAGTCCACCAGCGGCTGCCCCCACTCCGTCTGGCTCGCATAATGAGCGTCGAAATGAATAGGGTTCGGGTTCACCGTCAGCAGCGTAAACCACACATTGTCCGCCGCCAGCACAGTGCGCCCCAGCCTGTGCTCAAACACGTCCCCCACACTGAAATCCTCAAAAAAGCGCCCCTCGCCCATCCCCAATCTCCTCGCCCATTCCTACGTCACTTCGCTCTCCCCGCATCAACTACTGACCACCGACCACTGGCCACTGATTACTGCAGTTGTGCGGTCGGGCCTATTCGGCCCTCCCTTGGGCGGGGGCTCCCCCCCCGCAACGCCCCCTCTCCTGTCCGCGCCGTAGCGAGTGTGTGGCTAATTTGAAGTTGGTGTCTCGCGGCGGCCGGGCTTCACCCCCCCCACCCCGCGTCTTGGCACATCCCGAGTATGTGCCAGCGCAGGCAAGCCAGGCGAGGCAACTCCCATAAATGCCCCACGTTCACCGCGATGACCATCGCCAGCCAGCTACAGAAATACTGAAGGTACATTCCGCCCAGACAGACTGCAGACAGTACACACACAGAACATGGCTTAGTAGCCACCAGTAACCTGAAAATGAGAAACTCCGGAGCCCTTACACCACATCGTCTCGCTCAAACCCCTCGATCGCCTCCGAACCATAGCCCAGTTCCGCTAGCAACGCTCGCGTATGTTCTCCAGTCGCCGGAATCGCATCAAAACGCGGCGGCCAAGCCTTGCTCGCCGTCGCCGGCAGCAGCGCCGGCAGCGGTCCCACCGGCGACCCCACCTCCGCCACACGTCCTCTCGCCGCCAGCTGCGGATGCTCCCAGAACGCCTCCAACTCACGCTGTTCCGCGTACGCGATCTGTCCCCGCTCCATCTTTTCCGCAACCTCCGACGCCGTCATTTCCGCGAAGACCGACTCAATCTCTTCCTGCAGCGCCTCCCGGTTCCGAACGCGCTGCGAATTATCGGCAAAGCGGGCATCGCTCGCAAAGCCAGGTCTCTCCAGCACCACCGCGCAGAACTTCCGCCACTCCCGCTGACTCTGAATCGAGAAAAGGATCGTGCGCCCGTCTCCGGTTGCAAAGGGCCCATAAGGTGCGATTGCCGCGTGGCTTGCGCCCGTGCGCGGCAGAGGATCGCGTCCCAATGAAAAATAGGCCGGAAAGCCCATCCATTCGCACAGCCCGTCAAACAGCGAAACGTGCAGCACGCACCCTCCTCCCTCCCGCTCCCGTTGCAGCAGTGCCGCCAGGATGCTGCTGTACGCATACATGCCCCCGGCAATATCCGCCACCGGAATCCCGGCCTTGGCCGCGGCCTCCTCACTGCCCGTCACCGAGACAACACCCGTCTCCGCCTGGATCAACAGATCGTACGCCTTCTTGTCGCGGTAAGGCCCGTCCGCCCCGTACCCGCTCACGTGGCAAACGATCAGATCGGGATAGTCCCTGCGCAGCCGTTCATCGTCGAATCCCAGCCGCTCCACAGCGCCCGGTGCCAGATTCTGCACAAAGACATCCGCTCTCTCCAGCAGCCGCGCCAAGACCTCCTTGCCCGCCGCCGATTTCAAGTCCAGCGTGATCGACTCCTTCGACCTGTTCGCCCAGGCAAAATGGCTGCACAGCCCCCGCGCCGCCGTATCATAATGGCGCGCGAAATCCCCGCCCCCCGGCCGCTCCACCTTGATCACCCGCGCCCCCAGGTCGGCCAGATGCCGCGTCGCCAGCGGCGCCGCAATCGCCTGCTCCAATGAAACGACCGTAACATGCGACAGTGGCAAAGCCATCAGAAAAACCTATCCTCCCCAAGTGACGCAACAGTCAATAGGAACGCGGCAACCCCAATACATGCTGCGCCAGATAAGACAGCACCAGGTTGTTCGACACCGGCGCGATCTGATACAGCTTTGCCTCGCGAAACTTCCTCTCCACGTCATGTTCCCTGGCAAAGCCAAACCCGCCGTGTGTCTGCAGGCACACGTTCGCCGCCTCCCACGCCGCGTCCGCCGCCAGCATCTTCGCCATATTCGCCTCCGCGCCGCAAGCGCTCCCGTTGTCAAACAGCTCCGCCGCCTGCCACCGCATCAGATCGGCCGCCCGCAGATTCGCGTACGCCTGCGCAATCGGAAACTGCACACCCTGGTTCTGCCCGATCGGCCGGTCAAACACAACGCGCTCGTTCGCATACGCCACTGACCGCTCGATAAACCAGCCCCCGTCCCCGATCGACTCCGCCGCGATCAAAATTCGCTCCGCATTCATCCCATCCAGGATATACCGGAACCCCATCCCCTCCTCGCCGATCCGGTTCTCCGCCGGCACCCGCAGCCCGTCGAAAAAGATCTCCGTCGTGTGGTGGTTGATCATCGTCTCCAGCGGTCGGATCGTCAACGCCCGTTCATCCGCCTCGCGCAGGTCCACCAGAAACAGCGACAGCCCCTCAGTCCGCCTCGTAATCGCCTCCAGCGGCGTCGTCCGCGCCAGCAGCAGCATCAAGTCCGAATACTCCGCCCGGCTCGTCCAGATCTTCTGCCCCGTGATCACATAGTCGTCGCCGTCCCGCTCCGCCCGCGTCTGGATCCGCGTCGTATCCGACCCCGCCGTCGGCTCCGTAACCCCAAACGCTTGCAGCCGCAGCTTCCCTTCCGCCAGCGCCGGCAGCCACCGCTCCTTCTGCTCCGCCGACCCATGCCGCACCAGCGCGCCCATCACATACATCTGCGCATGGCAAACGCCCGCATTCCCCCCGCTCCGGTTCACCTCCTCCAAAATAACCGAAGCCTCCGCAACCGAAGCGCCCCCACCCCCATACTCCTCAGGGATCAGCGCTCCCAAAAAGCCGGCCTCCGTCATCGCCTCCACAAACGCAACCGGATACCCCCGCTCCCCATCCAACCGCCGCCAATACGCCCCCGGAAACCGCGCGCACAACCCCCGCACGCCCCGCCGCAGTTCGATGTACTTCCCTGTTCTGTCAAATTCAGCCTGGTGCGGCAACATAGAAATGTTTTGGTTGACGGAGGGACAGGCTATGTAGTGCTATAGTGTAAAAGTTTCGCCAGCGACTCTCTTGAGGAATCGCTAACTGAACAGTAACTAGGTCTCGACAAGCTCGGTCTGATTTCGGTTGCAATCGGTGCCAGAATAGACCAAGAGTTCCAATACTTGCTATTGGCTTACCACTGAAGTAACATTGTAATTCAAAGCCACAAGTGAGTGAATGACAGTGAATCCGGCTGTCAGCTTATTGGCCAAGATGAGGACTGATGACAAAAGGCGATTTAAGACTTCCTTCCTATCAGGAAGGGTCGAACTTTCCGTGGGTTACAGGCTTAGAAGCCCGTGAAAACTACAAACTGTGGTTACGCTACTCCGATGGAACTGAAGGCGAAGTCGATCTGTCTGATATGGCCGGCACCGAACTGTTCGCTGACTGGAAGGTGCCCGGCCTATTTGAACAGGTGGAACTCGGAGAATATGGCGAGGTCTTTTGGACAGACGACGCAAGTCTCTGTGCAGATTCGCTTTACCTTGACCTGACAAATCAGACTTTCGACGAGTTCATGTCGAAGTAGCAGTTAGTGCCAGAAATATGTCGACTTTCCAGCCCTGAAACTGTCATTTCCATATTCCCTCGCGAGCATCACCAAAGGCCCCACTTTCACACAACCTGCCACGGCAGGAAGATTTCGATTAGTATTGCCGACCTGGATATACTTGACGGTTCCCTTCCCAACAATGCTTTAAGACGCGTACTTCGGTGGGGAGAACTTCATAAGGTAGAAATTCAAGTCGCTTGGGATGCTGTGCAGTCGGGCAAAAGGCCCAAGAAGATCAGACGCCAGATTTAGCCGAAAACTGCTTGTTATCATTGCAGCTGGGATTCAAGACTATGCGTGAATCCAGCCTCACAATTGCTGTAAATTGAAAACGCAACTTCCTTCTTTGGTCTGACTTTCGCCCCTCACACTGGCTTCTCCAGATCCCTATAACCTCAGTTCAGGCACCACCCCGCGGCAACATATGCTTCTGCACCTTCCCCATCGCATTCCGCGGCAACGCCTGCACAAACCGCAACTGCCGTGGCAACTTATACGAAGCCAGCTGCCCCCGGCAATACCGCTCTAAATCCACCGCATCGATCTCGCAGCTGCACACCAGGTACGCCACCGGCGCTTCACCCCAATAGGCGTCCGGCTCACCCACCACCGCCGCCTCCTCGATACCCGGGAACGTCGTCAGCATCTCCTCCACCTCGCGCGGATAGATATTCAGCCCGCCCGAGATGATCAGCTCGTGCCGTCGCCCCAGCAGCGTCACATAGCCCGTCAACGGGTCCATGCGTGCCAGGTCCCCCGTCAGAAACCAGCGGTTCCCCAGCTCGTCCTGCACAAAGCTCTCCGCAGTCTTCTGCGGCGCCCGCCAGTACTCGTCGAACACATTGCTCCCCCGCAGCAGCAGCTCCCCCTCCTCGCCCGCCGGCAGCTCCTCCCCCTTCGCGTCCACAATGCGGGCGAACACGCCCGGCAGCGGCGTACCCACCGTGCCCGCCACGCGCGGCCCCGCATAGGGATTGCTGAAATTCATCCCCGTCTCCGTCATCCCGTAGCGCTCCAGAATCCGCTTCCCCGTCAGCCGCTCAAACTCATTGTGAATCTCCGCCGGCAGCGGCGCGCTGCCTGAACAGAACAGCCGCACCGACGAAAAGTCGGGCGCCGCGTGTGCCTGCGCCAGCATGTCCACCAGCCGCGTATAAATGGTCGGCACCGCAAAAAACAGCGTTGCCCCGCCGCTCGATAGCGTCTTCACCGTCTCCGTCGCATCGAATCCCGTGCGCAGCCGCACCGTCGCCCCCATCGCCAGCGCGCAGTGCAGCCCCACCACCAGCCCGTGTGTATGAAACAGCGGCAGCGGCAGCAGCAGCACGTCGTCCGCCTGCCACGCCCACGCGCTCAGCAGACCAGTAACCGTCGCCAGCACATGGTTATGTGTCAGCACCGCCCCCTTGCTCGCGCCCGTCGTCCCGCTCGTATACATGATCAGCGCGGTCTCTTCCCCGCGTGTCAGCGGCCGCGACGCACTCGTCCACTCCGAGCCGTCAGCCTCCTCCAGCCAGCTCGCCGTCCTGTCCACCGACAGCACCGTCAACCCTGGTCCGACCTCAATCCCCACCATCTCATCCAGCACAGGCCAGTGCTCGTCCTCGATTACCAGCAGCGCCGGCTCTGCGTCGTTCAGAATGTGGCTGAGTTCCCGGCGTCGGTAGCGCAGATTGATCGGCACCATGATCGCGCCTACCTCCAGCGTCGCCAGGTACGCGATCACAAACTCCGGCCGGTTGCACAGATACAGCCCAACCCGGTCTCCCTTCTGCACGCCCATCCGTGCAAAAGCGGCCGCCCATCTCGCCACCTCTTGCTGCAGCTCGGCAAAGGTCAACGCCAGCGGCGCCAGCGGCCCGCGCGTATCCTTGAATTCGATCGCAATCTTGTCCGGCTGGCGTTCACGGCCAATTGCAAAAAGAGTCAAAAGGTTCATTGTGCCCCACCTGTTGAATGCAGTCCGTCCCGCCCCGCTATTATAGAATCTTGCCGCCGTTTCGCAACCTCGCAGTCAAAAAACATGCCAATCCCTGCGCGCCGAAGGAAGGCCCGCCACGACCTGCCCTTCGCCTGCTACCGTGATCCGTAAAGCCGACAATGTAGCACGCTTAACGAAGAAGGCGTGTTCTCAACCTGAATTCAGATTCAGTTTTCAAAAGGATTCGAACCCAAAAGGGCCAAAAGAGAGGAAAATGTATGAAGAATCGAACTGTGTTTCAGGTGTCTTTCGCGGGCAAACCACTTCTTGCCCTGAAATCACTCAACACACACAATCTTCACTGACTACTGACTACTGACTACTGACTACTGACTACTGACTACTGACTACTGACTACTGACTACCGCAGTTAAACAAAGCCCAACTCCTCCAACAGCGCCTTCGTACTCGGCCTGGCCGGCACCTGGTGGCAACCGCGACAGCGGGCCTCATAGCTCTCGCTGCCGCCCACAAGGATGACAGGTTCATCATAGCGGGCCGGCTTACCGTCGATCAGCCGTTGCGTACGCGTGGCCGGTGCGCCGCAACGCACGCAAATGGCGTGCAGCTTGTCCACCTGTTCAGCCAGCGCCATCAGCAGCGGCATAGGCCCGAATGGCTCCCCGCGGAAATCCTGGTCCAGGCCCGCAGCAATCACCTGTTTCCCCTGGTCGGCCAGCTCTTGGCAGATGCCCGCGATCGCCGGATTGAAAAACTGCACCTCGTCGATAGCCACCACCTCCGTCCCCCGCTCCACCCGGTTCAGCAAGGAAGCAGTGTCTTCCAGAATGACGACATCGCCGCGCGACATGCCATTGTGCGATGCCAGCAGCTCGCGCCCGTATCGATTGTCGATCTGGGGTTTGAAGAGCTGAATGCGGCGGCGGGCAATCTCGGATCGGCGCACACGACGCAGCAGCTCTTCCGTCTTGCCGCTGAACATCGAACCGCAAATCAGCTCGATCCATCCACCGCCGGACTGAGAGTTCATTCTATGTTCTGCTTGCGTCAAGGGCTACGCTTCCGCTTCCGCCTCCACCTCGACTTCGGCCTCGAGCCTCGACATCACCTCGGCCGCTGCCTCCTCGGGGTCGTCCCCGCGCGCTCGCGCCCGCCGCGCTGCCGCTTCGGCCTCCCGCCGCACCTCCGCTTCGATCTGCTGGCGGGCCGCCGCGCTTTGCCTCGATTCCAGCCGCCTGACAAACCGCTCAACCCGGCCGACTGAGTCGACGATTCGCTGTTCACCGGTGTAAAAAGGATGGCACTGGCTGCAGATGTTGACATTGATTACTGCAGTCGTGCTCCCTGTCACCCAACTGTTCCCGCAAGAGCAATTAACTTGCGCCGCGGGGTAGTATTCAGGATGAATCTCTGGCTTCATATCTCTACACCTTCCCCAAAGCCTGCTTCTCTTCCGAAGTGTACACGCTGACCTTCTTGCGGTTCTTCTTGGCCCATTCGAATGTCACGTAACCATCCTGCATGGCGAAAAGCGTGTCATCCTTGCCCTGGCCTACATTCGTGCCGGGGAAGATCGGCGTGCCGCGCTGGCGAATGATAATGCTGCCGCACTTCACAAACTCGCCGCCATATTTCTTGACGCCCAGCCGCTGACCGTTCGAATCCCGGTTGTTGCGGCTGGAACCGCCTCCTTTTTTGTGAGCCATTTTGCTTACTCCTCTTTCTTCTCGTTATCTTCGGCGTCGTCGGCTTTCTTGCCTCTGCCAACCAACCCTTTGAGATTCTTCGTTACGGCGTCTACTGCGTCTTCGGCCAAATCACCGACAGCCTCCACAGCATCGCTCGCCGCGTCACTGACGGCCTCCACCGCGTCTTCAGCCAGGTCACCGACAGCTTCCACTGCGTCGCCTGCCTTGTCGCCGACAGCTCCCGCGGCGTCGCTGGCTATGTCACTGACAGCCTCGACCGCATCGCCCGCAGCGTCACCGACGGCATCCACGGCCTCGCTGGCCGCATCACCCACAGCCTCGACCGTGTCCACAACTCTGTCGACGATGTCGGCCTCTTCCTCCACGCCCGCCTCGACAGTCTCTTCTGCCTCGACTGTTTCTACCGCTTCGACAACAGAGTCGGTCTCAGCCACCGCCGCGGCGGCAACCTCGGATACGGCCGCCTCAACTATCTCCTTGGGCGTAGCCTCTTCCTTCTCCTCTCCCACATACTCGAAACCGTCGCCGCTGATCTTGTCGATCTGCAGACGGGTCAGATACTGCCTGTGCCCGCGGCGTACACGCACACGTTTCTTCGGGCGGTAGCGAAATACCAGAATCTTCTCGCCCCGGTGCTGCCCCGTAATCCTCGCCGTGACCGACGCGCCCGCCACATTCGGCTGGCCGATCTCGATACCTTCCTCACCGGCCACCATCAATACGTCTTCCAGTACGATGCTGTCGCCGACGTCGCCGGCCAGCTTCTCCACCTCAAGTATATCACCGGGCGAAACCCTGTACTGTTTTCCGCCGGTTCGAACCACTGCGTACATCTTCCTCTCTCCTTTGACCGCGCCCGGAGACCTGCTACTCGACTGCTCCGGAACTTCGGATAGCGGCTTGCGGGCTGGGAACTGCAAGCGCCCCACCAGAGGGGCGAATCTGGCACCGCAATTTGGACGAAAAATGGGCTGGCACTTTCAACGAAATTCCACCTGCCTTACCGGAGAAGGAAACCCCGGGGCAGGCCACCCACACAACCAAAAAGTATATGACAAGACCCGTGATCAACCAAATCCGGACCGGGTCTGGTGAAAGCGCAATCTCATTTGCTGTTTCCCTGATCCACAATCCCCCGACAATCTCTAACTGGCATCCAATTTGGGGAAACCATGTGTCTTAAATCGCAAACATTGGGTCAGGGATTTAAGGTGCTTGTGTGGCTGTCAAACGAGCTAGGGCGGACCAGTGATCCGACATGGGCGGCGGCGGAGTTCAATTGGCTATAGGCGCGACCATGTCTAGCATTGAGGAGCACAGATCCTTGAAATTGAAGAGCATACACTTCGGAAAGAAACAGCAACTGCCGGCCGCGACACAGTGTTTTTCGTCAGAAGTCATTCTCGTTTCCGATCTCTGAAATAGATCCATGCCGCAGATCCAAGAACAATTAGGATCATCCACACGCCGCAAAGGTCAACCACAGGCTCGCAACACAGAATCAACCAGTCCCCCATCATTCTGAACCCCCAGAAGCCCCCCACATCCGATTCAGGTAACCCCAACTTCAGGGCCAACCGACCATCCAGTCATCCGGCACTTACTCCCATCCTGAAAATCTTTCAAGAATCCTGCAAATCCTGATCCAAATCCTGATTCTGACACTGAGTCCACGTTGCTGCAGGTCGAATATGGCACAGAATCTGCTTCATGTATAATAGCTAAACAAATGCCAATTATTGGAGTTTTGCACATATTTTGCACATGATTTCGTCCCGATTCCGGTTTCGTAGTTTTGGCCCGAACTGTGTCATACTTTTCTCTGTGTCTCTGAGAGCATACGCCGTCGGTGCTATGGTAGCACCTGCAACGTCCAATGGAGGATGTCAGTGTCGAGGATCATCGTTATCGGCGCCGGCTTCGGCGGCCTGAGCGCCGCTGTCCGCCTCGCCGCTCGCGGCCACCAGGTCGAACTCTTCGAAAAGCGTGACAAACTCGGTGGCCGCGCCTACGTCTACGAAATCGAAGGCTACCGCTTCGACGGCGGCCCCACCGTCATCACCGCACCTTGGATCTTCGACGAAATCTGGCAGGCGGCCGGCCGCCGCCGCTGCGACTACTTCCAACTCGTCCCCTGCGACCCCTTCTATCGCATCTTCGATCACCTGCACCGGCCATTTGACGTCAGCGCCGATCACGAGGCCATGCTCCGCCAGATCGCACAGCGCAGCCCCGCCGACGTCGAGGGATACAATAAGTTTCTCGCCAGTTCCAAAGAGATCTTTGATACGGGCATGGCCCTGATCGACCAGCCCTTCCTCCACCTCTCCGACATGATCAGCGTAGTCCCCGACCTGATCCGCTTGCAAAGCTACCGCAGCGTCTACGGCTACGTCTCAAAGTACTTCCGGGACGACTTCCTGCGCTGCTGCTTCTCCTTCCAACCTCTCCTCATCGGCGGCAACCCTCTGACAGCCGCCAGCATCTACGTCCTCATACACTACCTTGAGCGCGAATGGGGCATCCACTACGCCCTCGGCGGCACCGGCGCCATCATCAACGCCTTCGCCCGCCTCCTGCAGGAGTTGGGCGTCAAAGTCCACCTGAACGCAGAGGTCGACCGCATTCTCATCGAGAATCGCCGCGCCCACGGCGTCAGCCTCAAAGACGGCACGATCCGCAAGGCCGACGCCGTCGTCTCCAACGCCGACGCCGCCTGGACCTACCTCAACCTCATCCCAAATGAAAAGCGGCCGCGCAATAGCGACCGCCGCATCAAGAGCAAGAACTACTCAATGTCCCTCTTCGTCATCTACTTCGGCACCAGGCGCCAGTATCGCGATGTCGGCCTTGCCCACCATAACATCATGATGCACCCGGACTACACCGGTCTCTTGCGCGACATATTCCGCAACAAGGATCTGCCCCGGGACTTCTCGCTCTACCTGCACATGCCAACCCTGACCGACCCGTCACTCGCGCCGGACGGCGGCGAAGCCTTCTATGTCCTCTCCCCCGTCCCCCATCTCGGCGCCGGCATCGACTGGGAACGGCAGGCCCAGCCCTATCGTGAC
Source organism: Caldilineaceae bacterium (assembly GCA_022821585.1). Lineage (GTDB taxonomy): Bacteria > Chloroflexota > Anaerolineae > Caldilineales > Caldilineaceae > Bin5. The sequence continues at coordinate 30,140 of JAJEDI010000071.1, forward strand.
GCCATCATGGACTTCCTCGAACGGAACTACCTGCCCGACCTGCAAGCCAACATCGTCGCCGAGCACCGCATCGATCCCCGCCACTTCGCCGGCACCCTCAACAGCTATCTCGGCTCCGCCTTCTCCATCCAGCCGACCCTGACGCAAAGCGCCTGGTTCCGCCCCCATAACCGCTCGGAAGATGTGGACAACCTCTACTTTGTCGGCGCCGGCACACACCCGGGCGCCGGTGTCCCCGGCGTCGTCGCTTCGGCAAAGATCGTCGACAACCTCATCGGCGACCCCACCCCGGCACGCGCGCCTTCACCTTCTACGCACCTTGTGTCCACTCATACAGCCCCTGCCGCGCCAGCTGAAACGCCTCCGGCGGGCGGCTGATCGACGTCGCCCCGCCCGAGTCCACCTCGATGATGCGCGCCGAGACCGGCTCATACGCCGCCCGCGGCGCGACCGACCCTTTGGCCACAAATATCTCATGCTGCTCCGGCATGACCCCGACCGACCGCAGCTGATTCAAGCTCATCGGCGGCGTACGCAGGCTGTCCAGCACCAGAAGACCCCCGCTAGTTTCCAGCACCGCCGTAAGCCCCTGGTCCCAGTTACGACCTCCACCGTGGCGGACTTCCGTCTCGATGAACTTGCCGTCATGCAGCGTCCGCACCGTCCCTTCCACCGTCAGCGTCGGCCCGTGCTCGTCGTCCACCTTGCCGCCCACGGGCAGCGTCAATTTTGCTCCTATCCCCGCTGCCGCGCACGCCTCCACCGCCTCCGGATCGTAGAGCGCCATCACCCAGCCGTTCGCGCCTTGACGCAGCAGCTCTTCCAGAACGAACGTGGAGTCCCCTGCACTGCCGCCGCCGATGTTGTCGCCCATCTCCATCATCGACACCGGCTTCTCATCGCTCGCCATCGCCATCTCCACCGCCTCGGCCGGGCCTGGTATCTTCGGCAGCAGCTCGTCCCGCGTCGACCACATCATGTCGGCCAGCCTCTGCGCTTCCCGGTCGGCCAGCTCCTGGTCTCCGTCTGCCACCACCACGATGCACGGCCCCATCCACGGCACATCCGCATATTGGTAACCGGCCGCCACACTCGTCGCCAGGATCCCCGGCTGTCCCTCCAACTCGATCGCCGCGTCCATCACCGGCTTCATCGGGCGCATGTTCGTATTGTGAAATGCGATGTTATAGACTAGCTCCGGCTTGGCGATACTCGAAACCGGCCGCACCTCGCCCCGCACCGTGCGCGTGAGCAGCTCCGCCGCCTGCAACCCCCGCTCCCGCTGGTCGACGTGCGGGCACGTCTTGTAGATAATCAGCGCCGTCGCATCCTCCACCAGCTGCGGGGGCACGTTGCCGTGATAGTCGTGCGTCACAACGACCGGAAAGTCGGGCCCGACAAGCTCCCGCACGCGCCGCGTCGTCTCGCCGTCCCCCTGCGGAAAATTCTCCGCCACAAACGCCCCGTGCAGACCCAACAACAGCCCGTCCAGCGGCATGGCGTCGCCAATCAACCCCAGAAGTTCGTCCAGGAGAGACTCATAGGTCTCCGCCTCCACTGCCCCCGCCGGCGTAGCCACCGCTCCCATTAGCGGCACGATCTCGTAACCGTACGCCTCCGCTCCCGCGATGAATCCACCCACCTCGTGGAACGTCGGTCGGTACTGCTCGATGATCTCCTGCCCCCGCACGAAACGAAAGTCCGACAGTGTCGTCGGAAATGAAGCAAATGTGTTGGACTCGTGATTCAGTGAAGCGATGCCAATGCGCATGATAGGTCTCCTTTTTCCTGTGCAACTTTGCCCGGCCAGAGATCATCAGTATAATCAAGCCAGGAGACGATACTCCATGGTAGCGGTCATTATCTGCCTGCATAGCCTGATCTGCAACCCGGCCTAAAACGCGCCAACGCTGCCGCTTCCTTCGTGAAAAAGGTTCGTCTCCTGCCGGTTGTTTTCAGGCGATACGATTCGTTGTAATCCACCAGGGCACACCGGAACCGTTCGCTCTGGACACAGAACCCTTACAGGAGGACAGCATGGCATTCACTCTCGAAATCGGCGACAAGGCACTCGACTTCAAGCTCATCGCCACCGACGGCGAAGTCTACACGCTCGGTTGCTTTGACGACGCCGAAACGCTCGTCGTCTTCTTCACCTGCAACCACTGCCCCTACGTAATCGGCTCCGACGAAGCGACGCGCGCCTCCGCCGACAAGTTCGCCTCCAAGGGCGTCAAGTTCGTCGGCATCAACTCCAACAGCGTCCATGTCAACGCCGAAGACGACTTCCGCCACATGGTCGAACGCATGGGAGAGCACAAGTTCCCCTGGGTCTACCTGCGCGACGAAACCCAGGAGGTCGCCAAGGCCTACGGGGCGCTCCGCACCCCCCACTTTTACGTCTTCAACAAGGACCGCGAACTGGTCTACACCGGCCGCGGCGTCGACAGCCCGCGTGACGCCACCCAGGCCACCGAATTCGACCTCGACCGCGCCCTGGAGGAGCACACCTCCGGCCAGTCCGTCAGCACCACGCTGACCAACCCGATCGGCTGCAATGTCAAGTGGGCCGGCGAAGATGCCCACTGGATGCCCGCCGACGCCTGCGATCTCGTCCTGCCGCAGCCGGCCTAGAGCTGTAGCCGAACTCTCTTACTCGCGGCGCGTATCGTTTCACGCGATACGCGCCGTACTTGACCCCACAACTGTCCTCCCTTCACCAAGAAAGAGGTGGTACGCTCATGCCCTCCTACGAAGAACTGGACATCACCCCAACGATCAACGCCAACGCCACCCTCACCAGGCTCGGCGGCTCCATCATGCCGCCCGAAGTTCTGGAAGCGATGATGGCAGCGGCCAAATCCTTCGTTGAACTGCCGGAGTTGCAGCGCCGCGTCGGCAATCGTATCGCCCTCCTCACCCAGAACGAGGCCTGCTACGTCAGTTCGGGCGCAGCCGGGGGCATCGTCGTCGCCATAGCCGCCTGTGTCACCGGCAACGAAGAATGGGCGATCGAACAGCTGCCGGACCTGACCGGTCTCAAGAATGAGGTCATCGTCCACAAGTCTCAGCGCAACGGCTACGATCACGCCGTCCGCCAGGTTGGCGTCCGGCTGACTGAGATCGGCTGGCCCGGCCAAGCCGAACTCTGGCAGCTGGAGAGAGCGATCAACGAAAAGACTGCCGCGGTGATCTGGTTTGAGGGCGCTTTGGGGTCGCCTGGCGACATTCCTCTGGAAAAGGTGATCGACACGGCCCACGCACACGGCGTGCCCGTCCTCGTGGACGCCGCCGCCCAGCTCCCGCCAGTCGAAAACCTGTGGAAGTTCACCCAGATGGGCGCCGACGCCGCAATCTTCAGCGGCGGCAAAGACCTGCGCGGCCCCCAGTCCTCTGGCCTCGTTCTCGGCAAACAGTGGCTCATCGACGCCTGCGCCCTAAACGGCAATCCCAACCACAGCATCGGCCGCCCCATGAAGGTCGGCAAGGAAGAAATGTTGGGCCTGCTCGCCGCCGTCGAGCGCTACCTGTCCCTCGATCACGAAGCGCGCACCTCGCAGATGGAGGAGATCGTGGCCGGATGGTGCAGCGAGCTAAACCGGCTGGACGGTGTGACCGCCACCCGGTCATTCCCCAGCGAGGCGAACCAGCCGATGCCGCGCACGCGCGTCCAAATCGACGCCTCCGTTGTGGGCCGAACACAGAGCGAGATCCTCCAGGGAATGCGCGAAGGGACGCCGTCAGTAAACGCAGCCTCCGGACCGGACGAAACCATCATGCTCAATCCGCAAACGTTGGAGGAAGGCGAAGAAGAGATAGTCCTGGCCCGACTCGTGGAGGAGATTCAGGGTGGCGGGAACTGAGCGTTCAATCCTTCCCCTACCCCACTTTGCGTTTGAAAAATGAGCTACGCAAGGTGCATCTGCAATCAACCCTACTTGCACGCTCCGGACCAGCCAAGACAGGAAGAGCCACTGTTCGGCCTTACGATCGGCAAAGTGTACAAAGTCATCTCCGATCCCACTGCCGAACAGCATGGCATGACCCGTATCATTGACGAGAGCTTCGGCGAACCCGGAAGCGAAGATGGGTACCTCTATCCATCAGATTACTTTGAACCTTTTCTTCAGGATGAACACCTCGGTCGTACTTCGCTGACCATTTACTGGGATGAATACACAAAAGGCGTGCTCAATGCCGAAGCCGTTGCTTCCGGGAAGTCTGTCTCAGCACTGATACGTGATTGCGTGGAACAGCGCTTGAACCTGCCCCGTCAGGAGAAAAAACCCTGAGAAGGGAAGGTGGCATGCCAGTCGGCAACCGAAGTGACTATCACTCCCGGAGACAAATCTTGGCCTCTCGGCAGTGTCCAGCAAGTAACACAGAACAATAATACCAATCCAAACTGCGATATTTCCCCAGTGACGCCAAAGGCCCGTCCTGACCCAATGACAAGACAACTGTGTATGTAGGAATCTGGCGTCCTATCTCTTGAAATTCCCTTCCAAAGCCTTATGAGTCACCGACGTCCCCTCTGGAAAATGAGGTGTAGAAATGTCTGTAGCAAAAAGCGTCGCAGGGCTGATCCTTGCCTTCCTACTCGGCGTCGCAGTCATGACCCTGTATTACGAACGATTTGGCCAACCCAACTACGAGTCACTCCTCAATGCTGAAGCGTCTCTCTCACTCTATGATTACGCACAGACTATCTGCATAGAAGACTCTCCAATTTGGCCACTGCAAGAAATCCAGGCGACTAGCTGGGAAGACATGGAGCGAAACTATGCCAGAACCTATGCGCGAATGTCCCAGGTCATTCCTCCACCTTCAATGAAAAGCTATCACGAAGCTCTGCTCGAAATGAATTCAATCCTCCGCCATCAAGCTGAACAGAACCGAAAAGAACAAGTGCATTTTGATGCCGGGACTGAGCGTTTTCTCCACCTCTCGCACTCGATGGTTTCTATCCTCAAAGAAGAGACAGAGGTTATCCCGACATTAGATCGGCTATGGCTGGCGGCATATGGGTGCTAGATGCATGTGTCTTGCTTACAGAGCCGATGGATCATCTCAGTATACGGATGTCGAGATTTCTCTATGGTTTCCTTTACAAAGACCGCAGTTCATGCTAAACTTAGCCAATAATAGCTAACATCAGCCAGGGGAGCTGTGACTATGAAGATCGCAACCATCAGCGCTACAGAGGCGAAGAATCGTTTTGGCGACGTGATTCGCCGAGCCTACCGCAGCCAAGAGCATCTAGTCGTTGAGCGGGGAGGAATCCCTGTCGTTGCCATAGTGCCTATCAGCGACTATGAGCAATTCCTGACGCAAGGCAGCGGCAATGAAACAATGAGTGTCGGAGAAGAATTGTCCAACGCGAGTGCCCAAAACGATGCAGGGAATCGTCTGATGGCGTTTCTCGAAGAAATGCACGCGCAAATGCCCGATGTGCCCGAAGAAGAGGTCCAAAAGGACATTGAAGAAGCAATTGCAGCAGTGCGTGCCGAGAAAAGATGAGAGTCGTATTGGATACAAATGTTTGGATTAGTTCTTTGATCGCTCCCACCGGCACGCCAGCCACCGTTCTAAGTAATCTAAGTGATCATGTGTTGATCGCTTCGGAGGAAATGTTGGAGGAGATCCAAAGAGTTTTGCAATACGATCGAATAGCGAAACGATACAATTTGACTCCAGAGAAAGTAGGCGCTTACGTCGTCAATATCCGAGAGCAAGTAGAGATTATCTCTGCAGAACTGCCGGACTCTCCCATCGTGGAGTCTGATCCCTCAGACGATAAGTTTCTTGTATGCGCAGTGAAAGGGAAGGCAGACTGTATCGTTACTGGTGACCGCCACTTGCTACGCCTCGAAAAATATCGGGGAATTCCAATAGTGTCTCCGGCGACAATCTTGGCTTTTTTGGAATCTGAATCGTCTCAAATGAACGGTTTCAGGTCAGGGCCTTGAGACGATTCTGTCGGCAACTCATAGCAGGACCTATTTTAGAGTCAACAATAGGTCTTATGCCCTCCGGTGGACCGCTACCGCCATTCAGTCCTACCCTTACATCCCGAAATTCTTGCTAAATTGAACAGTTCAGCTTAAGGGGATCAACGCGTATCATGTTAGAATCCCCCCAATCCCACCCATCCCACGCCCCCCAACCCGACCCACCCCACAGGAGCACCCGATGACCGCCACCGCCAAAATCACCGACGTCGAACGCATCCTCCTCGTCATCCCCATGGTCGACCGCGTCCGCCGCGAAATGGAACGCGCCAACATCCACCGCTGGTCCGAATCCGAAATCATCCGCCTCACCCTCGACGACGGCACCGTCGCCTATGGCGAAACCATCCAGAACTACACCTGGGGACGCGTCGACGACACCGACCGCGTCATCGGCCGCTCTCCCTTCGACCTCATGTGGGACGACTCCCTCGGCGCCGGCCTCCAAATGGCCCTCTTCGACGCCGCCGGTAAAATCGCCGGCGTTCCCGTCCACCGCCTCCTCGGCCCCAAAGTGCGCGACTGGTGCCCCGTCTCCTTTTGGGACCACGACATGGGCCCCGCCGCCTATGAGGCGGAGGCCCGCGTCGCCGTCGATCTCGGCTTCACCTCCATCAAAATCAAGACCCGTCCCTGGCACGATGTCTACGCCACCGTAAAACGCATCAGCGACGCCACGCCCGACTGGTTCCACATCGACTGCGACTGGAACGACTTCCTGCTCGACGTGTCTACCGCCGTGCCCGTCCTCCGCGAGCTCGAGACCGACTTCCCCAAAATCGCAATCTGGGAAGGTCCGATGCAGGCCAACGACGTCGCCGGCAACCGCCTCCTGCGCGAAAAAGTGCGTACGCCCATCGCCCACCACTACGGCGGCGTCCCCGCCTCAGTAGCCATCCAGCAGGGCTACTGCGACGGCTTCGTCATCGCCGGCGGCGTCACCAACGTTCTACGCTCCGGCATCTCCGCCGCCACCGCCAACATGCCATTCTTCATCCAGATGGTCGGCACCGGCCTCACCACCACCATGGCCCTCCACCTCGGCGCCGTGCTCAGCCACGCCCAATGGCCCGCCATCAACTGCCACGAGCTCTACGGGCACAACCTGCTCGACCAGCGCATCCCCGTCGTCGGCGGCTACGCCCAGACGCCCGAAGCCCCCGGCCTCGGCATCACCATCGACGAGACCGCACTCGACACCTATCGCGTCGACGTCGCCGACTTCAGCCTGCCCCGCCGCCTCATCCGCTACAGCCGCGCCAACGGCGTGCGCGTCTACTTCGCCGACACCAGCTTCAGCCAGGGCTCCAGCATGTGGGACTACTGGCGCACCGCCAACCAACCAATCTACGAGCGCGGCGTCGCCACCGCCTACCTCGACGACGACGGCACCTCCGACTTCGCCGACCTCTACCAGCGCGCCAAAGCGGCACCCGTTCTGTCGCCGGCAACATAACGCATACCTGCAACGCATTTTCCATCTATCCGCTACCCAACCGCGCCGCTATCCGCCGCGCGGGCAACAACTCACAGGAGCAAAACGTGTCTTATCTGGCAAAACTGAAAGAAATGGGCTACGAACTCGAGAAGATCGACCTTGACGGCGGCCGCCTGATGGCCGCAGTCCGCTCCGGCGACCACGTCTACGTCTCCGGCCAGGTCTCCCGCTTCGGCGACGAAGAGATCATGGGCAAGGTCGGTCAGGATCTGACCACCGAGGAAGGCTACCGCGCCGCCCAACTCTGCGCCCTCGGCATCCTCCAGGCCGTCCACACCATCGCCGGCCTCGACAACGTCCGCCAGGTCGTCAAGGTCTTCGGCATGGTCAACGTCGGCCCCGGCTTCAACGACACGCCCTCGGTCATCCACGGCTGCAGCGACATGTTCATCGAGCTCTTCGGCGACGCCGGGCGCCACGCCCGCAGCGCCATCGGCCTCACCGTACCCGCCAACTGGGCCGTCGAAATCGAGGCCATCATCGCCGTCGACTGAGCCCGCACTTCGCTTCTAACCGGCAATAGACAAAAAGAAAATCCCGTTGATTTCAGCGGGATTTTTCGTTTCTGTACCCCGTAGGGGAGTCGAACCCCTGTCTCCACCTTGAGAGGGTGGTGTCCTGGGCCTCTAGACGAACGGGGCAAACCACGGCAATAGCTTGTAGGCCAACAGTATACGAGAGGCGAATCCGAAAGTCAAAACCCCTTCCCCACCGCGTGTATCCAAGAATAGAGGTAAACTTTCTTAAACCTCTGGCAGCGACAGTACGATGTCCACTCAGCAATCAACTCTGAGGCAGAAGAAGCGCAGTCACTGCCCCTGACCACCAGAAACTAAAAACCGACTACTAAAAACTGCAGTTCCGGGCGGTCGGGCCTATTCGGCCCTCCCTTGTGCGGGGGCTCCGCCCCCGCAACGCCCCCGGCCAACAACATGCCTCGCCGACCTGGTGTCGATATTGGTAACAGGTGCCAAATCGAAGGAGTTTCGCCAAACCAAATCGCGCCAGCCCCATCGAATCCCCTTGCGTGCCTGCCCTGTGACTCCCCGGAAGCCGGCAAATAATTTCAGCCGCCGCTGACGCCAACCCCCCGCCAGACTGTTCCCATCGCAAACATGGGATGCCCCCTTCAACAGATTTGATCCCCAAGCCTCCTCCTTCTATAATGACCGCATCTCCGGCAGTCCACCCGGACCCGCCGGAATCCCAAACGCCAGGGCGAAGCGCCAACCCGCGCCCCTGGCAATGAGCGGGTTCAAATCCCGCCCGGCCGCATACGCGACCTCCCAACCACGATGGCGCCGTCGGTCGGCAGATGAGAAGGAACCAAATATGTTTTCCACTCCCAGACAGATCTCACGCGCCCTCGACCGCGTCCTGCACAAAGTGACCCAACCCGCCCGCTACACCGGCGGCGAACTCAACAGCATCCCCAAAAACTGGGACGACCCCGCCGTCCGCAGCAAGGTCGCCCTCGCCTTCCCCGATATCTACGAGCTCGGCGGCTCCAACCTCGGCCTCATGGTCCTCTACGACCTCATCAACAAGCGCGACGACCTGCTCGCCGAGCGCGTCTACTGCCCTTGGAGCGACTTCGAAACGGTGATGCAGCGCGACGGCATCCCCCTCTTCGGCCTGGAAACACGCCACCCGGTCACCCGCTTCGACATCCTCGCCTTCTCGCTCCCCTACGAGCAGCTCTATACCAACGTTCTCACCATGCTCGACCTGGCCGGGCTTCCCCTGCGCGCCGCCGACCGCGACGCCTCCCACCCCCTCGTCATCGCCGGCGGCTCCGGCTGCTACAACCCTGAACCCATGAGCGCCTTCTTCGACGCCATGGTCATCGGCGAAGGCGAAGAGGTAATCTTCGAAATCATCGATGTACATGAACAGTGGAAAAAGGAACTCGCTGCCAGCACAGACCAGTCGGCGCAGGCCCGCAGCAAGCTCTGGACAATGCTCGCCCTAATACCCGGCGTCTATGTACCCGACCTATACCAGGCCAGCTACGCCGCCGACGGCACCATCGTCGCCATCCGCCCCACCCACCCCGACGCCCCCGAAACCGTGATGAAGCGCGTCGTCACTGTCATGCCGCCCCCGGTGACCAAATTCATCGTCCCCTTCATCAACGTCGTCCACAACCGCGCCGCTATCGAAATCATGCGCGGCTGCACCCGCGGCTGCCGCTTCTGCCAGGCCGGCATGATCTTTCGCCCAGTGCGCGAACGGCCCGTGGAGGAAGTCCTGCAGGCCGTCGACGAGATGATAGCAAGCTGCGGCTTTGAGGAGGTCAGCTTCCTCAGCCTCAGCAGCAGCGACTACACCTACGTCGAGGAGTTGGTACGGCGCACGATGGAGCGCCACGGTGCCCGCAAACTGTCCGTCGGCCTGCCCAGCCTTCGCATCGAAAGCTTCAGCGTCGACCTGATGGATCTGCTCGAAAAGGGCCGCCGCCGCTCCGGTTTCACCTTCGCGCCCGAAGCCGCCACCGACCGCCTGCGCGATATCATCAACAAGCCCATCCCCGACGATGACCTGCTGACCACCGCCGAAGAGGTCTACCGCCGCGGCTGGAAGACGATCAAGATGTACTTCATGATCGGCCATCCCACCCAGACCCTCGCCGACGTCCAGGCCATCGCCGACCTGTCCAAAAAAGTGCTGGCCGTTGGCCGCCGCGTCCTCGGCAACAAAGCCAACGTCCGCATCGGCGTCAGCACCCTCGTCCCAAAGCCGCACACGCCCTTCCAGTGGGTACCGATGGAGGAGGAATCGACCATTCGCCAGCAGGTCCGCCTCCTGCAGCAGGAGTTGAAAGATCCCGCCATCCACTTTACCTGGAACGATCCTACCGAGACCCTGGTCGAAGCCTTCCTCACCCGCGGCGACCGCAAACTGTGCGATGTCATCCAGCGCGCCTGGGAGCTCGGCGCCAAGCTCGACGCCTGGGGCGAGCACTTCCGCTTCGACCTCTGGCAACAGGCCTTTGCCGACTGCGACCTGGAGATGGACTGGTTCGCCCGTCGCCAGCGCCCCCTCGACGAAATCCTGCCCTGGGAGCACATCTCTGCCGGGCTCGACAAAGAGTTCCTTGCACAGGAATATCTGCACACCTACGCCGGCGGTGTCGTCGACGACTGCCGCGAACACTGCTTCTCCTGCGGCATCCTAGGCTATTTCAAAGAGCAGCGCCGCGAGGCCCCCGATGAGGCCTGGTGCTGTCCCCCTTTGGGCAAAGACAAGACCCGCCAGCCCGTCGACGTTGTGCCCGTGCCGCTCTATTTCAACGACGAAATGAAGGAAACGGGAATCACTCTCCCTGCCGGCACGGGCGCAGACCCCAGCCAACTCCTTCAACTGGAGAACGCCGCCGGTCAGTTCGAAGAACGCGTGCCCCAGCGCCGCCACGGCACCGTCACCCAGCGCATCGCCGCAGCAGAGGCCGTCTGATGGATGCGAACCCTCAGCCGCAGCCGCCAGCCTTGCCCGAAGAACAACCCCGCCAGCGCGTCCGCTTCACCTACGAAAAAGGCGAGGCAATCAAGTTCATCAGCCACCAGGACGAGTCCCGCCTCTGGGAGCGGACCCTGCGCCGCGCCGACCTGCCGCTCCTCTACAAGCGCGGCTTCAACCCGCAGCCCCACATCCAGTTCGCCGCCCCCCTCGGCCTCGGCATGACCGGTGTGTGCGAGCTGCTCGACGTGGCCTTCAGCCCGCCTGTCCCGTTGGATGAACTGTCAGTTCGGATCCGCGAAAAGCTGCCCCCCGGAGTACGTCTGCTCGACGCGTCCGAAGTGCCTTTCAAAACGGTGTCGCCCCAGTCCCTCACAATCGGCGCCGACTACATCATTCTCATCTACGCCGACGCCGGCGAAGTGTCCGAACTGGAGCTGGAAGCAAAGATTGAGGCGTTTCTCGAGAAGAGGGAAGTCTGGCGCGAACGGGAGCGCCACGGCCAGCGCTACCGCTACAACCTGCGCCCGCTGGTTCTCGAACTGCGCTACACCGGCTTCGACGCCGCCGCGGCCGAGCACCGCATATTCATGCGCGTACAGATGCGCCCCGGCGCAACCGGCCGCCCCGACGAGCTTGTCGACGCCCTCGGCTTCGACGACTACGCCCGCACACTCCGCCGCGAACGCATCTACTTCTCCGATTTTGAGGAGGATCTGGCGCTCTTCGCCGCCTACCCGGTCATCTCCCAGGACGAAATCTCACCCGAGAGACCCAAGCCCCGCCGCAAAGGTCGCAAGCGCCGCCGCCGCTCCGGCGCGCAGCCCAAAGCTGACAAGCAGACCAACCAGCCCTTCGCCCAAAAGGCCGCCGACGAGTTCGACTAAACTACCTCATCGGCATCCTGCAAAAGCGTCTAGGCGCGACAAGCTATCTCAGAACAGCGGAACGTCCAACCACTTCCCGCCCTGCATCGCCGACTCGTGCGCGATGATGCCTGGTATCGTAAAGTCCAGCGCCCGCACCACGTCAATCGGCGGCTTGGCGTTCGCCTCTATCGCGCCGATGAAGTCCCGCACCATGTAGTACTCTGACGTGCCGTGCCCGCCCCGCCGCGCCTCTTCCGGCGCATTCGGGTCCACCGTCGGGCACTCGATCTGCCGCGCGCCCTCCTTGGCGGTAGCCTCTTCCTCGCTGTAGAAGAGGCCCGTCGTCCCGCCCCATCCGCCCTGCCGGCCGTTCTCCACAAAGCCCTTCTCGCCGTAGAGCGTGTAAAAGATCAAGTCCGGATGCCGCGGCGCCACCTGGCTGCGCAAAATCTTGACCGTGGCCCCCTTCTCCGTCTGGAACAACCCCACCTCCATATCCAGGTAGCCCAGTCCTTCGTCCGGGTAAATGTTCTTGCCCGAATGGACGCCGGTCGCCTTGACGATCCGGTCCTCCATCAACGTCAGGATCGGACCCAGGCAATGTGCACTGTACCAGATCGGGGCACGTGTATAGCGCCATCTGCGCTCGCCCGTCTCAGGATTTCGCAGCAACGGCACGATCTCGTGAATGTATTCCCCTTCGGCGTGGAAGATCTTGCCCAGCCTCCCCTGCTTTATCCACCCCTGCCACTCCCGTATGTAATGAAAGTAGCAGTAGTTCTCACCCATCATGTAGACGCGGCCCGTCTTGTGCACAGTCTCCACCAGGCGCGCACAGTCCTCCACCGTGTACGCCGCCGTCTGCTCGCACAACACGTGCTTCCCGCTCTCCATCGCCGCGATCGAATGCTCCGCGTGATACTCGATCGGCGTCGCCACAACCACGATGTCCAGCGGCGCGTTCACAAAATCCTCAAACCTTGTAAACATCCTATCGTCGGGCAGCGAGAATGCGGCCCCCGTATCGGCCAGCGTATCCTCGTCAATATCGCAAAGAGCGGCAACCTCCACCCTCGGATGGCCCGCCAGGCTGCGCATCAGCCCGCCTCCCCGGTGCAATCCCACAAATCCTGTCCGTAGCTTACTCATCCTGTCCCCTGCTCCTTCTTCACCTGTTCGTCCCGTGTTGTCTACTGGCCTAATCCGCCGCCATACGACAGCCTATTCATTCCACAGCTCTTCCACCAGCTCCACCGCCGAATCCACAATTAGTTCGACGCCCTCCAGAGCGATGCGGTTGGGTCCTACCAGGGCCTCATATCCCTCCTGTTCGAAGGCCGCCGCGGTAGGCTGATACATCGCCAGGTCGTTCGTCAGCTCAGCCACCACCGTGTACGGAAAAGGGGAACGCCGCTTAATCGAGAGCCCGTGCTCCACAAACAACTCACCCGGATTGGACGCGATCGCAAGAGGCCCAATGCGTGCCGCGTTGACCGGTACGTCCCACTCCTCCGGCAGGCCGGCAACAAGCTCGGCCTGCCGGTCAAAGACATCGGCGCGTCCGCCCGCCCCGCCCCAGTTGAGCCGCTCAATCGCCTCAGGCGAATGATCCGCCGGATCCCGCCGCGGCACTGTGATATCCCGGCGGATCGCGCTGACCGTAATCGGCCCGTCCACCGGAACTGCCCGCCGCGCCGCCTCCACCGCCTGCTCCGCAAAGTACGTTGCGCCCTCGCGCCAGCGCACGCCCCCCAGCGTCACATTGATATCGGCGCACGCGCCCGGCGTATAAACGGAGATAACTTCTGGACCGTACTCCGCTCTCATCTGTTCAGCCACTACGCACGGATAGTCCGCCGACCAGGTTGTTCCACTCTTAGAGTTGGTATGCAGCGAGTAATTGTAGAAGACACCCAGTGTTGATCCGTCCGGCCTGTCAAAACGGACGACCCACATCTCGGGGTCGACAGGACCCGCCGTCCCATACACCTGAGGGATGTATTCCAGATTGTTGAGCGCCTGCGGCATCCACGTGTTCATCACCTTGCCGTCCGGACAGATGACGCGGCGATTATGGATGCCGTGGTGGACCAGCGACCTGCCAATGTGCATCGTAGCCGGCTCCCTCCGTCCAGCCGCCTGCTCTACGCTCGCCGCGATGCGGTCCGGCAGCGTCGCGAGATAGTCCACGTCGATTACGTCTGAAGAATAGACCCCCTCCGCTGTATAGGGGCCGCTATGCGTGTGGCTGCACGCGATCAATATTGCATCTGACGCGATGCCTGTACGGCGGGACGCTTCGGCGATAATCGGGTCCGTCAACGCCCTGGGCATTCCGACCAGGTCGACACCCACAATGGCAATCCGCCGGCCGCCGCTTTCCGCGACGAGCGCGTGGGACTGCAACGGATCCGTCGTGCCTTCGTTCCTGCGCGGGTCGAGGCTCCCGCACATGAAGAGACCCTCCGGCGGCGTAATGTCCGTTTCGCCAAAGCCGACGCGAAGTTGGCTTTCTGACACAGTCATGTCTCCTCGTAGTCTTGTTGTGGGAGTTTGGCGCTGCGTCCAATTGCAGGGCTACCGTATGGCAGCCTCGTCCTCATAGTATACCCAACGACCGGCCAGCCGAAACTGGATCAGAGTGAGTACCACCAGGAGCATGAACAACAGCCAGGCGATAGCGCTGGCATAGCCCATTCGAAAATAGAAGAAGCCCTGGTTGTAAATGTAAACGACCCAAAAGAGGAGAGAGTCCATCGGCCCGGCAGCCGCCAGTCCGTAGTTCGCGCTGCCCAACAGAAAGACGGGTGTGAAAATCTGAAAGCTGCCGATGATGCCCATAATGACGACAAAAAGGATCGTCGGTGAAATCAAGGGAATCGTGATCTTCCAGAAGCAGCGCAGCGCGCCCGCCCCGTCAATCGCCGCTGCCTCATACAGCGTCTGCGGGATCCCCTGCAGGCCGGCCAGATAGATGATCATGCCGCCACCGATACCCCACAGGCTCCAGAGGACGAGCGAAGGCTTCGACCAGTCAGGACTGGTCAGCCAGTTCGGGCCGACAATCCCGAAAACCTGGTAAAGGGTCTCATTCAGGAGGCCAAAGCGATCGTGCAGAATAAAAATGAATAGCGAAACGGAGGCAACGATTGGAACGATGGAGGGCATGAAAAAGACGGTCCGGAAAACAGTGATTCCCCTGGCCTTCTGGTTCAGCAGCACGGCAAGCAACAGCCCAAGAACTACCTGCGGGACGACCGCTGCGCATACATACCAGACCGTGTTGTAAACAGTAAGCCAGAATCGGTCGTCGTCGAACAGAATGCGCCGGTAGTTTTCCACGCCCAGCCAGTTTGCCGGCAAAAGGCTGTCATACTCCGTCAAACTGTAATAAAAGCCGGCAACAAATGGTCCCAGAATAAAAATGAGCAGGCCGAGAAACCAGGGCAAAATGAAGACAATCCCGTCGCGTGCTTCGCGCCGGCGAATCGGGCTTGCCCACACGCTGCGCGGCTTAGCAGGAAGTTCTGCTGTCGTTCTACTATCCGTTGCAGGAATGGCTTCCTGACTCATTGGCAAATGACCTGTGCTGGAATGTCAACTCTGAATCAGTCCGGCCGCGGCGTTCCGGCCCCCTCCAGGAAAACTACCCTTTTATCCCGGACATGACGACCCCGCGGATGAAGTACTGCTGAAAGAAGAAAAAGACCATAAGGACCGGAATCGTCATCAGTAACGCCATCGCCATCATCTCCTGATAGCGGACTTCAGTTCGCTGGATAAACTGCTGCAATCCCAGTGCCAGCGTGAACTTCTCCGGGCTGTTCAGGTAGATGAGCGGCGCAAGAAAGTCGTTCCAGTGATGCAAAAACCCAAATATGGCCACGGTCGAGAGAGCAGGCTTGGAAAGGGGCAGCAGTATCTGATAGTAGATGCGATAGTTCGACGCCCCGTCAATCGTTGCCTGTTCGAATAGCTCCGTCGGCAGCGTCTTGAAAAACTGGCGCAGCAGAAAAATGAAGAATGCCCCGCCACCGAAATAGTAGGGAACGATCAGTGGCCTGAATGAGTCGAGCCACCCCAGATTCTTGAAGAGAATAAATGTCGGAATCATCGTGACGACGAAAGGCAACATCATGGTTGCCAGAAGGACGGCAAACAATACCTCTCGGCCCGGAAAACGTAAACGGGCAAAGCCAAATGCAGCCATGGAAGCCGTGAGGAGCTGACCAAACGTAGCCAGCACCGTAATGAACGCAGTATTGAAGAAATAGAGCCCGAACCGACCACTCGTCCACGCTACGAAATAGTTCTCCCAGACAAAAGGATACGGAACCCAAACAGGGGGCCACATGCCTACCTGCTCATTGCTCTTTAGCGAGGTGGAGACGAGCCACACCAGGGGCATCGCAAACAGGAAACCCAGGGCAACAAGCAGGCAGTAAACCAACGACGACTGTGCAACTTTACGACTCTTCCCTTCGAACCGTCCCAAAGCGATGTTAAGCATTGCTCTCTCTGCCGGCATCCACATCCTGAATGGAGAAAATCTGAAACGCTTGCATCCACATCAGAAGTACAAGAGCGAGGTTACAGGACTCGGTCTGCACCGAGCCCCGCACCCCGCACTTCAGCCCCTATTCCGGCCCGGACTAGGAAGGCACAGGGAACTCGTTGTGGCGGTCCAGCACAGCCTGAATCTTCTCTTCCGCGATCTCCAGTTCGCTGGCAATGTCTTTGCCGCCAATCAGAATGTTGTCGAACATGGTGGCAATGTCGCCCAATGTCTCCAGGATGCCGACAAATATCGGAATCCACCGCACCGTATTCGCCGTCGCCGCGAAGACCTCGCGCCGTTCGTCAAATGTGGCCCACTGCTTGCCCACGTCGGAGCGCGCCGGCAGCCAGGCAAATTGATTGGCGTGGTCAAGATAAAACTCTTCGCCCATACAGAAATCAACCAGCGCCCAGGCATCGTTCGGCTGTCCACCCTCCTTGAAAAGGAACCAGCCGCCGCCCCCGTCATAGTTGGCGTGAATGTCGTACTCCGGAAAGACCGGGCCCGGAATCATCCCAAAATCGAGGTCCGGTGAGTATTTGTCGTAGTTGCGAAGCACCCACTGCCCGTGCATCGCCAGACCCACCTTTCCTGCCGAAAATGCATCGATTCCTTCCGCCAGGCTGAGTCCTCTCGTGAACGCGCCCGCCGCCTCATATCCTCCCTGATCGTCCATCAACTGTTTCAGGAAGACCATGGCCTCTTCACCTTTGTCGGTGATCGTAACTTGGGTTAAATCTTCGTTGACCATGTCGCTGTCAAGGCACCAGATCAACGTCAGAAACATGAGATGCACCGGCGGATTGCCAAATGTGGGCGTAAAACCGATCACGTCCAGGCGGCCCGCTTCATCCTGTTCCGTTATATCGATTGCCATCTGGTGCAGTTCATCCCACGTCAGGGGCGGCGCATCCGGGTCAAGCCCTGCCTCGCCCATGACCGTCCTGTTGTACAGAAGCGCGCGCGTATCCGTCGTATAGGGAACGATCCATTTCTTGCCCCACAATATCGAATCCTTCTGCAGTCGCTCCCAAATGTTGTCCCAGGTGAAGTTTTCGGCGCCCTCAATGTAGTCGTCCAGGACCACCAGGGCATCGCGCACCGCCAGGTCGCCGCTCTGCCAGCGGCCCAGGAATGAGACCGGCGGCGGTGTGCCCGCCGCCAGCGCGGCCATTGTTTTCGTATTCGAATCATATTCCCCAAGTTGCCACACCGCCGTCACGCCCAGCCCTGCTTCGTTGAACTTGTTCTGAATATTCAGGGCCGGGTCCTCCCATGGAAACCAAAACACGACCTCAGGAATCTCGGCGTCAGGCGCCTCCGCGTCCCCTGCCCCAGGCTCCGCTGCCGGCGCCGCACAGGCCGCAAGCACCAACCCCGCAGCGCCCAAACCTGCCCCCTTTAGAAACCTACGCCGGCTAAGACTGTGCTGCGCTCCCATTTTGAACCTCCTTGCTTGGCATGTAATCTCTGCTGTCGGAACAATTCGGAAAACGTCCATCCTCACTCGAACTGGAGATAAATGGTATTTTATTCCCAACAGTGAGAGCCTGCAAACAAGGAAAAAAGTTATGATATTAAGGTGGCATGCAGCCACTAAGCCTTATTCAGTGCGCGACGCCGGACGAGGCGAGCGCAGGTTTTTCTCACTCCTCTCCCCTCTCTCCTCGCATTTGGGCGGTCGGGCCTATTCGGCCCTCCCTTGTGCGGGGGCTCCGCCCCCGCAACGCCCCCGGCCCTGTTCGCGCCGGAGCGAGTGTGTGGGTAATGTGAAGTTGTCGTCTCGCGGCGGCCGGGCTTACCCCCAACCCCGAGTCCTGGCGGGTACCGAGTATGCGCCAGCGCAGGCAAGACAGGCGAGGCAACTCCCATATATGCCCAACGTTCACCGCGATGACCATCGCGCGAGCCCGCTACAGAGATGCTTACGGTATAATCCGCCCAGACAGACCGCACACAGTACACACACAGAGCATGGCTTAGCAGCTACGGTGGCATTATGTTTCACATTTCCTCATCTGTCCGGTTCGATAGTTTCGACGGACTACGGCAGAGCCATCTGCTGCATTTCCTCTTACGTCCGTCTCGTACTGCAGCCGTCTGGATACGGACCGACAACAGACCAGAGGAACCGCATTAACGACGGTAAGCTGAGGACCAGAAACGAAACGATCCCGTGAATTGACCATGAACCGCACCCTCACGATTCACACCGCAGTACTCATCGCCTTGCCCTTCATGCTGCTGCCCGCCGCCTACTGGCTGGCAGGCAACGCCCTTGTCCCGGCGTCCCCCGGTACGTGGCTGCAAAGCGTGCTCTGGTCTCTGCGCGTCATTTACGTTGGTGGCGCGTTCGTCGGTTGGCGGGCAGGTCGTCCACACTGGTTCTACCCCTGGCTGGGTTTCGCGTCGTACGCGGCGGTCGCCGCTCTGCTCCAATTCGCCTTTCGCATAGATTCCTGGGAAACCGTTGGCTTCTCGCCATTCCTGGGTTTCGCCCCTATCCTCTTGGCATTCTCCCCCTACTTCGTGACAGCACTCCTGGTTGGCTGGCGCAAGTCCCGCAGACTGTTGGGGGCATACACGGTCTTTCCCCACGCCGCACTGCTCATCCCACTATTTAACCTTGTGGAGGGGGACGTTTATGGCAGCGATTTGCGCTTTGTTATCCTTTCAGCAGCGGGTGCCGCCGTTTTCTCAACGCTGTACTGGCGTCCTCCTACAGCGTTCCTGGGTGGAATCAGAAACTGGCCGCAAGCGCCACTTCTCTTCCTGGGTGTAGCTGTCACGAATGTACTGTTTGTGCTCGGCTACGGCTACGGGTATGGACTTGGGAGAGGCTTGGACATCTTGATAATGTTGGTCCCGATAGTCGGCATGAGCTGTCTGGTTCTCAGTGGACCGCTCCTGCTACCGCCGTTGCTCCAGTGGTTGCTACGAGTCCTGAGGGTCGAGGAAATTGTGGCCCCAACATTACAACAATTCGGTCGCGCTCTGCTCCGCATTACCGGAGCAGCTGTCAGGGTCAACGATGAATTAGGCCCTCTTCAATCTGTGAAGGAAGGAAACGATTCCCCCAAAGGAGAAGTAAGAATGAGCCAGGAAACAGTTGTACAAGACGTGCCCGAAAGACGGCAACCGGTCGGAACAGACCTGGACCGCCCCTACAAACTCTCAGTCATTGTCCTGGCGGCGCTGGCCCTACTCCTGGTCGCTCTCTACGTCGGCCGCGCCGCCGTCTACAAGATCCATGAGTTCGAACGCGGCCTCCACCTGCGCGGTGGACGCTTCCTTGGCGTTCAGAATCCCGGCTGGCACGTCCAGGTCCCTCTGGTCGACACCGTCATCATCGTCAAGGTCATCGAGAGGCTGGGCTACGTCGAGCGCATCCCCGCCATGACCTCCGACAATGTCACCATGGACGTCTCCCTCCAGTTCACCTACCGCGTCACCAATCCCGAGCGCTTCGCCCTCGCCGTCGACGACCCGGAACGTATCGTCTTCGAGTTCGTGCAGGGGCGGCTGCGCGACGTCATCAACACCAAGACCATGACCGGCGTCATGAACCAGCGCACCGAGATGAACCTTGAAATGATGCAGGAGTTGAAGGAGAAGGAAGATCAGTACGGTGTCGAATTCATGACCGTACAGATCCAGAGCGCGTCGCCGCCCGCCGAGGTCCTGTCCGCCATCAAGGACCGCATGGTAGCCGCGCAGCGACAGGAACAGGCCGAGGCCGAAGCCGCACAGCAGCGCACCGTCGCCGATGCTCGGTTCTACGCCGCCCAAAAGGAGGCCGAAGCCGACGCCTATCGCATCTCCACCACCGCCGCCGCCGAAGCCGAACAGATCCAGCTCACGACCGAGGCGCAGCAACTCGCCGTCCGCGCAATTCTCAGCGAACTGGAGGGCAAAGGTGCGCTCGCGGAGAAGTACATCGACTATCTCATCGCCGTTGAACTGAAGGAGAATAGCAAGTGGATCCTGGGAACCGGCGCCGAGCCGGTCCTTGAACTGCGGCCCTCGGCAGAGGAGTAGCCCATGCGAAAACTACTGCTCCTGGCAGGAGGAATCGCTGTCCTGGTAGTCCTGACGCAGACGGCACAGCCGGCGTTGACCGTCTCCCTCCACCACAGCGAGCTGCTCACCAAACGGATCTACGCCTACCGCGACTGGCAGAGCACCGGCGTGCGCATCGATCAGGGAGACCGCGTCGAGATTCAAGCGGAAGGTGAATGGCTCTACACGCCCGATGAGTTCCACGGGCCCGCGGGTCACCCGAGATTTCCCGCGCCCAGCTTCTACCCCGTCTCTAAGGGCTCCGGCGGCGCGCTCATCGGCCGCATCGGCGAAACCGGGGGCCGCTTCGTCGTCGGCGAGCGCATAAACATGCAGGCAACCCAACACGGCATCCTCTATCTGCGCATTAATGATGACATTCTCAGCGACAACGACGGCTGGGTCGCCGTCCGCATCGACGTAACCGAAACCGAAGACTCCCTGCCCTGAGATCGGGCATCCTCCAATGAAAAAGAGAGGAGTGAGAGCAACACTCACTCCTCTCTTCTATTTTCACACTCCGTGCTCTTTACTCTTCGTCATCCCCGTAGCTATGACCTGCGAGGATTGCACGCACCTCCGCCGCGCTCGAAGCCTTCTGCATCTGCCCGATCCGTTCCGCTTCATGCGCCAGCAACTGCTTGACGTTGCGCAGAACATCCTCCATCTTGTCAGCCGGGAACTTGCACGCGCCGTTCTCATCCATATGCACGATCTCGCCCGGCGCCACGTCCATCCCCCGAACGTGCACCGGCACGTTCACCGCCTGCACCGCCATCGCCCCATGCCCGGGCGTAACGCCGCTCAGCAAATATTGGAAACCCATCGGCCGGATCTCGTCAATGTCTCTCGACGGCCCGTTCGAAATGCAACCCACACAGCCCACCGCCTGCATCGCCGCCGTCATGTTGCCGCCGGCCAGCCCCACCTTGCCCGCAATTTCGGGCGGAAACTTCTGCTCCAGGACCAGGATCGTCGGCTTCGGCGACGCGTCCAGCGCCTCCAGCACGTCCGTAAAACCCACCCGCGAAAAATTCGGGTCCGGCAGCCCATAAACGCACGTCACCGCGTAGCCGGCCAGCGCGCCCAACTCGGGGTACATGCAGCGTATCGTCTCATCCGTATACCAGTTTTCCGTCCACGGGTTGTAAAGGCCCAGGCAGAGCGGATCTTCAGGGTAGGTGGCAACCACGTTGGTGATCGACGGCGTGTCGACCGTCTTCAGCTCTTCTAGGATCGCTTGCGGATTCATTCTGCCTTCCTTAATGTTGTTGGTCTGGGCTCTGTTTACTAAGGCTACTCTTTCTTGCCACCGTAGGACGCTATAAACTCGCAGATCCGCTCCATCGCCGGCTTCAACACGTCCATGCTGGGCGCGTAACAGATGCGGATCGACCCTTCCCCGCCGTTGCCGAACGCGCTCCCCGGCGCCACGGCCACGTGCTTCTTGCGCAACAGATCGAGGGCAAACTGGTATGAGTCGTCGACGCCTTTAAGTTGCGGAAAGAGATAGAATGCTCCCTCCGGCTCCGGCAGGTTGACGCTTGCAACCTCTCTCAGCATCCCGGCGCAAAAATCCCGCCGCTCCTGAAACTCCTCCACCATCGCCGCGATATCGTCCTCACCGTGCGCAATCGCCGCTTCACCGCCCCGCTGGATCATCGTCGGCGCGTGCGAAACGATGAACTCGTTCAACTGCGCCGCCTTCTGCACGAAATCCGGCCGGCTCACCATCCAACCCAGCCGCCAGCCCGTCATACAATAGGTCTTCGAAAAGGAGTTGACGACGATGACCGCGTCCTCGCGCGTGCACAGCTTCAGGATAGAAGGCGCTAGCTGCCCTGAATGGCCGCCTGTGCCGCCCCCCTCGCCCACAGCCGCGCCCCGGCCGCCGTAGTAGATGCGCTCGTAGACCTCGTCCGTCAACAGCCACAGCCCGTGCTGTCGCGCAAAGTCCAGCAGCATCTGCTGTTCCGCCACCGTCGCCGTCCAGCCAAGCGGATTGGAGGGCGATGCGTACAGCAACAGCCGCGTACGCGGCGTCAGTGCACTTTCCATAGCCTCCACGTCCGGCGTAAAGCGCTGCCCCGCCCGCGCCATCGGCACCTCAACCGCCCGTCCGCCGCACATCTCTATCATCGCCGAGCCGTTGGGCCAGTTCGGGCTCAGCACGATCGCCTCATCACCCGGATCGATCACGCACTTGATCGCCAGGTTGAGCGCCTGCACGCCCCCCGAATTGACCTGTATCTCCGAGGGATCGATCTCTACCGCGTGCAGCCTTGCTATCAGGTTGGCGATGGCAACGCGCAGCGACGGCAATCCCTGGTTCGGGGAGTAGTAGGTCCAACCCTCCTCCGCTGCCCGGTTCACCGCCTCGATCACGTAGGGCGGCGTCGGCAGGGTTGACTCGCCGAACTGCAGCGAAAGCACGTCCTCCATACCGAAGGCCACGTCCGCCAGCGCACGAATGCGGGAGGCCGGAACGCGCTCGGCAGACGGCGCCAAAGATGGGGATGGCATAAGGGGCGAAAAAATCCTTTCCGCAACCGAAGAAACTGCGTTACCCATAGGAACGGTAACAGTTTCGTCCAAGCTGGTCAGTCTGACAGCAGGGCGCGGGCGATCTCCTCCCACTCCTGCGGCAGTGAGGCGCTGCTGGGCGGCTTCTGGGCGCGGCCGTACCAGTGGTTGGCGTTCGGCAGATCGCCCTCAACGCGATGTAGATAGGCATGCACCCAAGCCGAACCGTTTAAGTCCGGTTGCCCTTGCAGAGCGTCGTGCGCGCCGTCCCAGTCGTTGGCAGCATCCAGCCACAGTGCGCGTAGCGGAGCCCCCACCCCTTCCGGCGGAGCGTCGTCGGTAAGGCTGGCCTTGAATTCATCAAAAGTCATGGTTCACTCCTTGTTCTCTTGGCTTCTCAAAAAAAGCCCACGTGCTCTATTCCGGCACGACCGCGATGCAATCGACTTCGAGCATAATGTTCGGCAGCTGGCAGCCCACCGTCGTACGCGCCGGATATGGCTTGGTCACATACTGCTCATAGACCTCGTTCATCTCTGCGAAGTCGCTCAGGTCCGCCAAAAAGACGCCCACCTTGGTCACGTGTTCCCACGAAGTGCCCGCCGCCTCCAGCAGGATCGTCAGATTGTCGAATACGCGCGTCGCCTGCTCCCGAAACCCGCCTTCGACGCGTTGACCTGTGGCCGGGTCAGTCGGCCCTTGACCGGCAATATAGGCTACCGGCCCATCAGCCACGATGCCTTGCGAATAAATGCCCGCGGGCGGCGCCCCCTTCTCAGTGTAAACTTCCTTGCGCATTGCTCCTGTCTCCCGTTGTTCTTGCTGCGTGAATTGGCCGATCGATATGACCAAAGCACCGGATCGTGTTAATCTATTTGGGCTGCGCCCTCTGAATTCTCTGCGACCACTGGCTCTTGATATAGGCCAGCACCGCCCAGATCTCAGTATCGTCAAGCTGGTCGCCGAATCCGATCATATTGCTCCGGTAACCCCTGCCTACAAAGGCCTCCGTCCCAATCTTCGTGATCTCAAACAGCTGCTCATCAGGGTGATGCCAGGTGTGACCGGTCTCATCGTGCGGCGGGGCTGGGAGAAATCCGCTTTCGTCCCGAATCTTCCAATTTGGCTCTCCCTCGAGCTCAGCGCCGTGGCAGGAGGCGCAGTACTGCTCGTAGAGAATCTCACCCAGGGCAACCAACTGCGTGTTGGAAACGTCCGCCCCGTCCACTGGCCCCTCGACCTGCGGCAGACTGACCTCGGTCGGAGTCACCGTAACCTCCACGGCCGGGTCTTCGCCCTGCGACGCCTGGCCGCTCCCTGCACCCCCGGACGGCCCGCACGCCACAAGGATTAATGCTGCCGTCAGGATCAAGACCGGCAAAGTCCCGCGCTTCATCCTCTAGTCCTTTAACGCCTCCCGCAAGAGCCGCAACCAGTTTCCATGACAGATCGCTGCAATGTCGTCCTCCGCGTAGCCGCTGCCGCGCAGCAACTCCGGAATCCGCTGCAGGTCGGCAATCGTGTCCAGGTCGGCGGGAGACTGCTCACGGCCAAAGCCGCCGTCAAGATCCGTGCCGATTGCGATGTTACTCGCATTGCCCGCCAGTTCGCATATATGATCGACGTGGGGCACGAGATCTTCCAGCATGATATCGTAGTTCCACGCCTGGCCGCCACGCCACTTCGTCGACATCATCCACACGTCCATCGCCATGCCGACCACACCGCCCCGCTCGATGATCGCCCGCAGCTGCACATCGCTGAACTGTCGCTGGTGCGGCACGATCGCCCGGCAGTTGTTGTGGCTGGCCAGCACCGGGCCGTTATAGATTTCTAACGCCTGCCAGAACGACTCGTCCGACAGGTGCGTCAGGTCCAGTATGATGCCAAGGCGCTCCATCTCCCTCAGCAGCGCCGGTCCGTCCTCGCCCAGGCCGAGTTCAGTCCCCGTGCCGCCCGCATAGCGGTTGGGGCCGTAGTGAGACGGCCCAATCGCCCGCAGCCCCGCTTCGTACCAGAACTCAACATGCTCGGGCGTCAGGATCGGGTCCGCCCCCTCCATCGACAGCACAAAGCCAAGCGGAGGTTCGTCACCTCCCGCGTCCTCCCAATCTGTCCATTCACCCCAGTGCTCGTCCAGTTCGCCACGGCTGGTGATGATCCGCACGATCCCCAACTCCTCCAACCCCCGGTAGTACGCCAGATGACCCTGCGCCATCGCGCTGGCCTGAGTGGGATGATCGTAGTCGATATTCGGGGCGGGTCGTCCCGTCGAACGCGCGATCGCGGTGGCGAAACTGAGCGCCACGCGACCCTGTCGCATCTCCGGGAAGGCAACCGTACCGTATCCCTGTCCCTTGCCGCTGTTCTTCTGCTCTGTCGTGCGAATCGTATAGACAGAACGCGTCAGGTCCCGGTTGCCCTGCAGCGCGTTCATAGCCAGGTCGAGGTGGGCGTCAATGATGAGCATGGCGTTCTCCGGAGTGTGCGATTGATTACACTACTGCAGTAGGTTCAGAAAAGGAGCGCCGTACCTGCGCACGGCGCATCTACCAAGCCTAGTTCAGTGCGCGGCGCTGGCCAAAGCGACCGAACTTCCCCCTCTCCTCTCCGCACCTGTCCTTCTTTATTTACTGCTTTCACTGACCACTGACTACTGCAGTTCTGGGCGGTCGGGCCTATTCGGCCCTCCCTTGTGCGGGGGCTCCGCCCCCGCAACGCCCCCTCTCCTACAACCTCGCGTCGTAGCCAGTATGTGGGTAATACGAAATTGCCGTCCCGTGTCGGCCCACGCTACCCCCCGCCGACTGGCAAATTCCGAAAATGTGCCGGCGCGAGCAAGACAGGCCAGGCCACGCCCATATATGCCCAACGTTCACCGCCATGACCATCGAAAGCCCGCTACAGAAGTCCTGACCGTACATTCCCCCATGCAGACCGCACACAGTACACACACAGAACATAGCCTGATCGTTAGCGCACGGCTGCGCGACCTGAATGCAGACGCGTATCAACCTGACGTGCCGCTGCCATCGCTCGGCAGCAACGTGAACGAAAAGGCCCGGGTGCAAAAATCCCGCCGCCTTTCACGCCGGATCCCCTCAGATGGGGCGGCAATTCAGGTCGGCGGGACTTACAAACTGCGCCAGGAATCGGTTACATTGGCGGAATCTGCAACTGCCGTTCAACCTGCAAACTGCCGCTGTCGAGCACCGTGACGCCATTCTCGCCGCCAACGTAGACGCTGCCGTCCAACTCCAGCATGCAAAGCGCAGGCGTGCTGCCTTCAACCAGCGACCAGGCCGAGCCGTCCTGCGAGCTCCACAGCTGCGTGTCGTCGCTCAGCAGCCAGTTGGCCGAACCGCCGCCCTCCGACCCGTTAGAAAGGGCGAGCAGCGCGTTCACCTGCTCCGGCGCGTCTTCCACGCCGGCAAATGTGCGGCCCCCATCGGTCGAACGCCAGAGCCCGCCTTCCTCCGTTCCCGCCAGAACCACCCCGCTGCAATGCACGTCAGGCGCCACCGCAACCGTCTGGTAAGCCGCGTCGGCCGATTCGCTCCGCTTCCACCCCAGCCCCGCATTCGGCGAACGGTAGATACCCTCCTCCGTCCCCGCAAATACCACCTGCCAGCGCGGCCACGCGTCCTCCTCCATCGGCGGCGCCCACGCCAGCGTCAATACGGTCAGATTTCGCAGTCCGAAATTGCTGGGCATCCAGCGCAGACCCCGATCGCGGCTGCGCAGCACACCGTCACCCTCGCTGCCGGCTAGGATCACGCCCGAATCGTCGTAGTCCGGCGCCGACGCAAAAGTCAGCACGGCCGATTCCGCGCCCTCCTGCCAGGCCGCCTGCCACTGCTCCGCCGTATCCAGGAGATAGGCCACGCCAAAAGGCGCGCCGCCGGTAAAGATCCGGTCCCCCAGGCTACAGGCCGCAGTCAACCTTTCCTGCGGCTGCGGTGTGGGGGTCAACTCCGCCTCGCCAACGGCAAACAGACCGT
This sequence comes from Caldilineaceae bacterium, assembly GCA_022821585.1. Classification (GTDB taxonomy): domain Bacteria; phylum Chloroflexota; class Anaerolineae; order Caldilineales; family Caldilineaceae; genus Bin5. Next base: position 57,118 of record JAJEDI010000071.1, read on the forward strand.
AGGGGCCGGCAGCCCAAATGCTTCCTTCATGTTCGGAAAGGGAGAGAATGATCGACATCGTTTACGGTTCCATACTTTCTGTTGGTTCCTTGTGGAATACAATCGTGTTGGTGCCCAATGCCATCAGCGCGCCGCTGACCGCCGTTTCCAGCACCGCAGTCTGCACGCCCGTGACATCCACCAGGCCCGTTTCCTGGGCATGGACTAGCTTCTGCTTGACTACATCATACGTGTAGGTCGGCCCGGCCTCTTCCAGGCGAAGCGCCGCCACCGAAGGCGATTCGATGCCGGCGTTCTGGACAATCTGCAGGAATGGCGCGTCCAGGGCGTCGCGCAGCACCTTGACGCCAACGTTCTCATCGCCGTCCATCTCGAGTTTATCCAGCGCACTGCGCGCATGCACAAACGCCGCGCCGCCGCCCGGCACGACACCGGTCCTGTGAGCCAGCGAGGTGGCGGTCAGCGCCCGCTCCGACAGCGCCGATACGATATCGCGCTCATGCTTGAGGTTGGTGCCCACCTTCAGCACACCCATGCCCCCTGTCAGAGCAGCCAGACGGTTGATGATGTCATCGCGCTCTTCATCATCCACACGCATGCCCTCCAGCCGCGTCCGCAACTGATCGACCGTCTCCTGCATCTCCGCAATCCGGCTCTGAAAAGGCTGCAACTGCATCATCTTGCGGTCAACCTGCACCCGCATTGCCTCACCCAGGTCTTCCTCTTTGGCGTTGGCCGCGTACGCGTAATAGTTGCGGCCCAGGATATTGGCTCCCGTCAGCGTCGTCAGGTCCTGGAATGCCATCCGCCGCGGGTCGCCAATCTCCTTCAACTGAATGCCGAGAATCGATAACTGCTTCTTCTCCTCGGTCTGGTTGCGCACCATCACGTGCAGCGCCTCCTCCTTGATGTGGGAGGCAATAATGACAAGAGATTTCTTCCCCATCTTCATCGCCAGCTCGATCAACGCAACCGCCTCGCCAGCCTCTGAGAGCGTGTCGTCAACCAGGGCAATAGTGGAGTCCCCGTATATGGCCCACTTGCGAATTGGGTCGGTGTAGAGGTGCATACTGGCGATTTCGGCTTTGTAGTTGGCGCCGGCATGATACTCACGCGCCAGATAAGGCGCCACAAACTTCTCGACCGAAACCCGCGCGTCCGGACCCAGCAGATAACTCAATTCGCCAATCGTCGCCGCCAGGTCCCGGTCCTTGACAACCGTCAGCGCCACCACCGCAAGGTCGTCCTCAGTTTCGACCGGCGTCGCCAGCTCAGACAGTTTCTGACTGATGGCCGCCGTGGCCGCCTGCAGCCCGATCTCCAGCTCCCGGTACCCGATGCCGGCCGTCAACATCTTCAAGGCCTGGCGGTAGATCTCCCGCGTCAGCAGGGCCGTGGCCGTGCCCCCGTCCCCTACCTTCCCTGCGATCCGCCAAACAATGTGACGCATCAGCATCGCGCCGACGTCCACCTTCGGGTCGCCCAGGCTGAGAATGCGGCGGACTGCCGTGGCAGCGTCGTCCAACAGTTCCGGCCCGCGCGTGCCGTCCCGTTCATGTACCACGTGCCCGCCGACCGGGCCCAGAGTCGGCGCCAGCAGATCGGCGATACTGTTAATGCCGTCGCTCAGGCTCTCGTGAGTCTCTTCCGGGCCGGCGACCGCGGCCCTGTAGTTTTTTATGCGTTCCAACTTTGCACCTCGATTATCTGCCTTGTGCTCTGGCTTATCGTCCGGATCGTCACTCTTTCAAGTCCATCACAGTAAGGATTATGACCATAAATGGGCATATTTCAACCCGCTGCCCGTATTGAACAGGACAACCGTCTCGTCTCCGCCAAGCCAGCCCGACTCCAACAACCGCTTCTGACCGGCCAGTGTAGCAGCACCCTCAGGGGCAGGGAAAACGCCCGTATGCCGCCCCATCTGCTTGGCGCTGGAAAGCATCTCCTCGTCGCTGACCGCAATGGCAACGCCGCCGCTTTCCCGCACCGCCGCCAGTATCAGGAAGTCTCCCACCGCCGCAGGAACGCGCAAGCCGTCTGCGACCGTCGTCGCGCCCTCCCAGGCGTCGGCAAACTCGTCCCCCTGCTCAAATGCGCGCACCATCGGCGCGCAGCCGCTGCTCTGGACGCTGACCATACGCGGCCGTTCGCTTCCGATCAGGCCCATCGCCTCCATCTCGTCGAACGCCTTCCACATGCCCACCAGGCCCGTGCCGCCGCCGGTCGGGTAAATGATCACGTCGGGCATACGCCAGCCCAGCTGCTCGACGACCTCGTAGCCCATCGTCTTCTTTCCCTCAATCCGGTAGGGCTCCTTCAGCGTGCTGACGTCGAACCAGCCGTACTCTTCGACCTTTTCCCGCACCTTCACCCCGCAGTCGGTGATCAGGCCGTCCACAAGCGTGACCTCCGCCCCCAAAGTGCTGCACTCGACGCGAAAGGCCGCCGGCACATCCTCCGGCATATAAACGTGGGCAGGCAATCCTGCTTTCGCTGCATACGCGCTCATCGCGCCCGCCGCGTTGCCCGCGCTCGGAATCGCCAGTTCTCCCGCGCCCAACTCGTAGGCGCGGCCCACTGCCATCACCAGCCCTCTGGCTTTGAAGCTGCCGGTCGGATTCAGCGACTCATCCTTGATCAGCGTATCGGGGCAACCGATTTCATCGCCCAGCCCACGCGCGCACACCAGCGGCGTCCACCCTTCCCCCAACTTGAGTTGCGCCGCCCGCGTCCGGATGGGGAGCACCTCTTCATAGCGCCACAAGGAAGACTCACGCTCCCGCAAAGATTCGCGTGTCAGCGTCTTGCCCGCCTGCCCAAGATCGTAGCGCGCCAGCAGCGGCTTCCCGCAGGCCGGGCACAGATTCATCAGCTGTTCGGCGTCGTACCTCTCACCACATCGACCGCACGAAAGATGTGTGAGTGTCGAACAGGTGGCTGTCATTTCTTCATGTCCGGTAGGTGGATGCCGTCCGACGCAAGCTTGGAGAACATCATGCGCTGTCACTTATCGACATATGAAAGGGAGCAGCGGCACAGGGGCGCCGGCTGCCTGCACAATTGTACTTCCCTTCCAACCAGGAAGCAAAAAATAGGCGCGCATATTTCGCCTTGTTCCTGCTCCCTCCGCAACCGCCCCCCACCAATGTGTACAACTGGAACTGTCATGGTCACCAGACAGTGTCTCCCGCCTCAGTTTGTCGCAAGCCACTACCTACTGACCACTGACCACTGACCACTGCAGTTCCGCGCACCAATCAGAGACGACTACACTTGACATACTGTTCGCTGTAAGCCATATTCTCACTTCTGGCACCGCCAGGTATTGCAATCTTGCCCTTGCCGAAACTTTCGCCGCCCGCAGCCGTATGTACAGTTGAGACGACGCAATGAAGACAATGGTAGAAGCTCGAAACCTGCGCAAGTCCTATAAACGCGCCGACGGCTCCACAATTGAGGCCGTCAAAGGCGTCGACCTGGACATCCACCAGGGCGAAATCTTCAGCCTGCTCGGACCCAACGGCGCCGGCAAGACCACCACGATCTCGATGATCAGCGGGCTGGTCGCGCCAACCGAAGGCGACGCAACCATCGGCGGCCACTCCATCACCAAACAGCCCATGGCGGCCAAACGCCTGATGGGCTTCGTCCCCCAGGAGATCGCCCTCTATCCCGAACTCAGCGCACGCCAGAATCTCGCCTTCTTCGGCAGAATGTATGGTCTCGGCGGGAAAAAGCTCAGCCGTCGCGTCGATGAACTGATCGAATTCGTGGATCTCGCCGACCGCCAGAACGACCGCATCGACACCTTTTCCGGAGGCATGAAGCGGCGCGTCAACCTCGCAGCCGGTCTCCTCAACAGCCCACCGCTCATCTACATGGACGAGCCCACTGTCGGCATCGATCCCCAGAGCCGGCGCCGCATCCTCGATACCGTCAAACTACTGCGCGACGAACAGGACATGACCGTCCTCTACACCACTCACCTCATGGAAGAGGCCCAGGAGTTGAGCGACCGCGTCGGTATTATGGACCACGGCGAGATTATCGCCATGGGAACCCAGGCCGAGCTGACGCAGCAGGTAGGTGAAGAAGACAGGCTGGAAATAACGACAGGCGCCCAGAACGTTGGCGAAGCGCTGACCGAACGCATGCAACAGGATATCGCCGGCCTGACGCGTGTGCTCTACAACCCGCCAGAGCCAATCGGGGAAAATAGCGGAGAATCCACGCCCGCCCGCCTGACCGTTTTCGCAAAACGGGGTCGCACCGCGCTCCCGCAGATTATTCAAACTCTTGACGCCGCTGGAATCGACATCCAATCTGTCGAAGTGCGTGAGCCCGATCTCGAAGCCGTATTCCTGGCACTGACAGGCCGCGCCCTGCGAGATTGACTCCCGGTCACGTCGCGCCCGGGGACGCCCGCGTCTTGACCGCCCGTTTCCATCACGCCTCCCGCCCACCGCAAACCGCCCTGAAAGATGAGAAAGATTCTCGCAATCACTGCGAAAGAGATCTACACAGTCTTTCGCGACCGCAACCTGATCCTTCTCATGTTCGCGACGCCGCTGGTTCTGTCCACCATCATCGGGCTGGCCTTCGGCGGCATCGGCGACTCCGATGTACCTGACTTCGCCGCCATACCGGTCGCCGTTGTCAACCACGACGAAGGTGTCGACCTGCAAGAGACCGTAAACCTGCAGGGCCAGTTTGCGAACCTGGATGCCCTTCCCTTTAATCTCCAAGATATCGGGCTTCCTTCCGAGTTGTCCGGCGTTGGACCGAATCCGCTACTGCAGAGCGGCTCCGAGCTGAACTTCGGCGACATTCTTGCAGGCATACTGCTTTCTCAACCGATCACCGGCACTGCTACACTCGGCGGAGCTGAAATCGACGTCGCACAGTTTGAATGTACTCTCCTGGGTCCGCCGCAAGAGGAAGGCGCTGCCAGTTTCGCTGCCGAAGGGTCTCTGGACGATCTGCTCGACGCAACCGCGGTACAAGATGCAGAACAAGCGCGCGCCGCCGTCCAAAGCGGCGAATTCGCTGCTGCGGTCATCATCCCCCCTGGCTTCAGCAGGCGTATGATCCCCCAATTTGCCTTCGATGAGGGCGGCAGACTCTACACCCAACCAGCTGACGAGACCGGGTCCGTCGAGGTATATGCCAACAATGGACGCCCGATCTCTTCCCGCATCCTCCACAGCGTTGTGGCGGGTGTCATCAATCAGTTCGAGCGCGTCAACGTCGCGCTTAGCGCCACGCTGGAAACATCCGTCAATACGCTGGTGGATAGTCTTGCAGTAGGAGACATCGACCTCAGTGCCGTAAACCTGCCTGCAACAGCGGCTGCATTGCAAGGCTTGGACGCAACAACACTCGAACCGCTCGGATGCCTGATCGCGCCCGGCGCCAACAACGTCACCGTCGCCCAACAGCCGCTGGATGCCCTGCAGGAGGCGCCCCAATTTGCCCGCATTATCGTCCCGATAGGCGCAGCGCAGGCAGTCTTCTTTGCACTCTTCACCGGCGTATTCGGCATGAATTCCATCTATGAAGAGCGCAAGTACTGGACGCTGCAAAGACTGATCGTTTCGCCTACCCCGCGCAGCTACCTGCTCGCGGGCAAGCTGGTCGGGAATCTGGCCGTCGTCTTCCTGCAGATACTCATACTCCAGGCAGCGCTGACCCTTATCGCTTCTGCTGTTCTCGGCGCGCCTACATTCATTTGGGGTACCGACATTGCCGCTCTTCTGGCGGTGACCGTGGCACTGGCTCTATGCGTTTCGGGCCTCGGCGTGTTTGTTGTCGGACTGGCCAAGACGCCCGAGCAGGTCCAACTCTTTGGGCCCATGATCAACATCAGCCTCGCCGTATTGGGAGGCGCCTTCGGCTTCGCTCTTCCTGAGCAGGCCGCGAGATTCTCACTGATCTACTGGGGCGTGGATGCCTATGTAGATCTTTCACTCTCTCAGCCCGATGTCTCACTCAATATACTTGTCCTGTTCTGCCAGGGCCTTGCTCTCTTTTTGCTGGGAACATGGCTCTTCAAGCGCCGCATAGACCTTTGACTCCAAGTTCAACTCGCAAATGACACCGTTTACGCGATAGCCGGCACGTGCATAGACTTCTTCAATGCGATCGATTCTGACCATCATCTACAACGATCTGAGCATCTACTTGTCCCAAAGGGGCAACCTTGTCGGCCTGCTCGTCATTCCCGTTCTGCTTACCCTAGTTATCGGCTGGAGTCTGGGCCGCATCGGCGGCGGCGGGCCGACCCGCCTCCGAGTCGACCTGATCGATCTTGACCGTAGCGACCTGTCCGCCCATCTGATCGAGGAGCTCCGAGCCGCCAACGATGCTCTCGTACTCTGTCCTCTCGACAATGACGCCGACGACTACTGCCGCCTCGAGGATGAACCCCTGGACGTAGATCGCGCCATCCAGCGCGCGCATTCGGGTAGGACCAGAGCACTTGTCGTCATCCCCGCCGGCTATGCCGACGCTCTGGTCGACTTCCGGACAGTTACCATCGACTTCTACTCCCGGTCCGATCCGATGCAGCCCGGCCCCGTTCTGCAAGGCCTGAACGCCGTCCTCCAGCGCACAAGCAGCGCCTCCATGACCAAGGGTGTGGCCGCCGCCCTGCTCGACAATCTGACTACCGCAGCCCAGCTTCCGGCTCTGGATGAGGAGACGCGCGACAGCTTCCTGAACACGCTCTACGACCGCGCCCTGCAGTTGTCGACGGAACAACCGCCGGCCGTCCTCTTCCGCGTCGCCGATTCCGCAGACGACAGTGAAGGCGGCATCGACAACGGCTTCAACCAATCCGCGCCCGGCATGGGATCCCTGTACGTCATGTTCACTGTGCTCGGCGGCATGGCCGTCCTTCTGCGCGAGCGTCGCCAGTGGACCCTCCAGCGCTTGATGGCCCTCCCACTATCCCGCGCACAGATCCTCGGCGCCAAGATCGGCGCCTACTTTACCCTCGGCATGATTCAGTTCTTCATCGTTTTCGCCGTCGGCGCCGCCTTTGGCATGGATTTCGGCAGCAACCCGCCTGCCCTGCTCGCGGTCATGGCCGCCTTCGTCCTCTGCATCACCGCCCTCACCTTCGCCCTCGCTCCCTGGATAAAGAGCGAAGGCCAGGCCAGAGGTCTCGTCCTCCTCCTGTCGCTGTCACTCGCCCCCCTGGGCGGCGCCTGGTGGCCGCTCGAAATCGTCCCCGAATTCATGCAGACCATCGGCCACCTCTCCCCCGTCGCCTGGGCCATGGACGCCTTCCAGGACCTCATCTGGTACAACGGCGCCTTCCCCGACGTCCTCCCCGAAATAGCAGTCCTCCTCGCCGCCGCCGCCGTACTGTTCGCCATCGGCATTCGCAGCTTCAAGTACGAGTAACCGCCAGAAGCTCCCCGCGCCCCCCCAAAAAGCCTGTAGGGGCACCCCTTGTGGGTGCCCTCGCCCTGAATGACCGTCACGCTGGAAAAACGTCACAGTTAGTCCTCAATTCCAATGGCAGGCGCGACCTGCGCGCATTCCATTCTTGGCGCCACCCAGTCTGCCAGCCTGTGCAATCCTGTCACCTACCAGCGAGATTCGCGAGAACTCACCGACATACTGCACCGAATCCCGCTGCGTTTTCGAGTACGACGATCACCTCGTACTCTGATATGATTACACTGAATCCTCCATGCAGTTTTTGCAATGGCCAGAATGTAAGTCACTTACGAATCTTGCGAAACTGCGAGTATCGATGTTCAATTTGACGGCTTCAGAATCAGTTGAGATACATCAATGGAAAGTCAGGACAAAACAGGAGCGTCCCCTGGAATCGAACGCAAAGCGGGCGTGATGGGAGGAGATCCGTGCATCGCGGGTACTCGCATTCCGGTGTGGCTCTTGGTACAGGCCCGACGATTGGGAAGTAACGAAGCGGAATTACGCAAAGCATATCCGCAATTGCGCGCTGAGGATTTGACCAATGCTTGGGCCTACTACCGTTCTAATAGAGATGAAATTGAACAACAGATTACTGTAAACGAGAATGCTTAGAAAGCCCTGCCTCCACCTGAATGAAGGCATTCATTGTTGTCACTTAAGTGGTTCGACTCGGTCCGCCTTTCCCTCTATATCCTGACCATCGGCCATGTCAGATTCCAACCAGAGTGCAAATTCACCGCATAGCGCGGTTCACCTTGGGTCTCAAACCTCCAGCCTCTACGCCGGCGCCGGCGTCGACATAGAGGCCGGCAACCGCGCCGTCGACCTGATGAAGTCAGCCGTGCGCTCGACCTTCACGCCCGACGTTCGCGCCGACATAGGCAGCTTCGGCGGCCTTTTCGCCCTCACCGACCTGCCCGCCCAGCCCCTGCTCGTCGCCTCCACCGACGGCGTGGGCACAAAAGTCAAGCTCGCTGCCCAGCACGGCCGCTGGCAGTCCATCGGCCACGACATCGTCAACCACTGCCTCAACGACATCCTCGTGCAGGGCGCGCGACCGCTCTTTTTCCTCGACTACATCGCCGCCGACAAGCTTGTACCCGAAAACGTGGCCGCAGTAGTCCTTGGAATGGCTGAAGCCTGCCGAGCCGCCGGCTGCGCGCTCCTCGGCGGCGAAACCGCCGAAATGCCCGGCGTCTATACGTCAGGCTCCTGCGACGTGGCCGGTACCATCATCGGTCTGGTCGACCAGGACGCCCTCCTGCCCCGCCTCAACGAAATGCAACCGGGCGACCTGCTCTACGGCCTGCCCAGCAGCGGCCCCCACACCAACGGCTACTCCCTCATACGCCGTGTCCTTGAGGCCCGCGACCTGCACCAGCAGTTGGAAGAGGGCGAATCTCTGATCGACGCCGTTCTTGCCCCTCATCGCTCCTATCTGTCGCCTCTATTGAAACTGCAAGAAGCCGGCATCGCCGTAAAGGGCCTGGCCCACATCACCGGCGGCGGCCTTTATGACAACGTGCCCCGCATCCTGCCATCCGGGCTGCGCGCCCGCATTGATCGCCGCAGCTGGAACCCACCACCAGTCTTTCGCCGCCTATTGGACTGGAGCGGCATGGAGCGAGAAGAAGCCTACCGCGTACTCAACATGGGAATCGGCATGGTGGTCGTCGTCAGCGCAGACCATAAAGACCCGATCCAATCTGCATTGCCAGATGCCATCCACATCGGCGCCTTGACCGCCAGCAACCACCCTGACTCGGATATCATCTTCGTAAACTAACGTGCTATCCTCCCACCTGACGCCCCCAATCCCCTCCGCGGACTGAAAGGTGTTCTTCGAGGCCCTTCGTGGATAAAGAAGGTGTTCTTCACGCCCCTTCGCGTGCTTTCGCGGAAAAGAGATAGATGTTCTCCACGCCCCCATCACACCCAAAGGTAACTCCATGACCACCGACCTAGTCCAACTCTCATACAAAGGCCCCGTCGCCACCATCGTCCTCAACCGCGCCGACAAACTCAACGCTCTCAACGCCGAGATGCTCACCGCCCTCGAAACCTACGCAAACGAACTGGACCGCAACCAGGACGTCCGCGTCGTCCTCCTCGCCGGCACCGGCAGAGCCTTCTGCGTCGGCGCCGACATCTACGAATGGAGCGACCTCTCTCCCCTCGAAATGGGACGCCGCTGGATCCGCGACGGCCACCGCATCTTCGCCCGCTACGCCCGCCTCCCCCAGCCCGTCATCGCCGTGCTCAACGGCTACACCTTCGGCGGCGGCCTCGAACTGGCCCTCGCCGCCGACCTGCGCCTCGCAGCCGAGGGCGTCGAACTCTCTTTCCCTGAAGTAAAGCTGGGGATCATTCCCGGCTGGGCCGGCACGCAGCGCCTGCCGCAACTCGTCGGACCGAGCCGCGCCAAACAGATGATCTTCACCGGAGATCGCATATCAGCCGAGCAGGCCGAAAAGTGGGGACTTGTAAATGAGGTAGTACCTGCAGACCAGCTGACCGAACGAGCCCTCGACCTGGCCAACTCCATAGCCGCCAACGGCCCCGTAGCCGTCCAGATGACTAAGCAACTCATTGATGCCGCCACCCCTGCCGGCGGCGACAACGGCGTCGTCCTCGAAACCCTCGCCGGCAGCCTCGCCGCCTACACAGCCGACGCCGAAGAAGGCGTCTCCGCCTTCCGCCAGCGCCGCCATCCCAAATTCACCGGGCGCTAGATTGGAAGGTAACTGTGGCGGCTCTTGAAACAGAAGTGGCGCCCCAATAGTGTCAATTTATGTCAACTGATTCACCACAATGAGGGCACCTGACCGGTTCCTTCGCCACTTTGGCCAGCTCCTCCATATACCCCGACCCCAGTATCCCCGCAGGCAACGCGAACAAACCAATGCCGACAATTGCAATGATCCCCGCCAGCACACGCCCCGCTGCCGTGACCGGGAACACATCCCCGTAACCCACCGTTGTTAAAGTGATGATGCTCCACCACATCGCCCTGGGAATACTGGCGAACTCTTCCGGTTGGGCCTCATGTTCCGCGAAAAACATCAGCGACGACGTCATCACCAGCAGCAAAAAGAGTACCGATACAACTGCCGCAAGTTCACCCTGCTTCGTATGCACTACCTTGCCCAAAGTGCTCAGGCTGCTGAAGTAACGGCTCAATCGGACAATGCGGGCCAGCAGACGCACGACCCGCAGGAAACGCAGGTCAAGCCCGTGCAGATTGACGAAGAAGACCAGATAGACGGGCAGAACAGCCAGCAAATCAATGAGCGCCAGCGGAGAGACTAGGTACTGAAGACGGCCCTTTACCGGATGCGCATATCTCGGATTCTCCGTGCAGGTCCACACCCGCAATGAAAACTCCACCGTGAAGACGCCAACCGAAATGACCTCAAAGAGATAAAAGGCGCCCGGAGAAATCCGGTGAATCTCCTCCACTGTCCCCACGATCAGCGCAACGACATTCAGAGCGATCAGTGTGATGAGGAAAACGTCAAAGATTTCGCTGGGCCGGTTACCCGGCTCAGCCTCTTCGATCATTTCGTAGACTGTTTTCTTTAATGTTTTCATCTGAGGACAATGGAAGGAATGACCAGGATCCCCTGCGGCTCTCTCAGTTGCTGGGGGGCGAATTGCAAATGAATGCTGCGGGGTTATGGAAAAGTCCAGGTCGTATTGAGAAAGCGAGGCGTCTGCATCACCGTCAAGAGTAACTGGCGGCTCGAGGCACAGTGAGAGGAAAGATCGTCACTGCTGAGGTGGGCGAGGAGGGACTCGAACCCCCGACCTCACGGATGTGAACCGTGCGCTCTAACCAGCTGAGCTACCCGCCCAAATTAGGTCTGTTGTCGTCGAGAAACAGCCACTTCAAAAGCAAACCAGAGTATAGCACCGACCCCGAATTTGGCAAATTCATGCCGGCATAGCAAAATCAACTCGACGATACTGCGTCACCATTTTCAATACGACAATTGCGTCCCTGGTCACACGCCAATCGAGCCCTGCACAATCTCCATGCCCCGTTTCACCCGCCACAGCCGGCTGCTCAACCGTATCTTCTTCACCCTGGTCATCGCCGCCGGCCTGTCCGGCTGGTTCTACGCCTCAGCAAATTGGCAGCCCGACCCTTCCACCTTCGAAATTGGTTCACTGACCGGTGACGCTGACGTAATCGATCTGATCGCCGGCATGATCGAGGACGCCATCCAGGTCTTCCAGGAAATCACCGGGTAGCAGCCCCGCATTTCGACCCTTCGCCTCTTATCTACTGGCCCTGTTCTTCCGGCGCGTGTATGCAAGCCTGCCCTTCCCTCGCATTCAGATACTGGCATAGCTCTATGTAAGCGGGTCGGAAGGTTGGCGGGCCGCAACATGGGCTGGGCTCCATGATGCCCCACCAGAACTGCTCTTCATCCTCGGGATTGCCGTCGCTCAGCCACTCCAAATTGGGCATCGTGATCAGACTCATCAGGCCAATCCACGGATGCCAGTTGGCTTCGGCCCATTCGTATGCACGTCTCAGATACTCGGCCTGCACCTCGAAATCGATACCGGCATCCCTGCCGTGCCAGCGGTAGTTCGGATTTACATTGTCGGAAGTCCAGCCGAACTCCAGCAGGACGATCTTCTTGTCCGTGTCCCCGTACTTCTCCATGACCGCCCGTATATCCTCAACGTGGCGGAAACTGAAGAACCGGTGCCCGCCGTACCGCTCGTCCGTGACCGCAACCTCGGGGTCCAGCTCGGGAGGAGCCGCAAATCCTACCCCATGGACGCCAAGCGCATCGAAGTAACCCTCGCTGCTTCCACCCATTGCCTCATACATCTGCTCGTAAAACACGTGGTCCGGCATCGCGTATTCGTTGTCATCGCCCGTAGGCGCCATCCCTGCGCTGACGACGATGGCATTCGGGTTCGCCTGCTTGATTGCCGCATACGCCCGGCCCAGAAAATATACATATTCGGCAGGATTCGGACGCTTGTGACCCCACTCGCGGCTCAGATTCGGTTCATTCCAGATCTGATAGCCCTGAATACAGCCAACGGCGCCCGGTTTGCAACTGTAGCGGCTGGCTAAAGCAAATACATAGTCGGCGAAATGATCGGCGCTAGCCGGGGGAAGACCCGCCCAGAAATCTCTCTTCTGCGGATCAATCGAAATCCGCGCCAGCAGCTTCAGATTGCCGCTGTTCACCTGCTGGACAACCCGGTCAGAAAATGACCAGTCGAGGTGACCCTTTCCTGCTCCCTCTATGTTCTCCCACGCAAAAGTCTGCTTGACCCAATGAAAGCCGCCCTCGCGTATCAGGTTCAGGTCCCGTTCAGCCACCTCCGGCCGCCACCACAGAAAGGCCTGCGTACCAAAATCCGGGCTTTCCATCGTCGCCGGCAGAAACCCGCCCTCCCCAGCCTCTTCCGTTTGCGGCTGCGGCGTGTCTGCCTGCTCCTCGGTCGCCGTCGGTGTAGCCGTCTCCTCCGGCTCCGGCGTAAACGTCGGCGGCTCGCTGGTCGCAGTCGCAGTTGGCGGGACCGGCGTTTCCGTCGGCGCCTGACTCGTCTCACCAGCCGGCGTTGACGTCTTCGTCGGAGTCGTGGTCGGCTTCTCGTCAGACCGACCGCAGGCGGCCACGGAAATCAATGTGAGCAGGAGAATCCCGATAAACAAACGGGGTCGCAAGGTCATTGTCAAGCCCTTAGTAAGGATGGCGTCGTAGTACTCCGGATTTCGAATGATTCTCAGCAGCAAGAGCGGCTCTTCTCAAGAAAACGGGCTCGGAGCCAAGAGCCGCCAATCCCGGGGAACGCAGGCACGCGCAAATCAAATAGCACCAGACCAATGAGTCCGCTGCCATCACAACGTTCTTTGCTGGGGGAGGCTTACCTATTCTAAGTGAGAATGAGAGTATTTAGAAAATACCAGTCCAAATTGTGCAATACCAACTGCTGTCTGAACAGTCTGCAAAGGCATGTCTGCTGCCAACCGCAAATGAACGCGCCCCGGGCATCTGCCTCTTTCTGTACCAGGCTAGCCGCTCAACGCGTAATCTCCCACGCCAGATGCTGAATCTCCGGCAGGATCAGCTTCTCCATCGCCAGCCTGACCGCATTGGTCGATCCCGGCAAACTGATAATCGCGCAGCCCCGGTACGTGCCCGCCGTCGCCCGGCTCAGCATCGCCGCCGCCCCCACCTCGTCGTAACTGAGCATCCGAAATATCTCACCGAAACCGGGCAGCTCCTTCTCCAGCGCCCGCGACAGCACGTCATAGGTGCGGTCCCGCTTGCTGACGCCCGTGCCGCCGTTAAATACGATGACCTGCGCACCGCTGCCACTGAAATCTTCCAGCGCCTCGGCAACCTCTTCCGGTTCATCGTGCACGATGCGGGTGGCAACTACCTGATGACCCTCCGCCTCGGCCATATGGCGGATAGTCTGGCCGCTGCGGTCCGTTTCCGGCGTGCGTGTATCGGAGACGGTCACGATCGCAAAGGCGATGCTGCCCTTTTCTTCTTCCGCCTGCCGCCGATGCTCTTCGGAGCTCTCTTCATTCTTCATGTTTCACACTCTCATCACCTATATCTGAATGAAAACGCGCCAACATCTTAAGGCGCGCAAAGGGTCTTTGCGCCTTGGTGCTCTCATCTCGCCTGTGCATTATACATCAGATTCGAGAAAGCGGCTCCCCTTGGCCTCCTGTCCCAACCGGCGCATCCTGAAGCGGCGGGTGTATCCAAAACGATTGTGCGCCGGAGCGCATTCCAACATGTCAGGCCATCGCGCCTGTGCCTGAACCGCACTCCACCCTCTAATCACATGAACTGCTGTTCAGACAATACGCGCCCAAGGTTTAGGCGCATCGCAATATATTGACCGTCAGGTGAGGCCAGTCAGTCCGCCGGACCGAATCCCCTTCTGATCAACCATATTTTTCCAATAATCTGGGTGGGATGCACCCCTACCGACCAATAAATTTTGGCCTGGATTGGTCGGTCTGCTATAATCCGATTCTGTCCTGAAAACGTTTCCAGCAATCAGGTAGATACCCCTGTTTCGTTCTGACAGCAAAAACTTGTCTCAACTGATGTTACGCGTTCGTTGCCTTGTGTCAGTTGGACCCAGTGCATATTGACGCCGCATCTGCGTAACATGAGTTATTGATTCGCCGTTTGTCCCTGTCGGTCAGCACATCATGGCAGCAATTATCTCCAGGAGCAACTCTTCCGTGTTCACACTTCTACCAAAGTGAACGCGGTTCATCCTAATGCGTTCAATCCATCACATTTCCAGGAGGAAAACTGTGCAGCGAACAGAAATGAGTCGAAGAAGCTTCTTACAGTTGACAGCGGGCAGCACGGCAGTCGCTGCGTTGGCCGCGTGCGCGCCGCCGGTGCCGGCCGGCACGGGTACAGGCGCATCCGCCGAGCCAATTACCCTGAACTTCTTTAACCGCGGCGGTCAGTTCATTGAGAACGTTATGGACCAGCAGATGTCCCTATATAGGGAGTCTAACCCCAATATCGAGTTCGAGATTAACGCAGTGGCCGGCGCCTCCCATCAGGAAGCCCTGCTGATCATGATTTCCGCCGGCACCGGACCTGACATGTGGTTTGACGCCAACCGCACCACCGGCCCCCTCACACGCAAGGGTGTGACGACCAATCTTGAGCCCTACTTCGAGGCCGATCCTGATTTCAATGAAGACGACTATGTCGAAAACGTCTGGATCGCCCAAACCTACGACGGCGCTCGCTGGGGCATCCCCTGGGACAGTGGCGCGATGCTCATGGCCTTCAATATCGACCTGTTCGATGAGGCTGGCGTTCCGCATCCGGAGCCGGATCAATGGATGACATGGGATGAAATCGTCGAACTCGCCAAGGTTCTCACCTTCGACTTGGACGACAATACAGCCAACGATTCTGGCTTCGATCCGGCCCGCGTGCGTCAGTACGGGCTCAGGGCTGGCAAGGGTCACGGTCGGCCGACCTATATTTGGGGCAACGACGCCGAGGTTATCGCTGACGACGGCACCATGCCTATGGATACCGATGAATTCATTGAGGCGATGAACTGGTTGGCGGATTTGGGTTTGAAATACTATGTGAATCCATCGCCGGCATACGAAGCCGCCGGCGAAATCAGCCTGCAAGCCGGCACCGTAGCCATGCAGCACATCGGCGTCTGGTCATTGGGCCGCATCAACCAGGCTGGTGTCAGCTGGGGCACATTCCCGGTACCGTATAACAAAACGAAGACATCCTACGGCCACTACTCGCCCCTATGCGTTTTCTCCCAGACAGACTATCCCCAGGAATCCTACGATTTCATCTCTTGGGCCTGCCTCAGCAATGCAGGGCAGCAGATTCTTGTCGATTTGGGTATGCAGCAGCCTACCCGCAAAGATCTGCGCGAACAGTTCCTGAACAATGAGGCACCGCCGGAAATGAAGTACCGCCAGGCGTTCTATGACGCCTTCGAGGATCAGGCTACGTTCCGCTGGCCCGGTGACACGATCGGCTCCTACTACGGTGGCTGGTATCAGACGATGCTGGATTACTGGGGACCGTACTTGGACCAACTTTGGATCGGTGATATTCGCTGGGAAGATGTCGCCACCGAGGTCCGCCAGGGCTCTGAACATATCCTGCAGACGGGCGAAATCTCCTAAATGCAATCTTCACCTGCTCAATCTACACCCGCCGCGCAGACCGATCGAGGTCTGCGCTTTTTCCATCGTCTCAGCTTTGAAGAGACATTTTTTGGCTGGCTGTTTATCATTCCAGCTGTGTTGGGGCTGCTGCTGTTCCGCCTCGGCCCGGTGTTCGCCAGCTTCTATCTGAGCTTCACCAAATACGAAATCATCACCGCCCCCAAGTGGATCGGATTCGCTAACTACACCAAACTGATCAGCGATGCTCTGTGGCTGCGATCCATTGAGGTGACCCTGTGGTATGTGTCTCTTTTTGTGCCTCTGTCCCTCACTTTTGCCTATGCCGTTGCTCTGCTGATGAGCCGCGATGTGCGCGGGATCACATCCTATCGCACTCTCTGGTATCTGCCGTCAGTGGTCCCGGTCGTCGCCAGCGCCACCATCTGGCGCTGGGGCCTGAATCCGGAGTTTGGGCCGATCAACTATCCACTCAAGCTGCTGGGCCTGCCCGCCCCCCGTTGGCTGACCGATCCGGACTGGATCGTGCCTTCCATTGTCTTTATCGGTCTGTGGGGGCTGGGCAACTCTGTACTCATCTTTCTGGCTTCGATTACCAGTGTGCCCCGCACCTTCTACGAAGCCGCCGAAGTGGATGGGGCCAACAGCTGGGCCAGGTTCCGCCATGTCACCTTGCCCCTCACCTCTTCGATTATCTTCTACCAGTTGATTGTCACCGTCATCAATAGCTTTCAGGTCTTCGGTGTGGCCTATGTCCTCTTTGTATCTAATCCCTCCGCCTCCTCTGCCGGACCGGACAACGCCGCGCTCTTTTATGTGCTCTACATGTTTCGCAACGCCTTCGGATACTTTCGCAACGGCTACGCATCTTCAATGGCCTGGATTCTCTTCCTCGTGGTAATGCTGCTGACGATTGTCCTTTTCTACAGTCAGCGGCGTTGGGTCTATTACGAAACAGAAGGGGGCGGCTCGTGACCGCTTACCGTATCAGGCACACTGCCAGTCGTTTTCTGATTCATCTGACCCTGGCCGGTGGTAGCGCATTTATGCTGGTTCCCTTCTTTTGGCTCCTTTCTTCTTCTTTGAAAGCGCCCCACGAGATCTTTGTCTTTCCGCCTAAGTGGATACCCGACCCGGTCCGTTGGGCAAACTATCGGGAAGTGTTCGAGGTTGTGGCCGTCCTGCGCTACACAGCCAACACAATGATTATCACGGTCTTTTCTACGCTGGGCGTTATAATCAGCTCCTCTATGGCTGCCTATAGCTTTGCTCGGCTGCGTTTCAAAGGGCGAGATATCGTTTTTGGCTTGATCCTCTCAACAGTGATGCTGCCGTACGTCGTGACGATGATTCCCGTCTACATTCTGTTCTCACGCCTGGGCTGGATCGGGACGTATCTGCCCCTGATTGTGCCGGACTGGTTTGGTGGGCCGATTACGATCTTTCTGTTGCGCCAGTTCTTCCGCACAATTCCCCTGGAGTTGGAAGACGCGGCCCGCATTGACGGGGCCAGTCGCCCTCGTATCTTTGCCCAGATCATTCTTCCTTTGGCCCGGCCTGCGCTGACCGTCGTTCTCGTGCTGTCCCTGCTTCACAATTGGAACGACTTTCTGGCGCCGCTCATCTATCTGCACAAACGAGATATGTTTACGCTGGCCTTAGGACTGAACGCACTCCAACATTTCGAGAGCGGCCTCGATTGGACCCACTACGTGATGGTCCTCGCCACGCTGATGGTGCTTCCGGTCATTATTATCTACTTTCTCGCACAACGGGCCTTCGTCGAAGGGATCGTCCTTACCGGGCTGAAAGGATAGTGACGATCTGTGAACAGCCGCCGGCTCGGTGTTCATCTGATGGTGTGGAGTGGTAGGATCACCGCCGACGAGATGGCCCTTTTCCCGCTTATCAGCGAAATGGGCTACCACGGCGTTGAACTTCCAATCTTCGATCCGGCAGCCCTTGACTTGACCGCTATCCGCCAGGCTTGCCTGAACAGTGGTCTGGCCTGCACCGCCTCCACCGCCATGGCCCCGGGACTCAGTCTCATCGATGACGAACGCCGCACACAAGGGGTGGCCTGGTTGCAGAACGTTGTGCGCGCCGCCTCAGCCCTGGGCGCGGACCTCCTGTGCGGACCGATGGCCGTGCCTGTCGGGGAACTGCGGGGACGGGGATTTACCGGTCAGGAATTTGACAACTGTGCCCGCTCCCTTCAGGAGGTCGGCGCTGTTGCCGCTGCTGAGGGCGTCACTCTCGCACTCGAGCCGCTCAACCGCTTCGAGACCTTCATGCTCAATACAGTTCAGGATGGCGTCCGCCTGATGGATGCGGTCGATCAGCCGTCCGTGGGCCTGCTGCTCGATACCTTCCACATGCACATTGAGGAAAAATCTACGCCGGACGCCATCCGCCGCGCCGGTAGGCATATCAAACATTTCCATTGCAGCGAAAACGATCGCGGCGCTGTCGGTAGCGGACAGGTGGATTGGAACGGGACATTTCAGGCGTTGGCAGATGTCCAATACAGCGGTTGGCTGGTCGTGGAGTCCTTCAATGCCGTCATTCCGGAACTGGCAGGCGCCACATGTATTTGGCGTCCCCTGGCCGAAAGCCCTTACGCGCTGGCGCAAGAGAGCCTGACTTTCCTCAACAGCCAAAATATTGCCTGAAACGCAAGATGCAGCAGGCGCAGCGCACGTTTCATAGTCGACAATCCTATTGCTGAGATCAGACGAAATGTTCTCCCTCGATGTCCATTGCCACTTCTTTCCCAAAGCCTTTTTGGACGCGGCCCGCGGTCCGAACACACTCCAATCTAAAATCGAACGTCGAGCTGATGGCCGCGAGCATCTGGTTTGCCCGGGCAACTTCGATCACCCGCTGACGCCGGATTTCTACGCCGCCGGGCAGATGCTGGCTGATATGGACAGCGCGCAAATCTCAATGGCGGCCATCTCCTCTGCGCCCCCCACGCTTTCTTACTGGGCAGAGGCCGGCGCCGCCACCGAACTGGCATCACGCTTGAATGAGAGCATCGCCGATCGCGTGGCCGAACACCCCGAGCGCTTCCTGGGGCTGGCGACCGTCCCGCTGCAGGACATCGCCGCCTCCGTTGCTGAAGCAAAACGGGCGGTCAATGAACTCGGGTTGCATGGCTTTCAGATCGGCTCCAATGTAGCTGGAAAAAATCTGAATCATCCCGATTATTTCCCGCTTTTCGAGACGATTGCCGAACTGGACGTGCCCGTATTCGTCCACCCGTATATTCCTGCCGGGGAGGAGCGAATGCAGGACTACTACCTGCACAATCTGCTGGGCATGGTGGCCGAGACTGGCCTGGCCATTGCATCGGTCATTTACGGCGGCGTCCTGGAACGTTGGCCGGATCTGAAAATTATCTTTGCCCACGCTGGCGGCGTCTTTCCTTATGTTGTAGGGCGTATGGATCACGGCTACAAGGTGCGCGCCCAGGAGTGTGCCGCCGCCATTCCGCATCAACCCAGCCACTATCTGAGACAGGTCTACTTCGACTGCATGTCCTTTCACCCTCTGGCCTTGCGCTATTTGGTCGACATGGTCGGCGCCGATCATGTACTGATCGGCAGCGACTATCCCTTCGATATGGGGCCTGTCGGCGGCCCTGTGGCCGAGGTGCTGGCCAATCCCCATCTCTCAGATGAGGAGAAAGAGCAGATCTGCGGCAAAACCGCGGCCACGCTCTTTGGGTTGACCAACCATCTATAGAATATCCCAATTGAGAGAGTGAAATGTCCGCTATGAAACGGTACGAATTCGGAGTCGTTACCGATGAGATCGATCAGGACTTTGCGCGTGCCTGTTCGATCGCCCGCGAAGAGGGTATGTCCTACGTGGAGTTGCACAACTTATGGGGTAAGCCGGTCCACGAGCTCACCGACGCAGAGTTGGATTGGGCACAGCGGCTCATCGCGGAGAACGGCCTGCGCACCCACCTGGTCTGTGGGATGTTTTTCCGGCCATTCTCTCTGGCCGATATCTCCCTGGACGAGATGGAGAGTCATCCTCGCTTTCAAGATCACATGGATCGGCTGGAACGCTTCATCACCATTGCTCATAAATTCAAGGCGCCCAACATTCGCACCTTCGGCTTTACCCGCGATGTAGGCGGCGACAACCCTTCGCCCCGCTCCCCGGACGGTGGCGGTATCGACGAGGAAACTCTGGCCAAGATCGCTAAAGGCATCCGCATCGCCTGCCAGCGGTTACAGGACGAAGGGCTGGTGTTGGCACTGGAAAATGCCCGCTCTCTTTACGCCAATACCGGTGGCAACATGCGGCTCGTGCTGGACGCCGTGCAGATGTCGAATCTCAAAATTATCTGGGATCCGGCCAACGCCTTCGTCGCCGGCGAAGACCCGGCAGTCGGCTATCAGCAGGTGAAAGGCCGCATTGTCGATATTCACTGCAAGGATGCTGTTGTGCTCGACGAGGGCACTGGCCTGACCGCTTGGGCGCGCATCGGCGCCGGCGGAACCGACTGGCATGCCCATCTCACTCTGGTGCAAAACGAGCCGGTCGATACCTATACAGTTGAAACGCACTGGCAGGCCAAAGGGCAGGACAAGGCCGCAAACACGCGCCAAACATTCGCCAGTCTGAAAGACCTTATCGCCGACCTGCCATAGCGCTGAACACAAAAGAGCCTGCAGAATCGGTACGACGCCAGCCTGCTACATCGGAGCTGTCGCGCCTTCAATCGTCCCCCATAACCTGCTCTGCGCGCTACTGTCCAGCCACCTCCGCCGACCCGATCGGGAAGTCAGCCGGCAGCTTCTCTGTAAACCGCTCTTCGTCAAAACCGCAACGAGGATGACCAAAGCCGCTGAGGCTTGAACCATTCGCCTGCAGGTCAAAGATGATGTTGTCGTCGGCGCTGGAGCTCACCCCCGCCGGGATGAAATCTAATTGCAGTGCATCGCGCACCTTCCAGGCGACGATATGGTCGGCGCACGGTGTGTCTCCACCGATACCGACCGCCCCCACCAGGCTGCCGCTCGCGTTATAGAGGGCAAGCCCGCCTCCTGAACGGCTCCAGCCGCCCGGCTTCTCTCCCACCAGCGGGTCGCCCGCTTGACCATAGTCGCTTGCAGGCCCCGCGTAGGCGCTCGCCGTGTCCAGCGGACTGCTGCCGTGCAACCCATACAGATTCCCTCCCGGCTGCGTCGCCGCATAGAGGTTGCTCGTAGAGAAGGCAAGGCTGGTCAGACTGAACGCGTTGGCCGCATTTGCCTTCTGGACCGAAAGAACCCGGCCGCCCGGCCACTGCGAACCCCTGTTGGCGCCGGAAAATGTTACGACACACACGACCCCGTCGCGGTCAACAACCGTCGCCCACATATGATTGCCCAGACCGCCGTTGTTGCCGTCGGCCACAACTCTCTCCAATGCAGCATTCACCGCTTCGTGGCTGGGCAGGCTACTGCAGCCGGTCACGAATTCCGGCTCCTGTTGGCTTACTGTCGCGCTCTCTACAAAGCGAATCGAGGGCGCGCCCTGCACGGCTACCCCTTCAAAGCGGATCACCTTGCCGCGTCCGGGTTCCCCAACGCTGGCGCCGTTGATGGTCACAAACGCATTCCCGTTGATATCAAAGTCGACCGACGTCGGGAAAGGCAGCCCGGTGATTACATTCTGCGAAGTCTCCCCCTCGCCCACGCGGATCACCGCCCCGCTGTTGGGGATTGGGCCTTCGTCCGTGAATATGCCGAAGCGCACGGCATACAGCTCTCCGTCCGGACCGGTGCGTAGATCCGTCAACATCGTCAGATCGGTGGCGTAATCCTCAACGCCGCCCGTGACCGGATCGACCACGACAACCTTCGCCGAACCGGGCAGGAAGGGAAAGCCGGGAAGCAGCGATACGTAGATCCGGCCGTCCGCCCCAAAAGTTACGCCAGTCGGCACCGGGTCCGACTCCAGTGCGCCCCCCCGATAGGGGTTCGGCAGCGGGCCGGGGATTCCATCAAATACGGCAATTACCTTGGCGGTCTGGCTGACTACGTCCACCTGCACCAGCGTATTCGCACCCGCCTCCGCCACGTAAAGGAGACCGTCAGGGCCGGCGGTCAACCCATAGGGATGAGACTCCAGAACGTGGCCGTCCGGATTGAGCTCCTTTTCCAGCTTCCACAACGGCACGACCTCCAGTACGGAGCCCTGCAACACACGCAATACCGCCGCCGTGTCCGGCAACGCCTCCTCGCTGGCCACGCCCTGCCAGACGCCCGCCGTGGCGTACATTTCGTTGTTCAGGAGCGCCAGGCGGGCCCCCCCGACTATGTCGCTGCCCAGAAAGATCGATGGCAATGTCGCCACCAGCTGCGGCTGGCCGCCAGGGATTACGCGCATGACCCGCGACGTATTCCCATAGGTCGCCCTGATGATTTCATTCGTATTGGGATCAAGGCCCCCCACCTCGACCTCCTCGTCGCCGCCCAGACCTACGTCAATGACCCAGACACTGCCGTCATCGATAGCCAGCACACCCTGGGGCCCGTTCAAGCCGTCCACGATGATCGTGCCGCCGCTTTCCCGTTCCTGTGCCATCGCGCTGTCCGACGCGGTCCACAGCGCCGACGCAACTGCCAGCGCTAGAATGCTGTTGACGAAAAATCGGATAGTTTTCAACTGACTCCTCCTCCCCCTCGCCGCGCCCTGGTGACACAGACTACTCTGGGGTGCGCGTACGCATTTCGAACAGGAAACCCGCCGGACGGTACAACCGCTACGCGAGCGTTTCTAAGCGACTACTCGCCCGCAAGGAAGACGATCAACGCTTCCAGTTCCTCTTCGGGTATATGGCGGAATGACGGCATCTTGTGCGGACTCATTGCATAGCCCTCGACAAAGTACTTGTCCGGTTCGATGATGCTTTCGTACAGGTACGTGTAAACGTCGGTCGCCTCCCCGCTGTAAGCGGGGTCCTCGAGTCTGGCCGCTGCCATTTCGACCATTTCACCGTGCGTGGGCCCGAATATGCCTCGCGTCCCCGCGCTTTCAAGCTCGTGACAGACGCCGCAGTACTGCTCCTTGTACACCGTCAGTCCCCGCGCTGCCAGGGCAGCGCGCTCCTCTTCAGAAAGACTCCTCAATTCAGACGCACTCCTGACGCCGTTTCCCTCAACCTGTCGGATCATCAGGGCCACATGCAATATCCACGAGATGCGCAGCACGTCGCCGGACCGCAGCGCCCGTTCGCTGAACTTGGAGTTAACCTCCTTCAGCGCCTCCACGTTAATACCTGTTTCCGCCGCAATGCTTTCCCACGTGTCTCCAGGCTGAACGGTATACTTTCCCTGCATCTTGGAGCCGGTCTGTGCCCCGGCCCCCTTCTCTCTCGCCGCGACATTGGAGGATGAAAGAACGGGTGGACCGCCGGCCCAACCGCGGGATGCACCCACGTTGCGTACGTCCCCCGGCAAATGCCGGATCGTAATTTCGTCGCCGTCCCGAATCTCAACACCGCGCAGTGCCCACAGGCTGAAGTTGTCCAGGAGCAGGTCCAGGTACGTGACGGAGTACTTTCCGGCAATTCGCTCCCACGTTTCACCTTCCCTCACTTCGTGCACGACCGGCTGCACTTCGGCGCCCGCGCCGAGGCCGGGGATTGCCAGCTGGTCGCCCGCACGAATCTCTTCCCCTCGCAGGTGCCACAGTTCCCGATTGGCCTCCTTCAACAGATCCTCTGCCACATCGAACCTGTATGCAATCAGGGACCAGTATTCGCCGATTCTTGCCGTGTAAACGTAGGCCAGGGCATCGCGGACTGTGTAGGGCCGGGTGAATCCCGCGTCAGCAACCGGTGCCGCAGCGTCGCTCCGCCCCTTTACACTGGTTTGAGTTGTCCCTTTCACTGCTTGCCGGGCGCTGTCCGGCGTTGCCTCGGGTGTCGCAGTAGCCGCGCTCCCCTCCCCTTCCTGCTGAGCCAGTGCCACGGCCTGGTCTGCCGTCGAACCGGCGCGGGACAAGTGATATCCAGTGAAGCCTGCCGCGATCAAAGCGCCCAATACCGCCGTACGCGACAGCAGACTGAGGCGCCCGCTTGCACCGCGAAGACGGCTGAACCATCCAGGTTTTCTGTCCGAGCTACGCATTTCTTAAGCTTCTGCTTACGTTTCGAAGAGAAAAAAAGAAGAGAGGAATCGGAGATTCGTTCTCTCTGTCAACTCCTCTCTCTCTAATCCTGCCACTATTTATCTATTCTATCCACTTCGCCGCGAATACAAAAGCAGCGATCTTCAGCCGTTCCTGCACTGTTGGATGAACGGCAGACCGTCTTTGCAGGCAGTGCAGGCTACACTTCATTCAGTGACTTCATCCGTCCCGCCTTCTTCTTTCGCCTCCGGCAGGATATCACCTGCACTGAAGACGGGCAGGCTCTCCGGTTCTCCATCTAATTCAATGGTCCACGCCGCAATCCAGCCTGTGGAATCGCCGGTTGTCGCAACGTACCAGCTGTTGTCCTCCAGCCTGCCGATTACTCGGTACGTCTGGTCGTTTCCAAGCAGCTGCAGTACGGGTCCTGCCGCTTCTGGCCGTTCACGCAGATTTACCGAAGGATGCAGCAGAGTACCCATAAGCCCGGAGTGCGTCCCCGTGGTGACGGTGTCAAAGTTGCTCTCCAGGGGTTCGTAGGAACTGATCAGGGCCAGTGCGGTCGCCGTTGCCCCCGCAGAGACAGGCTCCCCCCGGTTGGCCGGGAACAGGACCGCGCCGATGATTCCGAAAATGAGCCCACCGATGACCACAAACGGCCAGCCCCTCCACGCCTGGGGGACATGTTTCGGGGCCGGTATGTGAGAGGGACCCTGGTATGTCGGCCCCGCCAAACGCGGCGGCCTCTGTACATCCGCCCGCCTGAAGTTCGAGAATATCGCCTCCAGCTCGGATTCGTATCTTGGGTCGACGCGCCACTCATTCAGCCTGGCATTGTACGCGCGCCCCGATTCCGGTATGGCCGCATTGACCGCATCGCGTATCGCCGTGAAATCCTGCGCCCAGCCCACGCGAATATAGATTGAACCGTTCTCCAGGCGCTGGTACGACAGCCACGCGTCCGGAGGTTCGATCCGTTTGCGCGCAAGCTCCAGGTCCGCCTCACTCAGGTGAACGAGCTGCGCTTCCCTCAGCTCCTCGTCGTGCGTCCAGCGTTTCAGAGGATTGGAAAGCAGCCGGTACGCCTCATCTACCTTGGCCAGAATAGGGTCCGGCGGCTCCGGCCCCGCGATCAGGGAGGCATCGTTCAGATACTCACCCGTATGTAGACGCACCTGGCGCCGGTAGGCCGCGTCGAGCACCTCCTGCGAAGCATTCGGCTGTACGCCCAATATCTGATAGTAGTTTTCCAGGGATCTGTTGTCCGCCATCCGTGGCCCGTACCTGCAATGAGGAGGCTCTGCCAACCGCTGGTCCTGTCTGCCAATAGCAGGATGCGGCCCGGCCCGAAAGGAGACACCTGAAGATACACGCGATTTGCCAGCACTCGCCCGGCCTCTCGCGCTCGGGCCCTTTAACGGTTTACTTCATCCGAATAGCCGCCGCTTTCCACCAGCGCGGCCACCTCCTCCCTTTCAAACACGCCCATGTCGCCGGGAATCGTAAACTTCATCCCCGCCGCCGCCGCGCCCCACTTCAGCCCGTCGGCCAGCCACGCCCTTCTTTCATGGTGCAGGTATCGGTAGAGAACGCCGGCTGTGAAAGCGTCCCCCGCGCCGATGCGCCCAATCGTTCCGCCGCCAGGAAATACCGGCTGGCGCATCGGCGTCTGCCCAGGTACCGCCGCGATCGAACCGTCCCCGCCCAACGTGAGGATCACCGTCGCCTGCGGAAACATTTTTGCCAGCGCCGACAGCGCTTCCTCGGGCGTGACCTCTTCAGGCAGACCGTAGTGGGCCTGCGCATCGCGAATCGGCACAAATACAATGTCTGCAGCCTCGGCAAAGGGGTGGCATCCCCGCCGCGACGCCTCAGGCGTCCACAGCTTGGACCGGTAGTTGAAATCGAAGCTCACGCTCCATCCAGCCGCCTGCGCAAGCTCCAAGGCCCGCTTGGCCGTCGCCGCCGAACTGTCGCTGATCGCAAGCGTGATGCCCGTCAGATGCAGATGCCGCCCGCCCGTCTCGCTGAAAAGAGCCTCCGGCAGTTCATCCGCTGTCATGCGGCTCGCCGCCGAATCGGCCCGGTCGTAGATGATCGAAGTGGCCCGGGCGCCGTCGCCGAACTCCACAAAAAAAGTCCCCAACCGCTCGCCCTCAGCCCAGACCACGTGCGACGTGTCCACGCCGTGTCCCATCAGCGTGCGCACGATCCGCCGCCCCAGGGCATTCTCCGGCATGCGCGATATCCACGTCGTCTTCACACCCAGTCGGGCCAGCGCTACCGCCGTGTTCGATTCTGTGCCGCCTGCCTCCAGCTCAAAAAATGCGGCCTGCTCAATGCGCAACTGGCCCGGCGGCGCCATGCGCAGCAGCGTCTCGCCCAGAGTGACTACGTCATACCCGCTCATCTCTCCGCCCGCGCCTCCCCTACGGCTTCCACAAACCTGCCAGCCTGCTCCGTTATCGCCTGCCAGTTGCCGTCCGCCACCCAATCCTTGCGCACCAGCGCACTGCCGACCCCCACCGCCACCGCGCCCGCACGCACAAAACTGCCCGCGTTCTCCAGGTCAACTCCGCCCGTGGGCATCAGCTTCAGGTGCGGCAGCGGTGCCAGTATGTCCTGGAAGTATCCCGGCCCCAGCTTGGTCGCCGGAAAGACCTTCACCACCGCTGCGCCCGCCCGCCACGCCGTCTGCACCTCCGTCGGCGTGAACGCCCCCGGCATGACCGGCACGCCCAGCCCGGCGCAATAGTTCACCGTGGGCAGGTCCAGCGTCGGCGCCACCACAAAATGCGCGCCCCGGGCGACCGCCTCCGCCGCCATCTTCCGGTTCAGCACAGAGCCCATGCCCAGCGCCGCCTCGCCCTGAGCGAAAGCGGGTACGCGCTCCCGCAGCAGCGTTAACGCATCCAACGCCCCCGGGCTCGTCATCGTCAACTCGAACGCCGTCACCCCCCCGTCCAGCAGCGCCCGCGCCAAATCCACGGCCCCCGCCAGGTCCGGCAGCCGCACCACCGGTACCACCCCGCCCTTCTCGATCAAGTGTACTGTTCTATCGGGAGTGTCCATGCCAGGATTCAGATTCGCTCACTGTATCTACCAATTTCGGGTTTCATTATAGTGTACAACAACATATCATCAACAAACGGAGTGGCGAAAGAGGGGTGCATCCCAAAATGGGGGTGTACAGTTGCATACCTCTGGAGGCAACCAAGCCACGGTCAGTTCCCATTCCAGATTCCGTCAGGATAAGCGCCGTCACTGACTACTAACTATTGACTACTACCTACTGCTGTTCGGGGCGGTGGGGCCTTTTCGGCCCTCCCTTGTGGGGGGGCTCCGCCCCCGCAACGCCCCCTCTCCTACAACATGCCTCGCCGACCTGGTGTCGACATTCGTAACAGGTGCCCAGTCGAAAAAGTTTCGCCAACCCGCGTCCCGCCAGTCCCATCAAGTCCCGGTAGGGGCAGGCCTCGTGCCTGCCCACCCCCCAAACGCGCCACCCTCTCCGTCCCCCTGCAGCCCACCGGTAGGGGCAACCCTCGCGCCTGCCGAAGACTGATGCCGTCAATCGGTCACCGCAGATTGCCCACTTCAGGTGCCCGACGCAAATTCAACGCTGCCATGGCTGACGAAAAAAACCTCCTTGACAGCAGCCCGTCTACCTTTTATATTACATTTATACACGCCCGAAGTACGATTCTCCATCTGGTTCCAGTCCAACCAAATGTAGGGGAGAGCGACCGGGAAATAGGGTCATAGAGACGCAGCTGGAATACCAGACCCCGCTCCCTCTGACAGCATGCTTTCCCACTCTCTTCGAGTCTCGATTCGCGTTGCCGACTCTGCCTCGGTGCCCCTTCCCGTTTCGGAAGGCGTCCCTTCCGCAGTGAAAGCAATGCCAAGGCAAACGGTTTTGTCCCTTTCTGGGCTGCCCCAGTTCGGAAGTCCACTAAAAACTCACGCATTCGCCATATTGGACTCATCAATCACTGTCTGAAACGCTGTCACCTTCCATGAGGCCGCGTAGTGCTCTGAAGACCTGTCATTGACCAACTTCCTGCAGACGACATGCAAGACGCGTAGGCGGGAACTGCGTGGATCTGTTTGAGGCCAACTGTACCTCGGTGCGTACTTCCTATAGTTCTTGAGCATGAGTACCTCATCACATTCAGCCATAAGGAGGCAAGAGAGTGATGCTAAAGAAACAGACGATGTTTCCACTGGTCTATGTCTTGATAGCAGCGATGGTCCTGGTTGGGTGCGTCGCCCAACCTGCGCCTTCCGCGGCGGGCCAGCAGGCAGACGGTCAGGAAGCAATGGAAGCGGAGAAGGAGCTGGTGATCGTCCAAGGTACGGAACCGTGGACGATGGACATGCAATGGGTCACCGCCCAGGTAATTGTGAATGTCGGCAACCACATTCAGCAGACACTGCTTGACTACGACCATAGCATGACCCTCCAGCCCAATCTGGCGGTCTCATGGGAGCAGATCGAGCCCACCGTGTGGCAGTACAAGTTGCGCGAAGGCGTTGAGTTCTCCAATGGCGAACCGCTCAACGCCGAGCAGGTCAAATTCAGTTTCGACCGGGTCATGGCGCCTGAGAGCGATTCCATGCGCAAGGGAGAGACACGCTACGTCTCCAGCGTAGAAATCGTCGATGACCTCACCGTAAACTTCCACACCAACGGCATCATCCCCCTCTTCGACCTCTATGTCACCGCCAAGTTCCCGATTGTGCCGCAGGGCTACATCACTGAACACGGCTCCGAGCACTTTGCCTCCAATCCCGTTGGCACTGGGCCCTACGTACTCGAAGAGTGGGTCAAGGACGATCACATCACGCTTCGCAAGAATCCGAACTACTGGGGTGACGAGCCCGAGATCGATGTGCTGACCTTCCGCACCGTTCCTGACATCGCCTCCAGAGTGGCCACGCTCCTTGCCGGCGAGGCAGACATTGCCACCGACCTGCAACCGGCCACCGTGCAGGAAGTCGAGAACCGAGAGGACCTCAGCGTCGTCAGCCGCCCTGGCATGCGCTCCGTGTTCCTGCTGTTCAATACCAAGATCGACACGCCCGTCACCGACCGGCGCGTTCGCCAGGCAATCAACTATGCCGTGGACAAGGATGCGATTATCGCCAACATCCTTGACGGCTTCGGCAAGAAGCTCGAAGGGCAAGTCCTGTCCGAGGAATACTGGGGCTATCAGGCCGCCCTCGAGGCCTATCCCTACGACCCTGACAAGGCCAAGGAGCTGCTGGCTGAGGCCGGCTACCCCGATGGCTTTGACTTGCGCATCGTCAGCCCGCGCGGTCGCTATATGATGGATGCCGAAATCTCCCAGGCCGTGGCCGGACAGCTGAAGGACGTTGGCATCAATGCCACGGTCGACACGCTGGAATGGGGCGTCTTCAGCGAGGAGCAGTACAGCCATGAAGGCGGCCCGGTCTTCCTACTCGGTTACATGACCGTGCCCGACGCCGCCCGCATGCTGTCCATCTGGCATTCGACCCACCCGAACGATCAGCATCCTGACGCCAGGTTCGATGAGCTCTCCGACGCCGCCATCAATGAAACCGACGTCGAAGCGCGTCGCGAAATCGTTAAGGAGGCCGTCGAATACTTCCGTGAAGATGCACCGGTCGTATTTCTGCACCAGCAATACATTCTGTGGGGTGTCCACGACCGCGTCCAGAACTTCGCACCATTCCCGGACGGCCGCCTCAAAATCGACGCCTCCATCGACGTGACCGGAGACCGCTGATCTTCTGGGGCCTCTGTCGATGAATGGCGCCTGATGCAAAGGCCTCCTCCCCGGCATTCAGTGGGGAGGAGGCCTTTTTCCCAACTGAACAACAATTCAGCAGGTCTGGAACGGAGCTAACCGGATGATAAACCTCGCACGCGACTTGGTATCGATGGCACTGTCCATGGGCGCGCAGTATGCCGAAGGCCGCGTCGTAGATCAGTCCCAACAGGCGATAAACGGTACGGACGGCGCTACCGGCGTCTCCGAGTTCACAACCTGCGGATTCGGAATCCGCGTCCTGGTTGACGGCCAGTGGGGATTCGCCAGCGACAACCTGTCCCAACAGCAGCCGTCGGCCACGGTCGGGAAAGCAATCTCGCTCGCCCGCGCTATGCCGCGGCGCACGCGCACCGTCAGGCTGGCTGAACAGCCGCCCGTTCAAGCCATCCACGAGACGCCCTGCGAACAGGACCCATTCCAAATGCCTGTCGCCGAAAAGGTTGAGATGGTCCACGCCATCATGCAGGCCATGGCCGGCGCCAGCGACAAAGTGACCAAAACCCAGGCCAAGCTCGACTTCCGGCGCGAGACGTCGCAGCTGGTTACGTCGGAAGGTACCGAAATCGGACAGACCATCACCCTGACCGGCGCAGGACTGGCCGTTACCGTCTCGGACCGCGGTCAGGTCTTTCGCAGGACCTATCCCTATAGCCATACCGATTTTGGAACGGGAGGGTTCGAGTTGATCCTGGCCCTCAAACCGGTTGAAGCCGCCGCTACAATGGTTCATGAAGCGATCGAGCTGCTGGATGCCCCCCCTTGCAGCGATGCTGTCTCAACCGTCATCTTGGACCCGACACTCGTCGGCATGGTGCTTCACGAGACCATGGGCCATCCCATAGAAATGGATCGCGCCCTCGGTGACGAGTCGGACAACTTCGGGCCCAGTTTTCTGCAGGTCCACCACCTTGGCGAGTTCCAGTACGCATCCGAGTTGGTAAATATGGTCGCTGACGCAACCCGGCCCAAGGCGGTCGCAACCTATGGCTATGATCATGAGGGTGTCAAGGCCCAGAGCATTCCCATCATTAAGGGCGGGGTTTTCTCAAACTACCTGATGTCGCGCGAATGCGCCACGGAACTGGAGCAACCCAGCAATGGCACCGCCCGAGCCAGCAGTTGGAATCGCATCCCCATGGTGCGCATCACCAATCTCTCTCTCGTTCCCGGGGACTCGACACGCGAGCAGCTCATCTCCGAGACCGATGATGGACTCTACATCGAGACCTTCAAAGGCGGGGATATTGACGACAAGCGTCTCACCTTCAGTTTTATGGGCGAACGCGGGTGGCAAATTCGCGGCGGCAAAATCGTCGGCATGGTGAAAAACCCGGTCATCTACGGGGAGGCGCCCACTTTCTGGCGCAACTGCAGCGGAATCGCCGGCCCCGACGAGGACCGGGTGGTGGGTATCTCCAGTTGTGGTAAGGGTCTTCCGTGGCAGTTCATCCCCACCGGACAGGGAGGACCGCCGGCCCGGTTCGAGCAAGTTAAGGTTGGAGGAGGCATCGGATGAGCACCGACACTAGACCTGACATGCCTCTCGGCGAAGATCAGGCTCTGGAGGCCATCGAATTCGGCTTGCGAGCGAGTCCCGCCGACGCCACCGAAGTCCTGATCGTGGCGGAAAGTACCGACCTGACGCGTTTCGCCAACCTCGCCATTCACCAGAACGTCACCGAAACACATCACCAGATCTACGTCCGCACCGTCTGGAATGGCCGGCTGGTCATCGTCAAAGGCAACGATCTCTCGGAAGAAGCAGTGAAGCAAGCGTTGCTCCGCAGTGAGGAGTTAGCCGCCACCGTTTCCCCCAGCGCCGCTCTGCCGGACTTCGCCTATCCGGTAAATTTCGTCGCAGAAGATGGACGCCAGGACGTGGTCACCTACAACCCGGCTACGGCGAGTTGCGGAGCCGAAGGCCGGGCCCGCATCGTCGATCGAGCCTGCAACGTCTTCCGCAGCTGTGGCGTGAACGGTGCCGGCAACGTCCGCGTACGGCGGCTGGAAATGGCGGTGGGAAACTCGGCTGGACTGCGCCGTTACGCTCCCTTCTCGATCGTCGCCTTGGTGGCCGTGGCGCTGGACGCCGCCAACAACGCCTCGGGCTACAATTCCTGGATAGGCCGCGACATTGAGGCGCTGGATGCCGAAGATCAGGCCAGGCAGGCTGCCGTCAAATGTCTGATGGGCCGCCGCCCCAGGCTGATTGAAGCCCGACCCATGACCGCCATTCTCGAGCCGCCTGCAGTCGCGCAGCTGTTCTTCCACCTGAATTTCAGAAGCCTGGGCGTCTGGGGTGCGCAATCTGCCGGCAATCGTGACAACATCGTCTTTGACAATCTGGGTCGGCGGATCACTGCAGATACAATTACCGTCTACGATGAGATGATGACCGACGGCCTTCCGCCAATGCCGTTCGACTACGAAGGCGTTGACAAGCAGCGCCTCGACCTCATCGTCAATGGCGTCGCAAAGGGCATTGCGCACGACCTTACCAGCGCCGCCAGCTTCGGCCGCGCGCCCACCGGCCACGCGCAGATGCCCGCAAATGAGTTCGGTCCTTCGCCGCAACACCTCGTGATAGAGAGCGGCCAAAGTTCCGTCTCCGACCTGATCGAGTCCACCGAATACGGCGTGCTGGTGAGCCGGTTCCACGGTTTCGTCTCGCCTCTGTCGGGCAAAGAGGGGCACATGGCCGGCACCACTCGCGACGGACTCTTCCTGGTCGAGAACGGCCGCATCTCCGGCCCCATTCGCAACTTCCGCTGGATGGACCGGATGTTCTCGGCCTTCCAGACGGTCGAGGGTATATCCAAAGAGCGAAAAGTTCAGTTTACCGACGAGCTGTGGTTTCCAACCTGTGTAGTCGCCCCCACCATCAAACTTGGTCGGTTCAATTTCATCGATGTCCAACGCTGGACTGAGGAACGCAGCCCTTGAGCAATTTCTGGTCCTATGTCATTCGACGGGCATGGCAGTCACTGACCATTCTCTTGGGCGTCTCCATCGTCGTTTTCGGCCTCATGCACCTGAGCGGCGATCCGATTCGCCTGCTCGCACCCATCGACACGACCGCCGAGGAACTGGAGGCGATACGCAAGCTGCACGGCCTAGATCGCCCTCTTCCCGTACAGTATTGGAACTTCCTTTCCGGCGTTCTGCGCGGGGACTTCGGAAAGTCACTGCGCAGTGGCGAAAACGCCCTGCATCTTGCACTGGAACGCGTGCCGGCAACCGCAAGACTGGCGCTTACCGCCCTCGCCTTTTCTCTCATCGTCGCACTTCCGTTCGGTGTGCTGGCAGCAGTTAAGCGCAACACTTGGATCGATCGCACGGTGATGGGCGCGGCGCTCATTGGTCAGAGTATGCCCGTGTTCTGGCTCGGCATCCTCTTGATTCTCGTGTTTGCTGTGAATCTTGGCGTGTTGCCTGCCACAGGCACGCGCGCCGGGTGGCGCAGCCTCATTCTGCCCGGAATCACATTGGGCATGTTCAATATGGCCCGCACCGCCCGGCTGCTTCGATCGGAGCTATTGGAAGTCCTGCAGGCCGAGTACATCATGACCGCCAGGGCCAAGGGCATGTCCGCACGCGTCGTTCTCTGGCGCCACGCCTTTCGCAATGCCGTCATTCCCCTTGTGACGCTGATCGGCCTCGACCTGGGCGCTCTCCTGGCCGGTTCGGTCATCACCGAGACCATCTTTGCCTGGCCCGGAATTGGCCGCCTCTCCGTAAATGCGATCTACGGTCGTGACTATCCGGTCGTTCAGGCTGCGGTCCTGGTCGTGGCCTCAATCTATGTGATAATCAACTTTCTGGTCGATCTGTCGTACGCATTCCTCAACCCCAGAGTCAACCTGAGCTGAGTAGCTGGGCGATGAAAGTTAGAGCCGGTGACAGAGGCATGATCCCGTTTGCGGCGGTGATCGTCATCATGATCGGTCTGGCTGCATTTGCACCGAACGTCGCGCCCTACACGCCTGACCATCAGGAACTCGCCAAAAGATTTCTGCCTCCCCTCACGCCCGGTCACTCTCTTGGGACCGACCACCTGGGACGCGATATCTTGACCCGGCTGGTCTTCGGCACAAGGATCTCTCTCAGTGTCGGCACAATAGCTGTCCTCATCTCAGTCCTGATCGGCACTGTGCTGGGTGTCTTGAGTGGCTACTACGGCGGCATGTTTGACGATATCGTAAACTGGTTCGTCAATGTGCAACTTGCTTTCCCATTCATACTGCTGGCTATCTCCGTGATCGCTGTACTGGGCCCCAGCCTTGTCAACATGATCATCGTCCTCGCAATTGGAGGGTGGCCGGCCTATGTCAGGGTCGTTCGCTCGAAAGTCTTCGTCCTCAAAGAGGTCGAATATGTCGAGGCGGTCAAGGCGATCGGGGCCGGCGATGCGCGCATCATGCTCAGGCATATCTTCCCCAACGTCGCCGCGCCGCTGATCGTCCTCACCTCTTTTGAGTTTGCCAAAATGGTCATCGCCGAAGCCGCACTGAGTTTTCTCGGCCTGGGACCGGGCGGCCTCGACTATTCATCCTGGGGCCTGATGCTGGCCGAAGGCAAGAACTACCTGGCCGTCGCCTGGTGGGTGGCAACCATTCCCGGCCTCGCCATAATGACAGCCGTCCTCTCTATCAACATCGTCGGCGACTGGCTGCGCGACAGACTCGATCCCAAATTGCAGACCTGAATCCAATGTTGGCGTCCAGCTTTACAACCCGCGATTCGCCATCCCGATAGCAGGACTCTCGCCGTGCAAGCAACTGGACAATCAGAGGAGGCGCCAAGGTGAATGAGTTGCGAATGGCCCAATCGCAAGTGAACCTGCTTCAGCCGGAATTCACCACCGATCAGCCCGACCTGCAGACCATCCTTGCACTGGTGTACGAACCGCTCATGCATTGGCGCGGCGGACGCGTCACGCCGGGGTTGATCGCCTCTTACGAAGTCCGAAACGACGGCCGACTGTGGCTGCTAACATTGCGTGATGACGCCCGCTTCCATGATGGCTCACCCTGCACGAGTGAGCACGTCGTGCAAAGCCTGGAACGGATGCGGGGAGCAGGCGGCTCATTTGGAATGGGAGGCGTCTATTCTCCCTACTTTGAACCACTGAGTTTTGAGCCCGTAGGAAAAACGCAGCTGCAGGTCGAAAGTTCCTCTCCAACGGGCGACCTGGCCGACATCTTCGCCGCAGTCTACGTGGGGAAGCAGACCGGCCCATCCGACCCTCCATTAGGGACCGGTCCATTCATGCTCGAAGAGTACGTGGAGGGCGAACTGCTCCGGCTGTCAAGCGTGGACGGACCCGGCCATGATTCGCAGTTCTCTGAACTTACTGTTTCGCAGATAGCGTCAGTCCCAGAACGGTACGACGCACTGATTCAAGGCCAGGTAGATCTGGCCACCGGACTTGAACTGCTGCCGTCCCTTCCCCAAAACGACGGACTGACGTGGCGCAAGTCCACAAACACACTGTCCGTGACCGGCTTCCTCAACGGCTATGAAATCCCTTTTTCCCAGCCGGAAGCCCGTCTGGCGATCAATCTGGCGGTTGACGTAAACGAAATCATCGACAGCGTCTGGCCTGGACTTGCCGAGCCTGCGGCGACCGTCGTCAGCCCGTTTCACTTCGGCTTCTCCGACGCCCTGCGTCCGCACGGCTACGATCCCGAGCGCGCCAAGGACCTATTTGACACCTGTGATATGCCGGACGAGCTGCTCCTGCGCACGCCTCTCGTCATCCCCGATCGCGCACCGCAAGTGGCAGCGCTGATCAAGGAGCAACTCGCCCGCATCGGCATCCCTGTCCGCATCGAAGAAGAGACGGACCGCCCCAAATATGCCCAGGACACGAGCCGCAAACGCATCGGCCACATGGCGCTGTTCGATTCAAGCCCGTTAAGCACCTACCGCGTGCTGCAGGAGAAAATCTCCAGCCAGACGCAGGGACTCTGGTGGCAAGGCGTTGCGGACAGCAAGGCCGACAAACTAATGGATGCCGCCCATCTGTCTGTTGACAACAGCGAGAGGAGGGAAGCCTACAGCCGTTGTCTGTCCTGGCTTAACGCGAACCCGCACTGGCTGTACCTGTATCATCCCGTAAAGCTCCTTGCCCACCGCACAGAACTCTCCGGCATTGAAATGGACCATGCCGGTCTGATAAGACTTGGTCCTGCGCCAGGCCGCAGCACCTGACTTACACTGGCCCCCCAGCAACCTCACCCGATCACCCTACCCTGTACTTCTTCAGCAGTTCGTAATTCGGCGTGATCCCCAGCCCCGGACGGTCCGGCGCATCCACATTGCCGTCCGCGTCCAGCTTCATAGTCTCCTCGAAAATCTGCATGCGCAGCGGGTCCACCGTCTCCCGGTAAAACTCCAGGATCAGCCCGTTATTGATGGCGCATACAAGGTGGACATGCACCTCCTGCGCACCGTGCGGAGCGATCACCAGGTCCTCCGCCGACGTCAGCGCCGCCACCTGCATGAACTCCGTGATGCCACCCAGAATCTGCGCATCCGCATTGATTATCGCCGCCCCTTCACGCTCGATCAGGTCCCGGAAACCATAGCGAGTGTACTCGTTCTCCCCGGTTGCTATCGGAACTGTCGTCGCTCTCGCCACCCGCGCGTGCCCCCTGTAGTCGTCAGGCGCCACCGGCTCCTCGAACCAGAACGGTTCATACTTCTCCATCTTGCGCGCCATCTCGATCGCCTCGTGCGCCTTGTACGCGTTGTTTGCGTCAACCAGCAGTTTTACATCCGGCCCGATCGTCTCCCGCACCACCCGCACCCGTTCCACGTCCTCGTTGATCGGCACCCCGCCGACCTTCATCTTGATCGCCTTCGCCCCCAGCGTCAGGTTCTCCTCCATCTCCTCCGCCAGCTCCCGCAGACCCTTGCCCTCCTCGTAATAGCCGCCCGCGATGTAAGCTGGAATGCTGTCCCGGTAGCCGCCCAGCAGCTGGTAAACAGGCCGCCCCACCGCCTTGCCAATCAGGTCCCACAGCGCAATATCGATGGCGCTGATCACCCGCGTCGACAGCCCCCGCCGCCCAACCAGCTTGGGCAGCCACATATCCTCCCAGATGCGCCGGTAGTTGAACGGATTCTCCCCCACCACAACCGGCTTGAAGTAGTCGATCAGCGTCGTCGTCAGATCGCTCCCCTGCCCCGACGCCGTACCCCCTCCCCATCCCACGCCCGTCACGCCTTCATCCGTGTAAATGTGCACCAGGTTCAGGCTCACATCCACATAGGTGTACTTCCCGTTGCTGATCGGCTTCGGCCGCGGCCACGCGTACCGCTCAACCGTCATATCCGTAATCTTCATTACCCGCTTCCTCCAGTTCCTGGGCTGTCCTGTCCGCTCATGGTTCAAAAACTCATTCCCCGTTATACGCCCATTTCCAACCCACCACAAACTCCAACCACCCGCAACGCCCCAAACCAACCACTAAAAACTAAAAACTGACTAACCTGAGTTCGGAGTTAGATAGTGGTTGGCAATAGTGCCAACTCATTTTCGGGGAGATGAAGAGACGGCTTTTGGGGTTGCCAAGTGTAGGCAATCAGGCCGGCGATGAGATTGACAAGAAAGTTGGTGCTGCTGCG
>JAJEDI010000050.1 GCA_022821585.1 Caldilineaceae bacterium
CCACCCCCGCCCCCCGGGTCTTTTTGGGGGGGGGGGGGGGCGGGGCGGGCCCCCCCCCACAAGGGAGGGCCGAATAGGCCCGACCGCCCAGAGCTGCAGGGGTCAGGGGCTGGCGGCGAGGGCTTAGAGACTTCGATTCCCCTCCTTCAGAGTTGATCTCGGAATTGCCATGGTTTTGTCGCTGCCAGAGAGTTACGAGAGCTCACCCCAGTATTTGACGGCACCCTGCGCCACTGGTCTGGGCGTGCGTTCCTGGTAGTCAAGGGGTGGTCATCGGGGTAGGGCAATCGCGGCAAGGGGGGCGCTGGGCGGACGAGAGCAAGGGTTGGGTTATCGTGTGCGGCCAGATCAGGCGAAGACTGTTCAGTTATGGCATAATTGTGGCCACGAGAGCGATATCCAAATATTCAATTGCGTCCATCTTCCAGAGGAGGCCGGCATGCGTTCAGAGACATACCGTCATTATTGGGAAAAGGGATGGGCAGTGGAGGAGGGGGTCTTCAGCCGTGAGGAGACGGACCGGATTGCCGAGGTTGCCCTTGAGTTGAGCCAGCAGGAGCTGAGCAGCGAGGGTGACGGATATGTGGTCGACAAGTCGGAAGGCGGAGAGATTGCACCGCGCAAGATCGACACGCCGTTTCTGAAGAGAAGCGAATTTCAGGCGTTTATTTTGGATGAGC
Organism: Caldilineaceae bacterium; assembly: GCA_022821585.1. Lineage (GTDB taxonomy): Bacteria > Chloroflexota > Anaerolineae > Caldilineales > Caldilineaceae > Bin5. Next base: position 681 of record JAJEDI010000050.1, read on the forward strand.
GGCTGACAGCATTGCTGGCGAATCTGCTGGGCGCTTCGCCCCTGTTGTCGGGCGACCAGATCTTCATGAAGCCGCCCCATTTCGGCTCTGCCAAACCGTACCACCAGGACAACTTCTACTTCCAGTGCCATCCCGGCGACCATGTGGTCACGGCGTGGATTGCGCTTGACGACGTAGAAGAGGAGAATGGCTGTCTGCGCTACATTGACGGCTCTCACAAAGGTCCGATCCTGCCGCATGAAGCGGTGCCGGGGGAACCGTACAACCTGGTGCCGCCGCCGGATCTGATCGACCTGCAGAAGGAGTCGCTGGCCCTCGTCAAGAAGGGGGGCGTGGTGTTTCACCACAGCCAGGCGCTGCATACATCGCATCGGAACGAGTCGGACCGGTGGCGGAGGGGGTATGCCACTCATTGGGTGACTGCCTACGTGACCTGCACGAAAAACACGCTCGACAAGGCTTACTTCCGCCGCGATGACTATCCCGCATAACTTGGGGAGGCAAGGCAGCGACAAGCTGCACAGTCGGAATCACGTCAAATGACCAGTCCTCTTACAACGGCATAATCGATTCGTTCAAATCCATCTAAAGGAGACGCCTTTTATGAATCGCTCGACTGTTTCACTAATGGTGATTGCTTTACTGGCACTCATACTGAGCGCCTGTGTTGCGCCGGCACCCGCCGCACCTGCAGCCGAAGAAGAGCAGATGGCGGCTGAGGAGCAGCCGATGGCGGACGAGGCAGCCGACGCTGATAGCGAGGCTGAGTTCGAGCGCATACTGGCCTGTGTTGAAGAAAACTTCCCGGCCGAGAGCTACTTCACCAATGAACTTCTGCCAGCTGCAGATGCGACCTGGGAGCCGATGGAATGCGACAGCGTCGACAGCATCAAGGTCGGGATGCCGTGGGTGCTGAACGATGAGGAGGCGCCCTGGTACAACGCGATCGAGCTGGGGTACTTCGCCGATGTGTGTCTGGAGGTCGAGTTGGTAGCCGGGGGCCCTGGCGTGGACCATCTGCAGACGCTTGCCGGCGGGGCCGTGGATATTGCGGTGGTGGCAGGCGGTAGTAGAGTACCTTCGATTGTTTCCAGCCCCACGCCGGCGGACGTCGTGGCTGTGGGTACATTCCTCAAGCACAGTCCCTATATCTGGTTGGGTCTCGATCCGGAAACGCCGCAGGACCAGCGCTCTGACAAAGTCTTGACTCCACAGGACTTCATAGGAAAGAAAGTAGGCCTGCAGGGGAATGACGACTACCTGTTCTCGTTCATGGCCAACAAGCATGGCATTCCGGCCGACCAGGTCGAGCTAATGCCAGCCGGATTTACACCGGACCCGGTGCTGGTTGGGGCGATGGACTACATCGGCGCGTGGATCGTCAACCAGCCGCGGCTGCTGGAGGAGAAAGGTTTCATGAACTGGGTGGCTTTCCGGTTCAGCGATTGGGGTTGGGACGGATACGGTGACGTGACGGTCGTGCGGCGGGAGACTTTTGAGGAGAATCCCGACCTGGTGCGGCGGTTCCTGGCCGCCCAGACGGCGGGACTGAACTACCTGCTCGAGAATCCCGATGAATCTGCCGAGATCGCGGTTGTGTACGGGGTTGACGCGCAGCTTACCAAGGAGCAGGCCTTGCGCCGATTCGAGTTGCAGGAAGCGCTTGTGCTCGGAAGCGACGATCTGCCCGTGTCCCACATGTCGGCTGGACGCTGGAATACGCAGGTGGCCTCGATGATCCAGTACGACCAGCTTCAGCTGGAGGCCTGCGAATAGTCGGTGCGAAGTGCTACAACGCTGCTCCAACGGGTGCTTTCCGCAGGCCCCGGAGTAGCGCTTGCCAGCCGATAGATTTCGCATATGAGGGTTAACGTTCGTAAGTAAAGCTGAGGGCAAGGGCCGTGCTCTTGTCCTTGGCCTTTCTCGATTTCTCAGGTACTTCTCTGAGGGACGCTTTCCAAGCGGACCGCCGCTTCAATCCACTATCCAGCTAAATTCATTTCCAGGTCCTCCGACAGAAAAGCTGTTCAAGAGGAAACAAATAATGCGCAAAGCTTCTCTCTCTTTCTTATTGTATATGCTGCTTTTGCTTATTCTGAGCGCCTGCACTATTCCGGTCGTCATCCCCGAAATCGAGGGAGGAGCCGGCGCGGTCGCGGGGGATCCAGCCGACGGTGACGCCGAGTTCCAGCGGCTGCTGGCCTGTGTCGAGGAAAGCTTTCCGGCTGAAAATTACATTACGAATGAATTCCTGCCCGACCTCAATGCCGCCTGGGAAACGATGGACTGCGAAAGCATGGACCGGGTGAAGGTTGGGATGTCCTGGATACTAAACGACGGCGGCGCGCCCTGGTACAACGCGGTGGAACTGGGGTTTTTCAACGATGTTTGTCTGGAGGCCGAGCTGCTGCGCGGCGGGTCGGGTATCGGCCACGTGCAGACTTTGATTGACGGCGACGTTGACTTCGCGGTCAGTGCCGGCGGCAGCCTGATTCCCGGCCTGCTCACGGGTCACGAAGGGGCAGATATCGTTGCCGTCGGCGCCATAATCAAACACAGCCCATACATCTGGCTGGGGCTGGACCACGATACGCCCCGGGACCAGCGGTCCGATAAGAAACTGACGCCGCAGGACTTTATTGGCAAGAGGGTCGGAGTACACGAGGGTGAAGGCTACTTCTTCGACCTCATTTCGGGAAGGCACGGCATCTCCCCGGACCAGGTTGAGCTCGTCGTGACCGGCTATACGCCGGAGCCATTGATTGAGGGCAAGATGGACTACACGGGAGCCTGGCTGATCAATGAGCCCCGGCTATTGGAAGCGCAAGGCTATATGAACTGGGTGGCGTTCCGGTTCAGCGAATGGGGCTGGGACGATTATTCGGAAGTTCTGGTCGTGCGGCGGACGATGCTGAAAGAAGACCCCGACCTGGTGCGGCGCTATCTGGCGGCAGTCTTTCAGGGGCTCAGGCATGTGATTGAGGACCCCGAAAACTCCGCCGAGATCGCGGTCAGGTACGGTGTAGATGCGGAGTTGACCAAGGAACAAGCTCTGCGAAGATACGAGCTACAGGAGGCTCTTGTAGCCGGGGATGACGAAGTGCCTCTGGGCCACATGTCGGCCGAGCGGTGGAACAGGCAGGTGGCGTCGTTGATCCAGTATGACCAGATGGAACTACCTATGTGCGAGTAGGCGCGCAAGAGGAAGAGAACTGCATTGACAATCGAGTTTTCGCAAGTCAACAAGAGGTTTGGCGATATAGTGGCGTTACAGGAGGTCAGCCTTACCGTTGAGGACGGCGAGTTTGTCACGTTGATCGGCCCGTCGGGCTGCGGCAAGACGACGATGCTGCGCATTGCAGCCGGGCTGGAGGAACCGACCGGCGGCTCGGTCCTGGTCAACGGGGACACACCCAGGAACGCGTGCCGCGAACACCAGATCGGGGTTGCGTTTCAGCGCCCGGCCTTGCTGGCATCGCGTTCGGCGTTGAGCAATGTCAGCATGACATTGGAAATTACTGGCCTGGACGGCGCATTGTCACCGGATGAACTGCTGACCGACTTTGGCCTGGGGGAGTTTCACCACCACTATCCACACCAGCTTTCGGGTGGGATGCAGCAGCGGGTCAATATTGCCGCCGCGCTTGTCCACAATCCGGCTATTCTGCTGCTGGATGAACCGTTCGGTGCGCTGGACGAGTTGACGCGGGAGGCGATGGGGGAATGGCTGGGCGGCGTCCTGAGCAAGTCAGCCAAGACGGTCATTTTCGTTACGCACAGTGTTGAAGAGGCAACCATTCTGTCCGACAGAGTGGTTGTGTTGTCAGCCCGCCCCGGGCGGATTGCGGAAGTTATCGAGGTCGGGCTGCCGCGGCCGCGTTCTAGGGCTTCCCGAACCGACGAAGACTACCTGCGCGAGGTGGCGCGAGTGCGCACTTCGCTCTACCAAGCCGTCGAATTGAGCAACTGAAACACAGGTCGGGAACCCTAGGTGCGCACTCCAAGAAGATGCAATATTGGCAAGAGCAATCGTTTCTGTTGGCTTCACTAACGACCGGGTAAATCTCATGAACGATCGTCTTGCCTATCTCATAATGATAGTCTCGGTACCTATCCTGTGGGTCCTGGCAATACAGATCACGGGCTTTCCGTCCTTCCTGCTTCCGCCGCCGGACATGGTGGGTGACGTGTTGTGGACCGAGCGGGAGCTACTGGCTTCTCACACATGGACTACGATCGTAGAGGCGTTGACCGGATACGCGGTTGCCAATGCGATAGCGATTGCCTTGTCGATTTCGTTCCTTTACTTACCGTGGATGGAGTCACTAGCCTTGCCGTGGACGGTGGTCATCAAGAACGTCCCGTTTGTGACGATCGCCAGTATTCTGATCATCATTCTCGGTGACACGCCGCTGCCCAAAATCATAATTGTGGTCCTGATCACGTTTTTCCCAATTTTGGCTAATGTGACAAAGGGGTTGAAATCGGCCGACCCGGTGCTGCTTGACAGGATGCAGACTCTGGACTCCAGTCAGTGGGAGATTTTTACGAAGGTACGCTGGCCGAGTGCACTCCCGTACTATATTGCTGCTCATGAGATCGCATTCACCGGAAGCATAATCGGTGCGGTCGTTGCAGAGTGGCTGTTTGCCCGTAAGGGTCTCGGCTATCTGATCGTACAATCGATGTCGCAGTATCGAGCAGACAGAGTTTGGGCTGTTACGATCGTGGCCAGCGCGCTTGCGGTGGGGGCCTATCTTCTGGTTAAGGCAATTGAGAAGTATCTGTTCCGCTGGCAGGTCCAAGACCTTTCGTGATGCGGATCCTGTCTAGCTGACAAACTTAGATTATTCTGGCACTTATGCAAATCAGAGTCGATACCTCCGTAGAGTACGATGGGCCCAAGGCTGAGTTCGCCTCTTTCACCGGCAGCCCGCTTTGGGGGTATGGTGTGGACGGCGTAATCGAGCGGGCGGAAGCTCAGGGCTGGCAGGCGGCGAGACGAGAGCGTTTGAAAACGCCTTACGGGCTTTCGCCGCTGGTGGTCCACTTTGTTACTTCGTCCGGACGCGATGTGCTCTGGATCCCGTCATACGGAGAGGTGGTGGGGGAGGACTCGCTCTATCACTTGAATTATGAAAAGAGTTTCTGGGTGTTGTGGCAGGCGGGAGTCAAGGTGATGCTGGTGGGAGGTACTTCGGGCATTGCCGACTGGCGCCAGGGTGAGGAGGCGATCCGTCCGGGCGACGTCGTGCTGCCGTGGAGTTTTTGGACGCGTCCGGTCCACCGCGGGTTGCCGGGTACTCCGTTCGAGAGCATGTGGTCGAAGTCGCATTTCCTGCTGGGGCAGCCGTTTTGCCCGACTTTGCAGGGGATCATGGAATCGAAGCTGGCGCCGTTTGTGGAAAGCGGCCAGATCCGGGGTGTGCGCCCGCCTGCGGACACGCGTGTGGCGCTGGTGGTGCCGGAGTCGATCACGTTTGAGACCGATTTCGACATTCTTCACTGGCTGGCGGTGTCGAAGAACGCATCGGACCTGCAACCTGAGCGGCCAACGGTGGCCACATTGCATGGAGACTGTATGAATCCGTTGCTGGCCAGGTACCTGGGCATCCATGTGCTTTACTACCACATGGTCAGCAACTACGCGCAGGGGTTAGAGCCTGAACACAACATCCGGGGAACGATTCACCACCTGTATACGAAGGTATTTCCTGAAATATCATTGGAGTTGGAATTGGCGTTGCTGTCGACGCTTCAGATTCCGGATGGGGACGGCTGTGTTTGCACCTCCAGTTTGACTGAAGCGCCACCAGTTTTCAGTCAGTCACTAACTCAGCCCGATTGAACGGCAGACACCGAACAGGAATCTCCAGCTACGGGCCTTCATCCTCACAAGTAACTTAAGGACGACAAATGACCAATATACCATCGGCCAGCTATGCCCTTATCGGCGGCTCCGGCACATGGGGCGCGCGTTTTCCAGAAGACCTGGAGATGCCCAACGTTGAACTTACCGACTACTTTGAGAGTTTCGAGACTCCTTTTGGTCCTTCGGCACCATTCAAGCTGCTACGCATTGCCGGGCAGCCGGTGTGGCGAACGGCCATGCACGGGATGTGGGACCATGGGGGCGGACCCGGGTCACGGCCGCGGACTCCTTGGCTGGCGGCGAAGCAGGTGGGTTGGATCCTGGAGCAGGCGGGAGTCCAGTGGGCGATGGTCGAGGCATCGGTGGGGGGCATACAGAGGCCGGACAGGCCGGGTGCGCCGCTGCCGCCGTGGAGCATCACGATTAACACGGATTACATGATGTTTTTCAGGCCGGATGACGACCAGCCCTTCTTTGGCGGTCGCAAGCGGTCGGCCCGGTTCAAGGACCCGTTCTGTCCTATCATGAGCGAACTCCTCTACCAGGCGGCGAAGAAGGAGCCGAAGTTTGCCGGCGTGTACAAGGACGCCATCTATGTTTGCACGGCTTGGGGTCGCTTTGAGACGGTGAAGGAGATCCAGGTCTACGCTGAGATGGGGGCGCATGTGGTGGGTCATACGCTGGCGCATGAATTGCCGGTTTTTCGCAAGGCGGGCGTCCGTCTTGCTTCGGTGGGTATCATCTCCAATCATGCTGAGGGTAGAGACGAATGGGTTGGCGACAATCCTGATGCAATGGCCGATTTCTACTTCAGCTGTCCTCACTATTTGGGGCCGGTTATGGCAAATGCCATGGAGGCGCTGATAGAGAGCGGCGTGACGGCGCCCGAGGATCCGGACATTTACCTCTACGGTCTGGGACAGTTCCCTGTTGAGGGGGCTTAGGCTAGCAACCGCTGAAAGCCAAACAGGTATGTAAATTGACGGTCTACTCTGAGACTTACGGCTCTCCCGTCGCGACATTGGGGGAGCCGACGGTCCAGAGTGCACGCGACTCGTCGACTTGGCTGCAGTTCTCCAAGGTGAGCGTGCGCCGCAGGTGACTGGGGCCGCGGGTGGGTTCGCCAGGCTCTGGGCCTACGGTCAGACACAGTTCACCGTCTGCGGTTATCTGTTCGAGCCGGATCTGACCGTTTTCGTGGTACCGGAACTGTTGCAGGTTGGCGTCGGAACAGCCTGCCAGTTGCAGCGTTGATCCTGATTCTTCCCCACTTGCTTCCACACAAAGATCATACGCGGGCATGGAAATGTGTCCCGCGGATGGAAAATTGAAGTTAAACATCTCATCGTCGGCGCGGGGTTTGCAGGTGTGCGCGGTGAGGGCTCCCTGCAGGTTGAGGGAACGGCCGAAGCCGGGTACGTCTACGCAGTAGTATTCCGGCTCGTCTAGGGGGTCGAGCAGTTGGATCAGGCCGGGTGAAGCAGGTACGCTCACTTCGGAAGATTCTGATTCAGCTTCGATTGGAGTGGGGCTTTCGTCGGCTACTGCTGGGGGCGCCGGTGTTTCCAGCGGCGGAATCGCGACCTGGCAGGCGACAAGGAATAGGGTGGCCAGGCACAGGAGGAGTCCATGGCAAGCTTGGCTGGGGGACAGGATGCGTCGGGGCTTTCGGTTTTCCGACATTCGAAAGTTCTCCTTCGGGAGAGGCAGGTTGGCCTGACCGCATACCAAGAAGGCTGCTGCGCGCCGGTGGGATTATACACCGGTCAGGCCGCGTACGTCACTTAAGGCGCTGCCTGTTCTGTGCTGGACTGGGGAAAACGCGAGGGCACCCACAAGGGGTGCCCCTACGGGGGGATTGCGGATTGAAGAGGCATGGCAACCACGCTAACACAGCCGAACATTCTCCTGTTCGTCACTGACGATCACGGGCAGTGGGCGAGTGGGCTTTACGGCATTAGGGAGTTGGTCACACCTAATCTAGACCGGTTGGCGGCATTGGGTGTGGTGATGGAGAACGCGTTTACGCCGACGCCGGTCTGCTCGCCGGCGCGCGCTTCGCTGCTGACGGGATTGACGCCTTCGCAGCACGGGGTCCACGATTACATTGCGATGGCGTTTGACCGGGGGCCGTGGCTGGCGGGGGAAAGGACTCTGCCGCAACTGCTGCAGGAGGCAGGTTACCGAACGGGGTTTGCCGGCAAGTGGCACATGGGGAATGAAGACGAGCCGGCTCCGGGAATCGATTCCTGGTTCAGTGTGGGAAGCTCCTACCCGCTGTTACACGAGGGGACAAGAGAGTTCTGCAATCAGGGACGGATGGAGGTTTTTTGCGGTAACACTGATGAGATCATTGCTGAACAGGCTACGAGGTTTGTCAATGCGGAGGATGAGAGACCGTTTTTTCTTCTCGTCGGCCTGACGGCTACACACGGGCCCTGGAGTGGACATCCGGAACGGCTGGCGACCTTGTATCGCGACGCTACATTTGGCGACATTCCTGTGGCCGAGTCCTATCCGTTTGGTGAACAGGCGTTGGAGTCGCGGAGCGTGGACCGGCGTCGCGAGCGGGAGGCGCAGGCCCAGTACTATGCCGCGGTCAGTCATGTTGACGAGATTGTCGGGCGGCTGGTGGGTGCAGTTGACGGGGCAGGCAAGTTGGACAATTCGCTGGTCGTGTACACGTCGGACCACGGGCTGAACTGCGGACATCACGGTATATGGGGCAAGGGGAACGGGACGCGGCCATTGAACATGGTGGAGGAGTCGATACGCGTGCCTATGATAGTGAAATGGCCGGGCGTCTTGCGGGCGGGAATGCGGTGCCGGGAACTGGTAGATCACCTGGACCTGTTTCAGACACTGGCGGAAGCGGGACAAGCGAAGCTACCCCCTGGCGGTAATTACGCGGGCCGAAGCATGCTGCCGCTTTTCGTTGACCAGCAAGGGGACGCGTCCTGGCGGGATGTTCAGTTTGGCGAGTATGGAACGGTGCGCATGGCGCGGACGCGTCGACATAAGCTGGTCCAGCGGCATCCGAGCGGGCCCGACGGACTCTTCGACCTAGAGAACGATCCAAGAGAGCGCCGCAATCTCATTGACAGCGCCTCGTACCAGGCCGTACGGATTGAACTCTCCCGATCGATTAAACGGCACTTCGACCGCTACTCCAGGCCGGGCAAGAGCGGTACGTTGGGGGCCGGGTTGCCGCAGCACAACATGACTGAATTCTGGCGAGTTTAGGCCGGTTGTTCAGTTTTGGACTTCAGCGACCAGAGTAGCGTAGCCCCGATAACAACAGCTACGATATAGAATTGCAGTCGATAGGCCTGGCTGATGGCCAGAGGGGAGGCGTCGGTCACGTCTACCGGCATGCCGGCAGAGCGGGCTACATTGCTGGCAAAGACGGCCCCCAGCAGAGCGATCCCAGTGGTTTGACCGATCATGCGCGTCAGGCCGATCAGGCCTGAGGCGACTCCGAGCCGGGCTGGGGGCGCGGCGCCCATGATGACGGTACTGTTGGGGCTCATGAACAGTCCGATGCCGATGCCCATGGGCAATATGCGCAGGAGGAAGCCAAGCTGGCTGTTGTCCACGTTGACGGTGCTGGCTACGAGGAAGCCGACGAGGAGGGTTGCGAGTCCCAAGAGGGTTACGCGATGGGCGCCCAGGCGGTCGGCGAGATAGCCGGCAGTGGGGGCAATTAGTGCGATTTCGATGGAGACGATGGCCATCACGAAGCCGACCTGCAGGATGGTGAGGCCAAGGGCAAGCTGCATGAAGAAGGGCAGGAGAAAAGTGACGCCGGAGGTTGCGATGCCGGCGAGCGCGGCAAGCGCGATGTGGAGAGTGAACGGGCGACTGCGGAAGAGTTCGAAGTCGAGCACGGGGTGGGCGACGCGGCGTTCGGTGTAGAGAAAAGCAGCGAAGCCGACGGCGCTGGCAGTAAAGAGGAGGAGGACATAGATATGGGCGAAACCGATGAGTTGGCCATAGGAGAGGCCGAGAGAAAGCGTACACATGGTCGCGCCGATTAGGGCCGCGCCCAGGATGTCGAAGCGCCGGGACCTGCCGGAGGGCGACAGGGCGGGGAGGTACCTGGCCGCCATGAGCGCGGCCAGTACGGCGCAGGGACCAAGCATGAAGAAGGCGATCCGCCAGCCGTAGGCGCCGATCAGATAGCCGCCGAGTATCGGGCCCACGAAGTGTCCGAAGGAGTTGGCGCCGGCGGCGATTCCCAGTACACGCCCCTTTTCGGTATCGGGAAATATTTCGGCGACGATGGCCATTGAGAGGACGGTGACGACGGCGGCGCCGGCGGACTGCAGAACGCGGAAACCGATAAGGAAGTAGACGCTGGGTGAAAGGGCGCAGAGAAGGGAGGCCAGCCCGAAGAAGAGATTCCCGACGATGAAGATGCGTCTCTTGCCAAACATGTCAGCCAGGCGGCCAACGCTCAGCATCACCACTGCAAGCGTGATTTGGAAGCTGAGCAACACCCACTGGATGGTGGTGAAGTTGGTTCCCAACTCTTGGGAGAGGGTCGGCAGTGCGGCCTGAATTATGCTTTGGTTGAGGGCCTGAACCAGGATTCCGGCGACAACGGCCAGTAGCGCAACCCATTTGCGGGTACGGGCGGCTTCCAGGGTGGAGGCATCACTGTTCATGTAGGGGCCGGACCCGGTTGGAAGAAGGCTTGCCGTTCTTGCTTGCTGTCATGTAAGGCGGGAGAGTCCCTCCACTCCAGAAATCCTCATGCCGCAATTACAAGCTGCCGATTGCCTTGATCAGGTGGCCGGTGAAGAGAATGGAGCGCATGTAATCTTCGACGTAAATGTTTTCGTTGGGCGCGTGGAGGTTCGAATTGGGGTTGCCGACGCCGCCGCCGGAGATGCCGGGGATGCCGAAGGTCCCGCACAGCTGGTACATGGGTCCGCCGCCGGCTGAAGAGGGGTAGACGACAGGTTCTGCGCCGAAGATGTCGCGGGCCACTGAGATGCTGGCCTGGACCCAGGGATGGTCAACCTGCGACCGGTATGGCCAGAGCTGCGCGAGGAGCTCGACGTTGACGTCGGTAAAGCCACGGCGGTCGAGGTGCTCTCTGACGAGTCGCAGTACCAGTTCGGGGTTCAGGTTGGGGACCAGCCGGAAGTCCACCTTTGTTGAGGCCTGGTTGGGGAGGACGGTCTTCAGGCCGGGGCCTGTGTAGCCGGTCAGGAAGCCGCAGATGGTGCAGGTCGGGTCGAAGAGGAGTTGTTTGACGATGTCGGGGCCGGTTGCTCCTTTGAGGAATGAGCTTATGCCGAAGTCCTGCTTGTTCTGCTCTTCATCGAAGGGGATTCCCTGGATGTATTCCAACTCGTCAGCGGTGGGCTTAACTACGTGGTCCATGAGGCCGTCGACGGTAATGTTTTCGTTTTCGTCTTTGAGGCTGGCGAGGGCCCAGATGAGGCGCCATGCCGGATTGCCGACGATGGGGGCGTTCATGGAGTGGAGGTCGCTGCTTGCGCCGCTGACGGAGAGGCCGAGGTAGGCAATTCCTTTCATGCCGAGAGAGATGACGGGTCTGCCGGCGCCATCCCTGCGGCCACCTTCCCACAGGCAGGCGTCGGCGCCTTCCAAGAGGCCGCGATTTTCTTCGACGAAGCGGCCCAAGTTGGGGCTGCCGATCTCCTCTTCCCCTTCAACAATCCACTTTATGCGGAAAGGAAGCTCGCCAATTTCCTGCTGGTAGGCCTCTATGGCCTGGACGCGCGCCATCCAGGGCCCCTTGTTGTCGGAGACGCCGCGGGCCCAGACGCGGCCGTCACGGATCTCGGCGTCGAAGGGGCCGGAATCCCACAGGTCCAAGGGTTCCGGCGGCTGGACGTCGTAGTGGTTGTAGATCATGAGAGTCTTGTCGCCGGACCCCATTTCGCCGTAGACAACAGGCGCCCCACCTTCGACGGAAATCACTTTGGACTCGAAGCCAACGTTGCGCAGCCGGTCGCTGACCCATTCGGCGGTCTCATCTATGCCTATATTCTGCGCGATGATGCTCGGCTTGCGGCAGAATTCCTGAAGTTCAGCGAGAAAGCGTTCCTGGTTTTTGCGGACGTTGGCTTCGAAGCGGTCCATTTGTTTCTCCTGTGGTTCGATGCAGGGGTTGCCAGGGGCAGACTGTTGCGCTGCCCCTGAAATTGCCTCTATTGGTGTTTTCCGTATCCGAAAGAAGGTCTTCGGCTGGTGCGAAAGCGGTCCGGTCTTGACGAAAGCCTACGACTGCCGGGCTGTTAATTCAACGAGGGGACGGCCTCGGACGAAACTGGGAAACGAGCGTGCCTGGCAAACGAGAGCTGGAGCTGATACTCGTTGTAGTACCTGCGTGTGGCAGCAACCATTTCGATGTACTTAAGCGCCGTGATCATGGGGTCGAGCACAGTGATAGGTACGGCGCGGGCGACGGGTTCGAGCAGTCCCGACCAGAGCGTGCAGGCGAAGAAGACTGCGTCGGCGCCATCTTCTTCCAGGGCGAGCCTGGCCTGATCTACTCCATCTTCGCGTGCGGCGCGATCCATTTCCTCGACAACGATACGACGCAGCTCCGACTCATCCTGCTCGAAGAGACGCATGGCCATGTCGGCATCGGGATGGGCGAAATGGGCCTCGCGCACTGAGGCCAGCCAGGGAGCCATGTTGTATCTGTGGACCAGGTGGTTCCAGGAGCCGCCGTTTTTTCTGCCGGCGATAATCGTTACGCGTCCCAGTGCGGGCGCGGTGTGGGCCAAGGCTTCGAAGGGGCCGGAGACGGGGATATTGACGAGTCGCTTTGCATCTTCAACGCCCGGGTCGGCGCAGCAGCCGATCGAAATGCCATCGAACCCTTCTTTCTCGCCCTCGGTGACGGCATGAAGGAGCTGATTTGTGAAGTAGGCTGCCGGGGGCAGGTAGGGTGTCTTTGGCACATCCTGCAAGCTGCGAACCACGAGTTCGGTGTCGGGGCAGGCGGCGGGCTGCAAGATGTTGTAGGTGTACTCGTCGTACATGTCCGTCCCGAGAGGATTAATGTACAGGATTCGGGTTGTCATGAGACTGCTCCTTGCTGAGAAAGGGGCTGCACAAACGGTTAAACTGCCGTGTTGACCAGATAGTCTGAAGTTTAGTCCAATCCATCGTATGAAATCAAGTTGAAGGTGGTTGAAAGACGGCGCGAAGCCTGCTTCCATATCGTTGCCTGAACTCCGGCAGGAAAAACGAGCCCAAGCCTGTGAGCGCGGCAAGGGCGGCAAGGGCGTACATGCTGGCGTTCAGTCCGAAGACATCGCCCAGCATGCCGATTGGCGTTACGAAAAGCGCACCGATTCCCCAGACCATACCCATCATCACTCCTGAGGCCATTGCCATGCGGTCGGGGGCGAGCTCCTGGGCCAAAACGGTGGCCACAGGCTGGCTTGCAAACAGGGCCATGCCGGCGATGACCAACATCAGCAGGCTGAGGATGCCGTCTGTTCTGACGAAGGCGAAGATCGTGGCCGCAGAAAGCAGGAGCGAAAGTGCGATGACCCACGAGCCGGAGTAGCGGTCAGACAGGTGGCCGCCAAGGAGTCCACCCAGAGCGCCGAACAGGGAGAGCGCGGAAAGGCCGAGGCCGCCGATGACGAGGGTGACGGCGCGGCTGTCAACGAGAAATATGGGAAGGAAGGTCCTGAAGCCGCCCCAGATCGCAGCGCGGAAGGTCATCAGCACGGCTAGTAGAAGCAGCGGTCCGACAAAAGTCTGGGCTGCGGAAGCCAACCCTCTGCCGTCGCCTTCGTTCGATTTGGACGTTGAAGGTTCTTTGGGAACGTCCACGCCGATAAAGTAGTAGATGGCAGCGGCGGCAATCAGCCCGAACGGAATCATCAGGTAGGTGGACTCGAGGCCGAACAGGGTGACGACGCCGACGCTGAGGAGGGGTCCGACGGCGATGCCGATGTTGCCGGCGAAGGCGAAGATGGACATGGCGGTACCGTGGCGGCCGCCGGAGGTGGCGCGCACCATCATGGCGGCGTGGGGATGGAAGATGGCGTTGCTGAACCGTCCAAAGACAACGCATACCATGAGCAGAGCATAGGTCGGCGCAAGGCCAATGAAGCTCATACCAAGCGCCGCACCGATCAGGCCCAGGATCATGAACCAAGCGCGGGGGAAGCGGTCCACCAGCCAGCCGATGAAGGGCTGTACGGGCATGAGCATGAAACTGGTGAGGGAGGTGAAGAATCCCACATCGGTCAGGCTCAGCGACATTCTGTCGATGAGCAGAGGCCAGAGGGGGATGAGCGTGGCGTAGTACATATCGCCCACGAGGTGGCCGAAGGAGAGAACGCCGAGTTTGAATTTATCAAGTTTGACGGCCGTTGCGGCTGACGCCGGCGGCAGCGCGCTTACATTGACATCGGAACTCAAGTTTCGCTATCCGTTCCCGAGCAGGTTATGCAAGGCGGTTTGAACAGAGCTTTCCACCTAACCAAGGAATAGCCAGGCTTTGTACTGGGTGCGGTCTGTGTGAATCAGGACTTGTCAGTTCGCATACGGTGGCATGGGCACCCGCTGGCAGTGCGGCACACGGTCGGTCAGGCATGTTGTAGGAGGGGGGGCGTTGCGGGGGCGGAGCCCCCGCACAAGGGAGGCCGCTTGCGGCCGACCGCCCAAAGTAAAGGAAAGAGAAAAGAGAAGAGAGGAAAGAGAAACCAACCTCGCACCTCACTTTGGAGGGCAAACTGGCAAAGGAGTCGTTTATACCTGACCGGGAGTTTCGGTCCATGTCGTCAGCGTTCGCGGAAGGTGAATGCGATCTGGGTACCTTCGGGCACGACTTGCGTGTAACCGACGCCGCCGGTGAATGACCAGCAGTAGCCGTCGTAGGGCATTTTGACTTCCTCGATCAGGTCGCCCCAGACGTCCATCATGTCGACGGCCGTGTCGCCCTCGCGCAGGAAGGTGCCAGGGGGGTGCTTGATCCACATGAGGCCGCCTTTGTGCGAGGTGAGGCGGTCGGCCATGTAGAAGTCGCCCTGCATGGGAGGCGTTGCCTGGGGAACGATGTCGCCTTCCAGCATGCCGATAGCCTTCATGGTGTTGGTGATCCCGATCTGGCCGGAGTTCGTGTTGTCCTCCCAGAGGAAGAAATCGGCGATCAGTTCGGGCGTCATGGAGGGAATGCCGTGGGCCAGGGAGCTGCCGACGACGCCGGTGGCGGAGCGGCCGGGCGAATCGATGACGGTGAAACCCCAGGCCTCCGCCATCTTTTCCATCTCGTTGAGTACGTTTTCGTCGGGACAGGCGTCGCGGCGAATTAAGGTGAAGGGGATGGCGTCGGGGGGATTGGAGTGAACGTCGATGGAGTGGGTGGCCACCTTGAGCGCTTCGCCGATCACGCCGGCCAAACGAAGGGTGACAGTGCCGCCGGAATCGGCCGGCCACATGGGAGCAGAGGACATGTTGATGCCGTCGCCGGTGGGGGCGATTACGGGGGAGAAGTAGGAGCCGACCTGGAAGGCGAAGGGGTTGCCGACGGTTATGGCAACGAGGCGCCCTTTCAGCTGCTGGGGGTCGGTGGCGCGTACGGTTTTGAGGAGGGCGCCGGTGCCGTTGATTTCGGTGCCGTGGATGGAGGCGGTGACCACCAACGTGGGGCCATCTTCGACGCCATTCACGATAACAACAGGCACACCAACTTTGTTGCCATCGGCCAGGGTGACGTGGCCGAGGTGGCCCTTTACGACTTCACCTGGCGCGGCGCTCAGGCCTGCGAGTTCGAAGTTTGCCATGTTAACTACTCCTTTGTGTTCAGTGTCGCGTAGAGAATCGTTTGGCGCATCCGGTCGGGTCTGCGGGCCGGAGGTTCCGGGAAAGTATGCGTGCGACGGTTCGAGCCGTTTCGATTCGGGTCGCTAGTGTGCGCTGGTCGGCTGCAGGTCCGACAAAGTGTCGGTCGGCCGGTTGGCTGTATTCAGAATTACGACCTCCACAGTATGGGCAAGAATGACTGAAGCCGCTCCCACAACGACGCCAGAGGCCAGCCCGACCGAGACGCCGATTGTCAACGCCAGTAACATGCTGACCATGTTGACCGCCATACCAAGCTGAATGAAGCGGGTATCATGTCGCTTCATGAGGCGGCCGCGATACAGGTTTTGCCAGGCCATCAGAAAGGTGATCGGAACCATGAACTGTGCGCCGAGCGCTGCCAGCGGCTTGATATCGGCAGGAACACCCAAGAGGACGGAAAAGTAGAAATGGTCCAAGGGCGTGAAAACGAGCAACGCCATGGCGAGGCTGAGGAGCGCGCCGGAAACGACGATGAAGCGACGCAGGGCTCGGTAAGTGCGTTCATCTTTGAGGAGGGCTATTACGACCTCATGGGAGGCGCGCATCGGGCTGGAGAAGAACATACCCAGGCCGAAAGCGACCGGAAAGGCGGCCAGGGAAGCGGCGGGCATGGCAGAGCGGGCAATGCCGGCGACGACAAGAGGACGGGAGATGACGCGCATGACGTCGGTTGCGGCCAGGGGGAGATAGAAGCGCCACATTCCGGCGTACGTCATGTCGGGCTGACGTTGATCGGGAGCTTCCTCTCTGCCGAAGATGTGGGTACGAACTATCGGCCGTGCCCACCAGGCAATCACAAGTGCCTCGACGATTACACTTAGAACCATGGCCAAACCACCGAGCGCGGCGCCAGGCAGGCCTCCGAACCAGACGCCGACGGCCATGGTGGCGGTCAAGGTGGCAAGCCGGAACATCGTTCCCCAGGTGATATGGCGGGTGTAGCCATGTCTGATGAGGACACCTTGCAGAAAGCGGCGCAGGCCGATGGCGGCGGGCCAGAGCAGAAGAAGTTGCATTGCGGGACGGGCGGCAGACGCCACTTCCTCCGAGAGGCCGAGGAGGGTCCGGGTCATGACGTGGTAGGCCGGTGTAAAGAATAGCAGTGCGCTCACGACGGTCATCAGAATCGACAGGTGAAGCATGAAGCGCCAAACCAACTGATACATGGCGCGATTGCGGACGAGGGCCACCCCGGTGCCCAGCATGTAAATGATGGGGCTTTCCATGAGGATGGCAATTGGTTGGGCCACTCCGAAGGCGGCCAGTTCCAGTTCCGGCTGCGGCAGACGTGTGATGCCGGCGCTCACCACAGGGTCGGCGATGCTCATCATCAGCCAACTGAGCGCCAGCGGATACCAGAAGGCGAAGATATAGCGCTGGCTCAGTTTTGTGGGAACCACTGGCCTGGCAGCCTCTTACAGGTCATCAAGTTGAACTCTGAACAGGACAGTGCCGGAGACGATGTCAACTTCGTCGCTGGACGGCGAGTCTTGTAAATAATGTCCCCGGCACTGTCGGTTTCTGTATTAGTACCTGCATCTCAAGAGTTGAGCAGGTTGGTCCAGGATGCCACTCGACCCTGCGAAACCGCCCGACCGGTCGAGTGGCTGCATACTACTTTTGCCATGTCCCTGGGCTACTCGCTATCGCGATAGAGGTGCCAATAGCGCGTGCGGGTATCGGGGAAGGCAACGTAGCCTTCAATATCGGAACCGATGGCCAGATTGAAGTAACGGGCGCCAATCCAGATCCAGGAAGCATTGTCGATATGCAGGCGCTGCGCCTGGCTGTACAGTTCGAAACGGGCATCTTCATCTACGGTCGTGCCGGCTTGGCGGATCAAGTCATCTGCTTCCTCCAAGCAGACACCGCTGTAGCGATTGCCGTATGAGGCGCAACCGAGCAGGATGTCCATGAAGTAGCCGGGCTCGGCCGTCCATGGGAAGAGTGTGTCGAGCGCCGAGGTGTGCGTACCCTGGTTCTTGCCTTCCTGATAGGCAGCGCGCGGCATGGGATTGATATTGACCGTGATGCCTGCTTCCGACAGGGCGCTCTGAATGATCTTGGCCATGCTCGCCTGTTCGGGCGTGCCCAGGTCGATGTTCAGATCGAACTCCAAGCCGTCCGTATAGCCGGCCTCAGCCAGAAGTTCTTTCGCCTTGGCAAGGGCCTCTTCTTTGGGCAGATCGTAGGGCCAGTAGCTGTGGTCGTAGCCATGTACCATAGAAGGAACCGGACCGAAACTTCGTTCGGCGCTGCCATACCAGACATTTTTGATGATATCGTCATAGGGAATGAGGTATGACACAGCCTGCCGCACACGCTTGTCGTTGAAGGGTTCCGTGTTGTGGTTGATCGGCATAACGATCATGTCGCCGATGCGCACCTGCTTTGTGCTGACATTGGCATCGCTGCGAAGATCGTTGATTTCCTTGGCTGACAGGTCCTGGGCCATATCGACCTCGCCGGCCTTGAGCAGCAGCACGCGGTCGGCCGACTCGGGCACGACGGTAAAGATTATGCGGCTAAAGAACGGCTCTTTACCTTGCCAGTTGGGGTTGGTGCGGAACTCCATCGACTCGTTGGGGATGCGTTCATGGATGTAGTAAGGGCCGCTGCTGGGCATGTTGGTTTTGGCGAACTCCTGGCCCCACTTGTCGCCGTCGGCTTCGCCGGCGTCCATGTAGGCCTGGCTGTCGATGAGGTAGCCGAACTGACAGCAGCTCATGAAGGGGCGCAGGATAGGCGTCCAATCGGAGGCATTGAAGCGGAACGTGTAGTCGTCGATCACCTCAAACCCTTTGAGCGGCTCCTCTTTGGTGGCCAGTCGCACCAGGCGGTCGAGCGACGGTGGGACACGCATGTTGCCGCGCCGGTCCTTATAGTACAAGTAGTCGTTGGCTGTGATTTCATTGCCGGAAGGATAGTGCTTCATGCCTTCTGGCAATTTGAAAGTCCATTGTGTGCCATCCATCGAGATCACCATCGTTTCGGCCAACATCGGCTCGAAATTGAGTGCATCGCCGGTCAAGCTGCCGTCCTCATGCTCGATGATGGCCGGCTGGGCCCAACTGCCGAGGACATTGACTTGGGTCTCTGTCATGCGCGGGAAGGCGCCAGAGGCGTCCCAGTCGAGGGTAGAGAGATCCTGGCTGACGGCGACGATCAGAGTTCGATCTTCTTCAGAGGCGGTGGCGAGGGCGGCTTCACGGCCGGTCATCCCGGACGTATCGGCGGCGGCCTCTCCAGTGTCGGCCGAGTCAGCGGGGCCAACAGCGGGGGCACAGGCAGCCAGCAGCGCCAAGACAAGAAAGCTGACAACAGTCACCATCACGACACGGTGCGACTTCGTTTTGCTGAGCATGTGTGCAAACTCCTTTCGGCGAAAGTGTTTCAGGAAGCGCCAGCTCGCTGTCCACATTGTCTGTCGAATTATTGGTAGAGGCCTGACAGCTGGTTCAGGACTCTGTTACTTGGCGGCGTTCGTGCAGGGGCCGGGCTCCGTCGCCAGAATCACAGGGGCGGGTGGCACTGCCATTCACGATTATGCGCCTAGGAAAGCTGTGACAGGGCGGAGGCGGTGTTGCTTCCGCCAAGACGGATATTCTCATCGACGAGGACACAGGCGGCCTGGTGGGACTCTCCGACTTGCAGAAGCGGTGGTCCCGGTTGCAGGCAGGCGTCTCGCCGGTACGGGCATCGGGAATAGAGGCGGCAACCTGGGGGCAGGTCGATGGGACTGGGCACTTCCCCGGGCAGCTTCAGGCGTTCCTTGCCGCGTTGGGCTGGATCGGGAATGGGTACCGCGGAAAGCAAGGCCTGGGTGTAGGGGTGGGTCGGAGAGTCAAAGATGTCCTCAGTGCTGCCAATTTCGACGATGCGTCCCAGATACATAACCGCCACTTGATTGCAGGTATGCTTAATGACACTGAGGTCGTGGGAGATGAAGAGATAGGTCAGGCCCATTTCCTCTTGCAACTGGGTAAGGAGGCGAAGTATCTGGCCACGAACCGATACATCGAGGGCGGAGGTCGGTTCGTCGAGGACTATGAAATCGGGATGTGTGGCGATGGCGCGGGCGACGCCGATGCGCTGCTGCTGACCGCCGCTGAATTGGTGAGGGTAGCGCGTGAGGTGATCGGGCTGCAGGCCCACCTGAGAGAGCAGCTGGCGGACCCGCTGGTCCTTCTCGTGCGCATTCAGATTGGTGTGCAGATCGAGGGGCTCGCGCAGGATATTGCCAATGGTCATGCGGGGGGTAAGCGAACCGCCGGGGTCCTGAAAGACCATCTGCATACGACCGCGCATCTGGGAGACCTGCTCGCTTTTGAGGTCGGTGAGGTTGTGCTCACCCATTCGGATTTCGCCGGATGTCGGTTCGATCAGTCGCAGGAGGCAACGTCCGGCGGTCGTCTTGCCGCAGCCGCTTTCGCCGACGAGCCCCATGGTGGCGCCTTTGGGGATGTCGAACGAGATATCGTCAACCGCGCGCAGGCGTACATGGGAAAACATGCCGACGCGAATCGGAAAATCTTTGCGGAGGTTGCGGATTTGTACGAATGCTTCGCCGTTGGCGTACGTCATTTTCAGTCTTTGTGGGTCAGAGCCTTCAATGCAGGCTAGTTGCAGCGTCTATTTCGAGCTGCCGAATTAAGCCGTCTCCAACGTCCAGGCTTCTTCGAGCATTTCGCGTTCGATTCGTCCTGAGACGATGTGGCAACGCGTTGTATGGTTTTTTCCGGCTTCGACCATCTGCGGTTCTTCCTGCTGACAGAGATCTTCGGCAAAGGGGCAGCGCGGATGAAATGTGCAGCCGCTGGGCAGATTAACGGCGTCCGGCACAGTGCCGGGAATCGTGGAAATCGGTTTATCTATGTCTACGCGCAGGGTGGACGCGATGAGCCCTTGGGTGTACGGATGGCGTGGACTTGAAAATATTTCGGCGACGGGTCCCTGTTCGACGACGCGGCCGGCGTACATGACTATGACCCGCTCGCACAGCTCGGCGACAACGCCGAGGTCGTGGGTAATGAAAAGGCAGGCTGATCCGGCCGATTTCACGCGTAGACGGATCAGATCAAGTACCTGGGCCTGTACGGTGACGTCCAAGCCCGTGGTCGGTTCGTCTGCGATCAGGAGGAGCGGGTTGGCGCTGAGCGCCATGGCAACCATGACCCGCTGACACATGCCACCGGAAAGTTCATGGGGGTAGGCATTTGCCCGGCGGTCGGGATCAGCGATTTCGACGGCCCTCATCATTTCAACTGCGTGGCTGTCGGCAACGCTGCGAGAGCAGCCTTCCCGCAACTGAATGACGCGGCTGATCTGGTCGCCGACGGTGAAGAGGGGGTTGAGAGCGGCGCGCGGTTCCTGGAAGATCATGGAGATCTTGCGGCCGCGAATCGTCTGCATTTCAGCCTCGGAGCACGACATCAGGTCCTGCCCATCCAGCCAGACCTCGCCCTCGACGACTTTACCGGGCGCCTTTACAAGGCGGATGATGGACTGAGCGGTCACGGACTTTCCGGAACCGCTTTCGCCTACCAGCCCGGTGATTTCCCCGCGATTGAGCCTATAAGAGACACTGTTGACTGCCTTGACTACGCCTTCATAGGTGTAGAAGTAGGTGTGCAGCCCCCTTACTTCGAGAAGGGTGTCTGAGTTTCGAACTTCAATCATCGCTTACATTTCCATACGCTTGGGATCGAAGATATCCCTGAGTCCTTCAGACAGTAGATTGAAGCCGAGCACGGCGAGCATGGCGGTCAGACCCGGGAAGAATGAGATCCACCATTCGCCGCTGACTATGCCGCCGACGCCGTCGTTTATCATCGAGCCCCATTCCGGTGTTGGGATGGGCACGCCGAGGCCGATGAAGCTGAGGCTGGCGGCGACCAGGATAGCCCAGCCGGCGTTGAGAGGGGCCTGGGCGAGAACGGGGTCGAGACAGTTGGGAATGAGATGGCGAAATATGAGCCGGTGGGATGGGTTGCCGACCGACCTCGCGGCTTCGGCGTAGAAACTTTCCTTCTTGCTTTTCATTTCGGCGCGGACGACGCGGAGGTAGGAGGGGAAATTGATGAACGCGATCACGGCAATAACAAGCCAGATGCTTCTCCCCAGTGCGGCGACGACAGCCATGGCCAAGATGAGGGGCGGGAAGGCCTGAAATGCATCGAGAATGCGCATGAGGATATCGTCGAAACGGCCGCTGAAGTAGCCGGTCAGACCCCCCAGAGGGACCCCGATAGCTATCGCCATGAGTACCGAGGCGATGGCGATGAAGAAGTCGACGCGAGTGGCGTAGATCACGCGGGAGTAGATATCCCATCCTACCTCGTCGGTACCGAAAAAGTGCCTGATGCTGGGCGGCTCGAACTGCTCGTCCAAGTTGGTGACGACCGGGTCATGAGTCGCCAGCAGGGGCGCGAAGATCGCGATCAGGACGAAGAAGAGGATTATGGCGATTCCGACCATCGTCGACCAGTTGCGGCGCAATTGGTAGAGGAATCGCTGCAGGCCAGGCGGCAGTTCCGTATCCAACCCCAGTTGCAAGGGCGTTCCCTGTGCGCTCATTATTCAGTCCCTGATGTTCAGGTTCAATCTCACTAATTTGCGGACTGCTGCGGACGTTCGGCGGTCAGCCGGCCATCTGCGCCAGCGGCAGTAAGGCTAGGCGGTAATTCTTGGATCAATGACAAAGTAGAGGATATCCACGATCAGGAACACAAGGACGTACAGGACCGCGGCGAGCAGGACAAAGCCCTGCACGGCGTTGTAGTCCTTGACGACGATCGATTCGAGCGCGTAGCGTCCTATTCCGGGCCAGGAGAATATCCTCTCGAGCACAACGCTGCCGCCCAACAGGTTGCCATAGACGAGGGCGACGAAGGTCAGGGGGGCGAGAAGCGCGTTGCGCAGGGCGTCGCGGAAGTAGATCTGGCGATCGGGCACGCCGTTGGCGCGGGCTGCCTGAATGTACTCCGACCCGAGGACTTCCAGCATTGACGAGCGCATCAGGCGGGTAATGGGGGCAAGGGTAACCAGAGCCTGGGTGATGACAGGCAGGGCCAAGTGTTGTGCGCTGGAGCTGAATGCCTTCCAGTTTCCGGTCAGCACACTGTCGACGAGGTAGAGGCCGGTGATCCGATCCGGCGGTGAAATGAGCAGGCCGATGCGGCCACTTGGCGGAGGGAAAATCCGCAACAGGTAGAACAGGACGTAGATCAGGAGGAGCCCCAACCAGAATGAAGGAACGGACACGCCCAGGAGGGTGATGCCGCGGCTGATGTTGTCGATCCAACTGTTGCGGTAGACGGCTGACAGGACGCCGAGGGGAACGCCCATCGCTATCGAAAGGAGAAGGGCGGCAGTGGTCATTTCGAAGGTGGCGGGGAACCTCCGAATCAGGTCCTGGGCGACGGACTCGGAGGTGAACCAGGAGTCGCCGAGGTCGCCTCGCAACACGTTTCCCAGCCAGATGAAGTACTGCTCGTGCAGGGGTTTGTCGAGCCCCAGGCGCTTCGTGATGGCCTCGATTTCTTCGGGCGTTGTGTCGATCCCGACAAACAGGTAGACCGGATTGCCGGGAAGGACATGGGAGATGGTGAAGATGATGACAGAGACCCCTAAAAGGACAGGGATCAGTTGGAGCAGACGCTTGCCGACGTATTGCAGCAGTCGCATTACTTGAGGTTCTCCGGAACGATCGTACCGTTTTCCACGATGACCTGATCGTCGACGTAGATATCGTGATCGAGGCAGCAGAAGTCCCAGTGCGACTCGACATCGTTGTCACCGCCGACCGGCCAGAAGATGTTGCGGCCAAAGGCCAAGAGGAAGTTAGCGTAGTAGGCCTCGGAGTCCATGCCGATGACGTTCCAATCGGCGCGGTGTTCCGTGCCCCAGCCGACGTGGGCCAGCTCGTAGGAGCGGGGGTCGTTCCATTGGGCGAACCATTCTTCGACCAGACGGGCTTCCGTTCCGCCTTCGAATTTGACGATGCGGCCTTCGCGGACGGTGAGCTTTACGGGCTCGGTGGAATGGCGGCGAAACTTCAGGAAGACGGTGCCGGGGTCGACCACGATTGTACCGTCGCCCTGGCCGGGGGCGGCAAAGAAGGTAACCAGCCCTTGGGGCCAGTGGTCCCATTTGCCCGGTTCGTCGGCGAGGCTGTAGAGCGTGTAGGCCTCGCGGCCCTCCTTATTGACGGTGAAATCGGTACCGTTTTTGGACGTGATGCGCATCTCCTTGCCTGCAGTTAACAGGGGGACGCCAGCACGGCCGCGTTTGCGCACATCCTCGTTAGGGGAGAGCCTGCGCAGAACGTCGATCGGTTCGACAACCATGAGCGCGCGCGTTCCGGACTGACGCGCTTCGTCGTGGGCCCGCGAATAGAGCCACTGCACTTGCGACATGCCAATAACGAGGTCGGCGGCTTTCCAGGCATCACGAATGTAGGCTGAGGAGATCTCAGGAAGGGTGGACGGGACGGTCATCTGGATGACTTCCGCGCCGATTTCCTGTCCCGCCGCCATGAATGCGGCAGGGTAAGTAGGGTTGAATCTGGTGTCGGTGAAGAGCAGCAGCGTCTCGTCGGAGGTGAGCTTGCATCCTTCCAATACTTCGCGAAACAGACCAACTATCTCGGTGGCGGCGTGGTAGGATACTGCGAAATCCTGCATGCGCATGGATTGACTCCTCTCTGGCTATATTCATGTCGGACGGCCGCGCCGAGGCGGCACGGAGACCGATGATGTCGTTTACTTCAGTTCATCCGCAACGATCTGTCCCTCTTTGACAATCAGCTCGTCATCGAGATAGAGGTCGTGGCGCAGCAGGCAGCCACCGGCGTGCGACGGCATCGGCCAGGCAATCGATGGGCGACTCTGGCCATGGAGGCCGTTGTACGGGGCGAGCGTGGAGAAGATGTTCATGCCAAGGTGGAGCATGATACAGCCGTAATAGCTCTCCCACTCGGCGGTGTTCCAGCCGGGTCCGCCCCAGGCGGCACTCTCATGCGTGCCCCAGCCGATGTGGGCGATTCGGTAGAATTCGGGGCGTTTCAGCCCTGCGAGGTAGCTCTCGAAGCGGCGGGCTACCCAGCCGCCCTCAATGCGGACGATTTTGCCATTTTCGAAGTGGGTAACGACCTGTTCCGGCAGCAGGTCACTGTAGGAACCGAGCAGCTCGCCGAGCGAGTCTTCGGCGTCCCATACCACCTTGCCGTTTGCCGAGTCCTCGACGGGCGCGGTGGCGACCAGGCCGAAGCCGAAGTTGTCCCAGCGGCCCGGTTCGTCGACGATGCCGACCTGGCAGTGGCCGATGCGGCCTTCGACGCTGAGGGTCAGGTCGGTACCGGCTTCGGAAGTGATGCGAAGGGTCTTGGCCTCCTGCATACGTACGGCGCCGGCGCGTGTGCGGTCGATCATGGGCTGGGTCGGGAACAGCTTGCGCAGGAGCGTTTCTGAGCCGCCGACGGAGCAGTCCCACCAGCGGGTCCCGCTCATGATGATCTCTTCGAAGACGGGCGTGTACATGCCGATGTCGGCCACCGCTCCTTTGGCCGTGGTTGGCCGGACGACGACGTCCGCCGACTTGAGAATGTCGGCTACGAAGGAGCCGTCCTGCACGGGGTTGGCAAAACTGGTCCCGTTGGTCCGCCCGGGCATGACGACGCGGACCCAGTCTGCGCCGAGGATGTCGAGAGCGTCGCCGTAGGCGCGCATGGCGCGTTCGTCGTAGACGTGCGAGCTCAAGAGGGCGGCGCGCGTGCCGTCCCCGATCTTGCTCAGCGCCAGGGCTTCTGCGAGTAACTGGCCGAAACTATTGGTCTGTCCTGAGGTCGACATGCTGTTGCTCCTCCAATCGAGCTTTTGCTGCCTATGTGGTGATGGTAATCAGTTTCAGTATTACCTCAGATACTCGGGAACGATCTCCTCGTCCTCGTTAACGATCAGTTCGCCGTCGAGATAGAGGTTCTTGTGGCGGCAGCAGAGGTCGATGTGGGCCCTGGTATAGTTTGTGCCGCCGAGACCGGAGTGCTCGTGAGCGGCGTTGAAGATGTTGCGGCCAGGTGAGACCATTACGGTGCCGTACAGGCTTTCGGAGTCCATGCCGACGACGTTCCAGAGGGCTCTGTGCTCGGTACCCCAGCCGGCATGGGCGAAGCGGAAGGCGTCCGGGTCGTCGAAGGAGCTGAGGTAGTCGCGCAGGAGCTGTGCGTCGAGCCCGCCTTCGATGCTGGTGATGAGGCCTTTTTCCAGGGTCATGCGGATTTCGGAGACTGTGTGTCTGCGCTGCTGCAGGATCACGTCGCCGGCGCGCACGATGTAGGTGCCCTGGGCGGTGTCTTCGAGGGGGCCAGTGGCCACGAGTCCGGCCGGCCAGTGGTCCCAGCGGCCGGGCTGGTCTGCGAGCCCGACTTGTGCGTGCCCCTTGCGGCCGTCTTTGCGGAGGGTGAAGTCGGAGCCGGCGGAGTCGGTGACACGGATTTCGCTGGCTTCGGCCATGCGTTTGGCACCTGCGTAGGTGCGCCTGATGACGTCCTCGTTGGGGAACATGCGCTTGAGGTTGGCGACCGGTTCGTGGACCATGAGGGTGCGCGTGCCAGAAGCGAGGGCTTCGTTGTGGGCGTCGGTATAGAGCCAAGGAATCGAGGTCATGGCGACGACCATGTCTGCGGATATCCAGGCGTCCAGTACAAGCTGGGCCGAGATTTCGGCGTCGGAGGGGGCGGTGATTGTAAATACCTCCGCGCCCAAGGAAGTGGCCGCGGCCATCATTGCACCCGGGTACTCCGGAAAGGCAAATTGGGCGTCAGTGAAGGCAAGAATCACTTCGCCTTTCTTTACGTTACACAAGCGAAGATGCTCGGTAAACAGGCCAACAAGATCGGTGCCCTTCATTCCAGTCACCTCGGTTCCTTTCGGGGCGCAGTTGGGCGCCCTGGTACGATTCGGATGGTATGAATACAGTGGTCGCGATTGTAAGTGCACGACCTGTTATCATCAACGAACGTTTCTTGCTTTGCGTGGTTCAGTGTGAAGAATCGGCTTACGCTGAAAGTTGATGGCCAGCCAAGACGGTCAGCCAAAAGCTGTTTGCTACCAGTTCGTGCTCAGGGCGCAGGATGGGAGGAGTCTACTTTTCAGGCATAACCAGGTGGTCGAAACCGGGCTTCTGCTCAGTTTGCGCGCTGCCGTCGTGGCGTGATATTGCCTGAGTCGTGAGGTCAGTCTTGGATATTGGGTACGATTTTAACGATAAAACGCCTTCTGTCAAATGCGCATCTAGTACGTTCGGACGCCAAGGCCACCGCTCTCCTTTGGTTTCACTGTCCTCCTTCCGTTTCGCGCGGTTGCCGCCATCCAGTCAGTGTTGCCCTTGAAGACAGTCAACGCAGTTGCAGTACGGAGTGTGTTATCATGCAGCCTGACTACCTGCTCAAGCCCAGGGAACCATGAGACCAGGTTCGATGAAGGCCCTGAGGACGGAGCTTGGGAAGTAGCTCAAAGCCTCACCCCCATTAAAGGATCAACCAATGTCCAGGAAACCCACCGTGCTTCTTGATCCCTTCTTCCGGAGGATGGACGAGATTTTCTCGGAATCGGATCTGAAGCGCCTGCACGAAATCGTCGAAGTCGTCTGGGGCAGGTCGGAGTCAATGCCTATGGAGGATGCAGTAGAAGCGCTGAAGGAGGCGGATGCTGTTGTCTGTTCCAGCTGGCACTATGGCGAAGCATTGTACAAGGCGGCTAATCTGAGGACTATAATGTCGGTTTCCGGTGCGTTTCCCCTGGAACTGGACTACGGCTATTGTTTCGCTAACGGGATCCGAGTTCTGTCGGCGGCACCAGCCTTTGGTCGCCAGGTGGCGGAGATGGCGCTGGGTATGGCGATCGCCTGCGCACGGGGGATTGTAGATGGTCACCAGGCGATGCGGGATGGCACGGAAATCTATTCAAAGGCGGGGAATGTTGGCAACTTCAATCTCTACGGCAAACAGGTTGGGCTGATCGGGTACGGGGGACTGGCCCGCAGTCTGCATCCACTGCTTATGCCGTTTGGCTGCCGCATCTCGGTATACGATGCCTGGCTGGGGGAACGTTATCTGCAGCGCCAGGGCGTAACGCCTCTAACCCTGGAAACGTTAATGGAGACATCGCAGTTCATATTTGTGCTGGCGGTGCCGTCAGACGAGAACCGCGCTCTGCTTGACCGTGCTCTGTTGGAACGAGTCCGGCCGGACGCGGCGCTGATACTTGTGAGCCGCGCTCATCTTGTCGATTTCGACGCGTTGACCGAGCTGCTGCATGCGGGACGCTTTCGCGCGGCGATCGACGTCTTCCCACGAGAGCCGCTTGACCCGGCACATCCGATCCGCAGCGCGCCGAATGTCGTGCTTTCAGCGCACCGCGCGGGCAGCGTAAAGGAGGCACATTGGGAGATCGGGGAGATGGTGCTGGATGATCTGGAGGCCATCGGCAAAGGCGTGCCGCCGCAACGAATGCAGAGGGCGGAGCCGGAACTGGCACCGAGGTATGCAAGCACACGAGTCAAGGGACACAGATCGAGTTAGCTCCGTGTGTGGGACCGACATCAGTGCGCCGGTCCGCGGCTAAATGTTCAGAGTAAGTCTCAGAGTTTCGATCAGCCCTGGCTGGAGATCGCTGGCCAGGGTTTCTTCGCGCCGATTGAGCCCGCTCATGTAGGTTTTGAGCAGGATGTGAAAGTCGAGCAGGGCCGCGTCGAGGTTGAGAGGATGGGACAGGCCGTCATCTTCGAGCCAGTCGAAGGCGGCTTCGGTCATTGCGGCCTGGCCGAGGATGTCCTCGTCGGGGTAGTTGTGGCTGCCGCGCTCGTGCTTACCGCGGATGGCGGTCTCCCAGCCCCACATGCTCCAGTGAACGTAGCCGTCAGTGCCGTAGACGGTGACCTGCTTGTGCACGTTGACTCGTTCGTCGCCGGCTAAAACAAAGGGGCCATTGAGGCCGCAGCGCAGGAGCGTGCTGGCGCCGTCGCAGTAGCGAATCGTCGCCAAGGTTGCGTCGGGCGCATAGTGTTGCTTGCGGCCTTCCTGCAGTCCGTTTCCGCCGGAGATCTGGGCAAAGATACTGGCCGGTTCGCCCTGGGGATGGAAGGCAGCAACCGACTGCAGTACGTGCGTTCCCTGGTAGGCCATATTCATGCGGGCACTGGCGTCGATCAGGCGGAGGTCGCCGATGGCGCCTTCAGAGACCAAGGCTTGCAAATGGCTGCGGCGGGGGTGGAAATGGAGCTGGTGGTTGATGGCGACTTTGACTTTGGCGGAACCGGCGAACTTGCGGATCGCGAGGTAGTCTTCGGCCTGGATGGCGAGCGGCTTTTCGATGATGAGGGCACCGACGCCGGCGGTTTCGGCGGCCTGCATGACTTTGAGGCGGACGTCGGGCGGGGTGTTGACGTGGACGAGGTCGGGTTTTTCGCGTTCGAACATCTCGCGGTAGTCGGTGTAGCGGGCGTCGACGTTCCAGCGCTCTCCGAAGGCGTCGAGGTTGGTGCGGTTGCGGGTGGCGATGCAGGCGAGCTGGCCGCGGGGGATGTGGGTGTAGGCGTCGGCGTGGCCGTTGGCGCGTCCGCCGCTGACGCCGATGATGGCGCATTTGTATGTCATGGCCGCGTTCTCCTCAATTGAGAGAGAATGACTTCCCCTCAGTCAGGACGTTTCCTCCAGACCTTTTTTCTGGCCCAAGTAGAGCCACACAATTCTGATTTCGTCATAGGAGTATTCGTCCCCCAGGACCTCTTTTGCTGGAGAAAGATACTCTCCGCCTGTTCTGTCTAAGGCCGTTCTGATTCTATCGAACCGCTCCTTGGGAGGCAATAGTGGTCTCAGGTCCAGTTTTTCGCCTTCGCGAACCAAGCGATTCAGATGGCCAGCGATAGTGCTCTTCGAGAGGCCACGCTTTCTGGCAATCTCTTCAATTGACATTCCTTGTTGCAAAAACTGTCTTGTCTGGCTGTAAGTAGTGCCGAGACGTTTACTTCGATCCGATTTTTTACGCTTTTGGGCCGGAATGAATCGCTCCTTGAGGTCGTGGGAGCTGGCATAATCGACGATTGCGGCCAAGAAAGTGTCGCCAAGCTGCTCAAGCTTACTGGCGCCCACCCCAGAAATCCGGGCCAGGCTGTCCCGGCTCTGAGGAACGTAATAGGCCATCTGCTGCAAGGTGACATCGCCAAAGATCACGTAGGGTGGAACATCTCTTTCGGCGGCCAAACTGCTGCGCAGGTCTCGGAGCACACTGAATAGTGCACGGTCATAAGCCAAAGCCGCGCGACTTGCAGTCGATTCTTTTTCTTCCTCGCGTTTGGGCCGGGCAAGCGCTAACTCCTCACGATTCTTAAGAAACACTCTTCCGGCTTTGGTGACTCTTAGCGTCGGGTACTCCCCGCTGGTCTTGAAGAGCAGACCTTCGGCCACAAGTAGGCCGGCTATCTCCTTGAGTTCTCCATCTGAGAACTCTTCGGCAATGCCATAGACACTCAGTTTGTCGTGGCCACGTTGCCTAATTGATTTGGTGTTCGCACCGCGTAGTACGGCGCTTACATGGTTGACACCAAAACGTTGCTCAGTGCGGATCACTGCCGAAAGTATCTTCTGGGCGACGATTGTGGCGTCGAACTCCTCCTTAGGCACCCGGCAAAAGTCGCAGCCGCCGCAGTTTTCTCGGTCCCACTCCTCGCCGAAGTAGCCGAGGATGTACTTTCGCCTGCAAGACTGCAATTGGCAGAATTCGACAACTTGACCCAGCTTATGGCGTGCGTTTTGGCGCTCCGATTCGTCCTCGGACTTGTCGATAAGAAACTCGAGCTTACTAACGTCGCTGAAGGAGTAGAATAGGACGCAATCGCCAGGTAGGCCGTCGCGTCCCGCCCGGCCCGTTTCCTGATAGTAGCCCTCGAGGGACTTGGGGAGGTCGTAGTGAACCAGCAAGCGAATATTGGGTTTGTCGATGCCCATGCCAAAGGCGATAGTCGCCACGACGATTGGAATACGGTCGTGTACGAAGGACTCCTGGGTCTGACGCCTCACTTCGTTCTCAAGGCCGGCATGATACGGCTGCGCGTCGAGTCCAGTGTCACGGAGGCGCGCGGCCAGATCTTCAGTGTCTTTTCGGGAGGTACAGTAGATGATCGTCGACGTGTCCTTGTGCCTGTCAAGGAGTGCTACAAGTAAGTCAAAACTGTCGCTCCTCTTGGGCACGACGCCGTAGCTGAGATTCGGACGATTGAAACTGGCTATGAACTGCCGAGGCCGGCTCAGCCGAAGCTGGTCGACGATGTCGCGGCGTACTTGCTCGGTGGCGGTTGCCGTCAGCGCGAGGAAGGGCACGCCTGGCATCTTCCTGCGTAGTTCGCCAAGTCGAC
Organism: Caldilineaceae bacterium; assembly: GCA_022821585.1. Classification (GTDB taxonomy): domain Bacteria; phylum Chloroflexota; class Anaerolineae; order Caldilineales; family Caldilineaceae; genus Bin5. The sequence continues at coordinate 31,813 of JAJEDI010000050.1, forward strand.
GGTAGTCGGGGCGAAAGTCGTGTCCCCACACGGAGATGCAGTGGGCCTCGTCAACAGCAACAAGACTCACCCGGAGGCTGGCGAGAAAGTCTTGAAAGTCCGGTAATGAGAGTCTTTCCGGGGCAACGTAAAGGATTTTGAGAGTGCCTTGGTGCGCTTGTTCAAGTACGCGGCGCACCTCGAAGGAAGGTACCATACTGTTGATGGCGCCGGCTGGGATACCGTTTGCCTGGAGTGCGTCCACCTGGTCCTTCATCAATGCTATCAGAGGGGAGACGACCAAGGTCAGGCCGTCGAGGCGTAGGGCGGGCAACTGGTAGCAGAGGGACTTACCTCCTCCGGTCGGCATGAGAACAAGTGAATCTTCTCCGTTCAGTACGCTGGAGATGATTTCTTCCTGCAAAGGCAGGAACTCGTCGTAGCCAAAATACTTTTTCAGCAAATCTAACATGGGGGATTCTCTTTCTTGCGTCAGGTGCGGACAAGTGGCGCCCGCTGGGTTGGGGAATCGATCACGAGTGTTCAGGGCGATGGCCAGACGACGGCGTGTGGCCATTATGGAGACACGGTCGATCCGGCTGGTCCGGGTTCCTTCCCTCTATTGCCATGGCTTAAGCACCACTTTGGCGCACTGGCCGCTGGCCTGCAACTCCCAGGCATCTTCAATGCGGTCGAGGGGGAAGCTGTGGGTGATGAGTTTGTCTAGTTTGTCGGGATTGGCGGCGATGACGCGCAGGATCTGCGGTGTGTCGGCCATGTTGTAGTGCCAGGAGCCGTGCAGGCTGAGGCCTTTGCGCAGCATGTCGGTGCTGACGTGGATAGGGGTGGCGTCGGTACCGCTTTCGCCGACGAAGCTGACGGTGCCCTTGCGGCGGGTGGCGTCGATGCAGAAGCGGTGGGCTGCCACTACTCCGGAACAGTCAATGCTGTGGTCGACGCCGCGGCCGTCGCGGGTGAGCGCCAAAACCTGATCGAGGGCGTCGGCGTCGGTTGGATCGACGACGCTGGCAGCGCCTAACTCGATGGCTTTGGCTGCGCGGTACTTGTTGACATCGACCCCGATCACAGTAGCACCCCGATGGGTACCGTTAATGACGCCGCCAAGGCCTACGGGGCCCAGGCCAGTGATCATCAGGATGTCATCAGGGCCTACATTTGCGCGTTGGACTGCGCCGAAGGTGGGACCCAAGCCGCAACAGGCCATGGAGGCGTGGTCGTAGGAGATGCCGTCGGGGATCGGGACCAGCATCCAGTCCTGCTTGAGCATGAACTGGGACATTGTCGCTCGGCACTCGCCGCCGGCGGGCTGAGGGGGAGGCGCCTCTGAGTCCAGGCAGTGGATGTACTCACCATTGAGGCAGAGCTCGCACTGTCCGCAGGGGGTCTGCGGCATTACGACTACCCGGTCCCCTACTTTGACACGGCAGGGCTGCGCCACTTCGACGACTTCACCAGCGGCTTCGTGGCCGAGATAAGGGGCCTCTCTGCCGGAGACGTATACCTTAAACTCAGTACACATGGGGGCGGTATGGATCTTGACGACGACCCAGTTTTCGCCGGCGGTGGGATTTGGCGCGTCAACAACGCCGCCCTGTTTTGGTCCGAATACAACAGCCGTCTTCATTGTTCCCATTCCTTCCTCATTGCTTGCGATTCAGGCTGAAAGCTGTCTTGCAAGTGCCACACTTTCCTTAAGTCAAGAGGCCGCTCTTAACCTACCAGTTGGTAAAGGAGCCGTCGAGCCGGCGTACTTGTGGCGTCTCGCGCCACTGGGAGGGTTGGCGGGCGGCCGCTTCTCTGTCGAACTCGATGCCGAGACCAGGCAAATCGGTCGGCGTGAGGTATCCGTCCTCCCAGTAGTGCTGAACGGGCACAATGTCGGGCAGGATTTCGGCGGGTTTGCGGGGCTGTTCCTGCACGCCAAAGTTGGAGGTGGCCAGGTTCATCTGCAGGCAGGCTGCGGAGGAGACCGGGCCGAGCGGGTTGTGTACGACCAGCTTGATGTAGTGGGTCTCGCACCAGCCGGCGATCTTGCGCGTCTCGGTGAAGCCGCCGGCGATGCACATGTCGACGCGTGCGTAGTCGATCCATTCCTCCTCGATCAGCTGGCGAAACTCCCATTTCGAAGAGAATTGTTCGCCGGCTGCGATGGGCACGTGGACGCGAGGCCGCAGCGTCTTGAAGGAGTCCGGATTCTCACTGCGCAGGGGATCCTCAATGAAGAACGGCGCGTACTGCTCGACTTCACGGCAAAGCCAGACTACGTCTGGGAGGTCGAGGCGGGTGTGGACGTCGAAACAGATGTCGATCTCGTCGCCTATGGCTGTGCGCACAGCTTCGAACTGGCGCAGGGCGGCGCGCACGGCCTGGCGGGGCTCGAGGATGTTGCCGTCCTGAGGGAGACCCCAACGTACGAATTTCCAGCCCTGCTCCTTGGTCTCGAGGCAGCTCTCGACAAGTGGTTCCACTTCGAGGGCATGGACGTGGTTGTGCGGGTAGCAGACGACCTTATCGCGGACACGGCCACCGAGGAGCTCATAGACAGGGACCCCCAGCGCCTTGCCTTTGATGTCCCAAAGTGCGATGTCGATGGCGGAGATGGCCGACCTCAGGACGCGCTGTGCGGGGAAGAAGCCGCCGCGAAAGAGCCACTGCCAGATATGTTCTATGCGAAAGGGATCCTGGCCTACGAGTATCTCTTTGAAGTGTTGGATGGCGCCAATCACCGCCTGTTCGCGGCTGGTCAGACCGGACTCGCCTACGCCGAAGATGCCTTCATCGGTGTCGACGACAACGAAGAGAAAGTTGCGATGGCCGGCCCAGACAGGGTAGGCGGTAATGTCGGTAATTTTCATTGGATACTCCTCGGAAACTTTTCGCTCATTGGGTTTGCCCTCGCCATTCCAGAGATGCCTACGGGGACGAGAGGAATTCGGGTCGGACTGAAGGTGGTTGGTCGAAGGCGGAGCAGCTTGTCGCAACTATCAGATGCGGGCCGTCAGTCCAGGATGTTGGTGCCTTCGCGGTACCCTGCAAAGCCTACACGCGACGGAGGAACTTCGCAAGCCGATCGCCTTCGCGGCATGCAGAAAATCACCATAGTAGCTGGTATTGGTCCAGTTTTCGGCCCGCTTGCCGTTCTTTATTGCAGTTCGGGCGGGGTTTCCGTATGATGGGGCCAGATTCGAAATCAGAACTCATATGGAGGATTTTGATGCGAGCACTCGTCTGGACCGCGCCGGAAGTGATGGAGATGCAGGAGCAGCCCGATCCAACGCCGGTTGCGGATGAAGTGGTCGTACGCGTGGCCTACGCGGGAATCTGCGGCTCGGAGTTGAGCGGGTTTCTGGGCCACAATGCGTTACGTACGCCGCCGTTGGTAATGGGCCACGAGTTTGCGGGCGAGATCGTGGAGGTGGGGCGCGATGTGGCCGGTCTCAGGGTCGGCGATGCGGTGACGGTCAATCCGCTTACCTACTGCGGGCAGTGCCGCACTTGCCATATGGGACTGACTCAACTTTGTCCAGAGAGGCGGCTGGTGGGCGCGCACAGGCCGGGCGCATTTGCGGAATATGTCAGTACCCCTGCGTTCGTGACGCACAAATTGCCGGACGGGATGTCCCTGCGTACCGGTTCTTTGACGGAGCCGGTGGGCGTTGGTGTGCGCATCGGCAGGCTGGCAGGAGACGTGGAAGGGGAGTCGGCTCTGATCATTGGCGCGGGGCCGATCGGATTACTGGCCTTGCAGGCGCTTCAATTGGCAGGCGCCGAGCCGATCTTCATCGCGGACCTCGATCCGGAACGGCTGGCGATGGGGGGCGCGCTCGGCGGAATCACGATAACGCCGCCCGGTCCAGGCACCGCCGGTGTGGGCGAAGGCGCCGACGTGGTTGAGACTGTCAAAGAGGCGACCAGCGGTGAGGGGGTCGCCGTTTCGGTTGATGCCGTAGGGACTGGGGGAACGCGCAGCCAGTGCGTGGCGGCTACGCGCAACGCTGGAATCCTGATCCTTTCCGGGTTGCACGAGGAGACGAGCCCGATGCCGGCGGCGGCGATAATTCGGCAGGAGTTGACTGTGCGGGGTAGTTTTGCATACGGTGCTGCCGACTTTGCGGACGGACTTGAGGCGTTGCATGCGGGCCACTACCGGCTTGACCCGTGGATTGTTGAGGCGCCGCTGGCTGAGGGAGGGGACTGGTTTAAGCGTCTCATTCACAGCCCGGGAAATGTTTCGAAGGTGCTGCTGGTTCCGGACCGATGATGAATTCGACGGGGAGTTGTCACGATGGCAATGCCAGAGACGAAAACTTCAGATGAAAGCGCAGAGATCATCGTAAATGAACAAGGCGTCCCAGTATTCGCCGGCGCGGATTTTAAGGTCCGGCATATTGCCACGGACTATATCGAGATGGGCAACAGTGTGGCTGGGATCCAACGACAGCATCCATTTCTTTCCAAAGCTCAGATTCAGGTGGCGATTTCCTATTATCTCGATAACAAGAGGTCTTTCGACGCAGAGATAATAGAGCGCGCGCGCATATGAAAGGCTACACCGTGAATCGGCCAACTCGCCCATACGCCAGAAGCTCCGTAAGCGGCGAGCAAAACGTTGAGCCTAGCTCTATACATGGATCATTTCGTAAAGGGTGCCATAACCGTGGGCCTTCGCATTCGAGGTGTTGATGTTCTGACCGCGAGTGAAGACAGTGCATCGCGACTTGATGACTAAATGTTTTTGCGACGGTCCACCGAACTGGGTCGAGTTCTCTTCAGCCAGGATGCTGACTTGCTCAGATTGGCTGCCAGTTTTCAAAGACTGGGTATCGAGTTTACCGACCTCCTGTACGTGCATCAGTTGCGACTGAGCGTCGGCCAAGTAGTAGAGGACCTCGACGTCGCGGCAAAGGTGCTGGACCCTGAAGAGATCGCGAATCGTATTGAATTCTTGCTGCCGTAGGTAACCAGCTGCCACCGGCAAGGGACCTTTCCTCAGTCCAATCCGGCACCATTCCATTCCTCACTCTTTCCCAGGAGAATTCCTATGTCGATACCACGCCCGGAGTACCCGCGGCCGCAGTTTGTACGTAAGGACTGGCTTTGCCTGAACGGCGAGTGGGAGTTTGAGATCGATCAAGGGGACAGCGGCCTGGAGAGAGGTTTGTTGGGGCGTTCGCTTGCGGGTCTGATTGCGGTGCCTTTCTGCCCTGAGTCGAAGCTGTCGGGGGTAGAGAACCATGACTATCTGGAGGCGGTCTGGTACCGTCGGGAGGTGGAGATTCCCAGTGACTGGGTGGGGCGGCGCGTGCTGTTGCATTTTCAAGCGGTTGATTATGACGCCACTGTGTGGGTGAACGGCGAGGAAGTTGGGCGGCACAGAGGGGGATTCAGCCCCTTCACTTGTGATCTGAGCGACGCGGCACGGCCGGGTGAGCGGGTGACAGTTGTGGTGCGGGCACGGGACAACCACCGGGATCCGCAGCCGCGGGGCAAGCAGGCGCAGACGTATGGGCCGCGGGGCGCGATATACGTGAGGACGACCGGCATCTGGCAAAGCGTATGGATGGAACCGGTACCGGAAGTTCATTTGGGACGGCCGCGGCTGACGCCGGACGTTGCCAACAGTGTCATCCGTGTAGAGCAGCCGCTGGTTTTGCGGCGGGCGGCGGCGCGGCGGTTTCAGACTGCTAAGCTGGAGGGAGTTCGATTGCAGGCCCGGCTACTGGATAGCGAAGGTGTCGCGGTGGAGGCCGAATGTTCAGCCGAATTCGACCTCTGTCCGCAGCTGGAGTTGAAGATTCCAAGAGGGCGCCGCAGGCTGTGGTCGATCGAGGACCCGCATCTGTATGACTTGGTGCTGAGGCTGGTGGACGGAGGGGGCGCGATTCTGGACGAAGCGCGCAGCTACGCCGGTCTGCGCAGCGTGGCAGTCAGCGGGAAAGCGATCACGTTGAACGGGCGGCCTGTATTTCAGAGGCTGGTCCTGGACCAGGGGTATTACCCGGACGGCATTATGACGGCTCCGAGTGATGAGGCCCTGTGCAGGGACATCGAGCTGAGCAAGGAGGCCGGTTTCAACGGCGCGCGGCTGCACCAGAAGGTCTTTGAGGAGCGTTTTCTATATCATGCGGACCGCCTCGGCTATCTGATCTGGGGCGAATTCGGGGACTGGGGTTGCCGTCATTACGGCGCAGTGGAGGACCATCAACAACCGACGCCTTCTTACATAACCGAGTGGCTGGAGGTATTGGAGCGGGACTACTCCCATCCTTCGATCGTGGGCTGGTGCCCGCTTAATGAGACCTGGCAGCCGTTGCACGACCGGATTACGACGCTGGATGCGGTGACGCGGGGGCTATTCCTAGCGACGAAGGCGATGGACAGGACACGGCCGGTGTTGGACACATCTGGCTATTCCCACCGCGTGCCGGAGTCGGACGTCTATGATAGTCATGACTACACGCAGGACACTGAACTGTATGCCGAGCGTCATGCCCAGGTGGCCGCCGGGAAGCCCTACCTCAACCAGCGAAACGGGCAGACCTGGTCGATCCCTTACAGGGGGCAACCATTCTTCGTCAGCGAGTTTGGCGGCATCTGGTGGAACCCAGATGTAAGGGAGGGGGAAGACTCCTGGGGCTACGGAGAGAGGCCGAAGTCGATCGAAGAGTTTTATGATCGATTCACGCGCTTGTGTGGGATTCTATTGGACGACGCCGCCCATTTTGGATATTGCTACACGCAATTGACCGATATTCTGCAGGAACAGAACGGGATTTACGGTTTCGACAGGTCGCTGAAGTTTGACATGGCGAGGATACGGGCGGCGCAGGAGAGACCGGCGGCGATTGAAGCGAATGGCGGCCGACTGTCCGATCCGTAACCATTGTCGACCGGATTTCGGCTTCTAGTTCACTACACCTCGAATCACTTTCCGGACTCGCCTTGCGCCGGCTAGCAAGGCTATAGGAAACAGACCTGGCTACAAGCAAAGGTCAACCCCGACCGGAGATCGCGGTGACGATATTGTCGCCTTCAGTGGGCCGTTCGGGCTGTTCGGCCAACCCGGCTTTGGCGGCCTGGAGTGGGTAGGCGTCCATAGGGGCTAGGCCGGACACTGGGGCCAGTGCGGGCACTCGCTGCATGGCTTTTTCGATTGCGGGCTCCAGCTTGTCCAGTTTACGTCTTTGGCGCTCTACGTGGCGGTCTTTGAAGGCGGGCATCACCTGATCGGCGAATAGATCGAGAGACTCGCAGATGTGCTCGTGGCGGTTGTTGCCGGCCTGCTGGACGAACACGACCTGATCCACACCGGCGTCCTCCAGAGCCTCCAAGTTGCGGGCAACCTGGGGCGGACTGCCGATCCCGGCGGAGGGCTCGTATTTCTCGGGCATGTTGCGCTGAAAGTCCTGCCAGATGTCGAATTCGCCGGGTATGTGACTGCCGGTGATGTAGAAGTGGCTGAGAGCGTAGCCGAAGAACTGGAAGTTGCGGGCGCCGCGTCGTTCGGCCTCAGCGCTGTCCTCGTGGAGCATGAAGCCGGCCACGATGGCGAGATTGGGGTTGACAGTGCGGCCGATTGGGTTGCACTCACGTTCGAAGGTGTCGTAGTACTCCTCGACCCAGTGTGCAGCGCTGTCGGGATCGATAAAGGCGAAGGTCAGCGCTCCCATGCCGTAGCGGGCGGCGATCTTGATGGTCTCTCGGTTCGAGCAGGCCAGCCACAGGGGCGGGTGCGGTTTCTGGAGGGGTTTGGGCACGACGTTGCGAGGCGGCATGGCGAAGCTCGCGCCGTCGAAGCCGGCGTACGGTTCCATCACCATCATCTTGGCGGCCTCGCGGACAGACTCTTCCCACATCAGATGCTTTTGCTCCGGGTCGATGTTGAACCCTTCGAGCTCGCTGCGGCTGCTTGAGGAGCCGGTGCCCCATTCGACGCGGCCGTCGCTGATGAGGTCGAGGGTGGCGATGCGCTCGGCGATGCGGGCGGGGTGGTTGAAATTGGTGGGCATGAGGACGATGCCGTGGCCGAGGCGGATTTGGCGCGTGCGCTGGCTGCAGGCGGCCAGAAAGACCTCTGGGGCGGAGGAGTGGGAGTATTCCTCCAGGAAGTGATGCTCGACTTCCCAGGCGTAGTCGATGCCGAGTCGATCGGCAAGCTCGACCTGATCGAGGGCCTCTTTGAGAAGACGATGTTCGCTGTCCTCGGCCCAAGGGCGGGGGAGTTGGTGTTCGTAGAAGATGCCGAATTGCAAGAGGTAATCCTTTGAAAGTGGCTAAGAGTCGACTGCGTTTGTCGGAACCGAGATTGTCAAGTCCATTATATGGTCATTCGACGGAGGAGACGAAGTTTCGCCAAGGGCCTGTTGGGAAAAGTCCTCAAGGGGTGTAACTACCAGGGCACCCACAAGGGGTGCCCCTACGGTAGGTGGTTGATCGGAACCAAATGTCGATGAAACTTAGGGGCCGAAAAGCAGGCAGACCGCCATGGGCGCCCAGACCATGTCGCCGACGGGCGTGAGCTGGCCGCTGTCAGCGTCACGGCTGAAGACGCAGATGTCGTCTGAGTCCTGGTTGGCGGCGAGAACCCAAGCGCCGGTTGGGTCGATGGTGAAGTTGCGGGGTGTCAGACCCCGAGTGGAGGCATGGCCGGCGGCGGTGAGGCGGCCGCTGTCCTGGTCAACGGAGAAAATAGCAAGCGTGTTGTGGTGGCGGTTCGAGCCGTAGACGAAGCGGCCATCGGCCGAAACGTGAATGTCGGCGGTGCTGAGTCCGGTCTTGTCGTCGACGTCGTCCGGGAGGGTTGAAATCGTCTGGATGGCGTCGAGTGCGCCGGTGCCGGCGTCGAAGGCGCAGACTGTCACCGTCAGGTCCAGCTCGTTGATGATGTAGGCGTTGCGACCGTTGGGATGGAAGTCAAAGTGGCGGGGGCCGGCTCCGCCTTGCACGGAAATGTGGTCGGGGTCGTTGGCGACAAGTCGTCCGTTGACGAGACGATAGATCATCACCTTGTCCATACCCAGGTCGGCCACGTAGACGCGAGTGCCGTCGGGGCTCATGGTGGTGGAGTGGGCGTGTGCCGCTTCCTGACGCTCCTGATTGGGGCCGCTGCCGTGGTGCTGGATATTCTGCACGGGGTCGCCGATGCTGCCGTCGGCTTTGAGGGGGTAGACGGCGACATTACCGCTGTAGTAGTTGGCCACCACGAGCGTGCGGCCGCCGGGTTCGACGACCAGGTGGCAGGGTGCGGTGCCGTGGGTCGGCTGCCGATTGAGGCGGGTCAGACCACCGGTTGCAGGGTCAATGGCATAGCTGTTAACGTGCCCCGCCTCATTGTCTTCGCCCACGGCGTAGAGTATGTGGCCCTGGGGATGAAGTGTCAGAAAGGACGGATGCTCTTGTTCGGCAGCGAGAGATTCATGCCGAAGAGCGCCGGTCTGTGTATCGAAGCGATAGATGTAGATTCCTTCACTGTCTCTGTGCGTGTAGGAACCTACATAGAGGATACGTTCCGTCATAGTGTGTCTCCTGGTGGGTTCGAGTCCATAACGTAGAGGGTAGAGCTATCCTGCACCCTGTCCTTGCGCGGGGAGTATATGGCGCAGGCAGCTCGCGGCGGACGGCCTGCGCTGGTTTGACCGCCGCCATCAGACCGGTGCAGGCGTAGGTGCGGGTAGTTCGGGAACGTGCTGGTAGGCCGGATCGGTTTTCTGTTTGCGCATGATGGCGATGATCTCAATCCAGGCCGGCAGCAGGCCGCGTTTGCATTCCGGCATTTCCGACTTTATGACCCGGTGAAGCTTGGGCAGATTGTAGCAGGGCACACCGGCGTACATGTGATGTTCGGTGTGATAGTTCATGTGCCAGTAGAGAAAACTGGTGAAGGGATTGAGGTAGACGGTGCGGCAACAGAGGCGGAAGTCGGGCACGTTGTCCTGGAGCCCGGCGTGCTGCAGGTTGTTGCAGAGGTAGCGCAGCCAGCCGCCGTAGAAGGGAGCGAAGGTAGTCAGGACAGGAAGGAGCCACCAGCCTGTTGCGAAGGCCACTGCCAGGATCAGTCCATGTCCCAACAGTAGGATGCGCGACCAGGCAAAGAGCCGGCGCCGCTCCTCTACTGCTTCAGGCGGAAAGATCGAGTGCTCCCATTCTCCTTCCAGGCGGCCGAGGCTGAGACGAACGGTTGACTTCACAGTGTCATAGAGATTCCAGGGACTGACCACTGCGTTTTTGAGGAAGCCGACCAGAGTCAGTTCCATTGGCAGTTCCACTTCGAGGTCGTCGGGCGGATGCAGCGTGTATTTATGGTGTTCGACGTGGCTGGTTGAGAACATCAGATGGTTACGCCAGACGAGGAAACTCAGAACGTACAGACACACGACATTCAGTGTTTTCGTCTTGAAGACGGTGTAGTGACAAAGTTCATGTGTGCCGTTGTAGAGGAAGACGTAGAAAGTTCCATGCAGAAGGAGAATGAGAATCAGCAGAGGCAGGGGTAGATTGCCGGCTGCATACCAGGCGGCGAGACCGGTAACAATGATCAGGCCCAGGTGACCGGCGACCTGGAGCGCACCTAGCCAGTCGTCGCGCTGGTTGAGCGCGTTGAGTTCTGCGCGGGCAACGGGAACACGATACCAGTTGATCTTAACGGGTTTCCGATCCTTCTGTGTCGTCTTGGCGGCAGGCATTTTGTACCTCCTTCAACGGCTGGGGACGCGGATCATTCGTCAGCAACATTCGTCTGACGATCCGGTGTGGAAAACATGATCGTCATAATGGCAACGTCGTCGCCGTCATTGCTGGCGTTATGGACGACATTGGCGGGAATCACGATCGTATCGCCGGGCCCCATTGGGAAGAGCTCGTCCTCCAGGGAGTGAATGATGTGTCCGCTGAGGACATGCAGAATTTCTTCACAGTTGGGATGAGAGTGGCGGAAGTTTTCGTGCCCGGCTTTGAGGACGGCGCGGCCGAAGGTCATGGTGGCGCTGTTGCCCATTTTGCCATTGGCATACCAGACCAGCTCGCCCCAGTCAAACTCCTGGACGGTGGCGTCAGCGGCTTGAAGGACAGTTTCCTGGCTCATAGTCTTATCTCGCTTTGCATATGGTGGTATCGGCAAGGTGGCGCCGTTGGACGGGAGTAGATTCAGGGTGTTTTCGGCACCTTGCGCCATCTTACCATAGACGGTGGCTGGTGTCATGGCTTGCGGTGGGAGGGCGTGCGGTTCAGTTTTGGGGTAAGAAACGTCAGGTGAGGACATCGTGCCAGTGGTGGCTGAAATTGCTTGCTGTCCATCGACCAGGTGGCAGATGGGCAGGCACAATGCCGGCACCTACGGGAGCGGGACGGGGGATGGGGTGAAGCACGGCCGCCGCGGGTGGACACCGTCACATTGCCCTCACACTCGCTGCGGCGCGAACAAGGCCGGGGGCGTTGCGGGGGCGGAGCCCCCGCACAAGGGAGGGCCGAATAGGCCCGACCGCCCAACTGGTCACACGCTGTATTGCGATCAAGGGTTGAGCAGCTGGATCAGTTCGTCGTGTATGCTGCCGCCGCTGGCGATGACGCCGTTGCCGTAGAGGGGGTCGCCGCCTTGCCAGTCGGTAATGCGGCCGCCGGCGCCTTCGATGATGGGGACGAGGGCGGCGCGGTCCCAGAAGTTCATTACGGGGTCGGTCATGACGTCGGCGCCGCCGACTGCGACGAGGTAGTAGCCGTGGCAGTCGCCCCAGGTGCGGTAGAGGGCGGCGCGCTGGGCGACCTGCTCGAAGGCGGGTCCGTTGTGGAAGTTGGCGACGTTGTAGTGGTCAGTGGTCAGGAAGACGGCGTCGTCGATGCTGGGGCAGTCGCGTACGCGGACGGGTTCTCGGTTGAGCCAGGCTGTTTCGCCGTCGCCGATGAGCAAGTCCTGCAGGATGGGCTGGTGGATGGCGCCGAGCAGGGCCTTCTGTTCGTGGACGAGGGCGATGAGCGTGCCGAACAGATAGCCGTGACTGATGAAGTTCTTGGTGCCGTCGATCGGGTCCAGCACCCACTGGAATGGGGCGTCGGGCTGATGGTGACCGTACTCCTCGCCGAGTATTCCGTGTGAAGGGAAGTGCTGGCAGATGAGTTCGCGCATTCGTTCCTCGGCCTGACGGTCGGCGATGGTGACGGGCGTCTCGTCGGACTTGCTGTCAACGGTGTAGCCACTGCGGAAGTAACGGCGGATGATGGCTCCGCTCTCGTCTGCGAGAAGAGTCATGAAATCGATAAGAGCGCTGTGTTCAGAGGGGGACAGGACGGAATTGTGCATGGTAGATCACCTGCTGTTACGGTATAGTAATCGATGGTAAGGGTTGGTCTGGCCGCCTTGAGCACAGGCGGAAAGATGCTCAGGTTATGATAGCTTTTTTGGGGCGGATGGCGAAAAGTTGATGGGCGCGCCGTGCGGCCACTTCAAGTGCGGAGGAAAGGGATGTCGATTCTCGATAAGTTCAGATTGGACGACCGTGTCGCCCTGGTTACGGGCGGAAACCGGGGACTGGGCAGGGAGATGGCCCTGGCGCTGGCGGAGGCGGGGGCAGCGGTTGCGCTCACGAGCAGGGACCAGGAGCGAGCGGATGAGGCGGCGGGGGAGATTGCGGGGTCGCCCGCGGTCAGCGGGACGGTGCGGGGCTACGCGTGTGAAGTGAGCGACTATGCGCAGACTGCGCGGGTGGTCGAGCAGGTGATTTCGGATTTTGGAGGACTGCACGTCCTGGTGAATAACGCGGGCATTAACATTCGCGGCCCGATCGATGAGCTGGCGCCGGAGGAGTTCAAGCAGGTCATGGACACAAATCTGACCGGTGTGTGGAACATGTGCCGGGCGGCGGCGGGTCATCTGAAGGCGCAGAGGTACGGGCGGGTAATCAACGTGGGGTCGACGCTGTCGATCATCGCGTTGCCGGAGCGCACGCCTTACGCATCCAGCAAGGGGGCGGTGTGGCAGTTGACGAAGGTGCTGGCGCTGGAGTGGGCGCAGTACGGCATCACGGTCAACGCGATGCTGCCGGGCCCGTTTTCGACGGAAATGAATGTGGCTCTGGAGCAGGACCCTGAGAAGTACCGGGAGTTTATCGCCCGGATCCCGTTGGGACGCTGGGGGGACCTGGATGAGATCGGCGGGCTGGCGGTTTTTCTGGCGAGCGACGCGTCGAGTTTCGTGACTGGGGCAGGGATGACGGTTGACGGGGGATGGACGGCGCATTAGCTGCCCGCAGGCGAAGTGGTTGGCCGGGATTTGCCGTGTTTTCGAGTATGACCCGGTATGGGCCGGTACCTTTCTCCGGAATCCAGAATCGGTGAACAGACAAGAAGGAAGAGCCAGCCGTGAAGATCGTATCTATTTCTACTTTGATCGTTCATGTGAACCACAGGGGCGACTGGCTGCATGTGGTCGTGGAGACCGACGCGGGCATCACCGGCGTGGGCGAAGCGAGTCACAGCGGGAATGACGCGCTGTGTGCGGCGGCGGTTGAGCAGTTTGACGCTATATTGCAAGGGGACGACCCGAGAGAGATTGCCCGCATACGCCAGGCTTTGCGGCGCAAGGATGGCGGGCGCGCCTACAATACTGCGCTCAGCGGGCTGGAGCAGGCACTGTGGGACGTGCTGGCGCAGTCGCTGGGGGTACCGTTGCATGTCCTGTTCGGTGGTGCGGTCCGCGACCGTCTGCGGCTGTATGCCAATATCAACCGGCACGTGACGGACCGCTCACCTGAAGGGTTTGCGCGGGCGGCGCGGCAGGCTGCAGAGCAAGGCTTTACCGCGGTAAAGATGGCGCCATTTGACGAGATGCGTCATCCCTACCGCTATCGGACGGGCCCGAAGGCGGATTGGCGTCCGGGCGTCGAGAGGGTTAGGGCGGTTCGAAAGGCGATTGGTGATGGGGTGGAGCTGGCGGTCGACTGTCACGGCCGGATGGAGGTCTCGGAGGCGGTTGTTGTGGGTCGGGAGCTGGCGGAGTTCAATCTTTTCTGGTATGAGGAGCCGGTGACGCATACGCATCCGGAAGGACTGGCGGCGGTGGCAAACAGCGTTCCGCAGCCGATCGCTTCTGCGGAGAGTGTATTCGGAGTCGAGAGCTTTCGTCCCTTTACGGCGGAGCGATGTGTGGACGTAATCATGCCGGACGTGAAGCATTGCGGCGGCGTTATGGAGCTGAACGAGATTGCGGCGTCGGCGCGAATGCGGCAGGTCCTGGTGGCTCCGCACAACCCGGCGGGGCCGCTCTCGACGGGTGTAACGGCACAGGCAGCGGCGACGTGGTCCAACTTTTATGTTCTGGAGTATGCCTGGGGCGAAGTCGACTGGCGTTCGGAGTTGCTGTCGCCTGCGGAACGGATCGAGGAGGGGTATCTGATCCTGTCACAGGAGCCGGGAAGTGGTCACCGGTTGAATGCGAAGACGGTCGAGAGGCACGGCGTGGCGGGCGCTAGCATGGCGGACTCATCCAAAGTTCGGTTTGGATAGCAGGCGTGTTGGCAAGGGAGGTGAAGGTTTCGAATCGTTCTCTGTTTGATCAGTGTAGTTCAGGGCGCCTTTGCCTGCTTTTCGACGGCCAGCCAGTCGATTTCCAGCCATTGGGACTCCTCTTTTGCGACCAAACCCCAGCGGAAGCGGCCCCAGGGGGCAAACTGCAAGAACTGGTTATCGATCCAGATGACCAGCCCCAGCGGACCGGCCGGTGCGTGGTCCGATTCCAAGAGCAGGGTTCCATCCAGATAGAAACGGACGCGAGCGCGCAGCCAGTCGATGGTGTAGACGTGCCATTCTGCCATGTGTGCGGGGACCAGGTTCTCGGCGATCCCTGCTGCCTTTTGGACGGAAGGCCACAGGCTACGATGAATTCGAGGCGCGCGAAAGAGAGGCGACGTGAGGGCGAAGAGCGGCGCGTTCGCCAGGAAGCGGCCGGTACGGGTGTCGATTGTTGAGGCCTTCCATCCCCGGCCGGGTTGGTCCAATGCCATTGGCATGTGGGCAGGCGGGCCGGCGTAGAAGAACCAGAGGGACTGGGGCAGGGCGAGACTACGCGGGCCGGTCAGGCGGAGCGGGTGGTTCCAGAAGCCGAAACCTGCGGTTCCGGTTAGCTGACCACTGTTGTGAGAAAAGCGGGCTCGGACTGACAGTCGCAAAGGGGGACACCAGGGAAAGTGGGGACGGAGGAGCGTGTGGTAGTCGTCGATCTGGGCGTTTGTGTAGACCTGACTCGAAGCCCGGCGATTGCCAAGGAGAAGGCCAGAACTGCGAGTTTGCAAAAACGCGGAGCCGCTTGCTGTCTGGCACCAACATGGTGGCAGCCCATCTGAAAAGCGGGCGTGGAAGTCGGTCCCGGTCATTCTACGGCCTTTTTCCTGGCGACGATCACCAGCGGCCTGACTCTACCTTTTCCCACGATATGCTCCTCCCTGCTTAACCCAGCATCGCTTACCGCCTCGTTGACCCTCATGAACGTGTCCTCAGCCGAGGGGAAAACAAGGTGGAACAGCAGATTCAGCAGCGGACCGGGCTCGGCCAGGATCACCTCTACCATGACTGTGCATCCTCCGGATCGAAGACAGCGAGCGAATTCCTGGTGCGTAGACGGGTCGAGGATGTAGGATGCGGGGAAGGCGCAGACGATCGTGTCAAAGACGGCGTCGGCGAA
This sequence comes from Caldilineaceae bacterium, assembly GCA_022821585.1. GTDB lineage: Bacteria > Chloroflexota > Anaerolineae > Caldilineales > Caldilineaceae > Bin5. The sequence continues at coordinate 47,480 of JAJEDI010000050.1, forward strand.
GGGCAGCTTTTGCGCTGTGCCCTGGACAAGAGGGAGTTGCTTTCCCCAACCTCTGAACTTTGCCGCTGTCAGTCGCTGCATTGCGGCGGAGGGCTCGATTCCGACAACATTGCGCTGCCCGCGCTGCAGGCGGGGCAGCAGCGCGCCGGTTCCAAAGCCAACTTCGAGGACATGGTCTCCGCGGACATAGGGTAGAGCGGCGCGGCGCCAGGCATCCCAGCGGCCGAGGCTGACGGCCCAGCTCACCGCGTCATAAGCCCAGGCCAGTTCGTTGTAGAGAAGACGATAGAGAAGCAGGTAGACTTGACGCATCAGGCCGCCGATGTATTCGGGGAGAGCAGCGCCGGCCAGGTCAGGCAAACAGCGGCGTCATACTTTGTTCGGCGACCATGGCGGCCATCTCTTCGTCGCTGGGGCCATGGCCGTCGAAGCGGCTGGCGGCGTCGAGGACTTTGGGCAGCAGGTTGATGTCACCGGCGGTGTTCAGGAAGAGATCGCCCTGGGCAAGTATCCAGTGGACGGCGCGGTCGATGTCGGGTTGGTTCTCCAGGGGTTGGTACCAGGTAGAGCGGGTTTTGGGCGTGGTTGCCCAGGGCCCGCGCACGAGCGACTTGATTGTCTGCACGGCGATGCCCCGATTGCGAGCGAGGCCGACGACGCGGTCAAAGTCGGCGGCGTACTGGGGGTTCTGTTTCATCTGGATGTTCCAAGGGAGCAGGATGGAGTCGAAATCGAAGGCCTGCAGGCTGCGGTTGTGGAAGGCGGCAATTTTGAGGCCGTGGCCGGTGACGCCTATATGACTTACGAGCCCCTGGTCACGGGCCTCTTTAGCGGCTTCGAGTGCGCCGTTTTCGCCCATGGCGGTGTCCCATTCGTCGGGATGACCCAGGTTGTGGAATTGGATCAGGTCGATGTGGTCGACTCGCATCCGCTCCAGGGAAAGTTGGATTTGGGCCTTGGCTGCGTCATATTCGCGTTCATTTGTCTTAGTGGCCAGGAAGAAACGGTCGCGGTGCTTTTCGAGCCAGGGACCGAGAAGGAGCTCGGCATCGCCGTAGCTGGCGGCGGTGTCAATGTGATTGACGCCGTAGTCGAGCAGCAGCTCCATGGTGCGGTCGGCGTCGGCCTGGGTGACGCGGCCGATGGCGGCGGCGCCGAAGAGGGTTACGGTGCTGTTGTGGCCAGTGCGGCCGAAGGGACGTTGCTGAATCATAGAGTAATCTCCTTGAAATGATTTGACGTTGAGGTCATAGCTGTTTTTCTTCCTGCAATCGCCGGCGGAGGAAGAAAAGGGCGCGTCGAAAGTCGGCGTGCCAGCCACGGCCAGGCGGTTCATTGAGCCCGTGCCAGAAGAAGTCGAACAGGTGCCCGCCGCCATCCTGGGTAAAGAAGGTCCAGCGATCGGGCAGATTACCGGGAACTCGGCACAGATAGAAGTGCCAGTGCTGCCTTATGCCTCTGAAGGAGAGCTGGCCGAGGGCCTTGACTACGGAAGCGTTCTCGATGCCGGATTCCTCGGCCAGTTCGCGCAGCGTGGCATCTTCCCCGCTTTCGCCGTATTCCCACGTTCCCTTTACCAGCTGCGTACCGGCGCGGGGATGGCGGAAGGCGAGGATTTCGAGCTGGTCCCTACGCCGCAGGACGATGGGAGCAACCTTTTGCACGAACTTCTCCATAACTGGCAACTTCGGTTCCTTCCTCTCAGCCGTCGGGATCGATGTTGGAGTCGACCAGAGGCGAAGCGGCTGCGAGCGCGGCGGCATACACGGTCGGCAGGGGCTTGCCGGTGGCTTCGGCCAGGGCTTGACAGTCTTCGAATTCCGGTTTGGCGCCGACGGTCATTCCTTCGACGCGCTTCACCTTGACTCGCACTGGTCCAAAGGCGGTCGTGACTGTCTTCAACTCGCGTTCAGCTATGTATCGCCGGACTGGGTAGGCGCGAACGCCTAGCGTGGTCGTCTCGCGCAGGAGGAGTGCGGCGAGCATGGACTCATCGGCCGGCGCGGCGAGGACGCGAAGTAGCGTTCCAGGCCGGGCTTTTTTCATTCCGATCGCTGTTGTCCAGACGTCGAGCGCGCCGGCGTCGAAGAGGCGGCGCTGCACGGGCTCGTACAGTTCGGGATTCATGTCGTCGATGTTGGTCTCGAGTACGAGCAAAGACTCGGTGGGTTCAAGGGTAGGTCGATGGGGCGCCTCGGTCAGTTCGTCTCCCAACCACAGCCGGGCGACATTAGGCCAATCGAAATTCTTAGCGCCGGCCCCGTAGCCGATGCTGCGCATACGCATTTCAGGTTGACGAAATTGTGCGAGCTCGGCGAGGAGTGCGGCGCCGGTTGGCGTCACCAACTCGCCGGGCCCGGGGGCGGGCAGAGTCGGTGCATCGACGGCGGCCAGCAGCTCCAGGGTGGCGGGCGCGGGCAATGGAATGCGGCCGTGCATTGACCTTGCCCATCCGGAGCCGAGCGGGAGCGGAGAGGCGAAGAGAGCGCCGACACCAAGCTCATGCAGTCCGGCGCAGACGCAGACTATGTCGATGATGGCATCGAGGGCACCGACCTCATGAAAGTGTACGGCGTCGGCGGTCGTGTCGTGGATGTGCGCCTCTGCTTGTGCCAGCCTTGAAAATACCGCGCAAGCGCGGTGCCTGACTTCCGCGGGTAAGTTGGCAGTTTGGATGATCTGTGTCACGTCGGCCAGATGACGTTCCGTTGCCTGGTCGTTTGCCTCGACAATGATTTGTGTGGCGCGTATGCCACTCTTCAACACCGATTGTGCGCTGACGCTCCAACTTCCTTCCGGGAGGTTCAGGCTCCTCACGGTGCCCTGCAGGGACGTGAGCGGCCAGCCGGCGTCTACCAAGCAGCCGAGGAAGATATCGCCGGAGATACCGGATGGTACGTCGAGGTAGGCGAGTGGCATTTGAGGGGCGTGGTCGAACGTCAGTGGGTGGTGGTTAGTGGGGCAGTTCAGTCTACTGCCGGAAGGACAGCAGCTCGTCAACTGAAATGAGTGCCTGGTCGGCGTTGCCGTTGGCAGTTGCGTTGAGGCTGCCGCTGCGGAATCCGGCCAAGTCGAGAGTGACGTAACGATAGCCGGCGGCTTTGATGCCAGCAACGATCTGTTCGTAGTGGGCGAGGACGGAGGGAAAGTCCTCGGGCGGCAGTTCCAGGCGGGCGATTTCGTCGTGGTGGCGGACGCGGAACTGGCGCAGACCGAGGGCGACGAGGACGTCTTCGGCGGCTTCGATCTGGCGGAGCAGTTGGGGGTCGATCGGTGTGCCGTGGGGCACGCGGGAGGAGAGACAGGCCATGGCCGGCTTGTCCCAGACCGGCAGGCCCAGGTGCCTGGCGATGTCGCGAACTTCCGCCTTGGTGATGCCGGCCTCCAGCAGAGGGGAGCGCACGCCGCGCTCGCGCGCCGCGACCATGCCGGGACGGTCGTCGCCCACGTCGCTAGCGTTGGTGCCGTCACAGACGATGCCCCAGTCCTCTTGCTGGAGGATTTCATGGAGCCGATTGTGAAGCTCCGACTTACAGAAGTAGCAGCGGTTGTTGGGGTTGGCGGCGTAGTTGGGATCCAGGTATTCCTCGGTCTTCACAAGACGATAGGGCACGCCGATTTCGTCTGCGAGCGCGACGGCGTCGCGCATCTCGCGTGCAGGGTAGCTGGGGGAGACGCCGATGCAGGCGAGGGCGCCGCTGCCGTTGCCGGCCGCGGCTGACCTTCCGCCCAGCTCCTGGTAGGCGACGGCCATGACGACGGCGCTGTCCACGCCGCCGGAATAGGCGACGATGACGGCACCGTAGGCGCGCAGGGCGGCGCGCATGGAATCCAGTTTTGCGGCTGTTTGCGCATTAAGGGTAGACGAAACTGTTTGGCTCGCGGGATCTTTCATTGTCTCACCCTGACCCTGACTGGGGCCCGGCCGCTGTGCGAGCGCCGAGCCCTGTCGGCGTAAATCCGTTATTCGATGTGCGAGATCTGTTCTCGATCTTATCGTTGATCAGCGCGGCCATGTGCGCTGCGCCGTAGCCGTTGTCGATGTTTACCACGGCCATGCCAGAAGCGCAACCATTGAGCATGGCTAGTAGGGCGGCGACGCCGCCGAAGTTGACGCCATAACCGACGCTGGTCGGGACCGCGATTACGGGTGCCTGGGTCAGCCCGGCCGCAACTGAAGCGAGGGCGCCTTCCATGCCGGCGATAACGATAACCACGTTGGCCTGCTGCAGAGCGGGGATGTGGGGGACGATTCGGTGGAGGCCGGCAACGCCCACATCGGTAACTTTGTGAGGGTCGTGTCCCATCAGGTGCAGCGTTAGGGAGGCCTCTTCGAGCACGGGCAGATCGCTGGTGCCGGCGCAGAGAAGCATTACACCGGGCTTCAAGTCGGAAATCGGATCGCGATCCAGCCAGAGGGAGCGCGCTTGCTGGTTCCACTCCAGGTCGGGCAGACGCTGCAAGGCCTCTATGTACTGGTCTTCGGTCGCCCGCGTTCCCAAGAGGCGGGGAGACTGGGCCGCCAGCCGTTCCGCGATCAACGCGACCTGCTCGGCAGTCTTGCCCTCGCAGTAGATAACTTCGGGGAAGCCGGTACGCAGCAGCCGGTGGTGGTCCAGCGTCGCAACACCCTCGAGCGTCTCGAAAGGCAATGAACGCAGGCGGCCTACTGCGGCGTCTACGGTCATGGATCCGGAGGCTACCTCGGAAAGCAGGGCTTCCAACTGCGATTCATTCATCTCAGGTAGGCGATAGTCAAGGTCCGGCCATTGAATTCGTGCCGGTCCAGATGGGCTTCAGGCACTGTATATGTCTTGTACGGCCCCGGGCTGACGGCGATTTCCATGAATTTGCCGCGGCATGACTGGCCAGACCGGGCATGGCCGATCAGACTAAGGAGCGATGCTGGCTGGGACCAAAGTCGGCCTCATAGAATGGGCTGACCATACGGCCCGGCGGGACCAATTCGTCGATGCGCTGGCGATCTTCATCGGTGACGGTGACGTCGAGTGCGCCGAGGTTGTCTTCCAGATGATCCATCGTGCGGGGACCAAGAATCGGACTGGTGATCCCTGGCTGATGAGCACACCAGGCAAGGGCCAGCTGGGAAATCGTACAGCCCTTGGCTTGCGCCAGTGGCAGAAGGCCCTCGTTGACGCGGTAGACATCGTCATTCAGGCGGTGGGAACTGGGCGGGCCCTCCTCAGCCGTAGCGTAGCGCGACCCTTGCGGCGCGTCGCCCCCGCGTGTGTACTTGCCGGTGAGAAGGCCCCCGGCGAGCGGGCTCCAAGGAATCAGGCCGATACCGTACGTCAGGGCCATCGGTACCAGTCCTCTTTCGATGCGGCGGTCGAGGATGTGGTATGGCGGCTGTTCGGATACGAAGCGGTTGAGGCCCAATTCCTTAGCGACCCAGAGTGACTCGACGAACTGCCAGGCTGCGAAAGTGCTGCTGCCGAGATAGCGGACCTTGCCCGACCGCACCAGGTCATCAAGGGCGCGTAAGGTCTCGTCGATGGCGGTGTCTGGGCGGGGACGGTGGGTCTGGTAGATGTCGATGTAGTCAGTCTGCAGTCGTTTGAGGCTGGCTTCGCACTGCTCGATGATGTGGCGGCGGCTGCTGCCGGCGGCGTTGGGGTCGTCGTCGTCCATTCTGCCGTGGAATTTGGTGGCAAGTACGATGCGGCTGCGACTGCCGTTTCTCTTTAAGGCTTCGCCGGTGATTTCCTCGCTACGACCACGGCCGTAGACGTTTGCGGTATCCAGGAAGTTAAGGCCAGCGTCCAGGGCTCGGTCTACGATTGCATAGGAGTCTTCCGGGGAGGTACGCATTCCGAAGTTCCAGCAGCCCAGGCAGAGTGGGCTAACCTTCATTCCCGTTCGCCCGTAGTTTCGGTACTCCATCTCTAAATCCTTTTCAGGTGGGGAATCGCATCTAAAGCTTTGGCATCTGGCAATTTGCGGATTCAGATCCAGTCTACAGTGTACAAGCAGTTTGGACGGTTGTTAAGTCCATTCCGGGTGCCGACAAGGGCGGTTACGATGTGACTCGATGCAGATTTGGTCCGAAATCGGCCTCGTAGAAGGGGCTGACCATGCGGCCGGGCGGGACAAGCTCGTCGATTTTCTGGCGATCCTCTGCAGTGATTTCGACTCTTAGGGCGCCGAGGTTGTCTTCCAACTGCTCCATCGTGCGGGGGCCGATGATCGGACTGGTGATTCCCGGTTGCTGAGAACACCAGGCCAAGGCCAACTGGGACAAAGTACATCCCTTGGCTTGGGCCAGGGGCAGGAGGCCTTCGGTCACGTCAAAGACGCCTTCGGTATAGCGTCGGGCCAGGCGCGCCTCAAGGGTTGTATCGGAAAAGCGGGCGCCTTCAGGGGCAGGCCGGCTGCGCGTATACTTGCCGGTCAAAAGGCCCCCGCCCAGCGGGCTCCATGGGATGAGGCCGATGCCGTAGGTCAGGGCCATTGGGATCAGTTCGCGTTCGATTCGCCGGTCCAGAATGTTATAGGGCGGCTGTTCGGAGACGAAGCGATTCAGGCCGAGTTCCCTGGCGGCCCAGAGCGACTCCACGACCTGCCATGCGGCGAAGGTGCTGGTGCCGATATAGCGTACTTTGCCGGAACGCACGAGGTCGTCGAGGGCGCGCAAGGTCTCGTCGATGGCTATTTCCGGACGGGGCCGGTGAATCTGATAGATGTCGATGTAGTCGGTCTGCAGCCGTGTGAGGCTGGCCTCGCACTGTTCGATGATGTGGCGGCGGCTGCTGCCGGCGGCGTTTGGGTCTTCGTCGTCCATTCTTCCGTGTACCTTAGTGGCGAGAACGACCTGGCTGCGGCTGCCGTTGCGCTTCAGGGCCTCGCCGGTAATCTTCTCGCTGCGGCCGCGACTGTAGACGTTTGCGGTGTCCAGAAAGTTAAGGCCGGCGTCCAGCGACCTGTCGATTATGTCGTAGCCATCTTCCGGGGTCGTTCTCCTGCCGAAGTTCATGCAACCCAGGCAGAGCGGGCTGACTTTCATTCCGGTCCTACCAAAGTCACGGTACTCCATTAGGCTCCTCGATTGTGAAAACTGTGGGGAAGCAAAGTGTCCGGTTACGTACTGCCGGCTGGATGCGCTGCGCCCACAGTGTACAAGTGAATTGAAGCGATGTAAAATTTTCTCAGGAGACCGCAGTAGTACGGGTGACCTAAATTTGATCCTGTGTGCTATCGCTGCGCGGCCTGCCTTTTGGCGGACAGAGGGGCGGTACGGCCGCGGATGGATCAGCAACAGAGGGACTTGTGGAAAATGACGGCATCGGCCACAGAAGACTCATTGCGCCGGACACTGTTACGCATTGACGGCAGGGGATACGGCGCGTACAAGGACATAAGAGGGACGTACAGGTTTGCCGAATTTACCCTCGCCGTCGATGCCGTGCAAGGGGACCCTTTCGCGTCACCCAGCCGGCTGCGCGTGCTGATTCCGCCTACGACCGCCGAACTTCCTGGCCGACTGTATACGAATGCCAGCCGGGCCATTGGAGTCAGTTGCTTTCTGGCGAAGGCCTTCTCCAGCAAGGCCGGAAAGATGTCAACGCGGCGGGGAAGCGGCAAGAGCGGGGAAATACGCATCGAAGCTCCGGGGCAGCAGGTGCTGGCGAACACGGCAGTGCAGGTCCATGGCGATGGGGCTGTCGAAGCGCGCTTTACAGTCGGTCTGCCGGCACAGGGTAGAAGGGTCCTGGGCAGGCAGGCTTGCGGGATTCTCCTGGAGGACCTGCCGGAGCTAATTGCCGGTAGCCTTTATGCCCGCAGCCATACGGGAGAGGAGCTCTGGCGTCACGCGGCCGCGAACGAGGACGCCGACGCATTACGGGCAGTCCTGGCGGAGCGCGGGCTGATCGCTTTTGTCGGGGATGGCTCGATCTTGCCGCGGTCCAGCGGGGTCGACGACCGTCCAATGCAGGGCGGGTCGGTCATTTCGTTCAGGTCGCCGGAGAGTCTGAAGGTTTCGTTTTCCTTGCCCAATGCGGGAACCGTGTCCGGGATGGGTGTCTCCGCTGGTGTGACGCTGATCGTCGGTGGCGGGTATCATGGAAAGTCGACGCTGTTGCGGGCGATCGAAAGGGGTGTCTACAACCACCGGCCTGGAGATGGCCGCGAGCTGGTGGTGAGCAAGGCCGACCTTGTCAAGATACGAGCAGAGGATGGGCGGGCGGTCAGCGGTGTAGATATTTCCGCGTTTATCGGTGATCTGCCGCTGGGCCAGTCTACGCGCCGTTTTTCGAGCGCCAATGCCAGCGGGTCGACAAGCCAGGCCGCCGCGATCGTGGAAGCGTTGGAGGCGGAGGCGGGCGGGTTGCTTATGGATGAAGATACGGCGGCAACGAACTTCCTGATCCGGGACGCTCGCATGCAGGCTCTGGTGCCGAAGGAAAGCGAGCCGATCACACCTTATGTCGACCGCGTGCGACGGATGTACAAGGAGTACGGCGTCAGCACAGTACTCGTGGTTGGCGGAAGCGGCGACTATCTGGACGTTGCGGACACGGTAATTGCTATGGAGACATTTCGCGCGTACGATGTGACGGCGCGAGCAAGTGCGGTTGCCTCTGATCACCCCACCGGTCGCGTCGCGGAAGGGGGCAAGTCGTTCAATGTCAATCTCCGGCGCATTCCCCGGCCAGGAAGTGTCGACCCAAGGAAGGGGCGGAGAGAATCGAGCATCAAGACACGAGACATGCAGACGGTCCAGTTCGGCAGGGAGACGGTGGACCTGGCGGCAGTGGAGCAGATTGTACACTGGGCGCAGACACGGGCCATCGGGGCGGCGCTCGACTACGCGAGGCGCGGATATATCGATGGGCAGTGTACCCTATCAGAGATTCTGGATCTGGTCATGGCCGATATCGAAACCAAGGGATTGGACGTGCTGGAGGGACGCCGGACCGGGGAACTCGCGCGATTCCGACGTCACGAGCTGGCGGCGGCGTTCAACCGTCTGCGGTCATTGAAAACGTAAGGAAGGACAGACATGACGCAACATTTGGCGAATTCTCCGGAAGGGCTGGGAGCGGCATATGCTGAAAGGCTGCACAGAAGCTATCTCAATTTCAGATGGCCTCTGTTCATACTCGAACCGGAGGAGTACACGCGGCCCTGCCTAGAGAACGGGTGGACGCCACTTGCTTCGGCGGCGCATATCGCTTACTGGGACAGCTACCAGCTGCGGCGCATGCAGTCTGCGATCGATCCGCACGGGATAGAACCGGCGCCGGCGTCGGTGGAATCGAATGACGAAATGGCCGCAAAGGAGGATCGAAGCTGGGACACAGTGCTGTCCGAGGCAGACGAGGCGCGGCAGGCACTGATCAGTTTTGCGCTTTCACTCACTGACGACCAGATCGAGGCGGAGTACGAGGTCCGAGGCAAACGCAGCCAGATCGTGAAAGTGCTGCTTGAGCGAATGCCCGAACACGTGGCCGAGCACGCGGTTGACGTACATCGCTATTGCTTTTCGACCGACCGCTGGGGTCGCGAAAAACTATTCCGATTTTACCGGCGTCATTTCAGTAGCCTTTTGGACTCCATCACAGGTCTTACGGAAGAAAGTTGCACGACTGTGCTTGTCAACGGGAACTGGACAGTTCGCGACGTCCTGGCCCACATCCTTGCATGGGACGAGTATGTACTGGAACTGGTCAAGCGCTGGCCTGACATTTCGCTGCCCGACGCCCGGTCCGCGGACCCGGAGGTCGAGGATGCAGATGAGCTTTCTCATTGGGCGAGTGGGGACGTGGATACGGTCAACGCGCGGCTTCAGGATGCCCGCGGCGGTTTGACGATGATCGAGGTGTTGGACGGGCTGGCCACCTGCCACCGGCGTATCGTCAGCCGCTGCCGAAGGATGAGCGACGAGGCTGTGCGTACAGAGGTGGAGTATGACAAGGGTGAGCGGGGCAACGTCGTAAACTTGCTGGTATCGACGTCGGCGCATACGGCAGACCACGCGGCGGAAATATACGCGGCGCGCGCGGATGGGCGGTTGGTCCCAATTCGGCTGCGTAGTCAGCCGGAGTGAGCGAAGCGCTTACTGGACTCCTGGTTGCTGAGGTGAGAGGTCTCGGAGAGCTGAATTACGTCCCAACCGCTGTCACTTCGCTGCAAAGTGAAGATGCAACAGAGCGGCACGGTTATGCGGTCTTCAAGGCCGGTCAGACCACGGACGATACCGACTACGGGGGCGCCGTGGGTAACCATGAGCATGTTTTTGTCAGGAAAGCGGTCGGTCAACGTGCGCGCGGCGATCGCGGCCCGTTCGTGGCCCTCTTCCGAAGTCTCCGGGTAGGGAAACTCATCGACAGCAGTGTAATTCTCGTCAACGCGGGGAAAACGCTGCCTCCGTTCGTCTGCGGGCAAGAGTTTCGGCGTGGATTTGACGTTGGGCAGAATCTCGCCGATTCCCGGTTCGAGGCAAACCGGCAGGTTAAGGGCGTCTGCTATGTGTGAGGCGGTCTGAATTGTGCGCAGAAAGGGTGATGCGAAGACGCGGTGAACTGATTCGCCCTGCAAGCTAAGGCCTACTTCCTTCGCCTGCGTCTCGCCGTCGGCAGAAAGAGCAGGATCGAAGGGCCGCGACGCTGTTCTGGCCCAGCCGGGGTTCTGAAAGTCCTCGCGGTTGCCATGGCGGACTATCCAGATCCGTTGGCTCACTGGTCGGCTCCTCTTTTGAATGATTTCATTCCTGTCTGGATCGCTCGCTGACGCTCGCTATGGGATATGCCCTTCCGACCGGCGGCGGGAGAGTTGGAGCGACGCGTAGTAGGCAGTGTATCACAGTGGACAACCCGGGAACGAAACGGAGTAGGACAGGTCGGCTTCAGGGGAATAGAGGTTACGCGGAGAAGGGTCATTTCCTGATAGGCTGTCATGCAACGAAAGATTTGTTTTACTGCCCGAATTGCGAGGCCAAAGAGGGTGTTCGGGCGCGGCCTTACATTGACAGGCCTGGTAGGCCACTCACCTGAAGACGCTCTGGATTAGCGATGGCATATACCTTTACAGACCATTACCGCCCGGCACGCCTGTGTCTGCGGGCTAACGCTGTCCTGATTGGCCTTGGGCTGGGGCTGCTGCTCCTTGCATATCCGCGAGATTTGTTCGTGGCAGCCGGGGTCACGCTGGGACCGGCGTGGACGGCACGTATTGGAGGCGGGGCGCTGATCGGTTTGGGGATTGGATTGCTTTCGGCTTCGATGGATAGGGACCTGCACCCAGCCTGGTTGCTAGCAGCCATAGTGGGTAACGGAGCCATAGCGATCAGTCTGATGGTCGCATATTTTGAAGGGGAAATGGCGGCTCTGCATCCGATCGGCGCCGGTGTTCTCCTGGTCATATTCGTGGTCTGCCTGTTGACGGTCGCGTTGTCGACGCCCCATATTCGCAGCAAGGCAGGCCATACATAGAGCGCGCCCGGGCGCGGTACCGCCTCAATCTTGCTTGGAATGAAGCGAGCAAGAGGAGTCTCTCTCTGCCCCGCCTATCGATAACCCAAGTGAAAATCTGAAGCTCGGGCTCGGTATTAGGCATGTACCGGGATTTAGTCGATCTGGGAGGTCGAAGGCGCAATCGCCCAAAGATGGGGAGAGAGGAGAGGAACACCTTCCTTTTGCCGAGAAATTGCGGCTCTTGGAACTGCAATTGTCCGAATCAGGAGGTCTCAGTTCTTCTGCCAATTTGATGCAATTGCGCTGCTTTCTGCGTACTTAATTCTTGGAGCGAGCCGCGTTCTGTGCTAGGATGTAGTGTCACGTCTGCTTTTTGCAGTTCTGTTCAGTACGGCAGGGCGAAGCCTTAGGCGCGCTGCAGACCCAGACTCGGCAGTTCCCGCGCGGAGGAGCCGGTACCATGAGTTACGATGGAAGATCTTACCGAGTAACCATTGGAGAGTGCGAGCGTGAGCTGCCGATATTTGAAGTCGCTCCCGGCGTGAAGATCGCCATTTTCAACATGCTTGGGGATACCGAAGTCGTCGAGACGGCCGCGCAGATGTTGTCGAAACATGTGCCGGAGTTTGCAGAGGTGGTCCTGGCTCCGGAAGTGAAGGCGGTGCCGCTCGGACACGCGCTGTCTGTGGCAACCGGACTTCCGCTTGTAATCGTACGCAAGATTCGCAAACCGTATATGGTCAATTGCCTGGAAACGGAGGTCGTGAGCATAACGACGGGCGAGCCTCAGACCTTGATCATTGACGGAAAGGATTTGGGACTGATCGAGGGAAAGCAGGCGCTCCTGGTGGACGACGTCGTGAGCACGGGAAGTACACTGAACGGCCTGCGGTCACTGGTTGAAAACGGCGGTGGGCAGGTTGCTGGCGTGATGGCAGTTTTTACCGAAGGCGATCCCGGTGCGTGGGACCAGATTACAGCTTTGGGGAATCTGCCCATTTTCACTGATTGAGTGATGATGGCAGACCGGTAACGCCAGACCAGACAGGTAAAGATGATACTGACTAAGCAGCTGTCGAGAGTTGAAGAGCGGTATGAGGAGTTAGACCAGCTGATGGCGGATCCGGATGTGCTGGCCGACTATGCGCGTGTACTGGAACTGGCGCAGGAGCGCAGCAGTCTGGAGGCGATCGTCGACGCTTTTCGCCTGTACCAGGATCTGCAGCAGCAGTTGGCCGACAGCAGGGAGTTGCTGGCCGAAAGCGATGATCCGGAGCTTGCCGAACTCGCCGAGCTGGAGATTGCCGATCTGGCGGGCCAGGTGAGCGGGCTGGAGGACGAACTGCGACGGATGCTTCTGCCCAAGGACCGGAACGACGACAAGAATGTAATCGTTGAAATTCGGGCCGGCGCCGGGGGGGATGAGGCCGGGATATTTGCGGCTGACCTACTGCGCATGTACACGCGCTGGGCGGACGATCACAAGTTCAAGAGCGAACTCATGAGCGTCAGCGATACGGGCGTGGGCGGCATCAAGGAGGCGATCCTTGAGGTACGAGGGAAGGGCGCCTACAGCAGAATGAAGTACGAGTCCGGCGTACATCGGGTTCAGCGTGTGCCGACGACTGAGAGCCAGGGAAGAATACATACCAGTACGGCAACTGTTGCGGTATTGCCCGAGGCAGAAGACGTTGAGATCGAGATTGCCCCGAATGAGATGAAGGTCGACGTGTTCCGCAGCAGCGGTCCCGGTGGGCAAAGTGTCAATACGACGGATTCGGCAGTGCGGCTAACGCATTTGCCGACCGGTATAGTCATCAGCTGTCAGGACGAGAAGAGCCAGCTTCAGAACCGGCTGAAGGCAGTCCGCATCCTGAAGACCAAGCTCTATGACATCGAGATGCAGAGGCAGTTAGAGGATTTGGGCGCTGCGAGGCGAAGCCAGGTTGGTTCGGGCGACCGCAGCGAGAAAATTCGCACGTACAATTTTCCGCAGGGCCGCGTTACCGACCACAGAATCAATAAGACGCTGTTTCAGTTGGAACAGGTGCTGAACGGCGACCTTGACGAGTTTATCGAGGATTTGGCTGCGTTTGACCAGGCGCAGCAGCTGCAGGCCATGGGCGAAGAAGAATAAGGCATGTTTGAACACAAAGAGAGTCCCGGGGAACGGGACCGGCTCGCACCATATGTGGCCTCTGATCGATCGGACGGCCACGTTGAAACTAACCCGCATGGCAACGCCGAAAACGGGAGGCCGACCGATTGGGTGGATGGAGAGGGAGGCGGGACGCATCTTGGAAAAAGTCTTAATGAGGACCCATTTCACTGGAGTTTGACTCAGGGAACCACGGTTGGGCGCGCGCTAATCTCGGCGGCGCAGAGACTAGGTGAACCAAGCAGCGAGATGGCGCGATTGGATGCCCAGGTACTGCTGGCCCACATTCTGGAACAGAGCCGCAGCTGGCTCTTCGCTCATCACGAGTACGAACTCAGCGAAGGGGACTGCCGTCGATATGCGGACTTGATCACGCGGCGAAGGCGGCGGGAACCGGTGGCGTATCTGCTGGGGCGGAAGGAGTTTTACGGCCTGGAATTTGCGGTTGACCAGCGGGTTTTGATTCCGAGGCCGGAGACTGAACTCTTAGTTGACCTTGTGCTGGCGCAGATCAACGATCGAAGCGGCCGGCCCGTGGTGGTTGCCGACGTGGGCACGGGCAGCGGGGCGATCGCGATAACAGTTGCCGTGCATGCGCCGGAGGCGAAGGTGTACGGCATCGACATCAGTCAGGATGCGCTCGACGTGGCTGAGGAGAACAGAAAGCGGCTAACGCCGGAAGCGGGTCCCCTACTTCTGGAAGGTGACCTCCTGGATCCACTGCCGGAGCCGGCCGACGTGATCGTAGCCAACCTTCCCTATATCGCGGACGAGGAGTATTCCGGCCTGCAGTCGGACGTACGCGATTACGAACCGCGCCTTGCGCTGAAGGCAGGGGTGGAAGGGCTGGACCTGATTGAAAGGCTCCTGGTGCAGCTACCTACCAAGGTGCAGCCAAGAGGAGCGGTACTGCTGGAAATCTCTCCCAGGCAGGGAGAGGTCGTGCAGAAGATGGCACAGGACCTGCGGCCAAGGCCTTCGTACGTCGGTCTACGGCGGGATTACAGCGGGCAGGTGCGGATGGTGACACTGGAGTTCTAGAATTGTTGTATTCCCCCGTTTGCGCGCCCGGCGAGTGATACCACAGGAGGCTCACCTCACTCCCATTGGCCGTAGTAGCAGTTAGGGTTACCCGTTCCTGGGGGCCATACCTGAAAGTTCCTGCATTCTATAATTTCGGGTCAGGCTCAGATCGTACTCCTCTTCCAAGCCGAAACAGTCATGCAAGACAGAATTGAGCTAGTCGTTCTAGACATGGACGGGACGATCTATGGCAGACGGATCGCGGGTGGTATTTCGCCGCGAGTGCGGCGTGCGATCGCGGCCGTGCAAGAGGTGGGGACGCCGGTAACTGTTGCCACAGGACGTATCTTTGACTTTGTGAGGGGGGTCGCGCCGGAGCTGGGCTTGACGCTGCCGGTGATCACGGCGCAGGGCGCGGTGATTGGCGATCCGGTCAGTGGAGAGGTGCTGTACGAGGCGTTGATAGAGCAGGAGGCTGCGCGCAGGGTGGCAGCCTGGGCCGACGGGGAGGAGCGGACGACGGTCTTCTATCTGAATGGCGCTGGCGGACGTACGCGGCTGGTGCAGAACGCGCCGGCTGCGGCAAACGGGCTATTCGGATGGGAGGGGTGGGACAGCGCTACCTATGACCACTGGTTCGGAAGTCCCAGAGAGATGCGCGGGAGTTTGGCGGAAGTGGTGTCGGAGCCAGGGGCCTGCCCTCTTAAGTTCATAACCGTTAACGACCATACACGGGAGCCCGACCAGACGGCGGCACTGCAGCGGCGGTTCGGCGACGGCGTACACATGAGCCGCTCTCACCGGTATCTGGTGGAGGGGACGGCGCCGGAGGCCAACAAGGGGCGTGCACTGCTGTGGTTGGCAGAGAGGCTCGGCGTCGCCAAAGAGCGGGTCCTGGCTATAGGCGACAACGAGAATGATATCCCAATGCTGCGGGAGGCGGGCGTGGCAGTGTGCATGGGGCAGGCCACTGCGGTCGTGCGGGCGGAGGCCGACTGGGTGGCGCCGACGTTGGAGGAGGATGGGGCTGCAGTGGCGTTGGAACGGTTTGT
The DNA here is from genome assembly GCA_022821585.1 of Caldilineaceae bacterium. Taxonomy (GTDB): domain Bacteria; phylum Chloroflexota; class Anaerolineae; order Caldilineales; family Caldilineaceae; genus Bin5. Next base: position 63,148 of record JAJEDI010000050.1, read on the forward strand.
GCATACATAGGCGTCTGGACGTCCCGGTCTCTCTGATTGCAGCCGTTCCTGAGGTGTTTTTCACAGTAAAATCTTTGTTGGGAATTGGTGTATTGAAGCGTTTGCTGCTATACTCTTGGCGAAATTGCGGTAAGATAGCAGACCAAGTGAAACCCCCTCGCTGTACCTAAAGACTGCCATCGACCGATTTGAGCGGGTCCCTCCGCCAACAACACCTAACTGAACACGAGCCGCGTGCGTGCGCTCGACCATATTCAGTCAAAGTCCCAGCGGTCTGAAACTTTTTGTGTTGCCGGTCTTGGGCCGCCGCGATTGAATTTGTCTCAGGTGGTTGAAACCCATTTTTCTGAATCCATAAGGAGATTGCACACCATGCAAGAGAAGCAAAGTGTAAACCGTCGCCAGTTCCTGCGGATGAGTTCTGCTGTAGGCGCGACTGCGTTTCTGGCGGCCTGTGCGGCGCCGGCGGCGCCAGCTGCCGACAGTGGCGGAGAAGGCGAGGCGATGGCTGAAATGATCTCGCTGCGTTACCAGTCGCGAGAACCGGAGCGTGCGGCAGGCATTGCACAGCTCTGGAAGGAGTTCTATCCCCAATTCCAGGAAGCCAACCCCAACATCGAGGTGGAGTTCCTGCCGGACCCGGGTGGCGCCAACCGCCGTGAAGGCGCTCTAAGCGCGATGGTCGCCGGTAATGCGCCGGATCTGACAGAATGGTGCTGCTCCAGTTCCACGTTCTTCATGCAGAAGGGCGAGACGCTGAGCTTGCAGCCGTATATCGACCGCGATGCCGAGGAAGTCAACCTTGACGACTACTACGAGGCCCAGTTCGATCCGTGGACGTTGGACGGCAACATTCACCTGATGCCCCGCTTCACCGGTACGCAGGTGATCTACTACAACAAGGACATGTTCGACGCCAAGGGCATTGAATATCCGCCTCATGAGTGGGGCGCCTGGAATTGGGAGGACTACACCAATCTTCTGCGCCAGTTTGCCGATGCGGAAGCGCAGCCGCAGATCTGGGGAACCTCCAACTACGGTCTGAACGCCAATTGGCTTTCCCAGTACTGGATTCGCGGCTTCGGCGCCAACATGGTGGACCAGGAAGACAATACGCATTGCGGGCTGGACAGTCCCGAGGCCTATGAAGCGCTGACCTGGATGCGCAGCATCGTCCATGATGAACCGCTCTTCGCCTACGGCGCTGACATCGGCATGGGTGTGGTTGAGCTCTTCCTGGGCCAGCGCATCGCCCTGATGGAGATCGGCCCCTGGAATCTGGGCGTGCAGGCGGACGGCGCGACCTTCCGCTGGGACGTTGCCCCGATGCCAGACGGCCCTGCGGGACACACGACGCACCAGTCAGTTGACGGCACGATGGTGTGGAAGGGTACGGCGTATCCGGACGAATCGTGGGAACTGATGAAGTGGCTGACGAGCCCGCTGTACGGCCGACTGTACATTACATGGGCGCAGAAGCAGCCTTCACGCAAGAGCCTGCTGCCCGAATATGCGTCGATTATGCGCGCCGCCAATGAGAAGTTCGAAGAAATCGACCTGGATGTGTTCACCAGTTCGGTTGGGCAGGACATAGGCGGGCCGGAAGAGATGTTCGCCGAAGATCTGATTACGAAGAACCAGATCCTGAAGCCTGCCTTCGACCTGGTCATGTTGCTCGGTGAGCAGCCGGTTGAGCTGATCGTCGATCACGCTGACGTAGCAACGCGCTTCAACCGTGGCGAGATCAACATCGAAGATCTGGGTGCTGAGCTGGATAAACTCAGTTAGATACTCGACTCGAAAGATGTGGGAGGGTTTCCTCCCACATCTTTGTCAATTCGACCAAGGAAGAAACGGCACTGTCGGGCAGCAGGGGACAGTGGTTGGCACGTTTCAATCTCAGGCTCGACGATTTGATTAACAGGGAAACAGATGGCCAGCATCAGCGAAAGCCAAACACAGAGAGGGCCTTTCTCGCACTTCATGCGGGACGGAAAGCCGATGAAACCGTCGACCCGCGAGGCGTGGTACGGGTATCTACTTGCGTCGCCGTGGATCATCGGATTCATAGTCTTTACGGTTGGGCCGATGCTGGCTTCCCTTGTCATCGGCATGTATCGCACCGACTTTCTGACTGAGACTACATTTGTCGGCTTCAGGTGGTATCAGAATGTCCTGAGCGACAGTCTTGTGCGCAAGGCGCTGATCAACACTGCGATTTTCAGTTTTACGGTGGTACCTATCAACACTGCGTTGGCGTTGCTGATCGCGGTGATGCTCAATCAGGGCATTCGTCTGCAGAGCTTTTGGCGCACGGTCTACTACCTCCCGTCCGTCGTGTCCGGCGTCGCGGTTTCACTACTGTGGAAGTGGCTCTACCAGCCTGACATCGGCCTGTTGAACTCGGTCCTGGGCCCGATTTTGCGTCCCTTCGACATCGACCCGCCGCGCTGGATTTTCAGCACGGAGTGGGCGCTGCCGTCCCTCATCTTTATGGCCTTCTGGGGCGCGGGCGGCGCAATGCTGATCTATCTGGCCGGGCTGCGTGGGATCCCGACCTCTCTTTACGAAGCCGCCGAGATCGATGGCGCCAGCTCTTTCCGCCGCTTTTTCGCGGTCACGCTGCCACTACTCACGCCGACAATTTTTTTTAATGTTGTCCTCAATATCATCGGTTCGTGGCAGGTCTTTACGCAGGCCATGGTCATGACGCGCGGCGGACCCAACAACGCCACGTTAACCATGGTCCTGCACATCTACAATACCGGCTTCCAAAATTTCTATTTCGGTTATGCGTCTGCACAGGCATGGTTCCTATTTGTCATTGTACTCATTTTCGTCATTCTTGCGTTGCGGAGTGCGTCTTCTTGGGTGCATTACGAGCGCGTCTAGGCAGCGAATTCAGTTTTCTTAGAGGCAGGAGCGTCAGGTATGGCAACCACTGTCCAAACGGGAACAGCTGTACACCAAGCCGAGCAGTATGGCCACAGCCGGCTCACCGAAACACTCTATCGAGTTCTCCTCTACGGCGCGGTCGTTTTGGGCGGCATCGTTTTTGCCATTCCCTTTTATTGGATGATGCGCACTTCGGTGATGCCGACGACTCAAGTCTACCTCTTCCCACCAGAATGGTGGCCTGAGCGGTTTGAATGGCACCATTTCAAGACGCCGTTTGCGGTCTTTCCCTTCGCCAAGTTTTTTTTGAACAGTACATTTATCGCTGCGGGCAGCGCGATCGGTGCTGCGCTTTCCTCCTCTGTAGTCGGTTTCAGTTTTGCCCGCCTCCGATTTCCTCTGCGAGATATCATGTTTGTCGTCGTGCTCGCGACGATGATCCTTCCTGAACACGTCCGTCTGGTCCCCACCTACCTACTCTTTGTTGAGCTCGACTGGATAGGCACATACCGTCCTCTAATCATTCCGAACTGGTTTGCCCCCGCCTTCTATGTGTTTCTGATGCGTCAGTTCTTCATGACGATTCCGAGAGAACTGGATGATTCCGCCATGATCGACGGCTGCAATCCGATCGGCCTATTCTGGCGCATTCATCTGCCTCTTAGTCTGCCTGCGCTGGGCGTAGTCCTTATTTTCATGGTCACCGCCCAGTGGAACGATTTTCTCTACCCGCTCATCTACATTCAGGGTGTGCCCAACTACACTGTCGCACTTGGCCTCCGCCTGTTTGAGGGACACATGACCAACAACATGCAGGCGCTGATGGCGGCTTCGATTCTCGGTGTTTTGCCGACAATCATTCTGTTTTTCTTTGCACAGCGCCACTTTGTTCAGGGAATCGTCGTCTCGGGCGTAAAGGGGTAATTGCCGGGTGAAGGCAACGGACAGCCGCTGCTTTTGCGGCCACATATGCGCGTTCCCAGCCATAACGTGAGGTACAGCACATTGCGTTCCCAAGAAGAACTTAAGCAACTGGATTATCTGTTCGACCTGCAGGGCTATCTCGTCCTGAAAGATGCGATCTCCAGGGATGACCTCGCGGAAATGAACAGCTGGGTGGACGACCATTGGGCCTATGTCGAAGACCCGCCAATTCTGGGCGAAGCGCAACTGGATGTCAATCCGGATCCTGAGTACTGGATTGGCAATGTCGAGATCCATAGCTACGGCCAGGACGACGGTGTGAACTTTCAGAACATCGTCGAAGGCGGCGCAGTCTTTGAAAGCCTGATTGACCACCCCTCCTGGTATCCTCTGGCAGCACGGTACATAAACGAGGTCAACGGTGTCTCGATCCACGAGAACCTTCTCAATGTGCGAGGACCAGGAGGATTTCTCTATATCCACTGCGGAGGACATACGCCGCTCTTCTATCTGACTTTCCGGCAGCACAACACGGGAGCGTGGATGGTAGGTCAGATCAACGTCCTGATGGCCCTTGAGGATATCGGCCCCGGAGACGGGCCAACCGTCCTGGTACCCGGAAGCCACAAATCGACCGAGGTTCATCCGCGATTGGAGCAGGATGGCAAGGGAATTGTTGCTGCCAGCCATGAACGGGAGGCCGCGGGAACCGCTCTCGGCATGAAGGAGATTTATTTGGAGGCAGGCGACGCCGTGTTCTTCACTGACGCCATCACACACGGTTCGGCTGAGCGCACCAACCCCGGATATCGCCGCTCAGTCATTTTCCGCTATTCGCCCCGTTACTTGCGCACGCGTTTCAACTACCAGTTGTCACCTGAATTTGCCGCTCGTATAACGCCGGAGCGCCGTCAGATTCTCGAGCCGGTGGCGCCGCGAGGCAGGATGGTGACGCCAGCAGGCAGTGTCTAGCGGCCCTGGTGCCGATAGGCGCAGTGCACGGTAGCTCGCGCAATGGATATCCTTTACATACATCCAGCCAAGCAGGAAGTCGAAGCCCGCTACGACAAGTTTCGCTCCTGTCCGCCCTATCCTTTCATCCCGGTGGGCGTGGTCGGATTCGTCAATATGCTGCGGGCCGAAGGGTACAAGGTCCAAGGCCTGAACCTTCCGGTAGAACTGCTGCAGCGCCCCACTTTCAACCTGCGCCAGTGGCTGCGGAGCCAGCGGGTTCCGCCGAAGCTCGTTCTAATCGACCTTCACTGGTACGAGCACTCCTTCGGCGCCCTTGCCGTTGCCCAAGCCGTGAAAGAGACTCTGGCCGACACCATTGTCGTGATCGGCGGCCTGACGACTTCCTATTACGGCGAAGAGATATTGACGGACTTTCCGTATGTTGACTACGCGATACGGGGCGATGCGGAGGAGCCGCTGCGCCAGCTGGCGGCGCAGGTGGTGGGGAAGGGGTCCTCGCAAGTCGACGATATACCGAATCTGATTCGCCGCCCGGGCAACGGCCAGAAGGCTGCGCAGAATCTCGCCTTCTATTTTGCGGATCCGGCCATGCTGGACAGCCTCGACTTTGTGTCGATGGACTGGCTCTCTCACCAGCGCGCGTACGCCGCGCTCCAGTACTCAGGGGCCGGGCTCGTCACGCTGCAGAAGCCGAAGCTGCTGAGCCACTGGCTTACGGTTGGAAGGGGCTGTGTCTTTGACTGTATCTACTGTGGTGGGGGTAAAGAGTCGCACAGCGAACTGGCAGGACGCAACGGTTATGTGATTCGGTCAACAGAGGCGGTGGTGGAGGACGTGGCGCGCCTGGCGAACGGGGGATTTCAGCAGGTCAATCTCTCGCTGGATATCGCCACCTATCCGGCCAGATGGTGGCGCGCGTTTTTCCAGCAGCTCCGGGACAGGGAGATACGCATCGGCATCTATAATGAGTTTTTCCAGCTGCCCTCGAACGACTTTATCGACGAGATGTGCAGTACGGCCGATCTTGAACACACTGAAGTCGCGATTTCGCCCCTTTCCGGTGACGAGGAGGTGAGGCGGAAAAACGGGAAGTTCTATACGAATGAACGTTTCTTGCGGATGCTGGAGACGCTCAGGAAGTATGAAGTGCCGATCTTCATCTATTTCAGCTTGAATCTGCCGGGAGAGACGCCGCAGACGTTTAAGAAGACGCTCGCCCTGGCGGACCAGATCGGCAAGAGCTACCCCCACCATCTGTTGCGGATGCTGAACCCGTGTCACACGTTGGACCCCATGTCGCCGATGAGCAGGCAGCCCGACAGTTTCGGCATGGACGTCAAGTTCACGACTTTCCGGGACTACTACGACTATTGCAAGGGGACCGGCTGGGAGCCGCGTCGGGTGGTGAGAGGACAGCACCGGGGCTTCGAGATGGCAAGCCGGCCGACGCGCATCGTTGAACAGATGGCGCAGATTTGGGACGTTTTTGCGCAGGCGCAGCAGTTTCGTTGCTTCCCTGTGCCGCGGGGGTGGTGAGTTTTGGTCTGGTGAAGGCGGTGAAAGGGCGGTCCAGGCTGGCTACAGCATTATTGCGTATAGCGTAGAGGCTGGCAAGACTGTTGCGATTCCATTGCATTGATCGGGCGAGAGTCCTTGGTATCGATCTGGAATTGCACCAGATTACAAATTGGCATTACTCGGAGTTGCAAGGCTGCACCAACTGAGACAGAATGATTCGGGTTTTTTTGACTCTTGATTGGACTGACCGGTCAGTTTAGAGAATATGGCATGCAAGGAATGCGATGACAGAGAAGACCGTCCGAAGTCCTGAATCGACCAGGGAGCGCATTCTGGACGCCGCTCTGAGCGTCTTCAGCCACAAGGGCTACCACGACGCGCGCCTGGACGAGATAGTGGCTGAGTCCGACACGTCAAAAGGGTCGATCTATTTCCACTTTCCGAATAAGGAGCGGCTCTTTCTGGCGCTGGTGGAGAAGTTCGCCGACCTGGTAGAGCGGCGGGTGACTGAGGCGATCGAGCAGCAGACAAGCCCGATGGCCAAGGTCGAGGCGGCGCTGGAGGCCTGCCTGGAGGCGTTTGCCCGGTACCGCCGTCCGGCGAAGGTGATGCTGGTACAGGCCACTGGATTGGGGACGGTATTCGAGGAGAAACGGCTTGAAATCAACGAACGCTTTGCGCGGTTGATCCGTATTTACCTGGATGAAGCCGTCGCCGCAGGCGAGATCGAAGCGGTAGACACCGACGTGATAGCCTACGCGTGGTTGGGAAGCATATATCACCTGACGATTCGCTGGGTATACACCGGCGAACCGGAGCCATCGCGGATTGTCAGTACGTTGGTGCCGATGCTGCTGCGGAGCGTGAACTACAAGAAGGACTGAAGGGTCAGTGCGGGCAGTTGGCTTGCATAAACGTGGCGAAAGAGAAGGCGGCAAAGGGTTGGGATTGAAGTGGAGTGACATTGCACAGGACTGCGGAGAACGCCGCCGGTGGACGTATTCCTGATCTGGCTGAGGATGCTCGCCGGTGGGATGGCGCCGAAGGGGGCGGAGGGGACGAATACAGTGTTGAACGGCACGGCAGATTGGTGAGCGCCTGCCGTCCTGTTGCCGATCTATCGATTGAGCGCTTTCTGCGAGCGGCTTTGGGACAGGAGCGATTCTTCTGGCGCGACGGGAGGCAGGGCATCACCCTTGCGGGGACCGGGGTGGCGGCGCATCTAATTGGCTACGGTAGCAGCCGATTCGCCGCCATACAGCGGCAGGCGAGGGAGATTTTCTCGGGGGCTGAAATGCAGCTCTCGCCCCGCTACCGACAGGCAGCCATGACGGAGCTGGCGCTACCACGCCTGTTCGGCGGGTTCGCCTTTCGGGAGGACTTTGTGCCAGACATGACCTGGACGGGCTTCCACCCGGGCCATTTCATCCTGCCGCATTACCAGTTTGTAGCGCAAGAAGGACAGAGCTGGCTTACAATCAACGCCTTGTTGCCATCAGACGAAGACGCGGAGGCTGTCCTGCCCCTGTTGGAGGAGGCTTTGGATGAACAGGCCGGAATGCTGGGAAGAAGGGAGGATGGCTTCGCAGGTCAGAGTGTCGTGGCGGACGAAGGGGAAATCGACCAAGTGCAGGCAGATGTGGAGATTGACTATCCACTGCAGTACGACGACTGGGCGAGGTTGATCGAGGATGCGAGGAGGACTTTCGCGACGACTCCGCTGCAGAAGGTCGTGCTTTCGCGGATAGCGCAGCTGCGGGCACGATATCCGATTCGTATCAGTCAGATGTTGACGCGACTTGGCCTCGAGTATCCGGACTGCTTCGGTTTCCTGTTTGAACCGCGACCTGGACATGCCTTTCTGGGGGCTACGCCTGAACTCCTGGTGCGCGTTCAGGGAAAAAGGCTGGAATCGATGGCGCTGGCAGGATCTATTCAGCGGGGAAGCACGGAAACGGAGGACGTTGAACTGGCGGCGGCGCTGCAGGCTTCGACTAAGGACCGTCACGAGCATGCGCTGGTGGTGAACGCGCTGAGAGATGTCCTGCAGCCGATTTGCAGCCGACTTACCATTGCAGCAGAGCCGACTGTGCTGTCATACAGCAACATACAGCATCTCTACACGCCGGTAATGGCCGTTCTGGAAGAGGAGATGGGCGTGCTGCCGCTGGTGGAAGCCCTGCATCCTACGCCGGCGATGGGGGGAACGCCGCGCGAACTGGGGATGAAGTTCATCCGGGCGCATGAGCCGACGCTGCGCGGCTGGTACGCGGCGCCGGTGGGATGGATTGACAGCAATATGGAGGGGGCATTCGCCGTTGCCATTCGCTCGGCGGTTGTGCAGCAGGAGCGCGCCTGGGCTTACTCGGGTGCCGGAATCGTACCCGACTCATTGCCTAGTGCCGAGTGGGAAGAGACTAAATGGAAGTTTCAGCCGATCATCCGGTCGGTGGTAGGCAGGCAGCCGGAATGAGCGCATACGCGGGCGACGTCAACCCAAATTTGCAGTTTTCGGAAGAGGTGGTCGCTGGGCTGGCCGATGCCGGCCTGAAGGCGGTCTGCATCGCGCCAGGCTCACGCTCGACGCCGCTGGCGCTGTCTTTCGAAGCTCATCCCTGCATCGAGAGTTTCATACATCCGGACGAACGCTGCGCGAGTTTCTTTGCGCTGGGCATGGCCCAGGCAAGTGGTCGGCCTGTGGCACTGGTGTGCACATCGGGAACGGCAGCGCTGGAGTTTCACGCTGCGGTGGTTGAGGCAAAAATGGCGGGTGTGCCGATGCTGGTGCTGACCGCGGACAGACCGCCGGAGCTCCGGCATAGCGGCGCGAACCAGACAGTTGACCAGGTCAAAATGTACGGGGACCATGTCCTGTGGTCGGTGGATGCCGCGCTACCGGAAGAGGGTGCGCCTGAGGTTGCGCTGAAAAACCTGCGGACACTGGCGGCCAGAGCCTTTGCCGCCGCCGACGGGATTCGCAAGGGGCCTGTGCACGTCAACTTTCCTTTCCGGAAGCCGCTGGAGCCAAGAGCTCCTTACAGACCCCGTTTTGACAGAGGGCAGAGCAGCTCTTTCAGGCGGGGCGTGTTGGTCCCGACTTCCGAACAGGTCAAGGAGGTGGCGGCGCTCGTATACGCTCATGAGCGGGGATGGATCGTTTGCGGTCCATGGGCCGGCCGGCCGCCCCACAGTCTGATCGAAGCGATTGCCGAATTGGGCCGGAGAACAGGGTATCCAGTCTTTGCAGATCCTCTATCAGGACTCCGCTTTGGACCGCATACAGGGTCGTCGCCTATCATAGGCAACTATGAGAGCTTTCTCCAACACGATACCGGACTTGATGCTCCCGAGGTCGTGATACGTTTCGGCGCGGTGCCGACGTCCAAATACCTCAATGAGTATCTTGAGGGCATTGCGCCGCCGTCTCAGATACATGTACGCAGCAGCGGCGTTTGGGGGGACGACAGCCACCGCGTCAACTTTTTTCTGCAGGTTGACGAAGCTTTCTTCTGCACAGAGGTGGCGGAGCGATGTCAACGGGGCTTGAGCGACTGGGGGGCCTCGGTTCTGGCGGCCGACGAACGCTGCCAGCTGCGCCAGGCACAGTTTCTGCAAGAAAATTGGTTCGATGTATGTGCAGTCGCCGCCGCGGTAGATGTTCTTCCTGACGACTGTAATCTCTTTGTGGGAAACAGTCTGCCTGTGCGTCATCTGGACCAGTTTTCGCGACCGGATGGGAGGAGAATCCGCGTATATGGGAATCGAGGGGCGAGCGGCATAGATGGGATAGTTTCCAGTGCGCTTGGCGCGGCGGCTGCCGACCGGGCCATACCCACGCTTCTGATCATTGGCGATGTCAGCTTTTACCATGACATGAACGGGCTCCTGGCTATCAAGAGGCATGGGCTAGAGAACGTGACTGTCCTGCTGCTGAACAACGGGGGCGGAGGCGTTTTCCGACGTCTACCTATTGCGAAAGACAGTGCCCGTTTTGAGGAGCTGTTTCTCACGCCCACCGGCCTGGATTTCTCTCAGGCGGCCGGAATGTACGGCCTTGCGTATCGGTGCATTCATGACAGAGACAGGGTTGCTCTCGACGAGGCGCTGCGCGATTCACTTCACAACGACATGCCAACGGTCATCGAAGTGCGGACCGACGGCGCAAGAGATGAACGATTAAGGCGAGAACTGATACATTCATTGAAAGACAGTCAGGAGGACCATTCGTGACGATCCCTCAAAGTGCGGATTGGCAGAAGGTTGCCGAGTACAGCGATATCACCTTTCACAAGGCGGACGGCATGGCGCGCATTGCCTTCGATCGACCGGAGAAGCGCAACGCTTTCCGCCCCGAAACCATCGATCAGATGACGGACGCGTTCAGGGATGTTTGGGCGGACGACCAGATCGGTGTGGTTCTTCTTACCGGCAACGGCCCTTCGCCCAAGGACGGTGTCCACGCTTTTTGCGCGGGGGGCGATCAGAATATCCGGGGGCACGCCGGGTACATGAATGAACAGGGGGAGGCGAGGCTGAATGTGCTGGAGATGCAGCGCATCATGCGGAACATGCCCAAGCCGATCATCGCACTGGTAAACGGTTTCGCCATTGGGGGCGGGCATGTGCTGCATGTTATCTGCGACCTTTCACTGGCTTCGGAGAACGCGGTCTTCGGTCAGACTGGGCCGATTGTAGGCAGCTTCGACGGCGGACTTGGAGCGTCGTACCTGGCATCCGTCGTCGGTCAGAAGAAGGCTAGGGAAATCTGGTATCTGTGCCGCCAGTATTCTGCACAGGAGGCGTTGGAAATGGGGCTGGTGAACAAGGTGCTGCCGACGGTGGAAGCGCTGGAGGAAGAGGGGGTGGACTGGGCGCAGGAGATTCTGCGCAAGTCCCCGATTGCGATTCGCTTTCTCAAAGCGGGATTCAACGCCGACCTAGACGGACAGACCGGATTACAGGTTCTTGCGGGCGACGCCACGATGCTATTCTATATGACGGAGGAGGGCAAGGAAGGGAGAGACGCCTTCAACGAGAAACGCAGGCCGGACTTCCGTCAATTCCCATGGAGGCCGTGAGGCGGTCAAGAAGAGCACCAGGAGACGTTGACGTCTGTCTGACCTAGAATTTGCGATCCCATCATTTTGTTCGTCCACGAGGGCACCCACAAGGGGTGCCCCAACGGTGGAGTGGCAGGTTGGATGGAATTGTCAGCGAGCCCCGAAAATGTAATCCCTCGCTAAACCGGAATGGATTTCATATGCTTTCAATGAAGAAAGACTGGTTGCGCTGGCGTGCGCTGGCCACTCCAAGCAAGGAGGCCGCAGAATTTGAAGGGCGTTCGGTCAGTTACGGTGAATTGGACCGCCTGGCCGATGGGCAGGCTGCCGGGCTGGCGGCGAACGGTGTACAGGCTGGCGACAGGGTGGCGGCGCTCGTGGAAAACAGCATAGAGGCGATAGCTTTTGTCCATTCAGTGGCTCGTATTGGCGCCGTCCTCGTTCCTTTGAACTCGCGACTGACAGCTGTAGAGATTGCGCGACAGGTAGACCTGGTCGAGCCTGCGCTCATGGTGGCGGATGAGGAACCGGCTGGCGTGGGCGATGGCAACGAGTGGCGGGGCTCGGGCCCGATTTCGGACATTCAGATAATCCCTGCAGTGCCGCTGAAGACAGTTTCCCTGTCAGGTCTGGCCGAGGACGAGTATCCGGGCAGGAGAGACGCAGGCAGGAAGTGGCAGGAATCGCTCCCATTGGAAGAAGATCAGGTTCAGTCGATAGTCTTTACGTCAGGGTCGACGGGGAAACCCAAAGGAGTACAGCTCAGTTTTGGAAACCATTTCTGGAACGCTACTGCTTCTGCGTTCCGTCTGGGGGTAGACCCGAAAGACCGCTGGCTCAGCTGCATGCCGCTCTATCATGTGAGCGGCATCGCTGTCGTGTTTCGTTCGTGTCTTTACGGCACGGCGGTCGTCCTCCGGCGACGCTTCGAGATCGAAGCATTTCAACGCAGCCTGCGGGAAGTTAGGGTGACGCAGACTTCGCTGGTGCCCACAATGCTCCACCGATTGATGCACAGTTCCACCGTCACGAAATGGCCGAAGAGCCTGCGTACCGTTCTGCTGGGCGGTGCCGCTGCCACGCCTGAACTACTGCAAGCCGCTCTTGAGTCCGGCGTGCCCGTCAATCCTTCCTACGGTCTGACGGAGACCGCTACGCAGGCGGCGACCGCGTTGCCGGCCGATGTGCGGCGAAAGCCGGGAAGTGTGGGGAGGCCCTTGCTGTTTACGGAGCTACGCATTGCAGACGCCGAAGGGCGTTCTCTTCCTGCAGGGGAAATCGGCGAGATACTGGTGCGCGGCCCGCAAGTTACGAGGGCCTATTTCCGTAATCCAGATGCGACGGCGTTGGCTCTGCGAGAGGGTTGGTTGCATACCGGCGACATGGGGCGCCTTGACGGCGACGGTGACCTGTTCGTCCTGCAGAGGAGGACGGACATGATCGTCAGCGGCGGAGAGAACATCTATCCGGTCGAAGTGGAGGCGGTGTTGCGAGAGCATCCCGCCGTGGCCGATGTGTGCGTTGTGGGGCTGCCCGATGAAGAATGGGGTCAGCGTTGTGCGGCTGCAGTGCAGCTTCATGCAGGGGAGACCGTGACCCGCGACGCGCTTTTGGCATTCAGTCGGAAGCGTCTGGCCGGTTACAAGCAGCCTTCAGCTAAGCATATCCGCTTCGTCGAGGCGTTGCCAGAGACCGCTTCGGGCAAGATCGCACGGCGGGCGGTCAGAACAATGTTTGAAGATGTCACATTAACGCAAGAGGAGTGCCAACCATGATCACCCAGCAGCAGATAGACTTTTTCGCCGAGAATGGATACCTGCGATACGGTCGCGTGTTGGATACGGCCGAAGTTGAGGCGTTGCGCGCGGGATTAGACAATGTAATCGGCATTGAACAGGCCGGCGGCGATGACTCTGAGGTCGAGTTCAAGTTTGGGCACCGGCGAGGAGCGGCTATGGAGGGGGCAGAAAAGGAGCAGCCGCGCGCCATCATTCAGTACGTCAACATGTTCAAACGGGAGCCCTTATATGAACGGCTGCTCCACCACCCGGTGATAGCCGGGGTGGCATGCGCCTTGATGAACACGCCGCGCGTGCGCCTTTGGCATGATCAGATAATTTCCAAACCGCCGGAGGAAAATGGCCATTTCCGCTTTCACCAGGACTTTTACCTGTGGCCTTTGCGGGAACCCCGCATCGTAACCTGCTGGCTCGCACTTGACGATGCGACGCCTGAGAACGGCTGCATGCACGTGGTGCCAGGGAGCCATAGGGACCCGCGGTTCGGCCTGGAGTCCTACGCGGCCGAACTGGCAGCGCGGGCTGAGGCCGAAGCAGAAGGACGCGAAATTGAGGAGACGGTTCGGCAGAAGATGGCTTACGAACCCGCGTCCATCGGAAAGCCGGTAGAACTGAAAGCTGGCGAATGCATGTTCCATCACTGCCTCAATTTTCACGCCACGCCGGCCAATGTGACCAACCGGCAGCGCCGCGCCCATGTCATGATCTTCATGGCAGAGGGCGTGAGGGTTAAGTTGGACCAGGCATCGGGCCATCCCTTGATTCCAAACTTTACTGTAGGAGACGGCGAGGAACTAGTGGGCGAAGGGTTTCCGCTTTCGGAGCCGGAGAGCGGCCGGTGGGGTTGACATTCAGGTGGACGGCACGGGCCGTTCCAAGTAGCCACCACTGCAGTGTTGCCGGCTCGTCAAGTTGCAGGGCTTTTTGAGTGTCACTGCCTACGACTCTGGTTCATTCGTATCATGTACACAGTTGGGGCAGCAGAAGGGATCCGCCTGTTCTGCTCCTGCACGGGTTCACAGGGCATGGGGGGAGCTGGGCCGAGGCGGGGAAGAGGTTTGCGGCGGCTGGATACCATGTACAGGCGCCGGACCTGCTTGGACATGGCCGCTCGCCGCATCCCAGAAATTCAACGCGCTACGAGATGGCCCACGCAGCCGACGACCTGAAGTCATTTCTGGACGGTCCGGTCGTTGGGGCGGTACATCTACTGGGTTATTCGATGGGTGGGCGGCTTGCCCTCTTCTTTGCCCTCAGCTACCCGGAACTGGTGCGCTCCCTGACTATGGTGGGCGCCTCGCCGGGCATCGCGTCGGCAACAGAGCGGACCGAACGCCGATACAGTGATGAGGCGCTGGCCGACCGGATCGAACGGGAAGGGATGCCGGCCTTTGTGGACTACTGGACGGCCCTTCCGCTGTGGAGTAGCCAGCGGCGGAACTTGCCTACCGCGCAGAAACAGCAACTGAAGGAACAGAGATTGCAGAACCGGCCGAGCGGGCTGGCCAACAGCTTGCGAGGCATGGGTACAGGGGCTCAACCGCCTCTCCACGACCGCTTGCCCTCTTTGCAGGCACCCACTCTGCTCCTGGTTGGCGCGGAGGACAGGAGTTTCGTTGCGGTTAACCGGCAGATGGCGCAGAGTATCCCGAAGGTGCGCCTGGTCGTGGTGCCAGAGACCGGGCATGCGGTCCACTTGGAGAGCCCAGACGCTTTTTCCCGCACCGTATTGAACTTCTGGGGGCCGGCCGACAGTTCACACACGTTGGTGCCCTAGAATGATTTTGATCGCGGTCGGAGTCTTTCCTCTCGGCGGGCGAGTTAGAGTAGATACGCGTAGCGGGGGTATTGTTGCTGCATACCGCGGGCGGGGACACAGTTTCTTATGTGCCTGGCTAACACTGACGGATGAGACATGGATCGAAAACGGCTGGGGGTTCAGTTTCTCTGGTCACTGCTGCTGGCCCTGCTGGTGTACATTGGACTGATCGTATATGGAGACTGGCGCCAACTGTCGGCGCTGCTGGCGGAGTTTCCGTGGAGGTGGTTGCCGCCGACTCTGGGGTTGACGCTCGTGAACTTCGGCGTGCGATTGCTCAAGTGGCACTGGTATCTGCGTTTGATTCGGACGCCGATCAGTTTCGGCCAGAGCGCCCGCATATACGGCATTAGTTTCCTGATGATGATGACGCCGGGCAAGGTGGGGGAGTTCGTACGGGCGTTCATGGTGCGGAATCTCAGCGGTGCACCTTTCTCGGTCGTTGCTCCGGTCGTGCTGGCTGAGCGGATGACCGACGGGTTGGCGATGATTCTGCTGGCTGGGCTCGGTCTGCTGGCGATCGACGACGGAAGGATCCGGATGGCGGCTCTGGCGGCGCTGCTTATCATAGCAGGAATCATAATTGCCATTCAGGTCAGGCCTCTGGCGTTGTGGGGCCTGGCAGTGGGTCAAAAGCTGCCGCTTGTGAATCGTTTCGCCGACAAACTGTCAGCGTTCTACGAGAGCAGTTACTTTCTTCTGCAGCCGAAATATCTGTTCACATCGGTCTTGATCGGCGTGGTGAGTTGGGCAAGCCAGGGGATTGGGTTTTATCTTGTTTTGCTTGGGTTCGGCGCGGAAGCAGGAGTCGGTTCGATGTTGACGGCGGTCTCTGCGTTCAACATGAGCACGGTCGTGGGTGCGGTGGTAGCGACCCCGGGCGGGCTGGGGGGTGTGGAGAGTTCGCTGGCGGCATTGAGTATCCAGCTGCTGAATCTGTCCAGGCCAGCGGCTGCAGCTGCGGCGCTCGTCATCCGCTTTGCCACTCTTTGGTTCGGCGTGGTTATCGGTCTAGTCTGTCTGGCGCTCTGGCCACAGTTGTTGACAGTTCAAAAGGGTAGTGTAGCTGAAGAGCCGAAGGCACAGGCTTAAGCTCACAATTGAAATCTTTGTTTGTTTCGCTCTGACGGGACGGTAACAGGCCATGTGGAAAGTCGACCTACATTCTCACACAATCTACAGTAAGGACTGTCTGACGCGCCCTGAGGACGCGATCGCCCGCGCACGGCGGGTCGGGCTGGACAAGCTGGCTATCACAGAGCACGACAATCTGGCCGGCGCGCTGAGAGCCAAAGAGCTGGCCCCAGACTTAATCATCGTCGGCGAGGAGGTCATGACGACCCAAGGTGAACTGATCGCATATTTTGTGAAGGAGGAGGTGCCGCGGGGGCTTTCCCCGCAGGAGACGGTTCGCCGACTACGCGAACAGGGCGCTGTGGTGGCGATTCCGCATCCCCTGGACTCTTTACGAAATTCGGCGATGGGAATGGAGAGTGTGCTGGAGGTGATTGGCCTGGTCGACGCGCTCGAGGTGCGAAACGCCCGTTGCGTGCGGCCGCAGGACAATCTCGCCGCGCTACAGCTGGCACAGGAGCACGGCCTACTGGTTACGGCGGGAAGCGACGCGCACATTCCGTTCGAATTGGGGCACTGCTACATGGAGATGCCGGAGTTTGAGGACGAGCCAGAGTCGTTTGTTGACGCGTTACAGCATGCGAAGCCTATGGGGAAGGAGAGTCCTTTCTGGCCGCATCTATTGAGTACCTATGCGAAGTGGCGTAAACGAATAAAGCCGGTTCCCTATGGTGGCGTGCTTCACTCTTACGGGAAGAGATGACCGTTGACAGGTCTTTGGCGTGTACCTTTTGTGCTGAGGGAAACGCGGGCCTCGTTGCGGAGCGAATTCGCTATTCGCTGCTGGTTGCCTCCTCGAGTTGCCTCGGAGCGTGGAAGTAGCTCTCGACCTCCGCAAAAACCTCTGTCGAGAGCAGGTCTCTGAAGAAGTACCAGTTGAAGACGGAGAGCTTATTGTCCTGAAGGGAGGCGCGCAGGAGCTCTACTGCATGGCGAAGGTTGCGGTGCAGGTGTTCCTTGTGGCCGTTCATTCCCCATCCGAGTGCTGCGAGTCCCAGAACGAGCGGGTCGCGCCGCGTTTCCTGCTGCCCGAGCAGATTCAGAGCCACGTGCAGCCCCTGACGGACTTCGTCCGAGACATTGCTGCCGTCCAGGTCATCGTCATCGTCTTCGATGACGGTTTCCGGCGGCGTCGCGCTGTCTCTTTCGGGCGTGTCGGGGACCTGGACAGCGTGCAGGTAGTAGTGGGCCAGGATCCAGTCACCGACCGATGAGAGGGTCACTTCTTCGAGGGGGATTTGGGTCACGCGCCGCCATTCGGTAGCGGCGCCCTGGCGGTCACCGGCATAGTAGCCCGACAGGCCGCGCCAGAATCCCTGTGAAACGGGCGAGTCTTCGCGATTGATCGCCCTCTGTGCCAGACGGCCCTGACTGTTCAGAGCAAGCGGGCGATAGAGCAGATGCCAGCGGTCGCTGTAGGCGTCCGACACCCTGGCAGCCATGCCGAAGGCATTGGCAGCATCCTGCCAGCGCTGCTTCTCCAGGTCCACGCAGCTGCGCAGAAAGTGAAGGAGCCCAAACTGGACCGAAATCTGGTTGGTTTCACTTCCGCCTGCAAGTCTCTCCTTGACCAGCATCTGCGCATCAACGTCTTCGACGAGGGACTCCGACAGACCTTGCGCACGGAACAGACTCTGCAGCTCTGTCAGCAATGAACACCTGACGCCGTCGGCGTCGTCTATCTTGCCATCGTCGAGCAGGATGGAAAAGAGCAACCAACGCAGTTCTACGTCAAAGGGAAGGTCTTCCGACTCGGTGCGTACGATCTCAGCCGCCTCCTGGCGGCGGCCTTGCCACCAGTAGGCGCGCGCCTGGTTCTCACGCCAAAGAGACTTGGCGTCATCGCTCAAGATCTCAAAGATCCCTTCGTCAATTGCAGCCATTTCGTCCAGACGGTTGCGTCTAGCGAAATGGGATTGCAGGCCCAAAACACTCTGTTCCAGAATGGATTGCAGTCTCTGGTCCTGGGCGGCCCGTCGCGCTTCCGGAAGAGCGGCCAGCCGATCGATCAATCGCCTGTACCTGTCCAAGGCCTCGTCATTTCCCTGTCGTGAGAGGGCCAGGGCCTCAGCGTGAAGGGCCTCCCAGGAGCCTTTCAGTGCGGGAGCGCCTGACCTGCGCGTGTCAGTAGTCATCTAGAGGATCTCGCTATACGAATATCCCAGCTTGCTGGAAAGAGGCGGGGATTCGGCGGGGTGCGCCGACCGAGCGCGGCTGGCGCCATTACCCGCCGATCTCTCGTTTTACGGTGTTAAGGAGTGTGTCTGCCCGTAGATCAGGAAGGTTGTAGCAGACGCCACCCATCTGTTCGGCCAGGGCCTGGGCGAGACCACGGTCGAACGCCATATGCTCCATGTTGATCACAATGGTACGGACGTCCTCGCTGTCGAAAAGTGAAGCCATTCTCATTGCCTCTTCCTGCGCGGGCATGCCGGTCATGCTCACATTACCGGCGCCGTCCGTCAGCAGCATTACCAGTGGGCGGAGTTCCGGATCGCGACGCTGGGCGTTTTCGACTACCTGCCAGGTCGCCAGCAGACCGCTACTGAGGGGGGTCTTGCCACCTACGGGGAGATCCTTCAGCGCTCTTTCCGCCAGTTCAACGCTATTGGTGGGGGGGAGCACGACTCGAGCCTTGTCACGCTGAAAGACTACCAGACCGACCTGGTCGCGGCGTTGGTAGGCTTCGACGAGCAGGCTGAAGATTGCGCCTTTGGTGGCTTCCATTCGCTCGCTGGCCGCCATGGACCAGCTGGCGTCCACGACGAAGAGGATGAGATTTCCTGTGCGGCGCACGCGGATCTTGCGCTGCAGGTCAGACATGCGCAGTTGCAGTGCAAGGTCGCTCTCGCCGCTTTCGTGCCGTTCCCTCTGGTGGGGGGCGGCGTGCCGCAACGTGGCGTCGAAAGCGACGTCGTCATTCTTTTCGTGGGCGGGGCGCGCCTTAATGTAACGGCCGCGCTTGCGGTCTGTCCGGCTGTAGGAGCGCTTGCCGGACTTTTCGCGCGTCATTTTGTCGAGCGGCGTATCCAGTTTGCGCGCTTCGAAGACTTCGCCGACGTCGACGGGTTTGCGGGCGCCTTTTTCGTCTCCGGGTGACGAACTCTGCTGGGGAGCTGCGTCCGGCTGTGCCACACCGCCTTCGCCGCTCTCCGGCGAGGAGTCTAGCTCCTCTGAGTCATCACCCTCTTCACTTTTTTTTCCGTAGTCGCCGCGTCTCCGTCCGCCTCTTCCATGGCTTCTTCATTTTCTTCGGCTTCGGCTCGGGCCTGACGCATATTGGCCTCAAGTTGCTCCGGCTGAAGGGCAGTGTCCTGGAAGGGCTGTTTTTTCATGCGGTGGGGAAGCGCCAGCTCCGCCGACATGAGAATATCCCTGTCAGTGATGGCGTCCCGACCTTCAAAGGCGGCCTGGGCGCGTGCGGTGTTGAGGATGACGAGGTCGGCCCGATGTCCGTCGACGCTGAAGCTGCTGGTGAGTGCGGCGATCGTGTAGAGATCTTTATCTGTGTAGGTCACGCGGTCGTAGCCGCGACGGGCCTGGATGATACGTTCCCCCAAGCTCTTTGCCTCGTCGGCGAAATCTTCGGAGAAGCGGTCAGCATTCTGCTCGAAGCGAGTCCGGCGGCGCAGGATCTCAACGCGGGAGCGCGGTTCTTCGATGCCGACGACATCCACTGCGTGGGCAAAACGGTCGAGTAACTGAGGGCGCAGGTCGCCTTCTTCCGGGTTCATAGAGCCGACGAGTACAAAGCGGGCGGGATGCTGGACACTGATGCCTTCGCGCTCGACGACGTTCACACCCATGGCGGCGCTATCCAGAAGCAGATCGACCACGTGGTCGTCAAGGAGGTTGACCTCATCCACGTAGAGGATTCCGCGGTTTGCGGCTGCCAGGATGCCCGGCTCGAAGTGACGCTCACCCTGGCGAATTGCTTTCTCTATATCCAGAGTGCCGACCACTCGATCTTCGGTCGCGCTGACTGGCAGGTCGATGAATGGCGTATTGCGTTGACCGACCTTGAGTTCGCCGTTGCGGGCGCTTCCCTCGCAGACCTGGCAAAGACCGAGTGGGTTTTCGCGGTAACAGGCATAGGGGCATCCATCCACTGCTTCTATTGCCGGTAACAGGGCTGCCAGGCCCCGTGCGGCGGTCGATTTGGCTGTGCCGCGTTCGCCCCTGATCAGCACACCGCCGATCAGCGGATGGACTGCATTCAGGATCAGCGCTCTCTTCATGCGCTCTTGGCCGACAATCGCGGTGAATGGATAGATGACTTGCATCGTGGTCCGTTCCTTTCAAAGGTTCAGGCGGAAGTCGGGATGTCACTTTGGATGGAATCAGCGGACATCGAGCTTACGACCTGATTTGCCTGTTGCGTCGCGCGGCTTTCCCCACTAGTTTCCAACCGTTGGGCCGCACCTCCGCCTCGGAGTCAGAACTAGCGTAGAGGAGGATTGTCAGCATTCAGTCAGGGCAATGGCAGGACAGCGCACGCCTCATCCGATTTATTATATAACGAGGACAATTGGCAGGACAAACCAAAGCCCCCCGAAACTTTATCTTCCAAGTTGCGTAGTAGACAATAAGCGTCCAAAGGGACTTACGAATGAATGAACAGGAACAAGACTGGCTGAATCGGGCCAGAGCGGGTGAACAGGAAGCGTTTGGCCGGCTTGTAGAAACCTACCAGAGGCCGGTCTTTGCGTTGACCTATCGCATGCTCGGCGACATATCCGAAGCCGAAGACGCCGCCCAGGAAACTTTCCTGCGGGCCTATTCCCGGTTGGACCAATATGATCCCGGCCGCAAATTCAGCACCTGGCTTTTTTCGATCGCCAACTATCATTGCATTGACAGGTTGAGGAAGCGACGCGTGCAGTTCGTCGGGCTGGATGAATCTCCGGTCATGTACAGCCTGGAAAGCGAATCTCCCCGCCCGGAGGCGGCAGCGCTGGAGGTAGAACAGGCTGAGGAGATGCAGGCACTTGTCAATCAGCTGGAACCTGAGTACCGTACGCCGCTGGTATTACGCTATTGGAATGATTGCAGTTATCAGGAAATCGCCGACGTGATGGACATTTCTGTGGCGGCTGTCAAGAGCCGACTCTTCCGAGCTCGAAAGAAGTTGGCGGAGTTGTATGAGGCCGCTCAGCAGCCGCATCGAGCGGAGGGGATCAGGGCGTCCGCAGGCCTGCCAAGTCAGACAGACGAGGAGGGAATCGGGGGATCGAACCGCCCGCCCACCCGGTTTGATGCGACAGAACAGGCAGCGGAGGCGGAGGAAAGGTGGAAGGCGTTGACCCTTCCTCTACATAGGGCCCTTACCAGCGGGGCCGGCCTTTAGGAGTTCAGGAGGCTAAGATGGCGGAAAGGCTTTACAGAGCAAGTATGTCACCCGGCAAGGCCGCGGACCACAGCGAGTACCTGATGTTGATATCGCTGGCATTGGACGGCATGCTGGATTCGGATGAAGAGAAGCGACTTGACGGGCATCTGGAGCAGTGCAGCGAGTGCCGTGGGCAGTGGCTCCTATGGCAAACTATCGATGACAGTTTGCGTGCGGCTCCCGTGCCTGCGCCGGCGCCCGGCTTTTCGCGTTCGGTGGTGCAGCAATTGGCGCGACAAGAACGCCTGCGCAATCTGCGAGTCGGCGTAATGCTGACCGTATTTACCCTACTTGTCTGGTCGCTGGGCCTGGTCGGGGTCTGTGTGATGGCCGGCGGCATCGTTTACACCAACCTGGAGCGCCTGGAGGAAACAGGCCTGTTCCTGAGTGAGGCATGGGCGGTGGCGGGGGTAGTTGGGCAGTCGTTGTGGGATGTCATCGTCGAATTGACTGCGACCTCGACGGCTTTAGGCGTCGCTTCCACCTATCTGGTCGTAGTCGTGGCGGCACTGGCAGTCTGGTGCATTATCATCCAGCGTACGACCCAGCCGCTCCGTACCCGGGCTTTGGAGGAGTAAGGGAAGTGGTCGGTGTGAGACTTTTTCTGGTACGGCGCTGCATCACACCTGGCACGTTGTCGGACTGCACCGGCCTGCGCAGTTCGAGCAGGTGTGGACATGTGGGCGAAGAGGGAAGACGAGGCGCGGCTCCCTCTTTGGCGAGCAAGGGGATTACTGAATGAAGTCGTTACGACGAGCTGGATGCTGGACAGCGTTCATTCTCATCGTCGCGCTTGGGATGTTCATCTTTCTGGTCACACAGTCCAGACAGGTGCGAAGCGAAGTCAGTGTCAGGCCCGTACAAGGCAATGTAGCCATGTTCGGCGGCGATGTACATATCAGTGAAGACGAGCACATCGCAGGTAACTTGCTGCTCGTAGGTGACGACCTGACTTTGGAAGGGCGGATCGGCGGCAATCTTGTGGTTGTCGGCGGTGACGTTGACTTGACAAGGCACGCCCATGTCGGCGGAAACCTCAGCGTGGTCGGGGGAGATGCAGAGATTGAGGGATCCTCTGTGATCGGGGGCAACGTTGCTGTGGTGGGAGGGGACGTTGAACTGGCCGAACATTCACGCGTTGGGGGCAATGTCAGAGTAGTCGGCGGGCGGATAAAACAAGAGCCGGGAGCGCATGTGGCCGGCGGAACCAGTTCGCGTGGTTACGCCAATAGCGCGGCGCCAACAAAACTCCAATCGGCGGCGCCGGCACCGGCACCGGTCGCCTTAGTCGACCCACCCAAGCAGCCTGATTCACCGAGCCCGCCGGTCGCCGAATCCGTTGGGTCAGGAGAGGAATCTCGAGGAAGGTCTGAACGGCACCAGAGGGCAGTGGAGGAGGCGGAAGAAGCCGCTGAGGAGCTGGCAGAAAGGGCGGAGGAGGCAGCGGAAGAGCTGGCGGAGGCGGCTGAGGACGCGGCAGAGGCAGCGCTCGAGCGAGCTGAGCTGCACCGGGAAGCGGCGCTTGAGGCAGCAGCCGCAGCGCGTGCTCGTGCGGCAGCCAATCGGACGCCCTGGTTCCTCGTATTTCTGGGTAAGCTACTGCAGGCCTTTTTGTGGACGTTGCTGATCACGGGTCTTGTCCTTCTTTTTGCCTGGTTGCTTCCGAAGCAGGTCAGCGCGATTTCAGACACGGCGGAGAGGGAGACGGCGCTCAGTTTCGCAACGGGAGCGATTGGGATCCTGGGGTCCGCTGTTCTCGCCGCCATACTGACTATCACCATCTGCTTTGCTCTGCTTGCCCTGCCGCTTCTGGCTCTGGTGGCGCTAGTCCTGGTTTGCGGCTGGACAGTGACCTGCTACTGGCTGGGGCGACGCCTAGATGAGCTTGTTGCGGGACCGGGAGATCTCAGTTGGAGTCCGCTGATTTCGGTGGGGCTCAGTTCTCTTGTCATCACAGGCGTCACGGCGTTTTCCTGGGTTATCTTTCCTTGCCTCGGATTCATCATAGCGCTGCTGATCGGATCCACCGGAACGGGAGCGGTTATTGTGCATGTAGCGCGTCGTTCAGGACGTCTGCCAGGCGGCGTATTGGGTGACAAATTGGTGGGGCCTGGGTCAGGCGTTGAGGCGACGTCGCCGGAAAGCGGAGACGAAAGTGACGCGAGGGTAGGCATCTCGGAAGCTGACTTGCCCGATGTATTTGAGTCACCGGCGGGGGCCATCGAAACGCCTTCGGAAGAGTCTTTCGAAAGCGGGGAGGGGGAAGGTACTTCTGCGACTGACGGCCAGGAGGTTGCCGATTATTTCCCAACAGTTTCTGCGGCGTTGGACGAAGCGGACGATTTTACCCGGATAGCAGGCATTGGTCCCACCTTTGCTGCGAGGCTGCAGGAGGCTGGGATTGCCACGTATTCGCAACTGGCTGCGCTGGACGCAGAAGAGATCGCGGAGGCCATCGGCTGCCCTGTGCTGCGTGTGGAGCGAGAGCGTCTGAGGGAGCAAGCGAGGGATTTGGCCGGCCAATTGTAGCTTTTGAAGTCAGGCGCGACTCAGTTTGCGATAGGTAATGCGATGGGGACGGGTGGCGTCTGCCCCGAGGCGGCGGCGCCTGTCCTCTTCGTATTCGCTGTAGTTGCCTGGAAACCACAGCACATTGCTTTCGCCTTCAAAGGCAAGAATATGTGTGGCGACGCGGTCCAGAAACCAACGATCGTGGGAGATGACCAGCGCGGTGCCGGCAAAGGTCTCGAGCGCGTCTTCCAGAGCTCGCAACGTGTTGACATCGAGGTCGTTACTGGGCTCGTCCAGCAGTATAACGTTTGCACCGCTCTTGAGCAGCTTGGCGAGGTGGACACGGTTGCGTTCGCCTCCAGAGAGTGAACCGACCATTTTCTGCTGGTCTTGTCCGCTGAATGTGAAACGGGCAACATAGGCGCGGCTGTTCACCTGGCGGTTGCCCAGTTGCAGCTGATCATTTCCGCCGCTGATCTCTTCCCAGACGCTTTTGTCGGAATCGAGACTATCGCGGCTCTGGTCGACGTAAGCAAGGGAGACGGTCCCGCCTCGCTGCACGCTGCCGCTGTCAGGCGTTTCTTCGCCGGTCAAGAGGCGAAACAGCGTCGTTTTGCCGGCACCGTTGGCACCGATTATGCCGACGATGGCGCCCGGCGGGATGTCGAGGGTGAGCTCCTCAAAGAGCAGGTTTTCGCCGAAGCCCTTGGTCAATGACTCAGTTCTGACGACGACATCTCCCAGGCGAGGACCTGGTGGGATGTAGATTTCCCTGTCCTCACGGGCTTTTTCAAACTCCTGACTGAGAAGATCGTTATAGGCATTGACGCGGGATTTCCGTTTGGTCTGCTGGGCTTTGGGTGACATATTCAGCCATTCCAGCTCTCTTTGCAGCGTTTTCTGGCGTGCGCCCTCCTGTTTTTCCTCCTGGGCAAGACGTTGTTGCTTCTGTTCCAGCCAGCCGGAGTAGTTGCCCCGCCATGGAATGCCGTGCCCGCGGTCCAGTTCGAGAATCCAACCGGCAACGTTGTCGAGAAAGTAACGATCGTGGGTAACTGCAATGACCGTGCCTGCGTACTCCTGCAGGTGACGCTCGAGCCAGGCAACGGATTGGGCGTCGAGGTGGTTTGTGGGTTCGTCCAGGAGGAGAATGTCGGGCTGCTTGAGAAGCAGCCTGGTCAGGGCGACGCGGCGCAGTTCACCGCCGGAGAGTGTGGCCACCAGGGTGTCGCCGGGAGGACAGCGCAGCGCGTCCATCGCCAGTTCCAGGCGGCTGTCGAGGTCCCAAGCGTCCAGTGCGTCCAGCCGGTCCTGCACGGCGCCCTGCCTTTCTATCAGTTCGTCCATTTCCTGGGGAGAGAGATCTTCGTTGAAGCGGGCGTTGATGGCGTCAAATTCGTCAAGCGCGTCTACTGCTTCCTGCGCGCCCTCCTCGACGATTTGGCGCACTGTTTTAGACTTGTCGAGGACCGGCTCCTGGGGCAGAAAGCCGCGCGTATAGCCTTCGGCCAGAATTGTTTCGCCGTCGAATTGGCTCTCCTCCCCGGCCATTATTCGCAGGAGTGTGGATTTCCCGGCCCCGTTGAGGCCCAGAACACCGATCTTTGCCCCGAGGAAGAAGCCCAGACTGATGTCCCTAAGAACACGTTGGTTGGGCCCAAAGCTCTTGCCGACGCCTACCATTGAATAGATAATCTTTTCGCTCATTAGCAGTTTGCTTTCCAGATATCTGTTTGTTCGGCAACCACTGGAGGGTTATGATTGGTCCAAGATTGCCGGCTTCGGTCCTCTCCGCTGGCATAGGACTATACACAATCAATATATAGTTCCCACCAGGAAGGCGCAACTACCATGACCGACATGACCTTTGTGCATCTTACGGACCTGCACGTATTACCCAATGACGAGGACGAACTCTATGGACGGCGGACAACCGACAAGCTGCGCGACATCATTAAGCTCATCCGAAACATGGATGTCAACCCCGACTTTTTCATTCTGAGCGGCGATCTGGTCAACGACGGACGGAAGGCCGAATACAGAAGGCTGAACACTGTGCTGGACGAGTTGCGAGAGTTCGGTGCGCCACTAATTCTTGGCCTGGGGAATCATGATGGCCGTGTAAACTTCCGCCAGATAGTTCTGGGAGAGGAGAAAACAGACGAAGTGGAGCGTTACTATCATAGTACCATGTTCGGCGGACTGCGAGTGATCATGTTGGACAGCAAGTTGCCGGACGCGGTGTATGGAGACCTTGACGAACCACAACTGGCGTGGCTGGCAAAGGAGTTGCGGAAGCCGGCACCGCTCGGCAATCTGATCGCGGTCCATCACCCGCCCGTATTCAGCACTGTTGAGCCGTTGAGCAGTCACTGCCTGAACAGCCCGGAGGGGCTAGCCAGGACAATAGCCGGTCACCATGTTCACGCGGTTCTGAGCGGTCACATTCACTATTCTCATGTGACGACTTTCGGCGGCACACTCTCTATCACGACACCTGCGACAGCATACATACTCGATCCCGGTTCACAGAAAAAGACTCGTCAGACCGACGGCTGGGGCTTCACACTCGGGTCACTGCGCGGCGGGCAGTTGTACGCGAATCCAATTTGCATGCACGGCGAGCCAGTGCAGGTCTGATTTTCCGGTTTTGGAAGGAAGTCCTCCAAGGGTGAGCTCATGGGTTTATGGAAACCTTCTGAAAAATTTGGCGAGACACGGGGCAGGGACAAGGGCGAGGAAAAAGTGGAGAGGAGTGAGTGAAGAGTCCCGCAGATTTGCCTGAGTGAGATTGGCTCGGGTACTGGCGGGACGTGGTCTGGCTAGTAACTTTCGATTGGGCACCCGTCACCAATGTCGACACCAGGTCGACGAGGCATGTTGTAGGACCGGGGGCGTTGCGGGGGCGGAGCCCCCGCACAAGGGAGGCCGCGTGCGGCCGACCGCCCCGAACTGCAGTGGTTGATGGTCAGAGACTACATTACCTCTAAATTAGAGTTGAGCGCGAGATGGCTGCGGTTCTGCTGCGACAGTAGGCATGGGAAAGTTCGCCCGGTTTTGGAAGGCACGCCAGTTTCCGGGTCTCTTGCAATCCTGTTGCGGCGGTTGTATACTGCGCCCAAACGCGTCAGTATAAATTCCACCAGCGCTTAGGATCCTGAAAGTTTTCGACCAATGTTGGAGAAATATGTTCGACCCTTGCTGTCGTCCGCAGTGGGCGCCATAGTGCGCTGGCTGCATGGCATGGGTGTGACTCCTAACATGGTTTCTTTCGCCGGCTTTGCGTTGACAATCGGCGCGGCGGCGCTACTGGCGACGGGGAACCTGGGTATAGGCGGCGGTGTCCTGTGGGTGGCGGCGATGTTCGATATGGTCGACGGCGCCCTCGCCCGTGTGAGCCAATTGGAAGGCAAGTTCGGCGCTTTTCTTGACAGCACACTGGATCGTTATTCTGAGAGCATCACGTTCCTTGGACTGGCGATTTACTATGCCAATGAGGGCAACGCCCAGACCCACATTCTTCTGATCTTCCTGACTTTGGTCGGTTCCTGGGCGGTCAGTTACACGCGGGCAAGGGCCGAGGGGCTGAATGTCGAGTGCAAGGTAGGCATTCTACAGAGGCCGGAGCGACTCGTTCTCCTCATTGCAGGGCTGATTCTGGGCCTCGTGCTACCCGTACTGTGGATACTGGCCGTTATGACGAACATCACAGCGTTCCAGCGCATTTACGAAGTGTACGTGCGTACTTCGACAACGCGTAGTAAACAGCACGCGGGCAACTAGGTGAGGCCTGGCGAACTGTTGTTAATCTTGCGTTCTGACGCTTAATTGCACCCTCTTCTCCGGCGTACCGGCAGGCATCCCTATTAGCAGAATTGCCCAGATCGGTATAGACTTTGGGAGAATGGTCGCGCAGGGCGCGCGGCTTGCGGTGCAGCGCGTAATTTGGCTGACACACCCGTTCTAGATTATAATTCGGTGTCGGTGTCCATTGAGAGCACCGTGATAGAAGTGCAAGCGGGAAAGAGTTCGTGTTCGAAAGTTTGTCGGATAAGCTGCAGGACGTTTTTGACAACCTGGCCACCCGGGGCAGGCTCTCTGAACGCGACGTCAACGCGGCGCTGCGTGAGGTGCGCTTGGCCCTGCTTGAGGCCGATGTCAACTATAGAGTAGTCAGAGAATTCGTTGGCCGGATCAAGGAGCGGGCGATCGGCGTGGAGGTGATGGAGAGCCTCACACCTGCACAGCAGGTCGTCAAGATTGTCAATGAAGAGCTGGTTACGCTCCTGGGGGAACCGGCGCCTCTCAACTTGTCAGGGCCGCCACCTAACGTGCTCATGCTCGTTGGACTGCAAGGCGCGGGCAAGACGACGATGGCCGCCAAGCTTGCTTTGCGACTTCGCAAACAGGGACAGCGCCCATTACTGGTTGCAGCGGACATCTACCGCCCGGCGGCGATCGCGCAGTTGGAGACGCTGGCGCGTCAGATCGATATTCCGGTCCACAATGAAGGGACGGAGGTCGCGCCCAGCAGCATCGTCAAGAACGCGCTGCGCCTCGCCCGAGAGAAGGCCTATACGGTGCTGATCCTGGATACGGCCGGCCGACTACAGATTGACGAAGCGATGATGAGGGAGTTGGAGCAGATTCGCCTGGTGGCGAGACCGGCGGATGTACTGCTGGTGGTCGATGCGATGACGGGGCAGGAGGCTGTGACCGTTGCACAGGGCTTCCATGAACGGGTGCCGGTGACCGGGTTGGTGATGACGAAAATAGATGGGGATGCCAGGGGCGGCGCGGCGCTGAGCATTCGCGAGGTAACGGGTGTCCCGATCAAGTTTCTGGGCACGAGCGAGAAGATGGACGGGCTGGAACCGTTTCATTCGGACCGGCTGGCGGGGCGCATTCTGGGCATGGGCGACGTGCTCACACTAATCGAAAGGGCGTCAGACGGAATCAGCGAAGAGGATGCGCTGGCAATGGAGGAAAGGCTGGCCGAAGGCCAGTTCAACTTTGAAGATTTCCGCGATCAGCTTCAGAAGCTCCAGAGACTGGGATCGATTCAGGATATCCTTAAGATGGTACCGGGCATGGGACAGATGGCCAAGCAGCTCGACGGCCAGGACATTAGTTCCGATCTGAAGCAGATCGAAGCCATTATCAACAGCATGACCAACCAGGAAAGACGTCTGCCGAATGTACTCAATGCCAGCCGGCGCAGGCGCATCGCCAGAGGCAGCGGCACAACCGTTGAGGACGTTAACCAGCTGATCAAACGTTTTCGAGACATGCAGAAGATGATGAAGCAGGCTGGCATGCTGGGAGATCAGGGCAGCAAGAAGAAGAGGCGGCGCAGGCGTCGACACCGTGAACCGAATTCAGAAGGAATCCTGGCGTCGTTGCGCCAGGGACGTCTTTCGTGAGGGATGGGCGTCAGTAGAAGGTTTCAGGCAAAAGAACGCCGGCGTCGTGACCGGCGATCGGTTGAAACATACAAACTGGATACAATAACCAAGGAGTCTCAATAAGTGGTCCGCATTCGTTTGCGCCGCATGGGCGCCAAAAAGAAGCCGTTTTACCGCATCGTTGTGGCCGACCAGCGCAGCCCGCGCGACGGCCGCTTTATCGAGAATATCGGCACGTACGATCCGTTGACCGATCCACCAGCAATCAACATCAAGAGCGAACGCGCGGGCCACTGGCTGCGTGTCGGGGCCCAGCCCAGTGAGGCCGTGGCCAGATTGTTGACGAAGACCGGAATCACCGACGAACAGGGAAAGCTGAAAGAGGTTGACACCGACGCTGCTGAGGCCGCGGCGGAGCCGGAAGCTGCCTGATAAAGCGAGAATCCGATGAAAGAACTGGTCGAATTCATGGCAAGAGCTCTCGTGGAATCTCCCGATGACGTGAACGTCTCCGAACGCGTTTACCGGGAGAGGATAGTTCTGCGCCTGCAAGTTGCGCCGGGGGATGCCGGAAGGGTGATCGGCAAGAACGGCAGAGTGGCCAACGCAATGCGGTCAGTCCTGAAAGTCGCGTCGATTCGCCAGTCCCGTGATGTGATACTGAAGATCATGTAACCGCCCCTAGGGGTTACATCTTCCAGGGTAGGCAGACTGACTGCTGCTGCCCGTTTTCCACGACCGCAAAATGGCCCGCCTGGATCCTGTTGCCCCTGGGATTGGCGGGCTTTGAGTCTCATTTCGATTCGAAGGGAACTGGCGGTCCCATTGCAGGACGGGCTGGGCGTATGTTTTGAAGACGAGTGCAAAAAGGCCACTCGACTCCGATAAGGAGCCTGTATTTGCAGGGACGACCAGAATGAAGACTCGATCGAAGCCAAATCGGCGCCGGGCGGGAAAGGAAGGGCGTTCGCGAACCAATCGCTTCCACCGACGCTCAAACCCGGTACCTGACGGGCATCTCGCTGTCGGTCGAATCCTGGGCGCGCATGGTCTGCGGGGAGAGGTGAGAGTCGAGTCTCATACCGACTTTGACTCCCGCTTTGCGCCGGGCCAGGGGCTCTTGATCGGGGAAGAGCTGTTGTTGGCGGAGATTGCGTCGTCGCGGCCACACAAGGGGATCTTTCTGGTCCAATTCGCTGAAGTCACAAGTAGAATCGCGGCTGAGGAATTCTTTAATGAGTGGCTTTACATTCCGGAAGAGTCGGCGATGGAGTTGGATGCGGATTCTTTCTGGGTCCATGACATTGTCGGCCTGACAGCGCAGACGGAATCCAAGAGACGGTTGGGCGAGGTGGTGGATGTTCTGTTCACCGGCGCCAACGAGGTTTACATCATCCGGCCGGCTTCTGGCGTCAACCGCGATCGCGACCTACTGATCCCAGCTCTTACGGAGGTCGTGCGCTCGGTGGATATCGGTGCCGGAACATTGACGGTTCGCCTGCTGCCGGGAATGCTCGAAGAGAGTGGAGAGTAGTCGCCGGCCTGGCGTCGATTGAATCTGAACGTTTTCCCGAGACTATGGACGAGCGCGCTTACTGGATAGCCTTCAACCGCGTGCCAGGCATTGGACCCGCGCGGCTTACCGCCCTGCTGGAAATGTGCGGGGACATCGCGGCAGCCTGGAAGGCCCCAATTCAGGCGTTGCAGGCAGCAGGACTCGACCGGCGCAGCATTGAAAACCTGTTGACGGCCCGACAGCAGCTGGACCCCGGAGCGGAGCTGGACAAGGTTATCCGTCGCGGATACGGTGTGGTTTGCTGGAATGATGGCGACTATCCGGTCAATCTGAGCAGGGTTCCGCAGCCCCCGCCTGTTCTGTTTGTGCGGGGCCAGCTTGAAGAGAAGGACGAACTGGCAGTAGCCGTTGTGGGCACGCGGCAGGTGTCCTCGTATGGGCGGGAGGTGGCACGTGAACTGGGCACCGGACTGGCCAGGCACGGCGTTACCGTAGTAAGCGGACTGGCCCTTGGTGTCGATGCCGTTGCCCATGAGGCGGCGGTTGAGGCGGGCGGGCGTACAATCGCGGTTCTGGGGAGCAGTGTCGACCAGATTTACCCCGCGCGAAATCGGAAGCTTGCTTTGAAGGTCATTGAGCAGGGAGCGTTGGTCAGCGAATACCCACTGGGGACGAAGCCCGAGGCCAGCAACTTTCCTCCTCGCAATCGAATCATCAGCGGGTTGAGTCTGGCCGTGATCGTGGTCGAAGCCGGGAAGCGAAGCGGCGCTTTGATTACGGCCAGTTTTGCCGCCGAACAGGCCAGGGATGTCTTCGCCGTGCCGGGTTCGATACTCAGTCGGGGCAGCGACGGTTGCAACCGGTTGATACAGGACGGCGCATTTCCCGTGACCTCAGTTGAGGACCTTCTTGAGCAACTCCAGCTAGGCAACACCGTCGCGCATCGGGAGGCTCGTGTCACAGTACCGGCATCCCCTGAAGAAGAGATAGTATTGCAGCATATCTCGACAGAGCCGCAGCACATGAACGAAATCGTGCGGGCAGCCCCGCTAGCAACATCCGAGGTCTGCAGTTTGCTGGCCATGATGGAACTCAAGGGCCTGGTACGCCAGGTGGGGCTGATGCAGTATGTACGCGCCAGATAGATTCCCTAAGATATGTATGCCGTAATATTGGCCGGTGGTGTTGGCACACGCCTTTGGCCCCGCAGCCGACAGAACAGTCCCAAACAGTTTACAGACATCACCGGCAGCGGGCGCACCATGATTCAGGAAACGGTGGCCAGGCTCGAAGGGCTGGTCTGCCCTGAGGACACCTATGTCATCACGGGCAGCCGGTATGCCGATTTATGTTCGACGCAGTTGGACGGCCTGCCCGAGGCGAATGTTCTGGTGGAGCCGGAAGGCCGCAATACGGCTCCAGCGGTAGCGCTGGCCTGCGCGTATCTGCAGCGCCGTAGTCCGGAGGAGGTGGTTGCAGTCCTTCCCGCCGATCATCTTATTCAGGACGGCGCCGGTTTTCGAAATGCGTTACGGCAGGCGGAGCAGTGCGCGCGCGAGGGTTTTCTCACTGTGTTGGGAATCGAGCCGACAAATGCCCATACCGGCTATGGCTACATCCAAAGGAAAGACGGACAGTTGCCACTGTCAGGCGATCTCCCTGCTTACAGCGTAAACCGTTTCCTGGAGAAGCCCGACCGGGCCACGGCAGAGCAGTTTCTAGCAGATGGCGGGTACTATTGGAACGGCGGCATATTCGTGAGCCGGGTAAGGGGGCTGCTGGCCGAATATGAAAAGCAGATGCCTGATCTGTATGAAGGCATGAATCGCATCGCTGCTGTGCTTGGCACGAGCGAGCTGGGCAGGGTGCTGGCTGAGGTCTGGCCGACCATGCCGGACATATCGATAGACTATGGGCTCATGGAGGGCGCGGAGAAGGTGGCAGTGGTGCCGATGCAGGTTGGTTGGAACGACCTGGGGAGTTGGGATGCGCTAGAATCGGTAGTTGCTCGAGATTCAGGTGGGAATTACCCTGTGGAAGGGGAGATCCTGCCGATGAACAGCAGCGGCAATATTGTAGCAGCTGACAAGCGTCTCGTGGCACTGGTAGATGTCGACGACTTAATCGTGATTGACGCGGGGGACGCATTGCTGATCGGGAAGAAGGAAAGCATTCAGCATGTGAAGCAGGTTGTCGAGGCGTTGCAGGCCGCCGATCGCACTGATTTCCTTTGATGGACCTTTGGATGCGGCGAAAGATACAGGAAGGAAGATGATCGACCGTCACAGGTCACTCATTCACACCGTAATGGCCGGACTGGTCGGGCTGACGTTTGGCTTGTTTATCGGTTGGTGGGTGTGGCCAGTACAGTGGATCGAGGCGCCGGGGACGGGGCCAGCTGCGTCCGCGCCTTCTCAGTCGGTAGAGAGGCCGGCAGCAGAAAACGAAGGGCCCGAATCGAACTATTCGGACTTCCTGGACTGGGTAAGCCAGGGACTGCTGTACGTTGCGGCGGCGCTCCTGCTGGTTGGAGGTGTGGTCATTGGCTACCAGTTGTTGCGACAATCGCAAGGCAAAGATTCTGTTGGGCCGCCTTTTCCTCTTCCATTTAAGAGAAGCCGCTCTAATCAAGCGACGGTTGCACGTGAGCTGCGCGCCAAGTCTCCTCCCCTTGCGGGGAGGCCAGCAAGGCAACGCCAACCCAGCCTGAACTGGTTGCGCAGAGAGAGCAAACCCGATCTGTCTTCTACTTCCGATGAGCCCGTCTTCCGGGAACAATCTTTCTCCGCGCAGCCTACGGACAAAGGGCCCGCAGGTTCCCCAATTGCGGGAAGCGAGCCGTCCATGCAGGGCGTTCGGGGCAGTGAAGTCGAGACCATTTCGAGCCAAGAGGATGACATTCTGTCACCAGAGGGGATGACAGATCACTTTCCGGACAGTTCGATTGCGCCGACAAAGAATCTGGTTGACGAGGAACTTGGCACCGACGGTCCAGAATCATTTGACGCTCCTGAGACAGCAGTTGAGCCTCACCTGAGGGGCGTTGAAGCAAAGGATGACGAGCGGTACGCGGAAGGGTTTCATGGGGGATTGGCCAGGTTGGCGTCTTCATCAGATGGGGAGGGTGACGAAGGGGGAGGCGTGCTTCCCGAAGGCGAGGCACCCACGGATTATGCGGGTCCGGTATTGGAAAAGCCCCAAACCAGCGAGGACCCGGAACCCTGGGAAGAGAACTGGCGCACAGCGCCGGCTGGGACGGCCACTTTCGAGGATCTTGAGGAACCGGGAGAAGAGGGGGGCACCGGGAGGGCAGGGCAATTGCCATCCGGGGCGACGGCAGGACCGGCGAGGCCAATTGAATGGGAAGAGGAGAGCGCTGAGTCCTCTCCGGTCTCGAGAAAGGAACCTAAGACTGTCGGGACTGGATTCATTCCGCCAGAAGCGAGGCCAGTTGACCGTACTTCAAGCCAGCTCGTGGGACAGTTTGAGGCGAATTATGCCTACGGCGTCCAGTCCTATGACGAGAGCTTTACCATCAACAGTGCGGACGGAGAATTGCTGGGTGCTTGCGGCGTGGGTATCAATGAGTCGGTGGACCGCGATGCGGCAAATTCGGAACAGGTACGATTACTTGACGTCTGGCTCTATGACCGGTCGGCGGTACGCAGCGTAAGCCAGCCTCTTGTCTCGCCCGGATTTGACGTTTCAGGACTGGATGACTACACGGAGGGCAGCGGCCCGGATTCGTCCTTCCCTCTTGAGATCGTCCCCGGCCTGCGTTGCACGCTGCAGTCGGACAGCATTGTAGTGGAATGCTCAATCAAGAGCGCTTCGTTTTTGGAAGGCGAACTGGAGCCGATGCCGTTCCATTCGGTCAGCGTCAACCTGGCTGTCTACGTTGAGGTGTGATGGGATTTCGGGTCACCAGGAGGTCTGCAGGTCAGACCCCTTCTTCCGGGTCAAAGAGGCGGCGGTGTTCGGCGATGGCGTACCGGTCGGTCATGCCGGCGATGTAATCGCAGACGACTCGGTGGAGGTCTTTGCCTGAGTCGGAAAGGTTTGCCTGGGTTTCAGGAGGCAATTGTGCCGGCTCCTCGACGAATGCAAGGAACAGAGCGCGAATCGTTCTATCCGCCTTGGCGGCCATACGAGCTACACGGTAGTGTCGATAGAAACGATCGAAGAGAAATCGTTTCAACTCCTTGTTTTCCTCACCAGTCTCATCCGAATAGGATGCCATGTTTTCCCCCTGCGCGCGCAGATCAACGAGACTCTGCACGCCGGCAGCGCGCAGGTTTGCCATCGTGGCCTGGATAGCATCATTCACCTCGATCCCTACCAGCCGCCGGATGAAACGGTAACGGTCAAGGGGTTGTGTGAGGTCGATGGATGCGGGGGTTTCGCCAAGTGAACGCAGGACTCGACGACTGATGGCCAGGTCCAGAAAGGCACCGGGCTGTAAGATGCCGGCCCGTAGGCCGTCATCTGAGTCACTGGTGTTGTAAGCGATCTCGTCTGCCAGATTACTTATCTGACATTCCAAGGTACCCATTTCGTCGGGACTGTAGTTTCTGGCATCGACGATGTCATAGTCGGTGTCGTGTTTGACCACCCCTTCACGTACCTCGTATGTCAGGTTGAGCCCGGGATGGTCGGCGTATCGGCGCTCCAACGTGGTGACTATGCGATAGGTCTGCTTCTGGTGGTCATAGCCGCCGTGCCCTTGCATCAGATCATTCAGAGTGGTCTCGCCGGTATGGCCGAAGGGAGGATGTCCCAAGTCATGAGCGAGGCAGATGGCTTCGGTCAGATCTTCGTTACAGGCCAGGGCCCGGGCCAGTGTGCGGCCGATCTGGGCTACTTCGATGGTGTGGGTCAGGCGGTTGCGGTAGTGATCGCCTTCGTTGTAAACAAAGACCTGGGTTTTGTACTGTAGTCGGCGAAATGCGGTTGTGTGGATGATGCGGTCGCGGTCGCGCTGGTAAGCGGTGCGATACGGGTGTTCGGAGGCCGGATGGACCCGCCCGCGGCTGCGAGCGCTGGACATGGCGTAGGCGGCCAGTTCTCTTTCTTCTCTTTGCTCCAGCTCTTCCCTGGCTACTGTCATTTTCGTCTCACAGGCACGGGACCGAGCTGTTGCAGCGTCACCAAAGCGGCTACCGAGACGGTGATCCCTCCTTCGAAATCAGTATACAGTCTGGCTACCCGATCCTGCCAACACTCCTTTTTCGTGCTCCTGGCACGTTGCATGGTCTACGGGGACAGTGTCAGACGTGGATGCGACAGGGTGCAATTGTTCCTTCTTTCGTTCACGCCCGTGCTATAATTGCCTCGCGAACCGCCGGCAGGGTCAGTCCCAGGAGATTCAAACGTGCTCAGGCGTTTGTTTGGCCGTCAGGAAGAGAAGACGGCCGACGATGTACGAATTGAAGAAAGCCTGCAGAAGACAAGATCGGGAATCTTCAGTCAGATCGGGTCGATCTTTCAGGGGAACGAGGTCAGCGATGAACTGTGGGAGGAGTTGGAGGAGGCACTGATCGTTGCCGATGTCGGTGTGGATACTACGATGGAGCTCGTCGAGTCCACGCGCAAGCGGGTCGAGCAGGAGGGTGTGAGACGCAGTGAGGATGCCTATCTGGTCCTGAAGCAGGAGATGGTCAAACTATTGCAGGCAGATGCACCGTTACAGATTGAGGAGCCGCGCATTCTGACCGTAGTGCTCATCGTGGGCGTAAACGGTTCGGGCAAAACGACGACGATAGGCAAGCTGGCTTTGCGGTACAAGGAGAGAGGCAAGAAGGTGGTCCTAGCCGCCGGCGACACGTTTCGGGCGGCGGCCATCGAACAGCTCCAGATCTGGGGAGAGCGGGCAGGGGTCGAAGTTATCGCGCAGGCTTCCGGATCGGACCCGGCGGCGGTGCTGTTCGACGCAATTCGTGCGAGCCAAGAGAGCCGAAATGCGGACCTGCTGATCACGGACACGGCAGGCAGGTTGCAGAATAAGTTCAATCTGATGCAGGAGCTAGAGAAGATGCACCGTGTGGCTGCAAAACAGGTCCATCGTGCGCCACACGAGACGTTGCTGGTGCTGGACGCCTCCACGGGGCAGAACGCCATCTTACAGGCAAAAGGCTTTAAGGAGGCAACCGGCGTAACAGGTATTGTATTGACCAAGTTGGATAGCACGGCCAAGGGCGGCGCAGTTCTGAGCATCAAGAAGCAGCTGGGTATACCGGTGCGTTTCGTAGGTACAGGGGAAAGGCTGGAAGACCTGGCTGAGTTTGAACCGGTGACATTTGTGGAAGGCCTTTTGGGAGAATAACGGCATTAGGTGCTTCATTGGTGGCCGGCCAGGAGGGTCCTGAGTCCTGGGGCCATAGGCGGCTTCAGGATGCCATCAAGCTACATCAAAGGAGATAAGAAGACATGGGGGAATTGACCGATCGACTTCACCTGCTCGCGGAGCGGGTTGATACAATACGGGGGCGGCTTTGACCTGCCAGACAAGGTCGCACAGGCAAGAGCGTTGGAAGAGGAGTCGATAGCGCCCGATTTCTGGGATGACCAGAGGGCAGCGCAGCAGAAGATGCAGGCGTTAAACGCCCTTCAAGAGCAGATAGGAGTGTGGGACAAGCTTAAGCAGCGGACGCAAGACGCGCTAGACCTTGTAGAGATCGCCGAAGATGACGAGACGTTGCTGGCGGAGCTGGACAGTGAGGCCAGTTCGTTAGACGAGGAGTTGGAAAAACGCGAATTCACGCTGGCACTCAATGGTAAGTATGATGCGGGCGGTGCA
The DNA here is from genome assembly GCA_022821585.1 of Caldilineaceae bacterium. GTDB lineage: Bacteria > Chloroflexota > Anaerolineae > Caldilineales > Caldilineaceae > Bin5. Next base: position 100,889 of record JAJEDI010000050.1, read on the forward strand.
ATCATCAGTATTCATGCCGGGGCCGGCGGTACGGAGGCGCAGGACTGGGCGGCGATGTTACAGCGCATGTATTTGCGCTGGTCGGAAAAGAAGGGCTACGCGACCGAGATCACCGATATGACCCAGGGTGAGGAGGCTGGCATAAAGAGCGTCACGATCACCGTGGATGGGTCATACGCGTACGGATACCTTCAGGCGGAACGGGGGACACACCGACTCGTACGGCTCAGCCCCTTCGACGCTGGCAACAGGCGCCATACATCGTTCGCGAAGCTTGAGGTCATGCCAATTATTGACGAAGATATCGAGATTGAGATCGCATCGAATGACATTCGAATGGATGTCTTCCTGTCCAGCGGGGCAGGGGGCCAGAGTGTGCAGAAGAACGCGACGGCCGTACGCCTGCATCATTTGCCGACCGGTATTGTCGTATCTTGTCAGAATGAGCGGAGCCAGACACAGAACCGGGAGATCGCGCTGAGAATCCTGCGGGGCAAGCTCTACGCCATCGAGCAGGAGAAGATTGCGGCCGAAAAGGCCCGGCTCAAGGGAGAGAATGTGCAGGCCGACTTTGGCAGCCAGATCCGCTCCTACGTCCTACACCCCTATCAGATGGTGAAGGACCTACGAACTAACGTGGAAACCGCCTCGCCGCAGACGGTCCTGGACGGTGAACTGGACCCGTTTATCGAGGCCTGGTTGAAAGGTCAGGTGGGAACCTAAACACATGCTCTCCAGGGAGGTATCAATGCTTCAACTTGCACCGGTGCGGCAGTCGGTCCCTGATCAGCGGGCGGAGAATCTGTCTGCCGCTGTATGGAACGGTCTAAACGCGATTGCGCTGTCTGAGCGAGTGCGGCCCGGGATGCGGGTGGCCGTGGCGGTAGGAAGCCGGGGAATCTCTTGTTACGGGGAAGTGGTGCGGGCGGTCGTTGAGACTTTGCAGGCCCTGGAGGCGGAGCCGTTTCTCGTCCCGGCAATGGGAAGCCATGGCGGAGGAACGGCTGAGGGTCAGCACGCCGTCCTCGTCGGATACGGAATGGCAGAGCTGGGGGTTCCCATCCACAGCAGCCTGGAAGTAAAGCAGATTGGAGAAGTAGATGGAATGCCAATCTACTGGGACCGACATGCGGCAGAGGCCGATGCGGTAATCCCTGTCAATCGCGTCAAGGCGCATACCGCTTTTCGCGCCGACCACGAAAGTGGGCTGTGCAAAATCATGACGATCGGATTGGGGAAGAAGAAAGGGGCGGCGACGCTCCATGCGCACGATGCCGCCACAGCGATCCCACGGGCGGCGCAGGTCATACTGCAGGAGATGCCGGTCGCGGCGGGCGTCGCTATTGTTGAGAACGGACGTCACGAGCCCGCGGAAATCGCGGTCCTGGCGGGAGAAAGGATTTTCGAAGAGGAGCCTAAGCTTTTGCGGAAGGCGAAGGCGCTGCAGCCGTCCATCCCCTTTAGCGACCTTGACCTGCTGATTGTGCAGGAGATGGGCAAGAACATCAGCGGAACGGGGATGGATACCAACATCATCGGGATGTGGCGCCGAAACGGCGGTCCGAGAGAGCCGGATTTTCGCGTTCTGGCGGTCCTGGATCTTACGGCTGGCAGCCACGGCAATGCCTCAGGCGTCGGCCTGGCCGACCTCATCCCGGAAAGACTGCGGGCCAAGATCGACTGGCATGCTACCTATACGAACTGTCTGACCGCCGGCAGCTTCGCGGCGGCAAAGCAGCCCGCCGTACTGCCGACGGACAGGGAGGTTATCGAGACGGGGTTGATGGGCAAGGATGCCGAGAAGGCGCGCGTCGTATGGATTCAGAACACACTTGAACTGGATACGTTGTGGCTTTCGCCGGCATTGTTGGGAGAGGCAGGTGACAACCCGTCTCTGACCCAAATAGGGTCTGTGCAGAGCATTCAGTTTGACGAGGCCGGTGCATTTCGCGCTCCGGTTGCGGAGACGATATCCTCCTAAGCTCCTGGAAGAGATGCCATAGACATGAATGCCACAGCACTTACTTTCGACCTGTTCGGCACTATCCTGGATCTGGGAGGAAGCCTGAAGCCAGCCATTTCCGAGCTCCTCGAAAGGGAGGCGCCTGAAAGGAGTCCGGACTCATTCTGGGATCAGTGGAGGAGGCGTCAGCGGCTCGAGCAGTACCAGGATACGATCATGATGATGGGCCACGCCGGCTATCTTGAAACGGTACGGCGGGCCCTGCATTACGTGTTTCGATGGAACAGTTTAGAGCCGACGGAGCAACGCATCCAGGAGTTGATGTCAGCGTGGCAAGGACTCTCTCCCTTTCCCGAGGTTGTTCCCGCGCTGGAGCGGCTCCACGAACGCTACCGTCTCGTGGTTCTCTCCAATGGGGACCCTCATTATCTGGACCATCTGGTCGGGAATCGTGTTAACTTCCCATTTGACGACGTCATCTCTGCGACCGGAAATGGTGCGTTCAAGCCGCATCCCGGCGTATACCGGCGGGCTGCCCATCTGCTCGACCTGGAGGTCAACCAGTGTCTGATGGTGTCGGCGAATGCCTTTGACTGCGTCGGAGCGCGGGCATGCGGATTCCAGGCGGTTTACGTGAACCGTTACAAGATGCCGACCGAAGACTCGCCGTTCCAGCCTGCGCTGACTGTGGACGACTTCACTGAGCTGGCTGATGCGCTGCTTCAATAGAAGTCATGGGTACGTTTTCAGAATGCTGCCGCTTCGGGGGCGGCCGCGTAGTTGCCCCAAGGGGCCGATTCGTCGAAGAATTGTACAGAGGTAGCCGAATGTGCTAGTATCGCTCATGCTGGGCATGCTGGGCATGCCCGGCATGAGTTCTAATTGGAGAGGTCGCATAGTCTGGCCGAGTGCGCGCGTCTCGAAAACGCGTAGGGTTTACGCCCTCGAGGGTTCAAATCCCTCCCTCTCCGCCTCGGTTCCCGGGCATCATGTGTCCGGGAATTTTCATTGATGGGTTAGTTGAAATCCCCGATTTTTCTCGCTGACGAGCAGCGGGAAGCAAACTATGGAGACCGGGAAAGGGGCGTGCAGCGATGGGTTGGGGTCGGACAGCCGGTCGGCCTCTGAGCGGGGGCTTGCCTAGCCATCCGAATGGTCTGCCATACCAATTCGGCCGACAGGTTCGCGTTGCTGTTGCCGTAGTGGGGCTGGCAGTTTTGGCTTGGTTGCTGGCCGAACTCCCTTTGCTTTGGTCGGCCGCCGCGGTTGCGGTCTGCGGCGGCAGCTTGTTGTTGTTGCGATTTCCGCATCTGATCTGGCCCGGCCTTGCCGTTGCGCTCCCGTTTGCAAGCTCTCTCAAGCGAGGTCCTCTCAGCCTGGCAGACCTGATGCTGGGGGCCGCAGTGCTACTGTGGTTTGTCGAGGGCGTGCGGAAGAACCGACTTCGCCTCAACTCGGGCCTGCTACCGGCTCTGTTCACCGTCTATCTGGCGGCGCTATTGCTCTCTCTTCCCCAAGCGATAGACTTGCAGGAGGCGCTCGAGGGTGTGATCAAGTGGCTGCAGATGCTGGTGATCGTTCTCCTGGTCCAGGAGGCATTGTCGCCACGACAAGCGCGCTGGCTGGTCTGGGGCCTGCTGGCCGGCGGTGTGCTGCAGGCGATACTGGGCATCTACCAATTTGTCTTTCGAATTGGGCCGCCGAACTTTCTTTTGTTGGACCGGTTTATGCGGGCGGCAGGAACTTTCGGCCAGCCCAATCCCTTTGCCGGATATCTGGGGTTGACTCTGCCTGTGGCGGTTTCTCTATTTCTTGTGAGTATCTCCTCTTTCCTTTCGCGCTCAGGAGGGAGTATGCGTCAATTGTCTATTGGGACGATCGCATATGGTGGAGCGGCCGCGATAATTGGCGCAGGGCTCCTGGCGAGCTGGAGTCGCGGCGGCTGGCTCGGCGCCGCGGCCGGCGCTGGCATAGTTCTGTACTTTCAAGGTGGGCCGATAGTCAAGGGGGCTGCACTGGCAGTGGCGGGCGCCGTCATGCTGTTGGGGCCTCTCACTTATCAGTACATTCCTAGCTCTGTGACCGACCGCGTAGCCGATTTGCCCACCTATCTGGGGTCGGGAATGTGGGAAGTGGTTCAGCAGCAGGTGACAGACAGCAATTTTTCGATCATAGAACGCCTAGCCCATTGGATCGCTGCAATCCGCATGTGGGAGATGTCTCCCTGGCTTGGTGTGGGACCGGGCAATTACGCTGCCGTTTATCCGCAAGTACGGCTTGCACGATGGGAAGACCCGTTGGGACATGCCCACAGTTCATACCTGAACGTTCTCGCCGAAAATGGTCTGATTGGACTTTTTGCCTATCTGGCACTGTGGACCGGGGTGGTCATCTGGCTCTTGCGTATGCGCCGGCAGATCTTGCGAAGGAGATGGGAGAGGGTTGACCCCGGGCGAGGTCAACTTCTGGCGAGCCCGGCACCCCTTTGTAGGTCCACTTGGAACGCAGCTCTCCTTGCAGGCGTTCTAGGTGTGGTGGTCCATCTCTCGGTACATCATCTGTTCGACAATCTTTTCGTTCAAGGCATCTATCTGCATGTTGCGCTTTGGCTCGGCGTTGCGGTTGCACTTGCCAGAGGCGGGCGGTCCGGCAATGCGGCGGCCCTCTAAGTGGGTAGTTCTGAAGGCGCCGGCCGTATCGCAGGAATCAAATAGAGCATTTCAGAACATCATGCTTCAAGACCGACTTTTTCCGGTATGTTTTATCGTCTTATGAAACGGAGACCGTATTGAGCTGGGCAAAACCCCTTGGGATGGAAGGCATCAGTAGCAAAGAAACCAGACGTTTCGTCAAGTTTGCCTTTGTCGGCGCGCTGGGGTCGGTAACCGATTTCACGATTCTGAATCTGCTTATCGTGCTTGCAGGATTTCCCTCCTTGATAGCCAACGGCGCTGGATTCTGCGCGGCTGTCCTCCAGAATTTCCTCCTCAACCGCTGGTGGACGTTTCCGGAGAGTCGAGTTCGCAGTACCCGCGGACAGATGGCAAAGTTCGCTCTTGTCAGTCTCGTGGGCCTGGGAATCAACTTAATTGTTTTCAAATACTTTGATGAACTTCTGCGCCCCTATTGGGTTGACTGGCTGTCCAGTGCCGACCTGGGATTCAAAGTCAGTTACAATTCTGCCAAGCTGATCGCCATCGGGGTTGTCCTCTTCTGGAACTTCGTTGCCAACCGTCTGTGGACCTTCAAAGGGCTGTGAGGCTTGTAATCGATTATACCCCGGCCGTGCGCCAAACGGCCGGGATAGGCCGCATCATACGCGGGCAGATCGATGCACTTGTGCAGGAAAATCCCGGTTATGACATCTCGCTCTTTGTTGCCGGCGAGGTCAACCCCGAACAGCGCGACACCGCCCCACTGCCGCTAAACAGTTTTCCCATTGTTTCGGAGCGCAACCTGACGCGCGTCTGGCACCGCCTGAACATTCCGGTTCCCCGCGTCGAATGGCTGACCGGCGGCGCTATTGATCTCTTTCACGCAACCGACTTCGTCATGGCACCGGTGAGCGCCGGCAGGAAGCTGTTGACCGTTCACGATCTGGCTTTCATGCGCTACCCGCAGGCGGCCATGCCCTCTCTTCATCACTACCTTAATGTCGTTGTCCCCCGCAGCATTCACCGCGCCGACCACCTCATTGCCGATAGTCGAAACACGGCCCTGGACCTGGAATCGACCTGGCCGCACCTTGAAGGCAGGATCAGTGTGGTCCAGGGTGCGGTCGATCTGTGTGTATTTCGCCGAGTGCCAGATCAGGAAGCATTGCGTGCCGTGCGTCAGAAGTACGCCATAGGGGACGGACCGTACGTTTTTGCCTTGAGCACACTAGAGCCCAGGAAAAACTATCCGAGGCTAATCCGCGCATTTGATGCCGCCCGCAGGGATTCGGGCCTACCTCACCGGCTTGTCATCGGTGGCAAGAAAGGCTGGCTGTTTGACGAGATCTTTGCCACGGTACGGGAGCTGGGCATGGAACATGAGGTGCACTTTCCCGGTTTCGTTGACGATGCCGACTTGCCGGCACTATATTCAGGAGCAGAGTTCTTTGCCTATCCTTCACTATACGAAGGGTTTGGGCTTCCGGTCATTGAGGCCCTGGCTTGTGGCACCCCGGTGCTTACTTCAGACAACTCGTGCCTTCCAGAGGCAGGCGGAGACGGCGCGCTATATGTGGATGCCGAATCCGTAGAGAGTATCGCGGAAGGACTAACGCGCCTGGCTACGCAACCCGAATTGCGCGCCCGGTTGGCGGCCGCCGGCGAGGTCCATGCCTGTTCCTTCACGTGGAGTCGGAGCCTGCACCAACTGCTTGAGGCCTATGAACGGGCGCTGGCTTAAGTGTGTGATAAAATGCACTGCACTCAGTCGATATTGAGCTACACATGAATTCCAAAAGCAAGACTGTCGCCGACTCGACGACGCGGATCAGCCAGATAATGAATCCCGAGCACGCCAACGTACTGGGAAACGTGCATGGCGGCGTGATTCTGAAGTTGTGCGACGAATGCGGGGGGATCACAGCCGCGCGCCATGCGAGGCGAGTTGCGGTGACGGTTGCTGTTGACAGCATGGCCTTTCATGAGCCGGTGCAGGTCGGTCAACTGTTGAGGCTGCGGGGGAGAATCACCTACGTAGGCCGTAGCTCCATGGAGGTCGAAGTCATCGTCCAGGCGGAGGATCTGCTGACCGGAGGGATTTCTCATACAAACAGCGCCTACTACATTTTCGTTGCTCTGGACGAAGGAGGCATGCCGACTGAAGTGCCGCGGCTCGAACTGACGAACGAAGCGGAAAGGAGGCGTTTCGAAGAAGGCAGAGAGCGGCAAAGCCAGAGGCTTCAGCGGGCCGGGAAGAAACAGAGGTGAGCGGAGCAAGGACCGCCTCAATCCGCGGATGCAATTCCTTCGACGCGTTTTCACCCAGATCTTGAAGCAGCTGCACAAATGGCTGCTGCCCGCCGGTGCGTTGTGTGCTTTTGTGGGCTACGTCCGACCCTGGGTCGATCACAAAGCGGCGGGCCTGGCGGTCCTGGGGTTGGATTTGGGGGAGATCGTTAAGTTTCTGCACCCGGTGCAACAGGGCGAAATCCGGCTGTGGCGCGAAGGATTCTATCTGCCACTAGTGGCGGTGAGTGTCAGCCTCAGTCTGAACGCTTTTCGTCGGGATTCGCAGACATCGACCAGCTCGGGCGCGGAGGGCCGTGGCACAGAAGAGGATGAAAGTAGTCCCCGCTACGGCTGGCCTATTCGCATCGCGTACCTGGTGCTCGCAATTGTGGCTGCGCTCAATCTGTTGCCTCCTGCCTGGACCCCCCAGCAGTTATTCACCCCTGAATTTCGATTGCAGGCGGCTGCGATGTTCCTTTGCCTGGGACTGGTTGCATTCAGCCCCCTGGTTGGGCTTGTCCAGTCTCCCCGGGCGCTGTTTGCATCTCTGGGAGGAACTGGAGAAGACGGCGAGCGCGGCGGTTGCGCTTGGCGGGTCGCATGGGGGATCGCTCTTATTCACGGCCTGGTGCTTGTTCTCCTTGCGGGCGCCGCGATCTACTTTCCAGTGGCCCAGTTTCGGCTGGTCTTTCCGACCCTGGCCGAACTGTACGGGCAGACACCTGAAATCGGTTGGGGCCCAGCTCTGACCGTTGCCGGGCTGGCAGGTCTGCTTTGGCATGGAATAAACGACATCTCCTCCCTTTTGAAAAAATGATTGCAGAGTTTGGGATGAAAGTACGGGCATTTGACCTGCCTTTCCGGACCGTCTGGGTTCGCCGCAAAGATATGATTGATCTGCGAGTTTCCAGAGATACTCCGGACACAGAAAACTGGACGAACGCCGATCTCGTGGCCCACATCAGCACTTTCCGTCTGGTTGGCGTAAGCGTTCAGGATCATAAGAGGTTGGGTCTTGGCCGCTGGCTGCGTGCGCACGGGAATGAAATCCCATTCCTGGCCGATGAACCGATGCCTTCAGGTACAGTCGCGTACGATGAGGCGGGGCAGATTGCCTACTTTTCGATCTGGCCCCAGCTTTCCGAGGATGCTGACGCCCGTCATTACGAGCGCAGGGGTAAAATATACCTGATGCCAAACGGCGGTGTCGCAAGGATCCGGTTTCCGGTGCTCAATAAGCGCGGGCGCGCGGGCGTACTGGGCACGGCCGCGGCTCTGCTGGCGACGAGATGAACGTTGATGGATTCAATTGGCGTGTCATTTGGAAGCACATTGGGCAACGATCAGTTTCGACTGCACTCGTGACCGCCATGCCAGCATAGTCTTTCACCCTTACAGGGGGTTCACTTGATGTCAGAGCCTATTCGCTTTGGAGTAATCGGGGGCAGCGGCGTTTACCAGATGGAGACGCTGTCCGATATTGTGGAAATTGAACTGGACACACCCTTTGGCAAACCGTCGGACGCTTACATTGTGGGCACGCTGCACGGTCAGCGGGTGGCATTTCTTGCACGGCACGGTCGGGGGCATCGCATCAGCCCGACGCGTTTGAACCAGCGCGCCAATATCTACGGATTCAAGATGCTGGGCGTTGAGTATCTGATCGCGGTCAGCGCTTGCGGCAGCCTGCAGGAGGGGCTCAAGCCAGGTGATATTGTCATCCCGGACCAGATTTTCGATCGCACCAGGTCAAGGGCGCTCAGTTTCTTTGACGACCCGGAAGTGGGGACAGAGGGGCTGGTTGTGCATGTAAGTGTTGCCCACCCCTTTTGTAGTTTTCTCAGCAACATCTGCTTGCGGGCGGTAGAGCAGGCTGGGGCCACGGCGCACCTCGGCGGCAATTTCGTTACGATTGAGGGTCCTCGCTTCAGCACGAAAGCCGAGAGCATCGTATTCCGCCAACTGGGCATGGATATTATCGGCATGACCACGACCCCGGAGGCGTTCCTGGCCAGAGAAGCGGAAATGAGCTACGCATGTATGGCGCACGTGACGGACTACGATGTCTGGCACGAGACAAAGGAGGCAGTGACGGTTGAAGCTGTCATCAGGATGCTGATGCACAATGCCGAGGTAGCTGTTAGTGCCGTTGCCAACGCAATCGAGCTGCTGGCCGGCAGCGGTCCTTCGCCGCATGCCAGTGCGCTCCAGGACGCGCTGATAACCGACAGGAAGGCGGTTCCAGCAGATGTTGTTGACCGACTGGAACTGATCGTCGGCAGGTATTTCGATCGATAGGGAAGGAACTATTGCGGTTATGGCCACTGTTGCCGAAACGATCGCCCAGTCTCTTTATGAAGCCGGTGTCCGCCTTGTCTTCGGCATGCCAGGCGGCGAGGTTGTGTCGGTCCTGGAGGCCTTGCAGGCGTCCGGAATCGGCTTTGAGCTGATGCACCATGAGCAGAGCGCCGTCTTTGCTGCAGACGCCTATGCAAGGGCGACGGGAAGGCCGGGATGTGTACTGACGACGCTTGGCCCGGGTGCGCTGAATGCGGTGCCGGGAATCGGGCATGCATGGTTGGACCGGGCGCCGGTGGTCCTGATCACGGCGCAGAAGCCTGATTCGGTGCTGCCTGATTACACGCACCAGGTAGTGGATCTGCAAGCAGTCTTCGCGCCCATCACCAAGCGGACGCTTAAGGTGACGCCGCGGAACGCCGCTTTGGAGGTGGCGCCGACTGTTGCATTGACGATGCATGGGCGGCCGGGTCCGGTGCATTTGCAGATAAGCAATGAGGAGGCGGTGCTCCAGGTTGAAGGCGCGATTGGGCAGGAGGGGCGCCAGATTGCGAATGGCGAGGGCGAGTTGAATGGGAACGGAGACCTGCAGGACACGGCGCAACTCGCTCGAGCGAGGGACATCATTACGAAGGCGTCACGTCCCGTGATTCTGGCCGGGCTGGGGTTGGAGCCGGAGGCCCCGTACGAGGCGTTAAGAGCGCTGGCGGAGGCGGCCAATGCGCCGGTAATCGTGTCGCCGAAGGGTAAGGGCGCTCTGCCGGACGATCACGCGCTGAGTGCGGGGGTCATTGGCTTGACTCGCACCGATCCCGTATACGAAGTCCTGGAGGAAGCGGACTGCGTGGTCGCTGTTGGTTTCGATGTTGTCGAGCTGGTGAAGGAGTTTTCGCTGCCGGGGCCTGGGACGGAGGCGTCCACAGAAGAGTTTGAAGGCGTACCGCTGGTCTGGATCGCAAACTGGCCAAACCACGACCCAGTCTTGCCGACGGCAGTAGAGCTTGTAGGGCCGATGGCGAAATCGCTCCTGCGGCTTGCCGACAGCGAGTTCGAAACAGAGGAGAAGTGGGGCCGGGCAAGGGTACGCGATTTCCGCGCAAAACTGTCCGCTGCGCCACTACCCCATGCTCGACCCGGTCATCTGTTGCCTCAGCAGCTATTGACGAGTATGCGCCGTCATCTGCCAGCGACAGCGTTGCTGGCAGTGGACGTGGGCAGCCACAAGATCTTCGGGAGCCTGGCGTGGCCGACACTGTCTGCGAACAGCTTTGCTCTTTCCAATGGCCTGTCCTGCATGGGCTTCGGATTGCCTGCTGCCATCGGCACGGCGATGGCAAGGCCAGACGAAACCGCTGCCTGCCTCATCGGTGACGGCGGCTTGCTGATGTGCCTGGGAGAGTTGAGCGTTCTGGCGAGGCTGGATTTGCCGGTAATCGTCGTGGTGGCCGTCGACAACGCCATCGACCTAATCCGTTCACACCAGATCAGGCAGGGCAAGAAACCTTACGGTACTGAGTTTCCTGCCCCGGATTTCTGCAAAATAGCAGCCGGGCACGGGATTCAGGCTACACGTGTTACAACGCCAAAGGGCTGCGAAGAGGCGATGGCCCGCGCTGCCGATGCACGCGGGCCCTACCTGATCGAAGCCATCATCGATCCCGTCGGCTATCCCACCACGCCGCGGTAGACCCTCGACTCCCCTCTAGAAAGTTACTACATCTCGCTGCTGGATCTTCGCCTCGTCCAAGTCCATGCCGACGCCCGGTGCCGTCGGTACGCTGACGTTTCCATTGACCGGCTTGAGCGGAATCTTGAGGAAGAACTGGTGGACATCGTTCCACTTGATCAGGTATTCCAACATGGGTGTGGTCGGTTCCGGCCAGGCAGCGATGACGTGGATGCTGGCAGGTGTCGAGTGGCCATGGGGAATCACCGGCACGTCGTAAGCGGATGCCAGGGCGAGGATCTTTTGCGTCTCTGAAATGCCGCCGCACCAGTAGATGTCGGGTTGGTATACGTCGCAGGCGCCGGCATCCATGAGCTGTTTGAGTCCCCAGCGTGTATATTCGTGTTCACCGCCGCTGATTGGGATATTTACCTGGCTGCGGATCTGGGCGTACTGTTCGATTTTGTCGGGCAGTACCGGTTCTTCGAGCCAGCGGGGTGCATACTCTTCCAGCCGGCGGGCCATTTGAATGGCGTAAGGGACATCCCAACTCATCCAACAGTCCAACATTATGTCCACATCCGGACCGACGCTCTCACGCAGCGTTCTAGCCAGGCGAAGATTGCGTTCCATCCCCATTTTGCCGTCGGTGGGGCCGTCGCGGAAGAACCACTTGGTTGCTCGATAGCCCTCGGCCACGATCTGCCTGGCCCGCTCCTGGACTAGCTCCGGATCGAGGGAAAAGCCCAAGGCGCTGGCATAGGCGGGTACTTCGGTCCTGGTGGGGCCGCCGAGAAGCTGGCAGACCGGGGCGTCGAACCAGTTCCCCTTCAGGTCCCATAGTGCGCAGTCGACCGCGCTGAGAGCCATCATCTCGGTTCCTTTGCGCCCGTGCACCTGGGCACGGTACATTCGATCCCAGAGCCGTTCGGAGGCAAGTGGGTCGTAATCCAGAAGAAGCGGGGCCAGCTGAGTCTGGATGACAAATGCCTGGTCGAAGGGCAGGGGGCCGCCGCGGCCGGAAACGCCTTCGTCGGTCGAGATTTCGACGAAGTAGGCTGTGATGTTGTAACGGCCTTCGCCGGCTTCAAACATTTCATGGGGGCCCTCGGCCTTGTGCTCCGGATAGATGTCGAGAGGACGCACAAGGCGCTCTTCCCAAAAGTCTCCCTCAAATTCCATTTCGCCTTGCAATCGGACTACCGTTACGTCTGTGATTTTCATGTTCTTCTCGCTCGCTTGTAGATTGAGTGGCCATCTATTTGTAGTATACTGATCCGAAGAGGCCGGGCATCATGGTAAGTTCGTACTTGTACCTGGCCTAAGCGCCAATTCGAGAAGCTCGGGCGCTATAGTCGATAATCTCCGAACTCCCGTTAGTTCGCAAATCGACACAGGGCTTTTGCCGACAGAAGAGTATTGACCGGTAGGCATCGAGCTTGACTGCAGTTTGATCAATATTCCCTCTGGTGGAGCATGAATGATGAACGGGAACTGGCGCGGCATCTTTACGATTGTCGTGACGCCGTTTACTGACGATCTTGTTCTTGATGAAGGGGCGCTCAGGCGCCAGGTGGAGTTCTGCATCCAGGCAGGCGCGACCGGGCTGGTGGGACCGGCAAATGCTGGCGAATTCGCGACGATGTCGGACGAAGAACGCCAGCGCTGGATTCAAATTGTCGTCGAGGAGGTTGATGGACGGGTACCGGTCGTTGCCGCTACTACGCACGGCCACAGGGTGCCGGCCGCGGCGCTGAGCCATTTCGCCCAGGACGTGGGCGCCGACGGTATCATGGCGATGCCGCCCCATATCCTGCATCCCGATGCGGATGGCTGTTTTGAGTATTTCCGGACGCTGAATGACGTTTTGCGTATTCCCATATGCATTCAGAATTTTATGGGCCCGATCGGTACCCCAATGTCCTCCGAGTTGCTGGCGCGCATGTGCCGCGAATTGGAGTGGGTACAGTATCTGAAGGAGGAAACTCTGCCAGAGCCGCGAGCCATTTCGCGGACGCTGGCCGCTGCAGGGGAGGCCTGTCAGGGCGTTTTCGGTGGACAAGGGGGGATCTATATGATCGATGAGTGGCGGCGGGGGGCCTGCGGCAATATGCCTGCCAGCCAGTCGGTCGACGTGCACACGCAGATCTGGGGCCTGTTGGAGGAGAATGACGAGCCCGGCGCCCGTAAGCTTTTCAACCGTCTGCTGCCCTTGATCAACTTTGAGCGCATGCACGGAGTCGCAGTTTACAAGCAGGTCTTCCTACGACGAGGAATCTTCTCGTCGACGGCCAGCCGCATCCCCGGCGCATACCTGGACAGTCAGGACCTACAGGAGTTCGAGGCCATTTGGCAGGACATAATTCCGCTCCTGGTGGCATGACTGAGGGTTGGGAAGACAACTCTGCGGCCCCAGAAAGAAGAGCACGAAAATCGTTCGCAGTTTCCATGTATTCGTCGAGAGATTTCAGAAGCGGCGGACTCCCACTTCCTGACATCGACATCTAATGAATACCACTGTATCCTCAATCGAGCTGTTTCCCCTACGCATTCCCCGCGACGTACCTTACTTGGGCCCGCTTGAAGAGGACAACCGGCCGAACTCGAAGGGTTATATCGTGAGACCGGGCAACCGAACCGTTTACCCGGTGGTTGACCAGACTCTGCTGGTCAAAGCAGTGGCGAGTGACGGGACGGTGGGTTGGGGCGAATGTTTCGGCGTGGTGGCGCCGCAGATAGCGAAGACTGTTCTGGAAGAGCTGCTGATCCCGTTCGTCATTGGCCACAGTCCTCACGATGTCGAACGGATCTACGACGACCTCTATGACTTGCAGCGAGTCCGGGGCCACTTCGGAGGATACGCGCTCGACGCAGTTGCCGGGCTGGATATGGCCCTCTGGGATTTGCGAGGCAAGTTGCTAGGGCAACCGGTGTGGCAGCTGTTGGGAGGACTGCGGCACGAGAGGCTGCCGGTGTACGTTTCCGGACTGCCGGGCGGGACCAAGGAGGAAAGGGCGGCGCTGGGAAAGAGGTGGATCGACAAAGGTTTTTCGGCGCTGAAGTTTGCAGCCGTTGTCGCCGACGAAGGCGAGATTGCCGAGATTGAGGCTATCCGGCGAGAAGTCGGGCCGGCGCCGAAGATTCTCGCTGATCTTCACTGGCGCTACACTGCGTTGGAAGCCATCGGGTTGATAGAAAGACTGTGCGACTACGACCTGTATCTGGCTGAGGCGCCGGTTGCGCCGGAGGACCTTGCGGGTCAGGCGCAGGTGGCGCGTTCGGTCAGCACGCGAATCGGTCTAGGAGAGGAGTGGAGAACCGTTCACGAGTACCTTCCGCGGCTGCAAGCGCGCTGCATGGACGTTATTCAGCCGGAAATGGCGCACACCGGCATAACCGGGTTCCGCCGCATTTGCGAACTGGCACAGCCTTTCCACTGCCAGGTGATGCCGCACGCGACGATCAACATCGGCATCGCGCAGGCGGCCAGCCTGCACGTGGCAGCGACCGCGGCCAATTTCATTATGCATGAGTACCAGCATACGATTTTTGACCGCAACAAGCAGTACATACGCAGCACGATGGACTGCAGAGCCGGTTACTTCAAGCTTCCGGACGGGCCCGGCCTTGGCACCGAGCCTACCGAAGAGGTGCTGAGTTTTGTCATAGACCGAGGCTAGATCGAAAAGGAGTATCAGGTATGGGTGAGAGAGACTTTGCCGTTGTCGATACGCACTGCCATATCGGCATGAACAAATATGAGCCGGTCGAGGTCCTGCTCTTTCACATGGAGCGCGCCGGCGTTGATCAGGCCGTGTTTATCCAGTACTTAGGCAACAGCGACAACGGTTACGTTGTGGAGGCGATGGAGGCTCATCCGGGCCGATTCGCCGCGGCCATGATCGTAGACGACGATGACGACGGTTCCGCAATCCGCACATGGGCCGAGCAGGGCCTAGCCGGGATTCGCTTGCTGGCTAACTTTCGGGGGCGCGGCGGCGACCCCCTGGCCCACTGGCGCACCGCTAACGAGCTGGGCCTGGTTGTGAGCGTTTTCAGCCGGCCGGATATTTTGCAGAGCGCCGAATTCAATGAGGTGCTGCAGCTCTTCCCGAACCTTTCGATGGTCATTGAGCATCTGGGGGGAGTCAAGCCCGGCGTAGAGCTGGATGAGTTCGCAGCCATCACCGCCCTCGCCCGACACGAGAATCTGACAATCAAGCTGCCCGGATTCGGCGAATTCTGCGAACTGCCCTGCCCGTTTGAGGATGTGCCGCCTCTTGCGGAGTTGACGTTGGAGGCATTTGGCGCGCGCCGCATTATGTGGGGAAGTGACTGGCCGCCTGTCAGCAGCCGCGAAGGCTTCGACAACTCTCTGACCTTTCCTCTCACCTATCTCGCGTCGCTGAGCGCAGACGAGCGCGCCTGGATATTCAGCAAGACGGCCAGACAGGTATGGAATCTGGAAGGTTAGACACAGTTTGGTCCCACCGCCGGCGCCGCTGATAGGAATCCCAGGCTACAAGAGACATTAGCTCACACCTCAGGAATTTCGTGATGCCCAAAGTCATTTTCTTTACCAATCTGGCCAGTGAGCTGGCCCAGCAGGTTATTGCCCCGGCCCCCCAGGCGTGGGAGGTATCGGTCCTACCACATAATCTGCCGGTGTCGGAAAAGGCCGACCGGGCCTCTGACGCTGACTTTCTGATTCTTTTTCCCGGCTCCTTGGAAGAGGCGGTATTGCGGTCGGCGCCGGGGCTGAAACTGGTCCAGCTTGTCAGCGCTGGTTTCGATCGGATGCCGCTCGCTCTGTTGAAAGAGTTGGAGATTCCGCTTGCCAACAACGGGGGCACGAACTCGATCGATGTGGCGGAGCACACCTTTGCCCTGATTTTGAGCGTCTACAGGCGTTTGACCGAGATGGACCAAAACGTGCGGAACGATGGTTGGAATGCTATCGACAGCGGCATGACAACCTTTACCGTCCACGGAAAGACTGTTGGAATTGTCGGCCTCGGCCATATCGGCAGGGAGGTAGCCAAGCGAATGGTCCCTTTCCAGGCGCAAGTTCTCTATTTTGATCCTTTTCCTGCCCCTGCGGAGGTGGAGCGCAGTCTGCAGGTGGAGCGGGTCTCACTTGACGACTTGCTGGCGCGTTCCGATATTGTCACATTGCATGTACCTTTGAATGACCAGACCCGGCAACTGATCGGTCAGGCGGAGCTCAAGCGCATGAAGTCCAGTGCCATTCTGGTAAACACCTGTCGCGGTCCGGTAGTAGATGAAGTGGCTCTCATAGAAGCTCTGTGTAGTGGGGAAATCGGCGCGGCAGGGCTGGACGTACTGAAAGACGAACCGACCGACCCGGACAATCCGATTCTGCAGTTGGAGAATGTAATCTTCTCCCCACACATTGCCGGCGTCACTTACGATACCTGGCAGCGCCGCGGGCGGTTCATCTTCGACAACCTGCAGCGAGTCTGGGTAGGGCAGGAGCCGCTGGCCAGGGTTGGTTCGTAGCGGTTACTACACCGACTGTCGATTCCCCTTATCGCGTTATTAGCAGGTGCCCGTCCTGAACCCCGTTTCCTTTGCCGTTCGGTGGAGCGGCTGTTATACTCCCTCAAACGCAGGCCCAACCGCCCGCTTTGTGCGGGCTCTCTTTTTCAGGTCTTTTCTGAAGGTCTGGATCGACCCATCCAGCCAGTCGAAAAACTGGACGGTCGGTGACGGGAGGCCGGCTGCTATTCGTCGACTGCAATGGGCCGGAAGAGATAACCGCCTTGCGGTCGACCCAGGAGATTTCATGTCAGACATCGCCTATGTACAGGATCTTGCTCAGCGGCTGCGGGAAAATGTAGCGCAGGTAATCGTTGGCAAGGACGAGATAGTTGATCAGCTGCTGGTGGCCCTCTTCTGTGAAGGTCACGTTCTGCTGGAAGATGTACCCGGGATAGGCAAGACGATGCTGGCGAAAACGCTGGCCGCTTCCCTAGGCATCAGCTTTCAACGCATCCAATTCACACCTGACCTGCTTCCGTCGGACATCGTGGGCGTCAGTGTCTATAACCGCAAAACTGACGATTTCGAATATCGCCCCGGTCCCGTTCTGGCCGGCATTGTTCTTGCAGACGAGATAAACCGCGCTGGCCCGCGCACGCAGAGTGCCCTGTTGGAGGCCATGGAAGAGCGCCACGTTACCGTGGACGGCGTCAGCCATGCTCTTCCCTACCCTTTCTTCATGATGGCGACGCAAAATCCGGTTGAACTGGCGGGCACGTTTCCTCTGCCGGAAGCCCAGATGGACCGCTTTTTGATACAGCTGGCGCTGGGCTATCCGGAGCGAGAAGAGGAGCGCCTGATTCTGCACCGTTTCCGGGCAGATAATCCACTGAACCGCGTCAGGGCTATTGTTGAGGCTGACGACATTCAGCAGGCGGTAACAGTTTGCCGGGATGTATTCGTTCATCCTGTCCTAGAGGACTATCTCCTCGATATCGTGCAGGCTACACGAGAGGACAGCGCGCTGGATCTCGGCGTCAGTCCGCGCGGCAGTCTTGCTTTCTATCGCACGGTCCAAGCCCTGGCCGCGATCCAGGGGCGGACTTATGTTAAGCCGGACGATATACAGCAACTGGCCCCACCCGTTCTTCGCCACCGGCTGATCCCCGGCCCAGACACACGTTTGCATGGAAGGTCGGTCGCCAGCATTCTGGAGAGAATCATTCAGTCTGTGCCCGTGCCCGTGGAGGAGAACTGGCAGGAAGGCCCTGACAAAGTGGAACCGTCCGACCCTGTTGGCACTTTCGGTACGGATTTGGAGCAGGAGCTGGAAGCTGCCGTAACCCCAGAAGCCACGGTCAACGGCCCGGCGGCTGATGAGCGAAGCTCTATTTCGGGCTGATGGGGCGCTCTGGCTGGACGGCCGCGGTCTTCATACTGATTCTGGCGCTTGGCACGCGCAACAGCCTGATCTTCACAATGGCGTTGATCCTGGGCCTGCTTGGATTGGTTGTCTTGCTGTGGAGCCGCTACAGTCTTTCCGAGGTGACTTACAGGCGCCGCTTCGACGTCGACCACCTCTTTTTTGGGGAAGAGACTGACCTGCATTTGGAAGTGACTAACGCGAAACCGCTGCCCTTGGCCTGGCTACGCTGCGAAGATGACATTCCGGTTGCCCTCGGCTTGGACCCGGAAGAACGTGCGAGGCACTATCTGCCCACACGCCGGGTCCTTGTCAACCTCTTCTCACTTGGTATCTACCAACGGGTGATTCGCCGCTATACGGTCACCGGTACGCAGCGGGGGGCCTGGAGATTCGGGCCCGTTCAGCTTGTTTGTGGAGATATTTTTGGATTTCGGAGCCAGTTCAGGGAGTTATCACAAACTTCTCTGCTTCTGGTCTATCCGCGGATGTACACATTGCCCGAACTGGGGCTTGAAGCCCGTCATCCGTTTGGGGACCACCAGAGCCAGAACAGGCTGATCCAGGATCCATTGCGTATTAGCGGCGTCCGCGAGTATCTCCCCGGCGACAATTTTCGGCACATACACTGGAAAGCGACAGCCCGCCGCCAGGAGCTTCAAACGAAGCTGTTCGAACCTTCAGCTTTCCGTCCGCTGGCGATATTTGTCAATATCCGCACCTTTCATCACCGTTTTGAAGGGGTCGATCCGGAATTGCGCGAATTTGCCATCAGCGTGGGGGCTTCGATCGCCCGCTGGGCGCAGATGCAAGGTGAGGAGTTTGGCGTGTTCGCAAACAGCATGATGTACGCGGGCAGACGCGTGCGCGTGCTGCCAGGCGCGCACCCGCGCCAGCTTACCAGCGTGCTGGAGGCGCTGGCATACTGTGTAGGCGTGCCCCATACGACGATAGAGAGGGTCCTGCAGCAGGAGGTCGATTATCTTCGTACCGGTACATCTATTGTGCTGGTCAGCGCGACATTGTCGGACAATCTTCGCCGCGTGCTCATCGATCTCCAGAGTCGGGGATTTGCGGTCACGTTGTTGGGCATTGGCGGGCTGACTCTGGATAGAGCTATCCCGGGAGTCGCCTTCCAGCAGCTATCACAACAGGTTCTCGATGAATTGACCGTTGAAGATGACTCAGCGTTGCCCGAATTGGAGGCACCGGTCCCGGCAGGCTGATGCTTGTGTGGCGAAGACAGGGATGCGGGGAGGCCGACGCCAGAGAGTTCCCCTGAATTGCGCTACCTATCCTTTGGATACAGAAAGATATTCTGACAGATGAGTTCACAGATCGCTGTGCCCTGGAGGCATGCCGAGTGGAATAGCGTTGATGGGTTGCTGCTGCCGGCACTTGTCGGGGTCATGCGGTTCTGTTGGATCTGGCCCTGGATGCTGCTGTTGCAAGGGTTTCTGTCCCCCTCACTTGAATTTCCCCTGATGTCGCCATGGATGTTGGTCGTCCTGCCGATGTTCAGTTTCACGTTCGCACGCTGGACTATGCCGACCCTGTCAGAGCGCCGAAACTTTCGGCGAACGAATCAGATACGGCAGCATATTGCCACTTTTGGTTTTGCGGCGATCCTGTTTCTGCTGTGGCTGCGCTTTCTGCGGCCTGAATTCTGGCTGGTGGACCTGCGCTGGCTGATAGCTGCGGGATACGATCTGATTTACTGGGACGACGTTCCCGTTGAAGTTCCCGGAACGTTTCTCTTTTTGCTTCTGGGCATCTTTCTGTGGCTGCGGGGGGCGTTAGACGGGCATGGACAATACCGGCACGAGGAGATTTGGAGGGCGTTTCTCTTTGGGGGCGCCGCGCTGGTGCTGTTTGCCTGGATCGTTCCTCCGGGACCAGCGGTGGGGCAGTCGGGAACGGCTGGGGACCCCTATACGTCAGCCGGCGGACAGCTTTCCAATTCCATCTGGTTGATGCTGCTCTTCGCTGCCTCGGGGCTATCGGGGCTGGGCGTCGCCAATTTGGGGAAATCTGGCGGGTGGCGGCGCCGGGCGCGCGTTGCGAAACTGATTCCCAACCGAGGTTGGATGGTCGGCATCGCGATGACGATCTGTGTGATGCTGGGCATGGCCTTACTTATTGGGTTAATCGTCCAGCCGGAGGACGCGGCCATTCTATGGAAGGCGCTGGGGCTGATCTGGCAGGGCGTGAGCACGGTTCTAATCTGGATCATTACGATTGTCGCGTACCCAATCTTTATGTTGCTGGAGTACCTGATACGATTGTTGCAAAGCCTGTTCGGCGACCGTACACAGGAAACTGAACGAACTGAATTCGCCCAGGCCCCCACCCCAGAGCCGATGCCTGAGCCGCCGGAGAGGGCTGTGGAGGCGATGCCTGAGCCGTACCGCTGGGTTGCTCTGCTTGTGGTGGCGGCAGGGGTCTTCATAGTCTTCATGCTTGTCCTGCGCCAGTTGAGAAGCAGTCGGGAAGAGGAGAGCGACGAAGTGCGGGAATCGGTCCTGACAGCCAGCCTGCTGCAGTCTCAGCTTGCCGACTTGTGGGCTCGGCTGCGTTCGCGGTTCGGCCCTCCTCCGGAGGAACCGGACCCGTTCCTGTCATTGGAAGGAGAGAGCGATACGCGACGCCTGATTCGCGCAGTCTATCAGCGAATGCTGGCATTCGCCCAGTTTCGAGGTATTCCCAGAATGGAGGGCGAGACTCCCAGTCGCTATGGTTGGCGCCTGGCAGGTCGACCGGGCTTTGAAGGGTCGCTGGTGCAGACTATCACCGGCGCTTATGACGAGGCCCGGTATGGTGATCGGCCGCCTTCTGAGCAGACGGCGGAGGAGGCGGCAAAGGCGTGGCAAGAGATTGAGGATAGTTTAACACCCAGACCATTGGAGGATGAATCGTAGCGCGGATTTCAAATGCGCTCTTTCCGTTCCTTCTAAACTGCCTTGTACGGAGAATCTCCAATGAACGGCGCACAGGCACTGATTCGCACCCTATATGACGGCGGTGTGGACACCTGTTTCATGAATCCGGGCACTTCGGAGATGCACTTTGTGGCCGCGCTGGACTCGGTGCCGCAGATGCACTCGGTCTTATGCCTTTTCGAGGGGGTGGCGACCGGTTGCGCGGACGGCTATGCACGCATGACAGGCAATCCGGCGGCGACTCTACTGCACCTGGGGCCGGGACTGGGCAACGGCATCTCAAATCTGCACAACGGGCGTAAGGCCCACTCGCCGATAGTCAACATCGTTGGCGATCATGCAACCTATCACCTAAAGTTTGACGCACCGCTGACTTCGGACATCGAAGGGCTGGCGCGCCCGGTTTCGGGATGGGTGCGCACATCGCCCAACTCGCGCGTAGTGGCGGAGGACGGGGCTGCGGCGATCGCAGCTGCCTGTGCGCCTCCGGGACAGGTGGCGACACTCATACTGCCGGCGGACACGGCATGGGGGAGTGCGGATGGTCCGGCTGCTCCGCAGAGCGCTCCAGCCATGGCTGCGGTGCCGGAAAATCGTATCTCGTCCATCGGGCAATTGCTGCGACGAGGAGAAGAGACCGTTTTTCTTGTTGGCGACCAGGTAATGCGCAGCGCGGGGGTCAGCGAGCTTGTGTGCCGGATCGCATCGGGAATGATGGCCCGGGTTGTCGGGAATCGGGCGGCCGCACGGGTTGCGAGGGGCGCGGGACGTCCCGTTCTGGCCCGTCTTCCCTACCCGGTCGAACAGGCAGTTTCCCTTTTGGCGGGGGCACGACACCTGGTCCTGATCGGCGCCAAGGATCCGGTGGGTTTCTTCGCCTACCCTGACGGCCCCAGCAGACTAGCTCCACCTGACGCTGAAATCCATTTGCTAGCCGCCGAGGATGAGGATGTACCTGCCGCGCTCGATGCGCTTAGTGAGGAGTTGGGAGTGCCGGCAGCGCCGCCCGCCGTTGCCTGTTTGGAGAGGCCCAGCCTGCCGTCAGGCGAACTCACGCCGAATGCGGTTTGGACGGCTCTTTGTGCGCTGATGCCGGAGAACGCAATCGTGGCCGATGAGTCGGTTACATGCGGACGGCAGGCCTATCCGCATACGGAAACTGCGCCGCCACATGACTGGCTTCACGTGACGGGAGGGTCCATCGGTCAGGGCTTGCCGGCAGCCACGGGGGCTGCGGTGGCCTGCCCCGACCGGCAGGTCTTCGCCATGGAGGGCGACGGCTCCGGCATGTACACGTTGCAGGCGCTGTGGACACAAGCGCGCGAGTCGTTGAATGTCGTGAACGTGATTTTCGCCAATCGCAGTTACCGCATTTTGCAGGGTGAACTCCTGAATGTGGGAGGCGACGCGGAACCGGGGCCCCACGCGCAGGCGATGATGCGGCTTGACTCTCCTGAGTTAAACTGGGTGTCCATGTCCGAGGGCATGGGCGTCCCGGCGGTCCGCGTCGAGAGCGCCGAGGCCTTCAATGCCGCGCTTTGCCGGGGGATCGAAGAGCCGGGGCCGTTGCTGATTGAGGCGATGATCTGACGGAATGCGGACTGCGAAGGGCGACAGTTCCCCATTGCCCTGGGCACTTTCCCTACCGGCTATGCAGAAAAATGCTTCAGACCGTTCAGCAGGAGACGCGGTAGCGCTGGTGCTCGGTGCCTTTCTGGCGGAGAGTGAACCGGTCTATATTGTCGGCGGCGCGGTGCGGGATCATCTGCTGGGCGTCTCCGCGATTCCAGGCTGGTCCAGGTCGACTCCAGACGGCCATCCTCACGACGCGGACGGCACCAACTCTCCGCCCCCAATTCCAGCTTCCACTACGGATCTGGACCTTGTCCTGAGCGGGCCGGTCCTGTCCCTGGCTCGACGCGTGGCGGACAGCCTTGGCTGGGCCTATTATCCCCTTGACGAGAAGAGAGACGTTGCGCGGCTGATTGGGAAGGATGTTGGCGGTCAACGGATCGAGTGCGATGCCGCCGCGTTGCGAGGCGATCTGCGGTCCGACCTGCTGGCGCGCGACTTCACCTCCAACGCGCTGGCGCTGAGGCTAAAGGCGGATAGTCCGCCACAGCTGATCGACGAATGCGGCAGCATTGCCGACGTAGCTTCTCACACGCTGAGGCGGATTTCTGAAAGGAGTCTGCGCGACGACCCGATCAGGCTGTTGCGCGCAGTGCGGCTGGCGGCGCAACTTGGTTTTTCGATAGAGAGCGGAACGCGAAAGCAGATTTCCGAGCTGGCCGGGACAGTCAGTGGCGTCAGCGCCGAGCGCCTGCGGCAAGAGATGTGGAAGCTTTTGGACTGCTCGAGGCCTGAAGACGGCGTCAGGGAGTTGGATGCACTGGGACTGCTAACGCCCCTCTTGCCCGAAGTCAAGGCGCTGCAAGGCGTAGAGCAGTCGTCGCGCCATCATTTGGATGCCTACGAACACAGCCTGCTGGCGACTCACTACGCCGCGGAACTGCGGAACTGGCTGCGAGGAGGTCCCAAGCCAGGGGACAGTAGTCTGGCGCAGTCTCTTGAGCCCTGGACTGAGGGGCTGCGACGTCATTTTCGAGAAGAGATCGCGGCCGGCCACGACCGCGCGGGGTGGCTCGTTTGGCATGCGCTGCTGCATGATACGGGTAAGGCCAATATCTCCGGCGTGAACAATGGGAGCGGCGGCGGTCCCCAGACCTACGCGCGGCACCAGGAACTGAGCGCAGAGATTGCAGGCAGTCGCGTTGCGTCATTCCGTTTCAGCAGGCGAGAGACCCTCTTGGCCGAGAGCGTTGCGAGGATGCACAGCGTCCCTCGCAGACTGGTCAAGACGCTAACAGAGGATGAAAATCGTATCGGCCCGCGGGCAGCCTATCGATTCTTTCGCGAGGCGGGCAGCGTGGTGGCCGGGCATCAGTTCGTGCGTGGACTGGGGTCGGGCGGCGCTCAGCAACCACTCGACGGATTGGACGTGACGCTTCAGGCGATTTCTGATTTGCAAGCAACTGGGCTTGAGAGAGGAGATGGTTGGGGCCGGTTTCTCGAGGCCGTTGAGGGTCTGTTCTGCTACGCGTTTTCGCGGCCAGCGGAACACCTGGCGGCGCCGCTGGTGGACGGCCACCGGCTGATGGAGTATCTGGGGTTGGCACCAGGGCCAATCGTCGGTACGATTCTGGGGAAACTGGCGGAGGCCCAGGCATCGGGGACTGTCGCCAACGTTGGTGAGGCCCTGACGCTGGCAGAAGAGCTATTGGCAGCAGACGCCGAACAAAGAGGGACAGGGGCTTGAGCCTGCTACTTTCTGGAATCTGGTGATGCCGCTAAACTGGCTACTGCAAACCGCTCAGGCCCGGCTCGCCGATGCTACTCGTTGCAAACGTGTCCGCGCGGCGCCGCTACTGAGGATTTTCCTGGCACGACCAATCCCATCGGGAACATCCCGGGCCAGATCAAAGAGATGAAGGATGACACCGGCGGTCAGGCAGGCCTGTTCGGTGGCATCGCAATCTGCTGCTTCGAGAACGGCTGCGTTGAGGGCGGCGTGGCCTACGGCGTCTTCAGGCCCGGAAACGCGCACGCGTTCAGTATGGCCCAGAGCGTCGGGATCCAGGACCAGGTCATTTGCCTCGTCTTCGGCAAATACGTGTGACTTACGCCCGACGGCCATTTCGACGGAGCCCTCTTCGCCCTGGATGATAAAGCTGCGCTCAATGCCGGTTTGGACGGCGCGCAGGCGGCCGATGTAGTTTCCGTGGAAGAAACCGCTGACCTGGTAGGGCGCATTGGCGGGATTCAGAAGCTTTTCTACGCTGTTGAGAACTGTTCGCAGGCCGAACTGGCGCCGCAGCGGTAGAAGTGCGTGCCATTGGGGTGCGAAACGGGCGGCGGAAAGGTAGCCAACGCCTACCGCTTCAACCATTGACTGTACGTCCTCTGGCTCCAGGTCGTCGGCTATTCCCAGTTCGCGCAGGACTGGCCCTGGTCCAATGCCTTCCTTGGTGGGAACACCTTCATCGCCGTGCAGGACGACCGGCAACCCGGCCTCGGCTAAAATGACAGCGATGGCAGGCGCCAACTGCGCGCTCCTGACCTTGCCGTCATAGGGCACGGCGAGGTCGAGCAGCCCCTCGATTCGGGGACGGATTTGCGTTATTGTTTCCGCCCGCAACAGGGCAGTGAAGCCCCGGACTTCGTCGACGGCCTCCCCTTTCACACGCTGGGTAATCAGAAAGGCACCGGCCTGCGCCGGCGAGCAGGTCTGCTCGACGATCTGGCGGAGGGCTTCGACGGACTCCTCGTAGGAAAGGTCGCGCTTCAGCTTTTCGCCGCGGCCGACAGCCTGAATGAAGGGGATGAAGGGGGCCGGATCCCGGTCCGTTTCATAGAGGGAGCGGACATCCGGGGTGGGGGCCAGCATCTGGTTCTGTCCTTAACGGTAGGAGGGATGGCGGGAAACGAGGAATTCGTTCAGCCCACACTCCCAAGCTGGCCGAGAAGCGCGTCGACGTCGGGAGCGGATGGCGCGTGTAGCTCGAAAGTCAGCGGCTCGCGGGCGTCGTTGTCGACCCGGGTGACGGTGGCGTCGTCTCCGAAGAGTGGGGCCAGATCGTCCGAGAGCTGTGTCTGGGCAGCGGTAGCTGCGGCACCGTCGCCATTGGCAGAGTTTGGATAGTTGAGCCGGTCCAAAAGGACGATCATGGCGGCGTCGGTGCGCAGCTTCAGTTTTCCCTTCAACTCGACGTCAGTCTCCGTCAACTTTACCCCGTTAAGAGCCTGGGACAGTGTGGTGCCCAAGGCATCGGACAAGTCGGACCCAGCGTCACGCTTGCGGACATACAGAAGACCGGGTTTGGCGTCGGTCAAGTCGACCACGTAGTCGGCTTCAAGGCCGACGAGAAGAATCGCGGGTCCGTCGACGATATGCTTATAGTCGGCCACATCGAGCAGCAACTCGTTGGGGACGACGTTTTCCCGAATCCAGCGGTGGAATACGGGAATGAAGGACTCAACGTCGATTGACAGCTCTTCAAAAAAGAACTTAACGCTCAGGCGATGGGGTGCAATCATCATCTACTCCGGAGGCGGTGAAGGAAGGCACGTCGACTGCACCTTTCATATCTAGTGCAGTCGACGCAGGTCTATCAGATCTCTACCAGGACGTTACCGCCGACCCTGGATTCGCAGGCGTGGGTGGCTTCGATGAACAGGAGTGCTTCTTCGATGAGCCGGTGGGCAGAATCGTTGTCTGGGTTCGGGTTGGGGTTGCTGTGCCGATCGAGCAGGTACTGGCCGAATTTCCCCTTGGCGTACTGATCGAAGAACAGTTCGGTATCGAAGAAACGGCTCTTGAACTCCTGCACGATGCGATCGGGACTATCGCCTACATCAAGGAACTGGGTCCGAACCAGTGCCCTGGCCGCCTTGAGCATCGACGAATAGGCAAGGTCGTCGGCGCGAGCCGGGTCATTTTCATCGAGGGCGATTTGCGCTTCGAAGGCTTCAGATTCGGCGGGAGAAATCTCCATGGAGAAGAGGGATACGACCTCGCCGGCACATTCGCCGATGCCGATATCACCGAGGCTGAAGACGCGGGGATCGCCCCAGTCCGAGAAGAATTCCGGCTGTTGTTCAAAGGCCGGCAGCTGCATGTAGGGCTGAATAATGTTGCGGGCCTCCTTTTTGCCGATACGTCCAATCCACTCCTGGAAGGTTTCGCCCTTAGTCCGTTCCTCCACATAGCGGGAGGTGATGGTATCAACGACTTCGGGAACGGTCTTGGAAGGAACGGCGCCGACTGCCAGCCCGTAGCTGCCAGCGTTGTCGCGCCACTTGCCACCGAGGATGACCTGGAAGTGGGGCATCTTGAAGTTGCCGGATCGGCGGCTGTTGCCAAAGAAGCCGATGTCGGAAACATGGTGCTGGCCGCAGGAGTTGAAGCAACCGCTGATCTTGATTTTCAGGTCCTTGATGGCGTCAGGCAGGGATGCGCTCTTGACGGTGAGGCGCGTGCGCAGTTCCCCGGCAAGCCCGCGTGAGGAGGCGATGCCCAGTTTACAGGTATCGGTACCGGGGCAGGCCGTGATGTCCACAATGGTGCCGGCGCCGGGGTCGCCCAGACCGATGGCTTTCAGCTCCTCGTAGAGGCTGGGCAGGTCGGAATCGGATACCCAGCGGAGGACGATGTTCTGCTCAACAGTGGTGCGGACGTTATCGCCGACATATTTTCGAGCAATGTCGGCGAGCTCCCAGGTCTGTTGGGAGGTCAGGTCGCCTAAGGGCAGGTTCACGGTAACGACGCTGTAGCCCTCCTGGCGCTGCGCATAAACGTTGGTTTCGAGCCACTGATTGAATTCAGAGGAGTGGACCTGGCCATTCAAGAAAGTAGGCGGCCTGGTCGGCTTTTCCTCGTAGTGCGGAAGCGTATCCAGATAGGCTGTCCAGCGGTCGTCGTGGGGCAGTGTTTTGCGCTCCTCATCGACGAGGCGGCGGAACTCTTCGATACCCAGTTTAGCGACAAGGAACTTGATGCGGGCGCGGTTGCGGTTGCGCTTTTCGCCAAGTCGTGCAAATACGCGTGCGACTGCCTGCGTCTGCGGCAAGATCTCTTCTTCAGGCGTGAATTCGCTGAGAACCTTGGCCTGGTGCGGTACCGTGCCGAGACCTCCGCCTACAAACACCTTAAAGCCTCGCTTGGGCTTGCCGTCCACTTCCCGGATCTGGGCAAGGTAGCCCATGTCGTGCATCATCACCAAGCCGCAGGCTTCGGCCTCGCAGCCAGAAAAGGCTGGCTTGAACTTGCGGCCGAAGTCCTGTACATCGTCATGGCCGAGCAGGAACTGAGCGTAGGCTTCTGAGTACGGGGTGGCGTCAAATACTTCTGTTTGGCAGACACCGGCCAGGTGACAGCAGGTGACATTGCGTACGGAGTTGCCGCAGGCTTCTCGAGTCGTGATGCCGACCGAGGCCAGGCGGCGCATCATGTCCGGTGTGTCTTCGATATGCACAAAGTGAAGCTGAAAATCCTGGCGTGTGGTGACATGCAAAATGCCGTCGGAGTATTCGTCTGCGACCTGGGCCAGCACATCAAGCTGGTCTGCCGTCAGGCCGCCACCGGGCACCTTTATGCGCTGCATGCCTGGTGCATGCCAGAGGGTATCGGGCCCTTTGATCCGCTCCTTCTCTTCGAAATCGAGCTCACGGCTCTCAAAACCGTCGTGCCGCTGGCCATTGTCGTAGCGCTGGCCGTACACGCCTCGACGCAGACGCGTTTCGGCGAAGACCTTTTCGTCGAGTTTGCCTTGGCCCATAAGTTCCATCTGGCCTTCGAATATATCGATTTCGTGGGCCAGGTCATCGGACATTTCATCCGCCAGGACGTCTTTCCAACCGATGTTCGACACAGTTGTCTCCTTGCCTGTTGTCTGCTTCGCCACCAGTATTTGGGCACGGAAGAAGCAGGTAGCCCTGAGTAACGCTCAGTCCCGGTTTTCTCTTGTCCTGTCGGCCGATTGCCGGCGAGGGCCGACGGACGGGAACGGCAGAGCCTTTGGGGCCATCTCGATTGATTCTCGTACTGGGTCGCTCTTGCTGACAATTGTATGGCAGTCGGGCTCAGTTTGTCAAGCATGTTACGTCGACGGGTGCATCCCAGATTTGGGGTGGGAACAATCTGGCGGGGAATCGGTGCCGGCGGTGGCTGGAATTGTTTACCAGCTTTGTGATAGACACAGTGCGCGTGCCTGGTCCGGCCGTACGGCGGAGTTCGTCAGCCAGGGGTGCCAGAGAAGGCACAGGGCCGGCACCTACAGGGAACTGATGGGACTGGCGGGACGTGGTCTGGCCAGACACCTTCGATCAGGCACCTGTCACCAATATCGACACCCGGTCGACCAGGCATGTTGTTGGCCGGGGGCGTTGCGGGGGCGGAGCCCCTGCACAAGGGAGGGCCGAATAGGCCCGACCGCCCAAAACTGCAAAGGTCAACAGGCAGTGACAGCGAGGGAATCCAGGACCTAATGCCGTCCTCCTACGAACGCTATTATCCGAGCCGCGTATCGACTGTGGCCGAGTAGACAATTTTGCTTGTTCTGGTGATAACTTGTACTCTTTTAGTCACCTTTTGCATGGCCGACTATGGCCTGCTCGTTGAGAAAACTTCATCAAAAGGCAACAGGATGTTCACATTTGCGGTATACATTGGTAAGGGCGGGTGCGAGCTTCTTACAAACGAAAAGACTAAGGAGTCAGGAATGAAGAATGTAGATACAGAACAGCCCGTAGGTCCGACGCGCACCTATGGACGGCGGAGGATTGCCGGGCGAGGAAAGAGAAACCTGAAGCTTTTGGTGGCGCTCCTGGCGCTGATTGCACTGCTTGCCAGTGCGTGTGAAGGGATGGAACCTCCGCCGGCCAGTTCTGCGGAGACGACGGAGTCGGGCGCTGAGCAGGCTGCGGCTGCGGCCGAGGAAAGCGAACAGGCGCAGGCATATCTGGACCTGGACAGCGAAACGCTGGACATGAACGCGCCGATTGCGCTGGACCCGAGCATACGAAAGGCGCAGCTGGACAACGGCCTGACGTATTACATCCGACACAATACCGAACCGGCCAACCGGGCCACTTTGATGCTGGTGATCAATGCGGGCTCCATCCAGGAGGACGAGGACCAGCTGGGGTTGGCCCACTTTCTTGAGCACATGATGTTCAACGGGACTGAGCGTTTCCCCAAACAAGCGCTGATTGACTATTTTGAAACTGTTGGCATGTCGTTCGGCCCTGATGTGAACGCCTACACTTCGTTCGATGAAACGGTCTATTTCCTGGAATTCCCGACCGACGACGAGGAAATAATCAGTACAACGTTCGAGGTGGCGGAGGATTGGGCCAGCCGGGCAACAATCTCGGAAGAAGAGGTCGAAAGCGAACGCGGCGTTATCCTGGAAGAAGAACGGCTACGGGACCAGAATGCAAGCGGCAGGTTGAACAAGCAACTGTTCCCACTCTTGCTGGGGGAGTCGCGCTATACTGACCGGATGCCGATCGGCGACATGGAGATCGTGCAGAACACGCCGGCTGAGACACTGCGGCGGTTTTACCGAGACTGGTACCGTCCGGATCTGATGGCGGTCATTGTCGTGGGCGACATCGATGTGGACAGTATCGAGGCGAAGATCACCGAGCATTTCGGCGGACTGACAGCGCCGGAGTCGGTGAGGCCCAGGGTTGCCTATTCCCTACCTGACTATGAAGACACAGGTTATCTGATTCTCACCGATCCGGAGTTCCCCGTAACAATAGCACAGATCATCTACAGGCAGGCTGCACCGGACCTGAATTCGGCCGGGGTCTTTCGCGACCGTCTAATCGGCAATTTGTTCTACAAGATGCTGAATTTCCGCCTAGACGACCTCACACGGGAGGCGGATTCACCGTTCCTTGGGGCTTTCGTCAGCGAAGGGCAACTGGTTCGGGGAAACAACTACCAGGTGGTGGGCGTACAGGTGCGTCAGGGGGAGGCCCTCTCCAGCCTGGACGCTGCCCTGACCGAGGTTGAGCGTGTGCGGCGTCACGGCTTCACAGCTGCCGAAGTGGAACGAGCAAAGTCGGAAATCCTGAATACCTACGAGCGGCTCTACAACGATCGCGAGAATCTGCGTAATCACTCGCTTGCCAGCGAATACAGTCGCAACTACCTCGAAAACGAAACCGTTCCCGGCATCGAGGTGGAGTTCAAACTGGTTGACCGACTACTGCAAGAGATCAGCCGCGACGATGTCAATCAGAGGGCTGAGCTCTACGTAGGTGGAAGCAACCGGTCGGTTTTTGTGGTCGGGCCGGAGCGCGACGCGGACAGTCTACCCAGTGAGGCCGAACTGGCTGCAGTAATCACGGACGTGGGGACGAAGGTAGTAGAGCCCTACCAGGACATCGAGGCGGTTACGGCACTGCTGACAGAAATACCGGAGCCTGCGGAGATTCTCTCCCGTCAGACGGACGAGACCTACAACATCACCGACCTGACACTGGCCAATGGCGCCCGAGTGGTGCTGAAACCCACCACATTCAAGGAGGAGGAGATCCTTTTCAGCGCTACGAGCCCCGGCGGCTCCTCGCTGGTCAGCGACGAGGACTACCCAGAAGCGGACTTCATCGACAGCATAGTCAGCCAGAGCGCGGTCGGCGACGTGAGCTACGCAGCGCTGCAGCGGCTGCTGGCCGACAAGTCGGTGACAGTTTCGCCGTATATCGGTGAGCTGGACGAAGGATTCCACGGTTTTTCCGGCCAGGAATACATTGAAACCCTGTTTCAGCTCATCTACCTATACGGCACGCAGCCGAATGCAGATGACGACGCCTTTGCGACGCTTAAGGACCAGTACACTGAGTCGCTGCGCAATCGAGAACTGGACCCGCGCAGTGCGCTGACCGACGCCTTCATTGGGGCTCGTTACGGCGATTCCATCCGGCGCAACGTTCCCACGCTGGAGATCATCAGTTCGCTCGATCTGGAGCGTGCATTCGCCATCTATCAGGAGCGATTCGCCGACTTCAGCGATTTCACTTTCGTGTTTGTGGGCAATTTCGAACTTGAGCAGATGGTGGACTGGTCGCAACGGTACCTGGGAAACCTGCCTTCACTTGGTCGCACGGAGACCTGGCAGGATGTGGCACCGGACCCGCCCTCGGGAATCGTGGAGGTTCCGGTCTACCGCGGTCAAGACGAGCAGAGCCTGACGACAATCCTGTTCACAGGGTCCATTGAAGACACCCTGGATAACCGCCTTCATCTGCGAATGCTGGAGACGATCGTAGACATTCTGATGCGCGAAGAGTTGCGTGAGGCGCTGGGAGGCGTTTATGCCTATGGGGCGTCCGCCTCTATGGAACCGGATCCAGACAGCCTGTACGAGGTATCAATGTACTTTGGGAGTGATCCGGCCCGAGTGCAGGAGTTGGTAGACGCTCTATTCGAGCTAATCTCCGACGTACAGGGGAATGGGCCCAGAGAAGACCTCATGGAGAAGGCCAGGGCACAGATCGTACGCCAGCGCGAGGAGCAGTTGGAGCAGAACAACTACTGGTTGAGAGTCCTGGAGTATTGGGCTACGGAGGATGGGGTCGATCTGGCAAACTTTGTCGATCTGGAGGTTGTGAAGGTTCGGACTGACGCGGTGGCGCCGGAAGCGGTCCAGGCCGCGGCGGCGGCATTCCTGCCGCTGGATCGGTATATCCTGGTTTCGCTCTATCCCGAAGACTTTGAGGAATAACGGTTGTTGAAGGGCATTGAAGGAGCGGGCAGTTGACTGTCAACTGCCCGCTTTTTCGCGTCAGAGCGGAGCGCAGCTTCAATGACCGTAGAAGTGTTCGGTGGGGTCGATTACGGAGTCCTGCCAGTCCAAGTAGCGGGCCGCCTCTTCCAGGTTTTCTGCCTTGCCGTCATCGACCAGTTGCTGAAGCGTGCCAAGCTGCGTTTCGGTCAAGGCACCGGCATGTAAGGCAAGCAACCAACTGCTGAATTCCTCTTTTTCGTCAATGCGTGCCATTGATAGGTCACCTCACCCTTCAGGGTTAGCTCCACGTCATAACGTAAACTCAACGTCGCTGCCATCTTCAAAGTAGAGTTGCAGGTGGAGGGCGTTGAGCCTGAAGTGGCTCATACCGAGGCAGGCGCGATCGGCCTGAGTGCGCTCTGCCGAGGCCTTCGCCCAGCGGCTTTCCCGGCCTTTGTGTTCGAATTGCAGGTAGCTCCCGTCCTTAAAAAAAAGGACGGCCTGGTTGAATTCGGAATTGGCAACGTAGCGGACAGCGTGCGCGGCCGCGCTCTGCGCCTGGGAAAACGAGTTCAGTTCTATCTGGAAGGAGCTGTCTTCAGGGGTTGAGCACTGTTCCATGCGGCGGCCCTTGCTTCTACCCATTGAGGAATGATCGGTAATGGAGGTCCGGCCCCTCAGAATCCGTTTCCGCGTCGCTTTGGGGAAGACTATACAGCAGCGACCATGATCATGCAAGGAACTCCTGTTGAATCGAGAGCGCAAACGAATCGTGACTTGCGCTCCCAAATGGCGAGTGAAGGTCGTGCCACTGACTGAGATCGTACGATAAGGTTTGTCCGATTTCGATACAGTTGCACTGGCAGATAGGGAGGATGAGGCTTGCCAGCTGCCTGCAAATTGGGAGTGCGCAATTGCATTAACGCAAAGTGACCGGTGGCCAGGCAGCGCATAGCGCCGAATTTTCCTGAAGGGGGCGTGTGTGCTACGATTGCAGCATTGCCGAAGGTGCGGTCCAGATTTCGGAAATGGAGTCGTGGAATGAAAAAACTGATCAAGTTCCTCTTCTTTGTGGGATTTGCAGCCGGTGTGGTGTATGTGCTGAAGCAGGTCTTGGGGGGTGCGCAGCCGGAGGGTGCGGGCAGCGGCGTATTGCCTGAAACGCCGGTGACCCCGTTGGAAGATATGCCATTGGGCGGCGAGGTAAGTCCGCAACTCCTTGACATATTGGTGGACCCTGAGGATAAAGGTTCCCTTCAACTGATGGACGACAGCAAATTCCTGCTTAACCCCCGAAATGGCTATCGCTACCCGATTCGCAATGGGATTCCGGTGATGCTCATTGAGGAGGGGAGGAAGTACCAGGATGAAAGCCTGATTCAGAACGGCAAGGAGCAGTCAGAGTCCTCGTCGGCCTGAAATTGCTCCCATTTGCCGGAGGAAGAAGACCGGCGAGCAGGCGGATGAGGCGATAGACGTTTCAAGTACGGTGGTAGTTCAATCCCTAAGAGAGTACAGTGCTAATCGCAAAGGAGCCTGGCGGCAGTAAGTGCGCCAGGTTTTTTTGGTCTCAGAACAGCTGTCGGTAATTCAAGCAATGGGTCAGGCGAGGGTCGACGGAGGTCTACCTTCCGGCTGGCGTTCTGACGGGTCGGTTGGGAGTTCGATGGTGAAAATCGCGCCGTCGCGGCTTTCCATACTCACATTCCCGCCGTGCGCTTCGACGACGCTCTTGACGATAGCAAGACCCAGTCCCACTCCTGGAAGCAGTTGGCTTTCTTCGCCTCGATAGAATCGCTCGAAGATCTTCTTCTGGTCGTTTGGCTGGATTCCCGGCCCGTTGTCTGATACGGTCAGAAGCGTAGCCTGGGCCTGGGAGGTTGCGGCAAGTTCGACGAGCCCCCCTGGCTGGGTAAATTTCAAGGCGTTGTCAAGGAGATTGGCCAGAGCCATCCCCAGGCTTGACTTATCACACCAGATCGGTTCGAGGCCATCGTGCATAGTCAGGCGCAGTTCGATTTGCTTCGTCGCGGCGGTCGACCGAAACGGGGAAAGCGCTTCTTCCAGCAGGTCTGAAAGGTCATGTTTGGCGATATCGAGGGCTGCGACGCCGCCTTCCAAGCGGGAAAGGTCGAGGAGGTGCCCTGTCATCCACTGCAGTCGGTCCAACTGGCGCTGGCTTTCGCCGAGGAACTCGGTGCGCGTTTCCTTATCGGCACCGGCCTGACCCTGCAGGATTTCAATGAACTGGCGCAGTGCGGTCAGCGGCGTACGCAGTTCGTGTGAGGCGTCTGCGATGAAGCGGCGCAGGGCATCTCTCTCGGCGGCCAGATTGGCAAATGAGGCCTGAAGCCGCGCTGCCATGCGGTTGAAGCGCCGGGAGAGATCTCCGATCTCTCCGACCGTTTCGGGGGCCCTTACCGCCAGATCTCCCTTCTCCATTTGCTGCGTTGCGCTTTCAAGAGCCATCAAGGGTGCTGTCAGCGTCCGGCTCATCAGGAATCCAAGAATCACCGCCACCAGGACCGCGCCCAACCCTGCAACTATGAGTGCTCGACGAATGGCGAGAAGGGGCTCGGCGAAGAAGGTGAATCTGTTGGTCATCTGCACATAGCCGACTACCTGGTCGTCGATTTGGACGGGAACAGTGACTTGAGGTCCTTCAGCAGGCGGGGGTATCGACCCGGGGACATAGCCGAAAACTATCCGGAGGATTCGAGGCGACGACAGAATTCTGTGCGAATGGGCTCGATGCGGAGATGTGTACTCACTATCAGATGAAACATTCTCAGAATCGACGATGATTAGCCTGTCCCCCAAGAATCCAGGGCGTCTTTCCAAGGACATGGCGGCTGCCTTATCGTTCTGAGAGCCGCCTTCATCAAGGTCCACCGCGAACATCCCGCGCGGGGTTCCGGAGCCAGTGATCACGACAACCGGGCTGAACAGCCCTTTTTGCCAGTTTTCTGTATCGGTGCGGGACAGTTCGCTGAGTAGGCTCAGTAGCGCCGGCCTCGAATCCAAAGGAGTCAGGCGCACCTGTGAATGGGCCAGAGCACGCTTGTCTCGGTCGAGAATCGTCAGTTCGGTGTTCGTGAGAAAGCCTGAGGTAACAGCCAACTGTTGAAGACGGAGGCCTTGGTTCGATCGCACTAGTAGCGGCTGGGCCATGCGGGCAACGGCCTCAGCGTTGAGAACGAGTGTCTCATATTCGCGGGCGGCCATGTAGCGGGATAGAAGGCTGAGGGCAACGACTCCGACTAAGAGGGTCGTGAGGAGAGTCAGGGCAGCGTAGCTAACTATCAAACGCCAGCGAATCGAGTACAGCATTTGCGCCTCTGTGGCCCGCAAAAGGACGCGTCAGGAGAGTCCACGCATCCACTGTTGGGTAAGTCCGGCTAAAGGTTGCCGCTCTGCGGTCTGGCAGCCGGCCGCAGAGCGGAGTGAATTTTGATTGAACCAGCGTCTGAGGCGGGCGCACTTCGTCGTGCCGGCCCGCCCCCGGCGACGCTGGTCGTCACCGAGTAGGAGGAGTCTAGGAACTGCTCTGCGACTCGTGGGCGTTCTTCTGCTCTTCGTGATCCTGCTTCTGCAACTCCTTCATCTGCATGCGGAGGCGCTCAAGCGGCATGATGGACACTCCCAGAAAGGCCTTGTCCTCGTCGTCGGGGTGTGCACCGAGGGTTACTGTTGCTGCAATTGTCTCACCGTCGCGTGTCACCGTTATCTCCACTTCATCACCAGGGCTGTGTGTTGTCAGGGCCTCGACCAAGTCCTCAAAGCTGGAGACTTCGGTTTCGCCAAAGGCGACTATCGCATCGCCTCGCTGCAGTTCTGCGAGTGACGCCGGTCCCTGATCGTGCACGTCCATTACCAAGGCACCATCCGGCAGCTCCATGAAAGAAAAGCGGTTGCCGAACGGCATCGCGAAGCCGAAACGGTTGCCCTGCTGCGGTCGGCGATCGAGGTCGGTCCCATTGGCATTGATTCGGAATCGTTCAGTCGGTACGATGCGTACACCGATGAAGGCCTTACCTTCGTCATCGGGGTGGGCGCCGAGGGTTACGCTCAACTCCACTGTCTCGCCATCCCTATCGACGGTCAGGGCGACGACGTCTCCGGGACTGTAGGCGGCAGCGACGTCAGCCAGGTCGCTCATTCCCGTAATTTCGGTTTCGCCGACCGAGGTGATCAGGTCGCCGGCCATCAAGCCTGCCGTTGCGGCCGGGCCTACTTCCAAGACATCCATGACGATTGCGCCATCACCAGGACTTACGTGGAAACGTTGCATACTTCTGAACAGTTCGAAAGCGGGAAGACGTCCGTGACCGCGCATCGCAGCGAACCGCCCTCGCTGGGCCGTCCTACCGTGAAGCCGGGGAACGTCAGGCGCAACGCCTAGCAGTGGATAGCCGTCCCGGTCGGCCAAGGTGGCGGTCAGGGTTAACTCGTCGTCGCCGCGTTTCACGGTCAGTTCGAGAGTATCGCCGGGGTCGCGCATTAGGATTACGTGCTGCAACTCGGCGGCGGTATTGACCATGTCTCCGTCGATTGCCAGTAAGATATCCCCGCGGGCAATGCCGGCTTCGAAGGCTGGGGTCTCCTCGGCGACGGCCACAATCAGGACGCCTGGTTCCGGCTTGATCCGTTCCGACAGCGATGAAGCCGAAGCGGTACCTCCCAAGGCGAGCGACGCGAGGAGGACCACTGAAATCACGACCCACAACTTTCGTCTGGCCGCATTTGACGCCGGCCTTTTGCTGGTTGTTTGACTAAGGTTGCTCATCTCTTTCTCCTTGTGGCTATGCTACACACTGTGGTTTTTCAAATGCCTACCGTTACAGTGTATTGCCTCAAATTGAAAGACTGGTTGCTATTAGATTAAGGATTCGCAATAAAGGAGAAGAGTTTCGACCGGCCGTTAAGGAGGTCGAATCGCTTACTCTGGTTGGGGGGTCCGGCAGCGTCAACTCAGAACTGGCGACATCCTCTCCCGAAGCCCGACTACCGGTTTCTTCCACGGGCGAGAACGGAGAACTACAATCTCTTTCCCTGGAACTTATAGCCGAAGCCGCGCACGGTCACCAGCCTTACAGGATTGGCCGCGTCGCGTTCGATCTTTTGTCGCAGATGCCGGATATGTACGTCGACTGTGCGGTCGCTGTTGATATCGCCTTCGTATCCCCAAACGGCCTCGACCAGGCCGCTGCGGCTGACAGGCACATTGGGCCGGGCGGCAAGATAGTGAAGCAGCCGAAACTCGGTCGGCGTCAGTTCGACGACATTTCCTTCCAGCCGCACTTCCAGATGGGTTAAGTCAATTTCAAGGCCCTCAAAGCGTTGGACCTGATGATTGGATTGGGCAGCCAACTCGCCGTATGCGCGGCGCAAGAGTGCCCGAATGCGGGAGACCAGTTCGCGCAGACCGTAGGGCTTAACCATGTAATCATCGGCCCCCAGTTCGAGCCCAAGCACTTTGTCAAGTTCTTCATCTTTGGCAGTCAACATCAGGATGGGCTGGCGGTGGTTTTGGGAACGAAGTGCCCGACAGACGTCATAGCCGCTCATATCTGGTAGGCGCAGGTCCAGTGTTATGAGGTCGGGTTGTTCCCTACCGGTCATTTCTATCGCCTGCGCCCCGTTACTGGCGCGGAAGACTTCGAAACCTTCCTGCTTCAGCGCGTACTCCAATCCCCTGGCGACGGCCGGTTCGTCCTCCACAATCAGTACGCGTTCCCGGTTCATCGTCCGACCTCCTGAGAATAGGGTAACTCTTGCGCTACGGGTCGGTGGAAGCCACATAAAGCGATACGTTTGGCGGCCTCGTTTTTTTGGCGCCAACCTGCAGCCAGTGTACAATGCGTGGTTGTAGTATACCTATCAATTGGAGGCTTTGCTACAGGAGAAGAAAACGAATCGCGCCCTACGCATCAGAAGAAGGTCACAGTTCGGTACAATCTGGCAGTTGACCAGATCGTCTTGTTTCAAGGAGGGGAGTAGGCCGGTTCAGCCTGAGCATTCGCTGGAGACGAGAAGGAAATCCATACAATGGCTCGCATGAAAGTACTGCTAACTGAAGATGTACCGAGTTTGGGCCTTGCGGGCGAAGTCCACACGGTGGCCAGAGGCTATGCCCGCAACTATCTGCTTCCGCGCAGAGAGGCGATTCTGGCGACCAGGGGGGCATTGAAGCAGGCGGAGGACATCCGTCATGCTGCTATACGAAAGCGAGCGCAGGAACGATCGAATGCCGATGCCCAAGCGGAGGTACTCAGCGGCCAGCAACTGCTCTTTAACGTGAGGGCAGGAGACAACGACCGGCTTTACGGCTCGATAACAGCCTCGGATATCGCCGAACGAATAGAGGAGACGGTTGAATTCGAAGTGGACCGAAGGCGAATCGCCTTGAATCAGCCTATTCGGGAGTTGGGCGTGTACGACGTGACAATTCGGTTGATGGCAGAAGTAGAGGCTACGTTTGGCGTTGCGGTCGTGCGGGAAGGTGAGAGTTGGGCGGATGCAGAACAGCGGGAACGGGACCGTGAGGCAGCGGCACAAGCGGAAGCTGAGGCGGAAGCCGTGGCTGAGTTGGCGGATGATGGATTTGCTGCCAACGCGGAGGAGGAGTCGGCAACAGGCTGATCAAAGCGGTCGCTTGTACTGAAAACACTATAGAATTTCCGGCGGACAGGGCGCAGACCCTGTCCGTTTCTGTTTGTCCGGGCCGGGCGAATGAGCGCTGCGAAAGGTGCAGGACCCTAGCTGTATAATGCCGCGCAGAACAGCCATTCATGTCCTCAGGAGGGCCCCGACGAAAGGCCTTTTCGAGAAGTTTTTTCCATTCTTTCACTACTGCCCGGCCCCAAAAGTGGTTGGGTGCGGGACCGGCTTCAAGCGCGGGTGTATCCCAAATTATTGTCCGCCCAGTAGAGTTGATTCGTCGACCAGGCTGGATTCAACACTGGTAAGACGAGTCTCGCAAAAAATCTGGGATGCACCCTCAGCCCCAGGGTGTATCCCAAATTATTGTCCGCCCAGTAGAGTTGATTCGTCGACCAGGCTGGATTCAACACTGGTAAGACGAGTCTCGCAAAAAATCTGGGATGCACCCTCAAGCGCTTTTCGCTGGCCAATTTCGGGCAAATCAGGTATACTTAATGATGGCAAAAGTCCAGCCTGTAAGTGTCCAGGGCGCACAGCGTTTCCGCAGTTGGTGAGGCCCCCAGGGGGTCACTGAAGGCCATTAGGCGGGAGCCGGTTTCGACCCGGACTCAGGGACAAGGTCACCGAAACTGATAATGGCGGAGGCCATGACACAGAGTGAAATAGTGGCGGGAGAACGTGAATGAGCGAGCCAAACGGCATAGACGACGCAGCCCCCGGTGAGAATGGAATGGGCGGTTTACCGCACGAGCCGACCTCCCAAAACGGGGCCAACGGCAACGGCATGTTTGCCCAGAGCGTCGAGGGAGTATCCATCGAAGATGAGATGCGCACCGCCTTTCTTGACTATGCGGTCAGCGTTATCGTGGCGAGGGCACTGCCTGACGCACGCGACGGGCTGAAGCCGGTCCACCGCCGCATCCTGTATGCCATGCACGATATGGGGCTGCGAGCTAACTCATCCTACAAGAAGTCGGCCCGCATTGTCGGAGAGGTGCTGGGCAAGTATCATCCCCACAACGACCAAGCGGTCTACGATGCGCTGGCGCGCATGGCGCAGGAGTTCAGCCTACGCTACCCACTTGTAAACGGCCAGGGGAATTTCGGCTCGATCGACGGCGACAGCCCGGCGGCGATGCGTTATACGGAGGCCAAGCTGGCGCAGCTAACCGAGATGCTGCTCCAGGATATCGAAATGGATACGGTCGATTGGGGACCGAATTTCGATGATAGCCTAGAAGAGCCGCTGGTACTGCCTGGGAAGCTGCCCAACATGCTGGTCAACGGCTCAAGTGGCATCGCGGTGGGCATGGCCACAAATATCCCCCCGCATAACCTGAGTGAAATCTGCGATGCTGTGGCCCATGTGATCGACAACTGGGAGCGGCGTGAGCAGATCGGTCTTGAAGAGCTGATGGAACTGGTGAAAGGTCCGGATTTTCCAACCGGTGGCGAGATTCTGGGGACGGAAGGGATTCGCCATGCATTTGCCACCGGGCGCGGCCGCATACTTGTGCGCGCCAGAACGCAGATTGAGGAGACGGACAGCGGTCGATTCCGCATCATCGTCACGGAGATCCCGTACCAGGTCAACAAGACGACATTGCTGGAGCGGATCGCCGAGTTAGCCCGGTCCGGTCGGCTGGACAGTATCAGCGACTTGCGGGATGAGAGCGACCGGAGCGGCATGCGGATCGTTGTCGAGTTGAAGCGGGGTGCGTCGCCGAGAAAGAAGCAGAACCGTCTCTTCAAGTTCACACCACTGCAGTCCACCTTCAGTGTCAATGCCCTTTCGCTGCTGAACGGCAGGCCGGTGACGCTGGGATTGCGGCGGGCACTGCAGATCTACATTGATCACCGGTTCGAGGTGATTACGAGGCGCACCGAGTTTGACCTGTCAAAGCAGCGCGAGCGGGCGCATGTCCTGGAGGGTTTGCGCATCGCGCTGCAGTTTCTTGACGAGGTCATTGCAACGATTCGCAATGCCGCCAGCGCGGAGGAGGCACGCACACAGCTTGTGGAAAGGTTCAGCCTGAGTCTGGTTCAGGCGCAGGCGATCCTGGACCTACAGTTGCGACGCCTGGCGGCGTTGGAGCGGCAAAGGATAGAGGATGAGTACCAGGAGGTGATGGAGCGCATCGCCTATCTGGAAGACCTGCTGGCCAATCCGCCGAAGATTCGCGGCCTGATTCGTGACGACATCGTCGAGATGAAGGAAAAATATGGCGATGAACGGCGCACGGGAATCTTACATTACGCCAGCGGCGACTTCAGCGACGAGGACTTGATTCCGCAAGAGAACGTGCTGATCAGCTTCAGCGCCAACTCTTACATCAAGAGAATGGAGGCCGATAGCTTCCGGGCGCAAGGTCGCGGTGGACGCGGGGTAAGGGGGATGTCGACACGGGGCCAGGACGAAGTCATGGACCTGCGCTTTGCGCGTACACTGGACCACATACTCTTCTTTACCAATAAGGGAAGGGTCTACAGCAGCCGCGTTTACGAGTTGCCGGAGGGCAGCCGCACCTCTAAAGGGGCGCACATCGCCAACATTCTCACGCTGCAGCCCGATGAACAGGTCACGACGATGTTGACTTTGGGCGACTTTGAGCAGGCCTCCTACATTACGCTCCTTACGCGCAAGGCTCGCATAAAGCGGGTGAAGGCGTCGGCGTTCTCGAATGTTCGTCAAAGCGGCGTCATCGCCATGAACCTGGACCAGGAGGACTCGCTGGAGTGGGCACAGTTGACGAATGGCGGCCAGGAGTTCATTATCGTGACTCGCGGGGGCAAGGCGCTGCGGATGCGCGAGGACCAGGTGCGAGCCATGGGTCGAACGGCGGCCGGTGTTTGGGCGATGCGTCTGCGTGATGACGATCTAGTCACGGGCTTCGATGTAGTGCAGCAGGGAGCCGATCTTTTTGTATTGCACGAATTCGGGTTAGGCAAGCGTGTCTCACTTGAGGAGTACCCGCGTAAAAACCGGTATACGCAAGGGGTATGGTCGACGGACCACAGGAGGCTTGGCGAGTTGGGGCCTATTATCGCGGCGCGGGTTGTCACTGAGAATGACCAGATCACTGTAATCACCGGCAACGGCATCGTGTTGCGCACGGCGGTTTCGGGTATCAGTCACAAGGGGCGCCCAACGATGGGTGTGCGCATCGTCAATCTGGATGAAGGCGATACGGTTGCGGCACTGGCCGTACTCAGGCACGAGGACTTAGTCCGCAAGGTCGAGGGCACCGATCCTAGTGGGCCGGGCGAAGCCGTCAATGGTTCCTCGCCCGTGGCAGTAGCCGAATAGATAAGGGAGTATGGTCCAATGTCCGACCTTGGCTCGATGGTGGACCGAGGGCCCGGCCCGCGACACGCCTTTTTGCCCCGTCTCAATCCAGACTCACTTGCTGAGACACTCGTCGCCTTCGCCAATGGTGAAGGCGGTACTGTCGTTTTGGGGGTTGACTCCAACGGTAGCCGAGGAGATCAGCTGGTAGGTGATGATGTGGAGGGCGCGTTGCGGGCGGCCCTGGCCCTTTGCCGCCCGCCAATGCGTACGGCTTGGCAGCAGGAGGAGACGCAGTCCGGACCTGTAGTTTTGTTACGGGTCGATCGCAGCAGTGAGTTGCACATTCTTTCTGACGGACGGGCGTTGGTTCGCCGCGGCAGTGAGAACCGACCTCTGAGCCCGTCGGAACTGGAGATACTGGTGGGGAATCGGGCGCTAGGGGAGTTTGAGACCGATGTAGTACCCGGCTCTGCGAGAGAGGATCTAGACGAGGAGGTAATCGACGAGTATCTCGAGAGGAGGCAGCAACGGAACCCGCACGGGGCCCTTTTGCCCAAGAGCAGGCTGCTGCAGCAGATTGGCGCCATAGACCCTGATGGGTCACCGACGGTAAGCGGGATGCTCCTGTTCGGTAAGGAGCCTCAACTATTTCTGCCCCATAGCAGGGCGGTATTTGTAAAGTTTGATGACAGTCCGGGCGCCTTCAGAACGGACGAGAGGGCGAAGCTGGCCAGGTCGGCCGGCTCTGAGGCATCAGTGTACCTGGGGAGTGACGCCGGTTCATTCGGCTATGGCCGCCGCGAAGAGATCACGGGCCCCCTGGCTCGAATTGTCGAGCGCGGCTGGCGGGTCATCTGGGAAGAGATGGGCAAGAAGGCCGTGGTGAAGGGTCTGCAACGGGAAGACCACACGGAATATCCCCCTTTTGCAGTACGAGAAGCTCTGGTCAATGCTGTTTGTCACCGGGACTATCGCCTAAGGGGAAGCAGCGTTGAGATCCATATGCGCCCCGACAGCCTGGAGATCATCAGTCCTGGCGGCCTGCCGGCGTACATTACGATCGAAAACATTGTTGAGGAACATTACAGCCGCAACCCTCGTCTCGTCAATGGCTTATATCAGTGGGGTTATATCGAGGAGCTGGGCCTGGGGGTTGACCGTATGATTGAGGACATGGTGGCGGCAGGCCATCCGCCCCCGCTGTTTGATGCGAAAAGCCATCGATTCTCGGTCACTTTGCAGAACCGCAGAGACCTGAAAAAAATTATCCCTGAATGGGAACAGCATATGAACGAACGCCAGCTCAAGGCGATGCAGTTTGTGCAGGCGAACGGGAGCATTAGTAACCGGGATTACCGGCAGTTGTGTACGCATGTAGGGGCGGAGACGTTACGCCTTGACCTGGTCGACCTGGTGGACAAGAAGCTACTTCTAAAGATCGGCGACAAGCGAGGGACCCGATATATTCTCAGGTAGTAGCTACTCGGCCTTCTCAGGTGCTTGAACCCACCCTCTCGGGGTTTGACGGATTGTTCCAACTCCCTTTTCACGCAGAATAAGGCCATTGCAGTGGGCGGCGGGGGCAAGGCGTGAGCAGTGGCGGGAGTCACTTTGGTCCCGATCTCCAACAAACTGTGACTGAAAAGCTACCTCAGAAAACAGCTCGACTTGGGATAATTGGGTTATTCATTTGGGATAATGGGCCGTTGCCGGAGGATAAGGATTGGATATTCCGACTTTAATGGTAAGAATTGGATCGAGCAGTGACCCGATGTCTACAGGAACAAGAGGCTCGGCGCTGCAGCGAGTCTCTAAAGGCGCCTTGCGACCCACTCAGGTCGGGGCCCGAACTCCAGGAATTCAAATATTCGCTATTGGTGCCCCGATTGTCTGCCGTCAAAGTCGGGTGATATAATCTACATAGACTCTCGCCCCTGGAACAGGGCGTCTAGGCCACGAAACCGGACCCAAGCCATTGCGCCACGATAAGAGAATCCCTGACGCGTCGGAGACCGAAGCCGAGAATTCGGCCAAGAGTATTCCCATCGCGTCTCCAGCATCTGAGAGTGACCAACATTCTGTGGAACATCTGCCGGCCCGGCCAAAGATCCAACGAGGACCTGATACTCCATTACGCGGCACCAACGGAATGGCTACGGCAGTCCCAACCGGCGGCGTCATGTCGGTAGGTGACGGGCATGTTTCGCATGCAGAAGACCGGCGCGGCGATGACGATCCGGGGATGAAGTCTCTGCTGCGCGAGACGTTGGAAACGGTCGTTCTGGCGATCCTTATTTTCCTGGTGATCCGCAGCCTTGTGCAGAACTATCGAATTGAAGGCCAGTCGATGGAGCCGAACTTCCAGCACGGCCAGTATCTGCTCGTAAACAAGCTGGCCTATCGATTAGGGGAGTACCGGCGGGGAGATGTCATAGTCTTCCATTACCCCAACAACCCATCGCAGGACTACATAAAGCGGGTTATTGGGCTGCCGGGTGATTCGGTTGAGTTTCGGGACGGCGTCCTCTTTGTAAACGGCCTGACGGTAGATGAACCTTATGACCA
Source organism: Caldilineaceae bacterium (assembly GCA_022821585.1). Taxonomy (GTDB): domain Bacteria; phylum Chloroflexota; class Anaerolineae; order Caldilineales; family Caldilineaceae; genus Bin5. The sequence goes on from JAJEDI010000050.1 coordinate 145,440, forward strand.
GGTGCCGATCGCACGCGACATTTCGGCGCAGACGGTCGCTCCCGGCTTCTTGTATGTGTTGGGAGACAACCGCCCGGCGTCATCTGACACGCGCACTTGGGGCCAGCTATCTCAAGAGTTTGTCATCGGCAAAGCGTGGCTAGCCATTTGGCCAGTTGAGAAAGCTGGCGTGGTAGAGCACCCGGCCATCGAAATCGAGTCGGGATTGGAACTAACTCCATAGTTCTTTCGGTCCCTCACCGAAGAGCGCAGATCAGCTTCGCCACTGGCGGCGATGCCCGGTTGGTCAGGTGGAGTAACGAAACTGCTAGGGCAGCAGAAGACAGGATGGTCTGAGGACGAACCGGGAGACTTCGCATGTCAAACCAAAGAGTTAGAGATTTCCTAATTCTTATCGGCCATACCTGGATGTGCCTGGACTGCCGGAGCAAGCTGCTAGAAAACCCGGAGGCGACTCTCGTCGGCCATAAGTTGAGCGAATTCGAGCGGGAAAAGCTGCTGGCTTTGACCGATAGCTCCTATCGCACAATGATGGATCTTGAAGCGGCGACCGGCCTTACTGCCGATGAGGTATCGCTGGCGATAGATCATCCTCGCTCCCGTCTGCGTCATCTGGGTACTCGCGTGCGAGGGTAGCAGGAAGGCAAACCCATGCGTGCGGCCGCCGGTGAGATAGCAACCCGTGGACATTCCAGCGCTGTTTGACCGATACGAATGGGGGTTCGAGACGGTCGAGGTCGGCATCTGGCGCAGCACTTTTGCCGACGAACAGGACGAGGAGTTCGACCTCTATGTGGCCGACGGCGAGGAATGGCTGCATTTTGCCGTCACACCCTTCACTCCTGCTCCCGCGCCAGAGTGCCGGGAGAAGCTAACGTCCCTCTTGCTGAGCTTGAACCAATCGTTACGGCTAGTCCGATTCGCTACGGACAGCGATGGCGATGTTTCTCTGCTGGCGGACTTGCCGCGAGAAGACCTTTCCTTCACCCTTTTTGCCGCGACTATGGACGCCCTCATCCACTATACGCGGAAGTTGGCCGCCCCATTGGGCAGGACCGCGACCGACCCCCGCTTTGAAACGTCGTTCCCCTAGCCAAAGACTCACCCACATAAGGAGATCGCAATGGCCAATGCACTGGCAGCACGGTGGCTACCCGTACTGGAGCCGCTGGGCGTCAGTCGCCCGGGGGATGTTGGCTGGATTCACGGCGCCAACAGGTCGCAGGCACTGCTAGGCGCGCTGTCCGACCCGAAGGTGCAATTCATTGAAGGTGATATATCGCTGGTAGGGGGAGAGATCATCATGGCCCATCCCCTGGTAGTGGAGAGCGATCTGAGCTTTGAAAGGTGGCTGGACCTGACGGTTGCCGCGGGTAAGGGCGCGAAGCTTGACTTCAAGTCGCCGGAAGCGGTTGTCCCCTGTCTCACCTACGCAGGGAAACGGGCTGCCGGCAAGATACCACTATGCGCCAATGCTGATATCCTGGCCGGCCCAGGGGGAGACGAGGCACTGTTCAAACCAGACGAATTTGTGAGCCAATGTAAGAAACTCTTGCCCCAGGCCTTTCTTTCGCTCGGTTGGACCGTTGAAGAAGGAGATCCAGGTTATACAGAGGCGATGATCGACGCGATGCTGGAACTTCTGGTGGAGATCGACGCGGAGGTCACTCTGTGCTTTTTTGCGGGTTACCTACCAGGGGCCTGGTCGCGAGTGGAGGAGATATTGGAGGAGACCGAATATACTCTTACCGTCTGGGGCAGGATCAGAGACAGGTCGCTTGCGTCTTGGATTCGGGACAATACTCCTGCGGAACGCTGTTTCTATGACATACAGTGGCGGGACGGTACACAGATACACCTGGCCCTGTCCTGAATCTTTTCACTCGGACTGCACAAGAGCGGCGCCGTCCTCAGCGCCGTAGAGGCCATGGAAGCACGCCAACTCGCCCGGCCCAGTCTCGGTATAGTGCGGCGAACTCCTCAACCTTAGGGCGATTCTTGTCGCTCAGATCATTCAGTTCGGTCCGGTCCTCTTGCATGTCGTAGAGTTCCCAACCGCCTCCGTGTTTGCTGACCAGCTTCCACTGCCCCAAGCGGACGGCCCGGTTTCCTTCGTGTTCCCAGAAAATATGGCTTTGCCGACTCCAATTGCCGCCTTGCAGCAGCGGCAAGAAACTCTCTCCTTCCAGGGGCTGCAACGGACGCCCGTTGTACTCATTGGGGTGGGGAATGCCGGCGGCATCTAGAATGGTCGGCAGAATATCGATGATATGACAGGCCTCGTGCACGATCTGACATGGTTGAATTGCCGAGGACCAGTAGGCGATTAGCGGCGTGGAGATGCCGCCTTCGTGAACCCAGTGCTTATAGAGTCGGAAGGGGGCATTGGATGCGTTGGCCCACGGGAGATCGTAGCTCATAAAGGTGTGGGGACCTCCGGGAAGGATGCCGGGATCGTTACCTACGCGCATCGGTCTGCCATCGGGCGTCCAATCGCTGTAACGGTCGACCCAACCGTTTTCGGCGAGGAATTCAGCGCAGCCGCCGTTGTCTGACAGGAAAAGTATGAGCGTGTTGTCGTCGAGCTGCGAATCCTCTAACGCGGACAAGATACGCCCGATTCCCTGATCCATCCGGTCTATCTGCGCGGCGTAGACAGCCATGCGCATGTCTTCCCAGTCGCGATAGCGGGCGTCCTCCCAAGGGGGCGCGGAATCGTCGCGGGGCGAGATCGGCCAGCGGCTGTCCAGCATCCCCATTCCTTTGAGCTCCTCGTGCCGCGCAGTACGCAGGGCGTCCCAGCCGCCTTTGCGATAGGTCCCTTCGTAATTGGCGATATCTTCCGGCAATGCGTGGAGCGGCCAGTGAGGGGCAGTGTAGGCCACATAGAGGAAGAAAGGATCGTCGGTTTGCGAGGCCTCTTCGATCATCTTCGCGGCCTGGTCGCTGATGGCATCGGTGTAATAGTAGGTGTCGGACGGGGCGGACTGGTCTTCCTGCCCCATTTCCTGACTTCCAGCCTCCTCCCCGGCTAGGACGAAGGAATCGTCTTCCATCAGCGAATATGGCGAGAAGAAGCTGCCGGCGCCGTCCAGAGTACCGTAGTAACGGTCGAATCCTCTTTGGCGAGGGGTTGGATGCCCTTCTTCGCCGGGCCGCCAGGTTTGCGGCCGGGTTGGGTCGTATGCGCCTCCAACGTGCCATTTTCCGGACATGAATGTACGGTAGCCGCCGGTTTTGAGCGCCTCGGCGATGGTCACGACGTCGTCTCGCAGGTATCCCTGGTATGCGGGTGAACCGGTGTTCTCCATCATGTGGCCGATGCCGGCCTGATGGGGATAGGCTCCGGTGAGCATGCAGGCTCGCGTCGGGCAGCAGCGAGCATAGTTGTACATCTGGGAGAAGCGCATTCCGCCGCGAGCCAGCCGATCCAGATTAGGCGTCCGGATTTCCGAACCATAGCAGCCGATATCGGAGTACCCCATGTCGTCCACTAGAATCAGGACGAAGTTTGGGCGCGTCGTAGAAGTGTGTGTCATGTAGGTCTCCGTGGGGCAGGACAGTTCAACGGAGGAAACGGGGATAGCGGGCGTTCTTGCGGCACCGGGTAATGCGTCCGCGGTCAGGCGTGTTTGTGCTCAAGCCGCCCTTGTTCAGCCCAGAGTCAGGTGGGGCGTTTTCTCCTGGACGTAGGGCATAACGACTTCCAGACTCTGGCCCATTACGTCGACGGCTACATCGACTTCCTTTTCCGACATCGGCGTGGAGATGGCGTACTGGCACCTGGGTGCGCTGAAGATGCCGCGATTCATCATCTCCAGGTGTAGCAGCCCGGGCAGTTCCTGCGCCCTCTCCTGCGCGGCTACGGCGTCGCGGGCGTCTCTTATCTTGCCGTCGCTCCAGTGGATGCGAATAATGGACCCTGAACCCACGGCGCGTATGCCCACGCCGGCGGCCTGAAATGCCGCGTTGAGCCCGTTTCTCAACCTCTGGCCCAACTCATTGACTCTAGCAACCTGATCGGCTTCATATTCCTTGATGGTTGCCAGACCCGCGGCCATCGTGATGTTGTTGCCGTTGAAGGTGCCGTTATGCGGGATAGTCATGGGATGGGTGGGGTCGAAGGGCGCCATTATCTCTTTGCGCCCGCCAAAGGCGGCGAGGGGAAGGCCGCCGCCGATGAACTTTGCGATCGAGGTCAGGTCAGGCGTCACCCCGATTGTGGCCTGGAAGCCGCCAACGTCCTGGCGAAAGGTCATGATCTCGTCAAAGATCAGGAGGACGTCGAATTCATCGGCAAGCTGCCTGACACCCTGGAGGTACCCAGGTTCGGGTTCTACGCCGCCGCCTGCGCCGAGCGCGGGTTCCAGGATGATGCCAGCAATTTCGTCGCTGCGGGCGCGGAGCATGTCGCGAAGTGCACCTAGATCATTAAAGGGCGCCACCAACATTCCTGCCATCGTCCCTGCGGGCACTCCTCTGCTTGAGAGCTTAGGACGGGGAAGCCCCTCTTCTGTGGTATCCGGTTGCATGTTCAGCTGTACATAGTCGTGGGAGCCGTGATACCCGCCGTCCATCTTGATGATGATGTCCCTGCCAGTGAAGGCCCTAGCGGCCCTCATCGCCAATAGCGTCGCTTCCGTGCCGGAGTTGCAGTAGCGCACGCTGTCAAAACTGGGAACGCGGCTGCAAAGCATCTCGGCGTGTTCTACCGTGACTTCAGCTGCCGAACCGAGAACGGTGCCACGGGCGGCCTGCTCCTGGATGGCACTTACGGTTGCCGGGTGGGCATGGCCGTGGATCAGGGAAGTGTAGTTGTTCAGAAAGTCAATGTACTGGTTTTCGTCATAGTCGTAGAGAAAACAGCCTTCCCCTCGGGTCATGTAGGCAGGATAGGGCGTGTAATAGGAAGCCGCCCTGGTGTCGCCACCGGGCATTGACTCTTTGGCGCGCGTGTCCCATTCGCCGGACCCGTGCGTGCGCTGGCGAAAGGTCTCGGTGATCAGATTGGCGGCGTCGTGTCCTTGTTTGGTGCTCACGGCAGACCTCCATGGCGCCCAGTTTCGGCACCGGTATTCGTAGATTGCAGAGTAGGCAGTCTAGTAATGCCTGCCGCCTCCTACGAGACCGACAGAAAAGGGGTTTCGGGAAAAGGACGAGGCAGGCAGACCGCTAGGGTCCCAAGCTTCACTCACCGGTGGGATTGTAGCATACAGTTTCAGTGGTTACAACGGCCTCATCTCTACGGGTGCATCCCAGAATTGGGGTGGGAGTGGGAAGGAACAAGGCCTGCCCTTAACTTAGTCGCGTCAGGGGGCTTCGCGGCACGACTTGGGCGAGCGACCGGCGGCATAGAGACGAGATCGAAACTCGGCGCCAAGGTGGTATAGCTGGAGGGGGGCGTTGCGGGGGGAGTCCCCCCGCACAAGGGAGGGCCGAAGGCCCGACCGCACAACTGCAGTGGTCAGTGGCTAGTGGTCTAAGGTGGCGCTTTCCTTGCCCGGAATTGAACGCGGATTGGTTATGGTTTCGTTGTTGCCAAAGGTGCAGGAGAACTCGCTTACAAATTGGGATTCACGCATTTCTGCGGCGGGCTTGAGGGCACCCACAAGGGGTGCCCCTACTTTTTTGTTGGAGATGGGATACCGGTTTGCAGGAGGCTCGAACGGCTCAGAGCATCAGAAGGGAACAGAACAGCGCGGGCTGCCGTCTTAGTTTGTGGTTGGAAAGCTCAGCGACATGGGTCTTTCTTCAGAGCCAAGTCGCAATGTCGGAAAGTTTTCACGCAATCATTTACAGCAAGTGAGGTGGGGAATGAGACGGCTTATTAGACCCTTAGTACGTGGGACATTGGCAATCATGTTTGCCGGTTCCGCAACCATTTCAAGTTTCCAGTATGCAGCTGCCAATGAGGTGCATATCGTCAAACCGGGCGAGACATTGAGCGAAATCGCAAAGCAGTATGGGACGACAGTAGCAAGCCTGAGACAGCTCAACAGCCTTCGGGACGCTAATTTCGTCTGGTATGGTCAACGTCTTGTGATTGACCAAGGCGGATCAGTTTTCGCCGACCCGCAGAGTGCGGGGAGATACCAGTTGTACAGGGTGAAGGCAGGCGACTCTCTTACCAAGCTCGCTCGCCGCTACGGCCTCAGCGTGACCCAACTGGCGCAGATTAACGGCATTTCGCCCTTGCGCTGGTTGTACAGCGGGCAGCAGTTGCGGTTGCCTATTTCACCGACTTCCGTGCACGCCGCACAGTCGACCGCCCCTGTTGACTTTCAGCGCTACACTGTCCGGCCCGGTGACACCCTGACCCGACTTGCCAGACAGCACGGAATCAGCTTGTCGAGGCTTATGTCCGTCAATGGCCTGTCGCTAGCAAGGTGGCTCTATGTGGGCCAGGTCTTGCTCGTGCCCGCCGAACGTGAGCCTGCACTGCAACCAACTCCTCTTGTACCTGCTCTAGATCCTGCGCCACAAGCGCCAGCACTGCAGCCAGCTCTGCCTATTTCGGCGATGGTACCGGGGCAGTCACATGGCGCAGTCCATACGGTGCAGGCCGGCCAATCCATTAGGGACATCGCGGGACAGTACGGTGTCAACCACGCCGCAATAGCAAAGTTGAATAACTTGGCAAATAACAGTATTCTAGAGGCGGGTCAGGCCCTGCGGATTCCGTCGGAGAGCGCTCTTGAACTCCTGGAAGGAATGGAGCATCGACTTGACCAGTCCCGGTATCCTACGTCGACTGAGAGGTGGGTCGAAGTTGACCTGAGCGAGCAGTTAGCAGTCGCCTATGAAGGCACGACGCCTGTCAAGGCGTTCGTCGTCTCAACCGGGGTAGGGAGTACGCCTACGGTCCAAGGAACGTTTCGCATTTGGGCCAAGATCGCCATGCAGGATATGCGGGGCGGGAGTCGAGCCGCAGGCACCTACTATCATCTGAGAGACGTTAAGAATGTACAGTACTTTCACAGGAGCTACGGATTCCATGGCACGTACTGGCATGACAACTACGGTACACCGATGAGCCGCGGCTGCATCAATATGACAAATGAGGATGCCAAATGGCTCTTCGATTGGACGTCTCCTGCGGTCTATACCGATGACTGGTTGTTCAGCAACAACGCCAACCCCGGCACACTGATCATGGTTCATGAATAAAATCCGGGTTCGCCACATGTACCGCCACAGGAGTCTGAACGCGATGGCAAGAAAGATATGTGTGTCAATTGCGATGGCCCTGTTCTTTGGATTGTTGGTCAACGGATGGGGCCATCCGAATACGGCTGAAGCTGCTGAAAAGCAGGTCCCTATTCCCCAGATACCCGCCACCGAGGGAACGCAGGCAGGTCTGGACTTATTGCCGCCACTACCCTTCATCGGCGCGACGTTGGACCTTCCGAGCGTAAGGCAGGAACAGCAGGCGTTACTTGACGCTGCGACTCAGACTCAGATTGTGGATGAATCGGAATACGCTGTCTCCTGGACCGGAATCACGCAACTCCATCTGGATGTTAGCCGGGCCCGAATCAAGGGCGAGAAGTGGATAGAAGTAAGTCTGAGTGACCAGACGCTTTACGCCTGGGAAGGCGAGCAGCTGTTAAGAGAGTTCCTTATTTCGTCAGGAATCCCAGCGTATCCCACCAAGACAGGCGTGTTTCGCATGTGGGCCCGAACGCCCTCACAGACGATGTCCGGCGGCGATCCCGATGCCGGCACCTACTACAATCTGCCGAATGTGCAGTGGGTACAGTACTACTACGGAGAGTTCGCATTTCACGGGACGTACTGGCATGACAATTTCGGCACGCCCATGAGCCATGGCTGTGTCAATCTGACGATCGAGGATGCGGAGTGGCTGTTCAACTGGACATTCCCGGAATGGGACGGCTCGGGAGGATGGCTACGCACAACTGAGCGCGATGCCACCCTGGTGTGGGTGCACAAATAATGGCAACGAGGTCGAGACCAAGAAAGAAGAGCCGGGCAAAGGGCGGCCGGCACTCGCAGAGGGACGTAGGAGGCCGCCTGGCGCGGCCTTCTCGTCAGGAGTTGAAGGAGATTGCTGCCAAGAGAAGGCTGAGGCAGAATCTCTACGTTTATGGCGGCGGGGCGATACTGGTTGTGATTGTGGCGCTGGTCATTTACCTGAACATTCGCAATAGTGCGCCAGTTGGCGGCGAAGAGTCATTTGCCTCACAGGGCAATACGCATATTCAGCAGGGCAGCGCCTCTCCCATCGAATACAATTCCACGCCGCCCACGTCCGGCCCCCACTATCCGGGACTGGCTCCTTGGGACATCTATGATGAACCGATCCGTTATGAGCAGGTCGTTCACAACATGGAGGATGGTGGCGTCATCGTCTATTACCAGTGTGATGACGGTTGCCCGGAGTTGCGGGAGCAGTTGGCGGGTGTGGTCCAACCCTATCTGAACAGCGGACGTCACGTCCTGATGATGCCCAACGACCCCAGTTGGACCGGGTTTGGGTCGCAGTCAGCTCACAGGGATATGGAGGCGCGGATCGCGCTGACAGCGTGGCAGAGGCTGGACAAGTTTAACGAGTTTGACGCAGGCCGAATTCGGGCCTTCATTGACAGGTACGAGGGAATCGACCACCACGTGAGATAGTCTGCGCATTGGGTGCGTCTGTCTGCCCTCGTTTGTGCACATAAAGACCCACAGCTTGCGCTGTGGGCCTGGTTATTGTCAGTTCCTGGCAGAATAGTCAGTCCCGCTGAATTGCCTCTTCCACCGGCACCAATTCCACTTCGCCGTCCTCCAACTCGACGACTTTATAGACTTGCTCGGCCCTGTCGGTCATCAACACGCCGCCGAGGTGGTCGATTTCATGTTGGAAGATGCGCGCCAGCCAGTCGTAGGCTTTGATTCGCTGGGACTTTCCGTGTCGATCTTGTGCCTTGATGAGGACATAGGTCGCCCGGTCGACATCTGCAGCCAGGCCGGGCAGACTCAGGCAGCCTTCCTGACCGATCTCGGAGCCCTTTGCCTTGACAATTTCCGGGTTGATCATTTCGTAGCGCTGCATCGTCTCTTCGGGGCGTTCGGTATCCTCCGGATACTCAATCACGAAGATGCGCCGGTCCAGCCCGACTTGCGGCGCAGCCAAACCGACGCCCTTGCCTTCACGCATGGTTTCAACCATGTTGTCCAGGAGCTGGTGGAGCCGTCTGTCGAAGGACCGCACGCGTTGCGCCGGCCGTCGAAGAATCTCCTCGTCGTCCTCCCAGATCGTTACAATCCTAAGTTTCGCCATGCCAGGACAGTGGTTTGTGTTCTGTATGGTTGTGGTATTTCGGGACGGTCAACCAGAGGACCCAGGTCGTATTATGGCTGAGACGGTTCTTACACCGCGTGCATGGGGGACATCCGCACGCGGGCCTGTTGCGGAAGTACTGTGCCGGCTCTTGCAGCATTCAGGGCCGCTGGATGACCATCATCGTCAGACGACTGATATTGACCAGGCGGCCGTCCTCATCTTCGATTCGGATTTCCCACACGTGTGTGCGCCGTCCGATGTGAATGGGTCGCACGGTGCCAGTAACGTACCCTTCGGTTACGGTGCGCAGATGATTGCCGTTGATGTCGAGGCCCACGGCATTCAGGGAACTCTGGTCAAGCATAGCGTTTGACGCCACGCTTCCCATCGTCTCGGCCAGTGCTATTGATGCGCCGCCGTGCAGGAGGCCGTAGGGTTGATGGGTGCGGCTGTCCACCGGCATGCGGGCACGCATAAAATCAGCGCCAACCTCGGTGAACTCGATACCGAGGTTGGCGGCTAGCGTTCGCTCGCTCATCCGGTTGATGGCAGCGACGGTCATTTCAGGATTGAACATCGTCCGAAGTCGGCTTCCCTTTGTTACTTCGCCATATTGCGCAGGGCATGGAATATGGGCAGGGGGCTCCAGTCGTTGCGGACGATACCCCACTGTGCCTTTTCGGTTCCGTCGGCGACGACGCGGAAGTTCAGATTCCACAGGAATGCAGGACCGACCCAACCCCAGTTGCGCATCATCTGGAAGGCCTCGACCGTCCAGCGAGCCTGTTCGTCGAAGTCGTTGTCATTGGCGTAACCGTAGCGTGGGTCGAAGGCACCGCCGGCGGCCCAGCCAAATTCTGTCGGCCAGATTGGGATATTGCCGGCTCCGTAGCGCAGTGCCAGGTTGCGATAGCCTTCCATGGTGCTGCGGAAACTCCACGAGTGGTGTGGATTGTCGCAAGCGCCGTTGAAGTGCTGATTTCCGGTCTGTTGGATGGCTTCACATGCACTCTGCCAGACCGCGTTGGGCGGCACGTTATAGCCACTGGGGTGGGCGCCGAAGCCGTCCACGTAGTTGGCCAGGCCCTGCTGAAGCATGGCTTCGAAGTAGCGGAAGTCGTCCATGGCGAGAGAGCCGTTGTCTCCGGCAGGCGTCAGCGCCCCGCTGATCACATACATTGACGGGCAAGCGGCCTTGATGGCGCCGTAGGAAGGACGCAGGAGCGCCATATACTCGCTGGGATTGATCGGGCGGTTGCCCCACTCGTAGTGCAGATTCTGCTCATTCCAGACTTCAATGGCTTTGACCGAGGAGCCGCAGTACTCACCGGCAAGCCGTCCAAGGAACCTGGCGAAGGTCTGGGGATCGGCCGGCGGGCCGCCCACGGTGCCATCGTAGCCGGACTCACGAGACCAGTTGGGTGCGTTGACAACGCTGAACAGCAGATTGAGTCCGCGCGAGTTGGCGGCGTTCACGAGCGGCCAGATGTCACCAAATCCGTACTGACCCTGGTTGGACTCGAAGACCTTCCATTCGATCTGCTGCTTCACCCAGCCGAAGCCCAGCTCGCGGGTCTTGTCCATGGCGATGCCTTCCTGGCCGTTGTGAATCATGTGCGCCTGGACGCCATAGCCAAAGCCAATGCCGGGTAGCCTGGTTGAAGGCGCGGAGGGAGCTGGCGCTGCAGCCGGAGGAGCCGCTTCGGGCCGGGCCGGGATTTCAGACTCGGTGAATTTCTTTACGCCGACAAGGGATCCGACGAGCTCGGTCAGATCGCGGTAGATCCAGGCAGGTTCGCTGACTCCCGAAACTTCGACCTGGAACCAGTCTTCATTGGGGCCGATTCCGGTAATCTTAACCTGTGTGCCGGCGGTCAGCACGCTCAGGATCGGGTATTCGGTGCCGGGTCCGGCGCGAACGTTCAGATGCGTGGGCTGGCTGACTGCGAACGGGCCTCCCGTGGCGGGCGGCTGCGGGGCGGGCTGCGGGGCGGGCTGCGGTTGGGGTTGAGGTTGCTGGGTTCCCGTGCCGCTACCGGACGGAGGTGCGCTTGACCCGCCCTGCGGAATCCAAATCCGCGTGCCCCAGAACAGGGTATTTGCATTGGCAAGGCTATTGGCCCGCATGATCGCGGAGACGGTGGTGCCGTTGTTGAAAGCAATGCGGCTGAGCGTATCGCCCAGTTGCACTTCGTACCAGAATCCTCCTCCACTGGAAGGCGTGCCTCCGGTCGTGCCACCGCCGCCACCGCCGCTTGTGCCTGAACCGGGAATGCATAGCTGCTGGCCTATGTAGACGTAGGAGGTCACGGAAACTCCGTTGACCTGGGCCAGGTTCTGTATCGATACCCCGTAGTTGACGGCGATGCCGGAGAGGGATTCGCCGGCAACGACGTTATGGGTACGGGCGCAGGTGGTTGGCTGTGAAGGGGCTGCCTGCTGTCCGGTTGTGGGGATCCGCAGGCTCTGGCCGACGAAGATCTGATTCGGGTCAGCGATGTTGTTGGCAGTAATCAGGGCCTGGAGCGTAACGCCATAGTTGGCGGCGATACGGGAGAGAGTCTCGCCGGCCTGCACGATGTGCGTAGTGTACCCGGTTGTTTGGGGGCTGACATTGACCTGAAGTGATGCTGCCGTAACCGATTGCGGCAGCAGGGAGAAAAGCAGGACCGACGCGACCGAAATCAGCCAGATGCGACGGGACGCTCTCAACTGAGTAATACCTGCACGCATATGAAACTCCTTATTTAAATCCAACTTTAGTCAAGTAGGAAAGATCTTTGGCACCAGACTAATTATTCTGCACCGTTTCCGCATTGAAGTCAAGACGAAATCAGTTCTTCCATCAACGCAATGCCGACGCGAATGCCACGATAGAAGTTCGGTAGGTGTAGCTTTTCGTTGGGTGCGTGGAGATTGTCATCCGGGAGACCGAAGCCCATGAAAAGAATGGGGATGCCGAGCGATTCCTGGACTACCGTGGCAATGGGTATCGAGCCTCCTTCGCGACTGAAGACCGGCTCAACGCCAAAGACCCTGTTGTATGCCCTGGATGCGGCCTGCATTTCGGGAACATCAAGGGGCACTACGGTGGCAGGCGCGTGCTGGAGCGTGTTCACGAGCACCTCAACCGTCGGCGGCGCGATCTGCTGAAGAAACCGATCGATCAGGGGCCCGATAGCAGACGAATCCTGGTCAGGCACCAGTCGACAACTGACTTTGGCGCGGGCTTCTTCAGGGATAACAGTCTTGAAGCCGTCGCCGACAAAGCCGCCCCACATCCCGTTGATCTCCAGAGTGGGCCGGGCGCCAATCCTTTCGGTTATTGTGAATCCCTCTTCGCCCCAGGGCGCAGGCACACCTGTCTCTTGCAACAGTTGTGCCTCGCCATAGGGAACCTGCGCCAAGGCGGTTCGCTCGTTTTCGGTCAAGGGTTGAACGTCTTCGTAGAATCCGGGAACAGCAACCCGACCGGCGCTGTCATGGAGCCTCGCGAGAAGGGCGCTCAAGGCCTGGTTTGGGTTGTGGACGGCGCCGCCGAACATGCCACTATGGAGGTCTTGGGACGGACCTGTGACCGTAATCTCGCCGGCCCATATGCCCCGCAACCCGTAGATGATCAGTGGCTGGTCAGGAGCCAATATGTGGGTATCGGAAATGAGGCACACATCGGCGGCGAGTTTTTCAGTCTCTGACGGCAAATAGTCCGCCAAGGCCTGGCTGCCGACCTCCTCTTCGCCTTCGACAAGGAATTTCACGTTGAGCGGCAGCGCGCCTGACGTGGCCAGGAGTGCTTCGACGGCGGCGACATGGGCGAACAGCTGTCCTTTGTCATCAGACGCGCCGCGGGCAAACAGATCGTCTCCCCGCAGGGTCGGCTCAAACGGCGGCGAAATCCAGAGATTTTCCGGGTCGACGGGCTGAACGTCGTAGTGACCGTAGACCAGGACGGTGGGGGCGTCGTCTCCTGCGTGCAGCCAGTCGCCATAGACGATGGGATGTCCGTCGGTGGGGATGATTTCCACGTTCTGGAGACCGACGGACTTCATTTTCCGGGCCAACCAGTCCGCGGCTCGCTCTACATCCGACTTGTGCTGCGGCAGGGTGCTGACGCTTGGAATGCGCAACCAGTCGCTCAGTTCGTCGAGCTGGTGCTTTTGGGCGTTCTGGAGATAGGTGTCGAGTCTCGAGTCGAAAAAGGCGTTTTCGTTCCGGTTCATGGGGAGGGGTCTCCAGTGGCTCTTGGAGAGCCGTTCTGACGCTCCATGGATTGTCGTGAGATGTTTACTGAGCGAGGTCGGGAAGCGAACCCGGAGTGTCTTTCAGCCTGGAAGTTCGACGACTACGTACTCCTGGTCGACGGATACCTCGAAGGTTTCCGCGGTGTAAGGGCCCGGTTGATAGGTTGAAGGGATATTGTCAGCGGTTGCAACTTCCACTTCGTAGCGGCGTGTGCGAACGGAGGCAGGATCCACCCAGGACTGGCCGGTGGTCACATCGTATTCCCAGCCATGCCAGGGGCAGCGAAGGATCTCGCCTCTCCTCTCGTACCTGTACTCGCCTCCAGGCTTGTCGGCCATCACGAAACCGGTAAGCCTGCCTTCACAGAGGGGGCCGCCCTGATGCGGGCAGATATTGCGGAGGGCGTAGAACTCACCCTTGATGTTGAAGACGCCGATGGAGCGACCGCCGATTTCGACGATCTTGCGTTCTCCCGGCGGAATCTCATCTACAGTTGCGACAACGTGTTTTGCCATATCTCTCTTCTACAGCTTGTATAGTGCGCGGGCGTTTTCCGCCATGAATTTTCGCCGCCGCTCTTTGTCGAGCGGGACGGGGAAGGCTCGGTCGGGGGCGTCGAAGTCCCAGTGTGGGTAGTCGGTAGCGAAGAGCATTCGATCGTCCATGTCCATCTGGCCCAGCAACTGGCGGAACTGGTCGGGTCTGAACGGCTCCTCCATGGGTTGGGTGCTGACCCAGAAGTGACGGCGGAATAGATCGGAAGGCGGTTCCGTCACATGGGGCACTTCGCTGCCCAGTTTGCGCCATGCGCTGTCCATCCGCCACAGGAGCGGCGGAATCCAGGCAAAACCTCCTTCGATCAACACGAATTTGAGCGACGGGAACTCCTTGAAGACGCCCTCAAAGATCAGGCTGATCACCTGGGACTGGAAGGTCTGGGGCATGCCGCCGTGATCTTCGATATAGTGGTTTGGGTATCCCGACCCGGTAATTGGTACGCCGCCGGCGCCACCGAAGTGAATGGCTATGGGAACGTCGTGGCGACTGGCAGCTTCATACATGGGCCAGTATTTGCGCCGCCCGAGGGGTTCTTTTGTGCGAGCAATAAGCAGTGCGTGGACGAATCCAGGATGGCTGCCCCACTTGTCGATCTCAGCGGCGGACAGGTGGCCGTCTTCCCAAGGGACGATGATCGAAGCGCGCAGCCGGGGGTCGGGTTCCAGCCATTCGGCCAACTGCCATTCGTTTGTTGCGCGGGCGAAAGCGGCGCCGAAGGCCAGGTTGCGCTGCTCGCCTGCACCGACGAGCGGGTTGAGGACGCCGATTTCGATGTTCCACTGGTCCAGGAGCTGTTGTTGCAGCAGCGGCAGATTTGAGCCGGGGGGCGTTCCGTCGCCGGGCCAGGCGTCGTGGCGGGCTGCGTTGGGCATTGCGCGCGGATAGTGGGAGCCGTCGAAGCCGCGCGAGCCGTACGTCCTGTGATAGTCCCGCCACGGTTCGTCCAGATAGCTGCGCAGCACGTCATTTGTTGGGAAGTAGATATGAATGTCTGTGTCTATGATGGCGGTGTCCAAGGGGGCACGATAGCGGGTCCCCTGTTGATTGGAGGCTGCGGGATAGAGTGCATCATGACCGTTCGCCCGGTCACTCGTAACAGTGCCGGCATCTACAGTGGCAGCCGAGTCGAATTGAGCAGTCATGGTCATCCTCCTATTTTGTCGACAGGTGACGAGAAGTCGGGTGCGTGAATGGGTAACCGTCTCGTCGCCATGAAGCTTTCATCACAGCCGATAAAACGCGCGTGCGTTTGCACTGCAGATTTTTTCTCGCTGGTCGGCGGTCAGCAGGTCAAGCAGAATGTCCTGGCTTTCGTGGCAATGGGGATAGTCACTGGCGTACAAGAGCAGATCTTCGCCGCCGCACTGGTCGAGAATCTGGGCGAGATGCAGGGGATTGGGCGGCGCGTCCAAGGGTTGAATGGTGAATCGCAGGTGCGTACGCATATATTCGGAAGGCGGCCGGCGGACGTAAGGCGTATTGTGGCGCAACCCCTTCCATTCTTTGTCGATTCGCCACATCATTGAAGGCAGCCAGGTGAATCCCCCTTCGATGAGGGCGACGCGCAAAGAGGGAAAGCGTTCAAAGGCACCCTCGCAGACCAGGCTGATTACCTGGGACTGGAAGACCTGTGCCATGTTGGCGTAGTCTTCGATGAAATAAGAGGGCCAGCCGGTCGGCGTGGGGGGATGGCCGGGGGCGCCGCCGTAATGAATGCCGAGCGCTAGGTCGTGCTTGACGGCGGCGGTGTAGATTGGATCGTAACGGCGATTGCCGTAGGGGGCTTCGGCGCGCACGGGAAGTATCACCTGCACGAAGCCTGGGTGATCGCCCCATCTGTCGATTTCCCTTGCGGCCAGCGGTGGGCTGTGACTCGGCACGACGATGGATGCCCGCAGGCGGGGCTCCTTTTCGAGCCAGTGCTCCACTTGCCACTGGTTCACTGCCGTGGCGAGAGAGGCGGCCAGGTCCTCGTTACGTACGCTCTGGACGCGATAGGCGCAGTTCAGAATGCCGATGTCGACGTCGGCGAGGGCGCCGGACTGCACTTCTGCGAGGTCGGGTTTAGGGCTGCTGCCCTCGCGGGCAGCAGTGGGTACGTTTTCGGGGTAGTCGGCGGCATCTGGGCCGTTGAAGGCGGACTCGCGGCAGTAGTCGAGCCAGTGATCCGGCAAGTAGGGGTAGAGGGTCTCCAACTCCGGGATTTCGTTATGGATATCGCAGTCGATTCGGGCCGGTTCAGACATTGCAGATTCCGGGCGGGAGCGAATTCAGCAGCCGACAGAGACAATCGTACTCGAAAAATGTTGAGCGGGCAATTGCTGGTCAACCGCTACAGTTCAGTCGGCCGGCAGTCCCCACTGTGCGCGGGCTTTTTCCATGGGGATGAGCTCCTTGATGCCGTGAACAGTGTGGCCGGGGCCGCCATTGACCCACCTTTCGTCAGCAGGATCGCTGGCCGGTTGGAAGCGCACGTCGCAGCTCAGGCGAAAGCGGTTTGTCAGGTTGGTGGTGGAGGCGTGCATGGTGTGCATGCCGAAGAGGATTACATCGCCCATGTAGAATTCGCTTGTTTGCCACTCACCGCCGAATTTTTCGACAATCTCCATTGGATCCTTGGTGAACCAGCCGTCTATGCCGTCCCGGTCCACGTCCATGCGCCCGTATGTATCGCGAATGCGAGCGAAGCTGGGCAAGTTGTGGGAGCCCCTGCAAATGGCCAATGTGCCGTGTTCGACGGTCGCGTCGCCCAGTGGAATCCAGACGGTGTGGAGATTGCCCGATCCCCGGCCCATATAGACGAAGTCGTAGTGTGCGCCGGTGTACTGTTCGTTACCGACGGCCCGCAGCCATTTGTAATCGAAGGTGAGTGCGGGCTCGCCAAAGTAGGCGGCAAAGAAGTCGAATAGCTCGGTAGCCTGGATGACTGAGAGAACCTTATCGTGGTATGCGATCCGTCTCATCTTGGCGCCACGTCCACCCCTGGGCATGACGCCGTCGAGAATGGGAGCATCCGGAGTCAGCACATTCTGTTGGTGCATGTAGTGCAGAATCGTCGACCGGGCTTGCTTCACTTTTTCCCGGTCGATCAGTCCTCGCAGGAGGAGATAGCCGTCTTCTGCCATCTGCGCGTGCAGGGCCTGAATGTCGTGCAAGAGGTGTTGGCTTTCTCGCAGCGTTCCCAATGTGCCATTGGGGTAGGTCGTATCCCGGTAGCCAAAGCGAATATCCATCATCCTACTCCCGTTCAGTCCACGGAGTCTCAGTATCCAGAGGTTTCCTCAGCAGGTATCCGGGCGAAACAGATTGTTAGTGGGTACGATTGCGAATTTGCAGGCGTGCGGGCCCGCGCAATAGACCCCAAGCGCTCATTCCCAGGGCCACGACAACGAGCGCCATCGCAGCGAATGCGACATCACGCAAGGCGGCAGACTGGGCTGCGGCAGCCGCTTCGGTAACGTCACCGGCGAGAGCTGGCCCGGCATATGCATATACACGACTTGCCCAAAGCGCCCCCAGCGCGGCAACTCCAGATGTGTTTCCCAACGTCCGGCAGATCACGTTGACGCCACTGACAACTCCCAGTCTTTCTCTGGGCACTGAGCCCATTACCGCGCTGTTGTTGGGAGACTGAAAGATGCCCATTCCCAGGCCCAGGGGTATGACTCTCAGAACGTAGCCCAGAATCGATGTTTCGGCGGTTAGCGTGCTGACAGTGTAGCAGCCGTATGCCAGGATTACCAATCCTGCCGTGGCGATCATTCGATAGCCGAAGCGGTCTGAAAGCATACCAGAAACTGGCGAGGCCAGGCCGAAAAAGAACATCGTAGCTGTCAACAGTAGCCCGACAACTGTAGGGTCCAGTTTCAAAAGGTTGGTCAGATAGAAAGGGAGGAGGAGCGAAATGCCGCCAGAAACGATAAAACTGATCAACCTCATCGACAGATTGAGGTTGAAGAGGGCGTTGCGAAAGAGAGACAGGTCGAGGAGCGGCTGGCTTGCGCTCGACCCTGTGCGGATGAACAACACGAGCATCAGTAGAGAGAGGGCCAAGAGGCCCAGCATAGCAGGGGATTGAAAGCCTATCCGCTCACCGAAGGTAAGGAACAGCATAAGCGCCAGCAGACCGGTAGAGAAGGTCTGGAAGCCGATCCAGTCAAATTCCTGGCGGCCGGCGGGGTAGGTACTCGGCAAATAGCGCCACGCCAAAATGAAACTGATGCAACCGACAGGCGGGCCAACGAAGAAAATCCAGCGCCACGAGAGATATTCGAGGAGGGCGCCCCCCAAGATGGGGCCGGCGATACCGCCGACCGAGACGGTGGCGCTGAAGAGGCCGAGGGCTTTGCCGCGCTCGGAGGCAGGGAATGTTTCGGTTACGATACCCATACTCAGGGCAGTTGCAAATGCGCCGCCGATGGCCTGCAGGACACGGAAAAACAGGAGGAACTGGATATTGGGAGCAAGCCCAGCAAGTACGGAGCTAATGGCAAATGCGATGGTGCCGCTGAGGAAAATGGGCTTCTTGCCCACCATGTCTCCCAGCCTGCCCACGCCCAGCATGATAGCTGTCTGCGTGAGAGAAAAGGAGAGCACGACCCACTGAACGAGTGCAAAGTCGACGTCGAATTCGGTTATGAGCGCGGGCAATACCACTCTGACTACGCCGCCGTCGAAAGAGGCGAGAAAGATTCCTGAACCGAGTGCGGCGAAGATATGCCACTTGCGCTCGACGAAGAGGTTCTCGGTAGATTTTGCCATCGCGTGCGGGAGACCACACCTTTTCGGTAGGATGGGCAGAACGGACCCAAGGCCGCTGCCAGGCGAATCAGTCGGAAGGTAACACGGCGAAACTGCTGTTTGCACGCAGACTTCGGCTGGCAATCAGCGACGCGAAACGGTTCGGCGGGCATGTTTCGCGAACGGGGATTCCGGACCCGCCAGGAAGACCGAAGATTTGCCGGCGCACGGCCTGGTCAGAGTCCACTTTGGACTCTTTGTAGCGGGGCCCGGGCCTCCAGGATTCCCCATGCGCTCAGAATGAGCGCGACTGCAACAATTGCGAGTGCGGTGTAGGTGACGTCGCGCAGACCGGCAATCTGGATGGCGGCGGCAGCTTCGGTGACACCACCAGTGTATTCAGGTCCTGCATGTGCGGTAACACGGCTGGCCCAGAGAGCCCCCAGGGCGGCGATGCCGGAAGTACGACCTAGTGTACGGGCGATGACGTTGATGCCGCTGGCGACGCCGAGACGTTCGCGGGGGACGGAGCCCATTACGGCACTGTTGTTTGGGGATTGAAACATTCCCATGCCCAGACCCAAGGTGGACACGCGCACAACGTAGCCTAGAATCGACGTGTCAACGCCGAGCGTGCTCACAGCGTAGCAGCCGAAGGCCATCAGAACCAGTCCTGCGCCGGCGATGCGCCTGTAACCGAATCGATCGGAAAGGATGCCGGCGATCGGGGAGGCGACCCCGAAGGAGATCCACGACGCAGTCAGAAGCAGGCCCACGACTACGGGATCCAGCAGTAGGACATTTGTCAGGTAGAAGGGGAGAAGCAGGTAAACGCCCCCGAGAACAATGAAGCTGATGAGGCGCATGGAAAGGTTGAGGCTGAACTGCGTGTTCTTGAAGATGGCCAGGTTGAGGAGGGGATCCTGCACGCGTCGTTCTGTCCGCATAAACAATGCGAATGTCAAGAGTGAAAGGGCAAACAGTCCCAACATGGCAGGAGAGCGGTAGCCGGCGCGCTGACCGAAAGTAAGGAAAAGCATGAGGGTCAACAGACAAGCAGCCAGAGAAAGCGAGCCGGTCCAGTCGAACCGCTGACGGCCGCTGGGGGCGGAAACCGGCATGTAGCGCCACGCAAGGTAGAAGCTGACACAACTAATGGGAATACCAACGAAAAAGATCCAGCGCCACGACAGGAAGTCCAGCAGTAACCCGCCCAAGAAGGGTCCGGCTATGCCGCCCAGTGAGACACTGGCGCTGAACACGCCGAGCGCTTTGCCGCGTTCGGAAGCGGGGAAGATTTCCGTCAGGATGCCCATGCTGAGGGCGGTTGCAAAGGCGCCGCCGACGGCCTGGAGAACTCGAAAGAGGAGAAGGAGCTCGATATTCGGCGCCAGCCCGGCGAGGACGGAACCGACCACAAAGGCCACAGTGCCACCAAGAAACACAGGCTTTTTGCCAATCATATCTCCCAGCCGTCCCACACTCAGAACGATCGCTGTTTTGGTAAGCGTAAAGGAAAGAACGACCCATTGAACGAGCGTGAAGCCGACCTGAAGTTCGGTCACCAAGGTGGGGAGAATGACGGCAACGATGCTGATTTCCAAGGAGTCCACGAAGACGCCGGTGCCGAGGGCGCCGAAGATGAGCCATCTTTGCCTGGAGGTAAGAGTGTCAGCAAGATTAGTCATGAATCAGAGAGTGATCGCAGGGTCATGCGTCGGTCGCTGGCGGCACGGTATCATGGTCAGAGTGGGCTGGCCTGTATAGAAGCGATCGTAGGCAATAGAGCGGCCTACGATGAAGCCCGTACCGGGCGTGACGCCGTACGGAAATGCAGCGTTTCCCACGCGATCAGCGCCAAGGTGACGCCGATCAGGACTAAAGCGGCGTAGGAGACGCTCTGGAGTGCCGCGATCTGGGCAGCAGGTGCGGCCTCGGTGACCACGCCGTTGAATTCCGGCCCGGCTTTGACCTGCACGCGGTGGGCCCAGAGGGTACCCAGCACGGCCACGCCGGCGGCGCGTCCCAGAAAGCGTCCAATGGTGTTTGTGCCGCTGGCAATACCGAGTCGCTCGAGCGGCACGGAGCCCATTACCCCGCTGTTTGTAGGTGAATGTGAGATCCCAAAGCCAAGGGCTACAGGCGCGACGCGCAGAACGAAATCCAGAGCCGAACTTGAGGCATTGAGTGTGCCAACAGTGTAGCTGCCGAGGGCGAGAACAGCCAAGCCCACGCCGGCCACGGGGCGGAACCCGAACCGATCTGTAAGCGCGCCGGAAACGAGCACGGCCACGCCGAAACAGATCCAGAAGGCTGTGAGGAGCAGGCCAGCAAGCAAGGGCTCGATCAGAAGGATGTCCACGAGATAGAAGGGGAAAAGAAACCACAGACCACCAATCGTGATGTTGGTGAGGATCCGTATCGACAGGTTTACATTGAATTGCGGGCTCCTGAACAGGGACAGGTCGAGAAGTGGTTCCTTTACCCGCGCCTCATTGCGGACAAACTGCCAAAAAGAGTAGATTGAGACGGCGAACAACGCCAGCATGGTAGGAGAACGGAAGCCGAGGCGGTTGCCGAAGGTCAGGCAGAGCATGAGTGTCAGGAGACCGGTAAACAGCAGGAAGGAGCCTTCCCAGTCGAAGCCCTGCCGGCCGGTTGGGCGAGACGCAGGCAGATAGCGCCAGGCCAGTATGAGGCTGATCAGGCTGAATGGTTGCGCTACGAAAAAGATCCAGCGCCACGACAGAGCGCCAAAGATGAAGCCCCCCATCATGGGCCCGAGAATACTGCCAGCCGCGAAGATGGCACCGAATACGCCCAACGCTTTGCCGCGCTCTGCAGGGGGGAAGGTCTCGATCACGATGCCATAGTTCAAAGCGATTGCGAATGCCGCGCCCACTGCCTGCAGCACGCGAAAGAGAATCAGCAGTTCGATTGTTGGCGCGAGACCGGGGAGGATCGAGGTGACCATAAAGGCGATCGTGCCGCCGAGGAAGACTGGTCGCTTGCCGAGCATATCCCCCAATCGACCCACTATGGGCATAACCGAGACTTGGACGAGGGTGTAGGACAGGAGCACCCACTGACCGGTGGCAAAGTTGATTCTGAATTCGCGCACGATATCAGGTAGAACGACGGCTGCGGAGTTGAAAATAAGCGAAGCCATAAAGATGACGCCGGCCAGGGCGGCCAGAATCTTCCATTTGTGGTCGTTTGAAGTCGTTTCCAAGGACGGTGCCTCTGTTCTTGAGAGAGGAGATTGTCCAGACCGCTCAGGGCTGGGAGGCCTCGCCTGAGGAGGACTGATCCGTTCGAACTGCGCGGCGGGTGATTGTCAGTAAAATGCCCGGCGGAAGGGCTCGTACGTCAATCAGCGAGAGGACGCGGTCCGGCCAGCGAACTTCCAGTGCGATGATACTACTTTCGAGGGGCAATCCAAAGTGTTGGCGGGCGCTGCGGCCGGAGAGGTAGCCGCCGGCTGCGTGCACGCTGCGGCGGTAGATGCCGGTCGAGGTGTGCAGGAGGAGCTCTGCGCCTAAGGCGCGCGTGTTGCCGCTGCCGGGGTGACGCAGATCGACAAGCAGGGAGCGGCCACTGCACAACCTGTTCTCGAAGATTTGGGACGGGGAACGCAGGTTGTTGATCAGCACATCCAGATCGCCATCGCCGTCGAAGTCGGCCATGCTCATGCCGCGGCCACCGGCGGTGCTGTTCAGCTTCCATTCGGGGGCGGGCGTGAAGCGGTTGCCCTCGTCGTTGCGGTAGGCCTGGTTTTCTTCTACGAGCTCATCGCCGGGCAGGTGACGGAAGATCTCCATTGCGGTCATGCCGTTGACGACGTACAGATCGAGCATGCCGTCCTGGTCGATGTCGCCAAATTGGGCGGACCAGCTCCAGCCGCTGAAGGGGATGCGCCAAGCTTCGGCCCGGTCGGACCATGCATCGCCCTGCCGTTCCTGGAGGACATTAGCCATGACCTGGGGGGCGTCGTCGGGGCTGGGGGGAGGCATTGTCTCCATTACGGGCAGCCACTGGCGCATGATTTCGGGTTCTTCTGAGTACGGGTGCATGTCGGCGGCGAAGAGCTCCGGCCGGCCGTCGTTGTCGATGTCGCCGCTGTCGAAGCTCATGGTGCTAAAGGTTGTAGTGGCGAACAGGTCGGCTGCGAGCCAGCTGCCGTCGCGCTGGTTGAGGAAGACGGCGTCGTGCAGGTCAAAGTCGTTTCCTACAAGGATGTCCAGCCGGCGGTCGCCGTTCAGATCAAGCAGTTGCAGGGCGAGCCCCTGGGCGCGTGAGGCAAGGCGTGTTGGCAGGAACCGTCCGTTTTCGTTTTCGTAGATGAAGACGCCGTTCTGATCGGTAGCATCCAATGCGCGGCGCCCCATCTGCTTTTCCAGCGAGGCGTCGTAAGAGGCAGTCACCAGATCGAGGTCGCCGTCCCTGTCCAGATCGCCCCATTGCAGCGAGTAGGCAAGGCCGGTGACACCCTGAAGTCGCGCAAGCTCCTGTTCGTCAGCGAACGGGGCGGTGTTGTCCCCGGCACCCTGATTATGCCAGTAAACGAGAGTTCCTGAGCGGCTGGTGGCGGTAATATCGAGCCAGCCATCGCCGTCTAAGTCGACGAGCGCGAGGCCGCGCAGGCTGCTGTCGAGCAGGAGCTGGGGGCGGAAGTTCCAGTTGCCTTCGTTCCAGAAAATCTGGTTGGGGCCGAGTAGATTGGCGAGGACAAAGTCTTCGTCGCCGTCGTTGTCGAGGTCGCCGACGGCGAGGCCGGCGCCGTTGCTGGTGAAGTAAGTGACACGCTCGAAGGCGGTGCCGGTGACATGGGGCAGCAGGTGTTCGACGAAGCTACCGGTACAAGAAGGAGGTTGCGCGCCGTTTTGTGTGGCAGAGGCGGCGCGCGGACTCGAGGTTTGTACCGTGATGCTGTGTGTTTCTGACAGCGGAGCGTAGGAAACCGAACCGGGCAGGTGGTCGCTGACGAAAGCGGCTGAGCAAGCGGAGAGGAGAAGCGCTACGAAAGCAAGCGCGAGAGTTGCAATACGCATTGGCTGTTGTCCCTTGGACCTAACCCTTAACCCCGGTCAGGGAGATGCCCTCGATAAAGGTGCGTTGGGCGAGGAAAAAGGTGAGAATGACAGGGAGCGCGACGATGGTGCTGACGGCCATCAGGTAGGGCAGCCCGTTGCTGAAGTTGCCGATTTCATTGGCACGTCTACTGAGGATTTCTATTCCAAGCGCAAGGGGGTAGCGATCCTCGTCGCGCAGGTAGATCAGGGGACCGAGATAGTCGTTCCAAGCCCAGAGAAAGCGGAAGAGGGCGACTACAGCCAAGGCAGGCTTTGTCAGCGGCAAGATGATGAGGAAGAGAATACCGAATTCGCTGGCGCCGTCGATGCGGGCGGCGTCGGAAAGCTCCTCGGGCAGCGTCATAAAGAACTGGCGCAGCAAGAAGATCATGTAGGGATGGCCGAAGAGGGCGGGCACCACGAGCGGACGGTAGGTGTCCAGCCAGCCCAGTGCCTTGAAGGTAATGAAGAGGGGTACCATCGTCACCGCCCACGGAAGCATCATCGTCATCACCACCACCCAGAAGAGCGTGTCCCGTCCCGGCCAGCGGATGCGGGAAAAGCCGTAGGCGACGATGGTTGAAGACAATAACGTGAAGAGGACAACCGGACCCGTATAAAGAAAGACGGAGTTGAATGCGTAGCGGGTAAAGGGCAGTATCTGCCAGGCATTAACGAAGTTCTCGGGATGGGCCGGAATCGGAACCAGAATCGGCGGTACCGTGAATATCTGCGAATCTACCTTGAGCGCCGAGCTGACCATCCAGTAGAGGGGGAATGCGAAACTGAAGGTCAGGGGAATCAGTACGAAGTATTTGATGAATTCGATGGAGAAATCGACCAGGCGCCTCTTGCCCACGCCGTAGTGCCTGGGCACAGGTCTTACCTGCTGTTGGGAGGCCGCTGTGCTCACTTATCGCCTCCGTAGTAGACCCAACGTGCAGAGGAGCGGAAAACAAGAATTGTAAAGACGACGATGATGAAGAGGAGGATCCAGGCGAGCGCAGACGCCTTGCCCATGCGCAGATAGGCGAAGGCGTTGCGGTACAGATGCACCAGATAGAATTCGGTCGAGTTCATGGGGCCGCCTTGTGTGAGCAGCCACGGGATCGTAAATTCCTGGAAGGCGACGATCAGCCCCATTATCAGGTTGAACAGGATGATTGGTGATGTAATTGGAATGGTAACGTTGCGAAAACGGTGCCAGATGTTGGCCCCGTCGACGGTGGCGGCTTCGTAGAGCGCGCGCGGTACATCCTGCAGAGAGGCGAGGAAGATGACGACAGCAGCGCCGTTGGCCCAGACGGCAACTAGGATCAGCGATGGCTTGGACCATGCAGGATTGGACAGGAAGGGGATGACGGGCAGGCCGAAAAAGCGGAGGAGACCGTTGATTGCACCCCATTGGACGTTCATGAGGAAGTCCCACACCATTGCGGAGGCGACTGCGGGCACGATCGAGGGAATATAGATAATGCCGCGGAAAAAGGTACGGGCGACGACGCGCGAGTTGAGCATATTGGCGATGATGAAGGCCGAGCCGACGCCGAGGGGGACGCTGACCCCGACATAGTAGATGGTGTTGCCCATCACGTTCCAGAAGTGGGGATCGTCGAAGAAAAGTGTGGTGTAGTTTTTGATGCCGAGGAAGACGGGGGGTCGCAGCAGATCGTAGCGGGTCAGGCTATAGTAGAGGGATGCGAGCAGCGGATAGATAGTGAAGACGACGAAGCCCACGACCCAGGGCGAGACGAAAAGCAGGCCCAGGCGCAGGTTGCGCCATTCACCCGGCGTATAACGGCTGACTTTTTGTGCACTTGCGGCCATAAAGTCACCTTGGCAGGGGAGCAGAAAGCCGGCGACCGGATGCTGCTGGACCGGTCGCCAGCGTGCGACTACGAAAGTCCCTGCGCCTCCCATTCTGCCTCGGCGCGCTTTTGCATCTCCGCCACGGCCTCTTCGGCGGTCATGAAGTCACGATAGACCTGCTCGCGCAGCTCGTTCACCTGTGTGTACATGTACCAGTGGATCGGGCAGCGTCGGCCGATAATCCAATCGGTGACTTCATCAACGCTTTCGAGGTAGAAGCGCAGACCGGGATATGTATCGGGGTCGATGGTCGAAATAAAGGATTTGACGCCCATGATCCAGCCGACTGAATCGAAGATGATGTTCATCGGCTCATTGGTGTGCATGATTTCGGCAAAATTGAACATGCCGTCCGGATTGTTGGCCTCTTTGAAGATTTGGATCATATGGGCGCCGGTCGCCTGGATTTTGGCGCCTTCGCGGAAAGCGGGCACCGGCGGCCAAGCGGACCGGTTGAAGGGCGCGAGCTCCGGTTTCTCACTTACGGTTTCGCCGCAGTGCCAGTAGCCGTCCATTATAATCGACTGCACCTCTGCGTAGTAGGAGCCGCCCCACCTTCCCTGACCCTCGACGGAGCGCAGGCCGGCAAAGTTATCGGGGCCAATGTGACGGAAGAACTCAGCCTGGGTTTCGATTCCCAGAGCCATTAGTTCATGGTCAAAGTGGAAGGTCTGCTCTTCGTCGTTCCACCAGGCATGACCGAAGGAGTGGGAGATGAAGTCCGGCTCGGCCGCCATGGCATCCACCGGGTCGAAGCCCATGCGAATGACGTTGCCGCCTTCGTCGAACTTTGACAGTTCCACATGCCACTCCATGACAGCCTCCCAAGTCAAGGGCAGGTCGTCGACATCGAGGCCGACTTCTTCGACATGCTTGGCGTTGTAGTTCATTCCATACCACATGAAGCCCTCGACGGAAGGCACACCGATCAGGTTGCTGCCATAGACGGCGGCATTCCAAACGGGTTCGAGCACGCCTGACGGGTCGATGATGTCGCTGCCATTCACGTAGTCATTGCAGTCGATGACGATGCCGCGCGCCCATAAACCGGGGTAGTCAATGTTTGAGCCGCCGTCGGGCGTATCGCCGGCTGCGAGGGCAGCGGCAAGGTCCTCCAGGCCAACAGGGCGAACATTGAATTCCGTATCTTCGCCGGCGAGGGCCTTGAAGCTGTCCAGCTGGGCAATCTCCCTAAATGGCTCCACGGCACTGCCCCAGCCCGACACGAATTCGATGGTCTTGGGTTCGGAGGCCATGGTGTCGCCGCCGGCAGGTGCGGCGCCGGGCACGGCGCAGGCGGCCAGCGCGGTGGTGCCAGCAACAAGGCCGGTGGTGCGCAGGAAGGCGCGGCGGCTGATGTTTGGGATTGTCATTTTGTCTCTCTCTTTAATATGGATGGTTAGGTTATTCTTTCGTGTTCATTGCGAGAGCTGGGACGCTTTAAGTCATTAGCCAGGCATTCACTCTTAGCCAGGACAGGGCCAACACACGGTTCCAGGGACGCAGCCAATCTGCTGCTGGTTCACTGGTACGAGGAAGCGCGTCCTTGGCGCTTGGCGGCCGCCGTGTGCAGGGGACACACGTTTGAGACGGGCAATTGGAGAGACTCCCAGGCAGGTGGGGCATCTCGGGCACTGGGTCCGGGACAGGCTAGCGTGCCAGGCGATGACTAGTCCGTGGGATTATATCAGATGGTGACGCAGTAACGAAAGAATTGACTGGGTTTGGGCCATCGTGCCCAGAGTCGGTAGCCACAGCCGGCTGCTGTCGAGGCCGACGATGGGCGGCCGTACTGGAATCAGATTGCATGAACAGGATTTGCATAAATGCGGTACCTTTGGCCGTGGGGCGGCAAAATTCTTGTCACCAGATGTCGCGTTAAGTCTACCTTTGACGCGCCAAAACGACTGATTCATATGATGGGCTGTGATTAAGGCCTAGCCGACGCTTTGGGTCTCGTACCGGTGTCTGCGCGGGTTGTACGAGAGTTGTACAATAGATTCCCTGGCGGGACCTGTTTAGACGCATAAACGCGTGTTAAGTCGGTTTAAGTCGGGTTTTGTCGGTCGAAAAACCTTTTCTGGCTCTTGTATACGTTTCTTGGCTCATGGAGTCGTTTCACTTTTGCATCAGTTTTTCCGTCTCTGGCGTCAGTTCCCGAATCTGGCAGGCGCTGCACGACTGTCAATTGCAGCGGACCCGCGCCGGTAGGCCCGCGGTTGACGTACGGGGCGTCGTGTCTGGGCGCTCAAGATCGGGTTAAGTCGGGTCAGGGCGGGCAGTTTTCCTCTTTTTGTACTCTTGCGCTTGACTCGCGCACGTTTCCTCGCTGTCTCTTTTGGGTACTTGGCAGATAGTTTAAGGGCAGTTACCAGGCTGGCACGGGCCCTCCCTGGCCTTAAGAGAATCTGCCAGCGGGAGTCATGGCTTCATGATGAAGATACGCTTTCAGTTTTGCCCATTTGTATATCGGCGCAAGGTCATTATATCACTGATTTTGATGCAATTGACCTGGGGAGGAATTGGAAATGTCGACGATCCCTTGGGTGTGGAATGAACATTGACGACGAGACTGGTGGCCGGGGCACCCACTAGGGGTGCCCCTACGGGGGGATGGGGAATCTGTTTCACTGCTGTGGAGATCGGCTATAGAATAGTGGTTTGAAAGTGATTGCGAGCGACGTCTTTGGGCCGGGACCGGACTCCGTTCCACTGTCAGGCCGGCTTGATTCTTCCGGGGGGCAGACATACTATGTTTACCGTTATAGGGACCTGCACCGTTGATCTTTTCGTCTCCAATCTGGCTGGGATGCCTCGCAGCGAGGGCGATGAATTTACGGTAGACAGCCTTGTCTTTCATGACGAGCCGCTGAGAACTTCGCTGGGGGGAAACGGGGCGAATTCGGCGTATGTATTGGCGCGGCTGGGAGCGGAGGTGGAACTGGTCGGGGGCTTGGGAAAAGACCATCTGGGCGACTGGATGGCGGAGCAGCTTGTTGAAGCGGGTGTCAGGACGGGGCGCGTCAGGCGGTACGCTAGGCAGGGCACGGCGACGACGCTCATTCTCAGCGACAGGGAGCAGAGCCGGCTGGCCTTTCATCACGAAGGGGCCAACAGGGCTGTTGACAGCGGAAGTGTCGACGGTGCTCTTATTCGCGGTTCGGACATGTTGTTGCTGACGAGCTACTCGATAATGCCGGGACTGCGTCCTCACGGGGCAGTCGAGCTGTTCAAGGAGGCATTCCAGAGCGACACACGCACTGCTGTAGACATCGGCCCGGCCATTGGCGAACCGGCCAGATTGGAGGAGATGGGCCCGCTGCTGGGTTACACTGATTACTTCATTTGCAATGAGCACGAGTTAGCGGTCTGTACTGGTGGGGCAGAGCTGGCCGCGGGGATGGCGGCGGTCCTGGAGGGAGGCGCTAGTTGTGTGGTGATCAAGAGGGGCGCTGCCGGCGCCGCCGTGCTGCAGAAGGAGGAAAGGGAGGCCACTGGTGCGGGATCTACGGGGGGCCCGACTTTCGTGCCCGGATTCTCCGTCGACGTTCAGACAACCGTTGGCGCGGGCGATTCCTTCAATGCCGGCTTCCTGCTGGCAGTGCTGGAGGGGGCCTCTGCCGAGGACGCGGCGCGCTTTGGCAACGCGGTGGCGGCAACTGTGGTGTCTACGCCTGACAGACCGCTGGATGCACTGTCGCGAGAGGCTGTCAGTCGCTTGATCGAACTGTCATAGCGCCGGCAGCCGACTTTTCGACTGTGCAGCGTTCCCCGGCCTGTAGCACGCGAACAGGCTGCTCCAGCGCGGCCGCGGCTGCTCGGAAAGTGTCGGGCGGCGCGGTGTTGAAGGTAAACATCTCGTAGTGGCAAGGGATAGCCAGCTTTGCGTTGATAGCGCACGCAAGGGTGGCGGCTTCGATGCCGTTGAGATTGCCGGCAACTTTGCGCTCCGGCCTGCTGCCGTTGATGGGAAGGATGGCAACATCCACGTTGAAGGGCGTTAGCCGCTCCACCAGCCCACTGTAATGGACTGTGTCCCCACTGTGATAGATGGTCCAAGGGCCAAAGCTCGCCACATAGCCAAGGAATTTGCACTGCCCCTTTTCGTCTCTCTCCAACTCTTCGTGTGCGGCGGCGATGCCGTGAAAGCGGAATACGCCCACCTCTCTGTAGTCGCCGCCGTCCAGGCCCACAGGCCAGTCCGGGTCGCAGTCCAATCGATTGGCTACGAAAGCCCGGTTGGCCTCTGGTATGACCAACTGCAGGTCCGAGTTTACTGCCTTCAGGGGGCTGAGCGTTTCACCGTCCAGATGATCGGTGTGGTTGTGACTGGATGTTACGACGTCGACAAAGTTGAGCCTGTCGGGTGCGACGACCCGCTCGGTCATGCGGATGTGGGGTTTGTCGGTGGCGGCGTATTTCTTCGTGAGGGAATCGGAGAGGTAGGGATCGAAGAGAAGGAATTTGTTCTGCCATTTGAGCAGGAAGCCGCTTTGGCCGAGCCACCAGAAGTGCAGGACGCGTTCGTCACCGGTTGCATCCTGTACATCCTGGAGGAAGGCATCATCCTGGAGGATGGGTTTGATCAGTGACATCGGACGGGGCTAGGCGTTGTCGATGATTTCCTGGCTGAGCTCGCCGGTCTCCTCGTTCTTCATTATGACCTTGATCTGGCCGCCGGGCATCCGTTCCTGTTTCAGCATTGTCAGGCCGGCGGCGGCGGCGAGGGCTTCGGCGGGGTCGGGTCCGGCAGCGGCGGCCGCCTCCTGCCCGCGGCTGTCGCGGATGAGGGGGACGTTTTCGCGTCCTCGCCAGACTTCCAGCTGCACGGGCTCCCATTGGCGGGAAGAGGCAGAACGGTAACAGGCGTCGATAACGGCGTTGACGATGTAGCCGTCGTAGAAGGTCTCTCTGGGTTCGGTGCCCTGGTCGAGGGCGTTGAGCATGTCGTCAAACATGTCGTTGTAGCCGAGCTCGACTACTTCGTCGCCGACCGGGAAGAGCCAACCGCTCTCGGACTCGGCCTTTTCGGCGACGTAGCCGGCGCCGGCGCCGCTGGTATACATTTCATAGCCGGTGCGCAGGAAGTGATTTAGCCAGATGGTGCCCTCTGTGCCGGCGACTTCGTCGCGCAGGTCCATGCCGCCGCGGAAAGACCAGCTGACTTCGAACTGGCCGATGGCGCCGTTCTCAAAGCGGATGAGGGCGATGCCGTTGTCTTCGGCGTCGATGGGGTGAACGAGGGTGTCGGCCCAGCACATGACTTCGACGGGGCGGATGTCTTTGCCGATAAAGCTGCGGACGATTTCGATGCAGTGGCAGCCGAGGTCGACGATGGCGCCGCCGCCGGCCTGTTCGAGGTCCCAGAACCAGTCGCTGTGGGGGCCGGGATGCGTTTCGCGGGAGCAGGCCCAGGTTACATGGCCGAGGGCACCTTCCTCGACGGAGGCGATGGCCTTCAGCGTCTTGGGCGTGTAGCAGAGGTCTTCGAGGTAGCCGCCGAAGACGCCGGTTTCTTCAACTTTGTCCATCATGCGTTTTGCTTCTTCGGCGGTGCGGCCGAGGGGCTTTGTGCAGAGAATCGCTTTGCCGGCGGCGGCGGCAAGGTCTACGCACTCTTCGTGGATGTGGTTGGGCAGGCCGATGACGACGGTGTCGATATCGTCGGAGGTACAGGCTTCGGTCAGATCGGTAGTCCAGGCGGGGACTCCCCATTCTTCTGCAAATGCCTTGGCTCTTTCTTCTGTACGAGAGTAGACGAGCTGCACACGGTCTCTGCCCCTGCCGCCGTTGAGGGACATGGTGTAGAACATGCCGATAAGGCCGGTGCCAAGCATTGAGATCTTATGTTCCTGCACGTTAATTTCTCCTTCCGAGTTGGATGAAAGGTGTTCTTGTTCTGCAATTGGGGATATGATAGTCAGTCCGGAACTCTACGTCAATCCTGGTGATAGCCAGGACCGATGGACAGAAATCAGCATATCGATAGCAGGTGTCCGCCAGGAAGTACGCAAAGGGCGCCCACAAGGGGCGCCCCTACGGGCGAGCGGCGCTAAGGCGTTTCACGAAGCTTTAGCGGCCTTTTGCCACTTCGAGGGCGGCCTGGGCCGCTGCGGGGATACGCGGGCCAAAGGCGGCGAAGCGCTTGTCCTGCGTTTGTCCGCGCACGTAGCGGACGTAGATCTGGGAGATGATGACAGTGACCCGGAAGAGGCTGAGGGTATGGTAGAAGCGAATGGCGGACAGATCGCGGCCGCTGTGTTGGGCGTAATGGTCGATGAGTTGCTCGCGGCGCAGGAAGCGGTCGTCAAGGGGCATCATTGCCATGGTCCTGAAGTGGGGCGGGTCATCGGGGAGGCACCACCAGGCCAGTAAGGCGCCGACGTCGGAGAGGGGATCACCGAGCGTGCACATGTCCCAGTCAAAGACGGCGACGATTCGACCCGGGTCATCGGCGGCCAGCATGACGTTGTCCAGCTTGTAGTCGTTGTGAACGAGGGAAGGCGGGCTTTCGGGGGGCTCGTTTTCTCGCAACCAGTTGCAGACAGCATCCATAGCCGGCAGATCCTCCAACTTGGCGTCCTGCCAGCGCCGCCACCAGCCTTCGACTTGCCTGCTGATGAATCCGGCGGGCCGGCCCAGATCTCCTAATTTAATTGATTCGTAGTCCACTGCGTGGAGGTCGGAGAGCGCCTTGACAAGCGCCTTGCTCATGCGCGCGGGGGCATCGTTCCAAGTGTCGTAGACGTCCGGAATCGAATCCCGGACGACGATGCCCCGGCGCCGCTCCATCACGAAGAAGGGCGCTCCGACGATTGATGCGTCATCGGAGAAGAGGTAGGCACGGGGCGCGAACGGGAACGGTTTCCAGAGCCGCAGCAGCACTTTCGACTCCCTGGCCATGTCGTGGGCGGAGGGGGCCACCGGGCCGAGGGGAGGGCGGCGCAGTACGTACTCGTGGCTGCCATAGTCGAGCAGATAGGTGAGGTTGGCCGCGCCGCCGCCAAATTGGCGCACCTTCAGGGGGTTTTCAGTACCAGGCAGCTTGCCGCGCAGAAAAGTCTCGACCGCGTGTTCGTCAAAACGCTCATCGGCGCGTACGCTGATTGTATCGGAAGGGTGGTGGGTAGTCATTGATGTTGAGCTGGTCGGCCAGATAATCTGTACAGCGGGCGACATTGTGTATATTGTCGCATTGCGGGCGATTATAGCGCAGTTTTCGGTTTCTGTCCCTTCGATGAGGAGCAGGCGTGCATCCCAGGTTTGGGGTGGGAACAGTCCGGCAGGGAATCAGTGACAGCGGTGGCCGGAATTGTTTGCCGGCCTTTGAAAAGAAACAGGGCAGGCGCGTGGCATGGCCGTGGAAGGACTTGATGTGACTGACTGGACGTGGTCTGGCTAGACACTTTCGATTGGGCACTTGTTGCGAATATCGACACCAGGTCGACGAGGCATGTTGTTGGAGGGGGCGTTGCGGGGGCGGAGCCCCCGCACAAGGGAGGGCCGAATAGGCCCGACCGCCCAAAAAAAGCGAGGAGAGAGTGAAGAGGAGTGAGGAGAGAGAACTGTCGTTTCCCATGCCGCAGAATGGATGGCGGCACGGCTATGGTTTAGTCGCTGCCAGAGGATTGCGAGAGTTCACCCCCATTTTGGGATACACCCGCTGCACACGTGGGCTTTGACATCTCTCTCGAAATCAAGTACCGTTTAGGCGCTGGAAGGAACCGCGTTGAATGTCCAAGACCGTATAGCAAGGGCAGAGGGAGCGAAGGCCTTCTAGCAGCCGCGGCTCACTTAGAATTGAGAGTCGCCCAGTGGGGCCGCGGGTCACAAATACGGTTCGAGCCATATGTCCCCCAAGCATGGCAAGTGACACAACGCGCGTGCAGTACCACCGGCTGCTCGGCTCAGGCATGCGGTTGAACCTGGCTGCGGTCCAGGTGAATGTCACGACGGAGTCGAGCATACTGAGCGAGTCGCCCAGGGTAGACATTCTGCTCTTGGGGTGGGAGGGTCCAGCCTGGACCGATGCGCAACGGGCGCGACTGCCGGACGGTATTTGTGACAGTAAGGCTGCTCACATCCTCATTGAGTTCAAGTACACTGAATCGGTGAACGAGGATGGAATACTCCAGGCAGCCGCCTATGATCTCTTTTACCGCCAAGTACAGAAACTTCCGAGGGAACAGACGCTGCCGGTTGTGCTGAGCGCGAAGACGCCTCAGAGGAGCCGGCTGGCTAAGTGGGGATACCAAGAGTCGGAGAGAGGTGTCTTTCGTACCGGTCTCCCTTTTGTGGGACGAGTAATGCTTTTGGCGCTCAACCGGCTGCCGGCACATTCGAATAATGCCATTGTCAAGCTCTTTGCCAGCCGTAAGCAGGAAAGAGATGCAGGACTCGCCTCACTGGATAGAAATGTTTTTGCAGAATCGACGGAATTTCACGCCTATGTTCTAGGTCTGAGCCAGACCCTCAGTGTGAAAGGAGAGCTGAACATGGCGGAGGTGTTGACCCCGGAAAAGGTGTTGGAGTACGGCAAAAGAATTCGTGAGCTCGTTTTCGAAACGGGAACGCTTGAGGAAAGGCTGGCGGGCCTCAGTTTCAAAGAACGTCGAGAACTGCTTCGACTGCTGCAAGAGGAGATGGAAGCAGGTGCCGAAAACGGTGCGGACAGCAGTGAGAATACATAAGAGTTTTTGTGTCCCAGGGGTGCCTCAACACAGGACCGGCAGCAGACACGACCTTTAAGCGAATCAATTCACCTGGACCGGTACAGTAACGTGGAGACTGTTTGACATGAAAATCACAGAGATTCAGGCGGTTCGCGTCAACTTCCCCGCACCTGAGAAGAGGACGGAGCCACGACGCAAGGGCTGGGCGGAGACGGCTGAAGTCGCCAATCCGATGTCCTGGTACCCCAAGGTGAAACGGCACCGGAGTTTGTGGACTCCCAAGCGCTGGGGGCCGGTCTGGTGCAAGGTTACATTGGAGGACGGCACGTGGGGGCTGGGACTGACGGACAATGGACGGGTGGCGGCGGCCATTATCGACGATCATATTGCACCTAATCTCATCGGGGAGGACGGACTGGCAACTCAGAGGTTGTCAGATATGATGTTCCGCATGACAAAGCCATACGGTTCGGTCGGACTGGCGGCCTATGCTGTCAGCGCCGTGGATCTGGCTTTATGGGATGCTAAGGGAAAGCTGCTGGGCAGGCCGGTCTACAGTCTCATCGGCGGCCCGCAGAAGGAAAAGCAGTTCTGTTACTCGACCGGGAACGATTTGGACTGGTACAAGGAGCTCGGTTTCCAGGCTTTTAAGCTGGCATGCCCCTATGGTCCCGCAGATGGACTGGACGGCCTGCGCAAGAACGAGCAGATGGTGGCCGAGGCGAGGGAGTTGGTAGGGGACGAAGCCGAGCTGATGCTGGACTGCTGGATGGCTTTCGATATTGAGTACACGGTGAGATTAGCGGAAACGCTGCGCCCTTACCGGCTCAAGTGGATGGAGGAGTGTCTGCTTTCGGAGGACCTGGACGGCCACGTCGAGGTGCGGGAGCGCATTCCCTGGCAGACGCTGAGCACAGGCGAACACTGGTATACGCACATGCCCTTCCAGTGGGCGCTGCGACACAACGTCGTCGACATTCTGCAACCGGACATCAACTGGGTAGGCGGGCTGAGCACTTGTCTGAAGATCGCGAATGCGGCGGACGCCGCCGGTAAGAAGGTGATCCTGCACGGAGGGGGGAGGAATCCCTTCGGCCAGCACTTTACACATGCCATCGCCTGCGTGCCGTGGCTGGAGTACTTTATCGGATCGGCGCCCGGCGTACCGTTAGAGGAGTCGTCAGGTATTCCCGGTCAGGCCGTTGCAGAGGACGGCTGGCTGGTCCCCACCGACGCGCCGGGCTTCGGCCTTGAAATTCATGAAGATTGGATTGAGCCATACTTTTGAGAAAGAGTTGAACGAATGTTGAAATCATAGCGCTGCTCGCCTTTCCTATCCACCAAGGAGCTTCAACATGCTGACCCGACAACAGATCGATTTTTATCACGAGAACGGTTACCTGGGCGTGGACGGCGTCCTATCGGCTGACGAGGTAGCGGACTTGCGCCGGGTGACCGATGAGTTCGTCCAACTCAGCGCCAGCGTCACTGAACATACCGACGTTTTTGACCTGGAGCCGGGTCACACGCCAGAGTCGCCCAAGCTGCGCAGACTCAAGGACCCGGTCATGCAGCACAAGGTGTATGAAGAATGCCTGAGGCACCCGGGTATCCTCGACATTGCCGAGCAGCTTGTGGGGCCGGGCTTGCGGACGAACGGCAACAAGCTGAACATGAAGTCACCGGAATACGGCAGCCCTGTCGAGTGGCACCAGGACTGGGCATTCTATCCGCATACGAATGATGATTTACTGGCCGTCGGTGTGTGCATGGACGAAATGATGTACGAGAACGGCTGCCTGCTGGTGATTCCAGGCTCGCATAAGGGCCCGATTTACACGCATCACCAGGACGGACACTTTGCCGGCGCGGTGACGGTTGAGGTGCCGGACGCGGATACGGCGGTGCCGATTGAGCTGGAGGCAGGCGGCATTTCGATCCACCATGTGCGAACGCTGCATGCTTCGGCAAAGAACGTTTCTACGCGTCCCCGAAGATTGCTTCTATACCAGTACTGTTCCGTGGACTCCTGGCATCTACAAGGATACGCCAATTGGGATGCCTATGCGGATTCGGTATTGCGCGGCGAACCGTGCAATCGTCCGCGGTTGGCAGATGTGCCCGTGTTGATGCCCATGCCGGAGTCCTTGCGCGGTGGTTCGATTTACGAGACGCAGACGATTCTCGAGAAGCCGGTATTTGCGCGCGCAGCATAGACTTTCCATGATAATCGACAGTCATTGCCACGCCTGGGAACGCTGGCCGTACGATCCGCCGGTGCCGGACTTTCACGGCAAGGGGCGCTTCGAGCAGCTGCTGAACGAAATGGACTTGAACGGTGTGGACCAGGCCTTCCTGGTCTGCGCCGGTATCGAGCACAATCCATATAACAATGATTACATCAACCGGATGAGCAGGCTCTACCCGGGGCGCATTCGCCAGGTGGCGGACGTAGATTGCAGTTGGTCGGAAACTTACCACACGCCGGGGGCGTCCGACCGGTTAAGGCTGGCTGCTGAGAGGTGGACACTGCAGGCTTTCACACATTACATGAAGCCCGATGACGACGGCAGCTGGCTGTACGGTGAGGAGGGGCTGGCGTTTTTCGGGACGGCGGTCGAGCTGGGCCTGATCGCCAGTATCGCCTGCTCGCCCCATCATCACGCCGCGTTGCACAGGGTTGCGGAGCGTTTCCCGCAACTGTCGATTTTCATTCACCACATGGGACATCCCGGAGTTGGTGAAAAGGAGAGGTTGGCCCAGGTGCTGGCGTCGGCGCGTTTTGAAAATATCGGGGTCAAGGTTTCAGGATTCTATTACTCGACAAAGCAGGGATCCTGGGACTTCCCTTACGCGGATTCGATTCGGGAAATCGTGCAGCCGCTGTACGACACGTTTGGTCCCGAACGGCTGTATTGGGGTTCCGACTATCCGGTCTGCTTGCGCAACATGACCTACCGGCAAGCGATCGAATGCTTCCGGAGCCATTGCAGCTTCATTGGGGAAGCAGATCAGGCGCTGATCATGGGTGAGAATCTGCGCCGCCTGCTCGACTCAGGCGGTGACGGGTAGGGGGCGGACAGAGGATGTCCACTCCAGCTGTTGTTCGACTACCGGCTCCTGCTCCTCCGCGTTCAGGCGGGACTGTACAAGATTGAGATGGCGGTAGATGCCGTCTATCGCCATTAGTTCGTCATGGTTGCCCTGTTCGGCGATCCCCTCATTGTGTAGCACAACAATTTTGTCGGCGTTGCGAATCGTGGAAAGGCGGTGGGCGATCATCAAGGTCGTTCGACCGGCCATCAGCCGTTCCAGCGCCTGCTGAATCAGCTGCTCCGTCTCGGTGTCGACGGAGGAAGTGGCCTCGTCCAGGATCAGGATTGGCGCGTCTTTGAGAATGGCGCGAGCGATGGCCAGGCGTTGTTTCTGGCCGCCTGACAGCTTCACGCCGCGTTCGCCGATCAAGGTGTCGTAGCCATCCGGCAGCTGGTCGATAAACTCGACGGCGTTGGCGACACGGGCCGCTTCGCGCATCTCTTTATCTCCTGCTCCCGGCCTTCCAAACAGGATGTTTTCCTTTACGGTACCGTGGAAGAGAAAGACGTCCTGCAAGACGATGCTGATCTGCTGGCGCAGACTCTCCATGGTCAGGTCGCGTATGTCATGCCCGTCCAGGGCTATTTGGCCTTCGTTCACATCGTAGAAACGGGGAACCAGACTGGCTAGGGTGCTCTTTCCGACACCGGTCGGTCCGACCAGGGCTATGACGGACCCGGCAGGTATCTCCAGATCGATGTTGCGCAAGATGGGCCGGTCGGTCAGGTAGGAAAAGCTGACATTGTTGAAGAGGATGTTCCCCTTTGCCCGCCCGCGGTATTCCGAAGCATCCGGTCGATCTACAATATCGGGTTCTTCGAGCAGAAGTTCGCTTACGCGCTCCGCTCCTGCCAAGGCCTCCTGAATTGCCTCCCAGGCGTGGCTGAGATGGCGCACGGGCTGGTAAAACAGCTCCAGGTAGAGGAAAAAGGCAACCAAGTCCTCGATGGGCAGGTCCCCGCCGAGCGCCAGCCTACCTCCAAAATAGATGACGACTACGACACCCAAGGAAGATGCGAAGTGGACGAAGGGTTCAAAGGTTGCCAGCAGTCTGAGCGCGTGCAGGAGTGAGCGTTTGTAGTTGTCGATGCGGACGCCGATTCGCTCGGACTCCATCCTTTCCCGGGTGAAGGTCTTGATTTCGCGTATGCCCGAAAGATTGTCCTGCAGAATTGCGTTGAGTTCACCCAATTCAGCCTGACGCTCTCGAAAAGCCGGGCGCACATACTTGGCAAAGCCGCGCATGGCGAGGACGATTAACGGAATGGGGACCAGGGTCAGGAGCGTCAGCTGGGCGTTCATAATCAGCAGCATGGTGCTGACGCCAACCAAGGTCAGGACGTTCACGAGCACGTCGGGGACAGCGTGGGCGATCAGCTTTTCCAGCAGATCGGAGTCGTTGACCATGCGTGACATCAACTGGCCAGTCTGTTTGTCTTCATAGTAGTGCAAAGACAGCCGCTGCAAATGCCTGTAAATTGCGACCCTTACATCGGCAACGACGCCCCAGCCGGCCACATGTGCCATGTAGCTGCGCAGGAACTCCAGCCCGGCTCTGGCAGCGTAGATGGCCAGGGCAAGGAGGGCGAGGCGGCTTATGAGACTGTAGGAGAGGGCGTCTGAGTTACCGGTGCGCACGGTCGCGATCAGCTCGCGGATGAACCAGGGTGCAAATAGCTGCACCCCTACCAGTAAGACCATGCTAACAACCGTTGCAATCAACGGCGTACGATAAGGGAGGGTAAATCTAAAGAGAATCTTGGCGAATTCCATCAGAGTTCCAGTTTGAGATGAGCCCTCAGCTGCCGCGCAGCATTTGGGCTTCCTGTGCCAGCGACGCCGTTCCGATTTGATCGGAATCCTACCATGTAAGCGGAGGCGTTGGTGAAGGCTCAGTCGGTGTAGGGAGATTCCTTTTGCGGCTGAGAAACCGTCTCGACGGGGCTATATGCTATATCAACAGATGTCTGAATTGCAGAGGCAAGTCTACTGCTGAGTGCGCAGTTCCACAAAGGTCGTTTGACCATCACTCACAGTGATCTCCTGCCTGACCTCTTCACCGTTGACAGTTCCAGTCAATAGATAGGTGCCGACGGGGATATGGCTGAGGGCGCCGTTTTCGCCCCAAGACGGGTCCGGACCGATGCTCTCCTTTTCAGGATAGGTTTCGACGACCCGGTACCAGCTGACGCCATTCTCTTCGTAGCGATACAGAGAGAGCTGAACGCCGGGCCAGGTGCGGCCTGTAGCTGAGAGCAGCCTGACAACTACAGTACCGGTATAGGCTGCGGGACGCATCCACAGGGCAGGATTCACCGTGTGCAGGTAGCTGTTCTGGCCGATTCGAACCTCCATATGCAGGTGGGGTCCAATCGCTATACCGGTCATACCTACGCCGCCCAAATAGTCTCCTGACCCCACCCATTGACCTTCCTGGACTTCCACGCTTACCAGATGGCCGTAGAGGACAAACACGTCCTCTTCTCCGCGCGAGGTGTTGAGCTTTCGGTCAAGACGTATGACAACCGAATTCCCATAGAAATCGTTGTAGGGACCGAGCAGCTTGGGATTGTCCGGGCCGGCATGGACAACCTCCCCGGAGGCGGTAGCGAGTACTGGCGTGCCAACCGGATTGCCAATGTCTACACCATGATGGATTCTGTAGCGGCCGCCGCCGGTACTGCCGAATTGATAGCCTGGGCTGTACAACTGATTGAAGCCGCCCGGAAATGGCGGTTCAAGCCAAAAGTGTTCACCGCTGATCAGGCTTGGCGGTTCGAAAGTGGGCCAGAGGCTGCCAGGGCCGCTGGGTGTGCGGGGGCCCAGGCCGGTCTCCGTCCCTACCTCGACTTGAAGCGACAGAGAAGTTCGCGCTTTGTCGATCTCCTCGCGCAGGATGTTCAGACTGCCCATTGGCGGCCTGGAGGCAAAGCGCGTCGCCGCGTTTTGGGACGGCACGGGTGTACTCAAGGCGACTGGAGGTAGTATGCTAAATCCAGACATGGGAGGCCTTGAAACGAACTCGTCTCGGAACGTGGGGTTGAGTTCATCTCTGTATGGTTCCATGAGCAGCACACCTTCCAAGTCCAGCTGGGACAGGGCCTCCGGATCGTAGCGGTAGATTGGATCGATGTTGGCAGGCCGGCCCGATAGAGCAGGCGAGTTTGCTGCTGACGCCCGCTGGGCCGAACCGTCGGTTTCGACTACGTTTCTGCCATTCTCTTCACTCTGCGCGATCGCAGGGGCAATTGGCGCGTGCTCAACCGTAGGCCGATTCAGCGGCTGCGATACGGATACGGGAATCAGTTGGGCGACGCGCGTCGAACTGGCAGTGGACCCGGACTGCGTGTTCTGCAACTGCGTTCCTGAGGTGGAGAGTGCCAAAGCAGAGGTAGGCACCGGCACGGGCACGGGGACCGGTCTAAGGCCTTGTGAAGAGACTGGGGCGACGAGACGGCGGGGCAAATAGAGGCAACCGACGAGAACGACTGTAAGGGCGATTGTAAACTGTGACCTGAGCGGGGAGCGCCGGCGCCGCATGCGACCCAACCAGGTGCCGGCTACCGGAGCCTTCTCTGTCTGCCGGTCTTGCGGTTGTGCTACAATTGAGGAGTGAAACCGGCGCCATAACTGCTTCCACCGGTTCGGTCTGGGGCGTTGGAAGCTGCTCTCCACCATGGAATCCGCCAGCTGCCGGAAATAGGCCAACCCCAGGGCCGTTAAGAGGAAATCATGGCCCAGAGTAACGTTCTGGAGCAAAGAGCGGATAACGAATCCGATAAAGCCGGTAATCAAGAGGAGGCTCCTCGCACCATCCACTTCGACGTATTCACCCTATTTCCGCCGATGTTTTTGGGGGCTCTTTCAGAGAGCATTCTGGCACGAGCACAGGAAAAAGGCATTCTTCAAGTAACGCTCCACAATATTCGAGACTACGCTACTGATCGACACCACACTTGTGATGGATACCCCTATGGCGGCGGCGGCGGGATGGTGATGCGTCCTGAGCCAGTGTTTCGTGCGGTCGAGTCTGTTCTGAGCCGGCCCTGCGGCTGGCAGCTACCGGCAGGAGCGGCCCACTGCGATCTGCCGCCCTGGAATCCGGATGAAGCGACCGTCTTACGCAGGCCCATCCCGATAATCCTCTTGACACCGCAGGGCCGCCGATTCGATCAGGAGGTTGCCGCTCAATTCAGCAGGCAAAGGCGTCTGGCACTTATATGTGGACGATATGAAGGTGTCGACGAACGGATTCGGACTCAATTGATTACAGATGAGCTCAGTATTGGCGACTTCGTGCTCAGCGGAGGCGAAATCGCTGCCATGGCGATCATCGATGCCGTAACGAGAACTCTGCCCGGCGTTCTTGGTTACGAGTCCGGCGCGCACAATGACAGCTTTTCTGAAGGAATGTCCGGCCTCCTTGAAGGGCCCCAGTATACCCGGCCCAATGCCTTTCGGGGAGAAGCCGTTCCAGAAGTTCTTGCCAGTGGACATCACGCCAAGGTAGAAAGGTGGCGCCGTGACCAGTCACTCCTGCGAACGCTTATGAGGCGTCCTGACCTACTGGTGCGAGCGGCTGAAACCGGGCAGCTGACTCTGGACGATCGCCGATTTCTTTCCAGTCAGGGTTGGCGGGCTCCAACAGATTCCGAGGGCCTCTTCCTCTCTTGACCGGGCTTGCAAAACCGTTGCCTCTCCGTTCGCGTTTCTGCACGGAGAAGCCGAGCAGGCGCGCGATTCCCACCTGCCCTCAGGCTACGTCCACCCCCGAAAAGTCCGTGAACAGGGCAATTCTACCACTGCAGATTGGTCGGATCCAAATGAAATTCATACCCTTCCCGGCGACAGAATGACTACGAACGCAACTCAAGCAGTACGGAACGCGGGCGAAGTAGCTATTACATGAAATCTGGTTGATTTTAGAGTGGTGGACAGAACGGCACAAAAGAGGCATACTATGTCCTATCGGATACATGACACCACTTAAACGCGCCATTGCCGCAGATCGAAAACGAATGTTTGAATTCGTGGAGAGGACCGAGATGTGAACTGATTAATTTGGCCCCCAAAGATCTCCAGACTTCAAAGTAGACCGGGACGGTTACGCGGTACGCATTCGGGTGGAGCACGGGTCAGGGAGCAAGTCAAATGACCAAGCGTATTTATGTGGGCAATTTGCCCTACTCGGCGACCGAGGAGGAGGTCCGGGATCTGTTTTCCCAACACGGAAAGATCATCAGTGTGGCAATGATCACCGACAGGGAGACCGGTCGATTTCGTGGATTTTGTTTCGTTGAGATGGAGGACGATGCGGCTGAAGCAGCGATCGAGGCCCTGAACGACCAGGAGATGGGTGGACGCACGCTGCGGGTGAATGAGGCCCGTCCGCGGGAGGACCGCGGTGGTCAGGGTGGAGGTTATCGAGATCGCGGCAGCGGTCGGTGGTAGTCACCAGCCCAAAGTCATACCTCTATCCATAGCGGATTTGCCGCCTCGTGTCGTGGAGGCGGCTTTCTGTTTCAAACGGGTTCGGGCGACCCGGTGAGCCCGCGCGGTGGAAAGGCTAAATGAAGACACAAATTCGACTGGCGACATTGCGGGACGCGGCAGGCATACGGGCGATCTATGCACCGGTCGTGCGGGAAACACCCATTTCCTTCGAGGTTGTGCCGCCGTCAGTAGAGGAGCTTGGCGCACGATTGGGGAAGACAATAGACCGATACCCATGGCTTGTTTGCACCGCCCGGGAGAGGGTGCTGGGCTATGCCTACGCCGGCGGACACAGTGAGCGGGCCGCCTACCAGTGGTCGGTTAACGTCTCGGTGTATGTGCATGCGCGAGCCAGGCGGATTGGCGTGGGGCGGGCGCTGTACGACACACTGTTTTCAGTTTTGCGCTTGCAGGGTTTCGTGCGGGCCTACGCGGGAATCACGCTGCCGAACGAGGCCAGCGTCGGCTTTCACGAGTCATTTGGCTTCACGAGCGTGGGGATCTTCAGTCGAGTGGGCTACAAGATGGGAGCGTGGCACGACGTGGGTTACTGGCAGTTGACTCTTCAATCCAGCAACGGGCGCCCCTCGCCACCCCGGCCATTGCTCTCACTGATGGAAAACAGGAGTGTGCAAAGTACCTTGTCCGATGGTTCAATGGGAGTCGGCCGCGATATCGAGGCGGTTGTCAAGGCAGTTGATGCTCAAAACCTTGCCGAAGCGACTCGAGAAACGGAGCGGTCGGAGTTCACCAATTGAATCCCCTACCGTCTTTGGCCCAACTCCCGATTGACTGTTAGAATGCCCGCGGAATCCTCTCGTGTCTGAAACGATAGGCCCCAGTAACCTAGAAGAGACTTCATAGCGGCCGACCCAGTGCATTGGAGCGCCACTGTGGATGATCCTTCGATCCGGGACGACATGGCCGAAACCAGCCCTGCCGCAACATTGGCCGAAATACGGGCCGGCTCTTACTACGATTCCGTCGTGCTGATGCTGCTTCAGCGCGCCTTGACCGAGTTGCCGGGAATCATGGACGCCGGTGTGGTGATGGGCACACCGGCCAATAAGGAGCTGCTCGAACAGAGCGGCCTCTTGTCTGACGGCATTCAGGCTGCCGCCCCAGAGGACCTTATTCTGGTTGTCAAGGCTGAGTCAGAAGAGGCCGGCCGCGCGGCACTGGCGGGGGTGGACGACCTGCTGGCTGCGCGCAGATCGCAACAGACCGACGGATACCGACCTAAGAGCCTGTCGTCGGCTACGCGGATGCTCCCGGAGGCGGAGTGGATTCTGATCTCTGTTCCTGGCCGCTACGCGACTGCTGTCGCGCGCGAGGCGCTCAACCTGGACAAAAACGTCTTACTCTACAGTGACAATGTCAGTCTCGAGGACGAGATTTCGCTTA
The DNA here is from genome assembly GCA_022821585.1 of Caldilineaceae bacterium. Lineage (GTDB taxonomy): Bacteria > Chloroflexota > Anaerolineae > Caldilineales > Caldilineaceae > Bin5. Next base: position 189,875 of record JAJEDI010000050.1, read on the forward strand.
AGGAGACGGGTGCGAGTAAGAACCGACTGGTGATGGGGCCTGACTGCGGCACCGCACGCGTCGACGGAATTGGACTCGGCTTCGCGAACAGGGTCCGCCAGGGCAGGATAGGGATTGTTGCCGCGTCAGGTACGGGGCTGCAGACGGTGATGGTCGGCATCCACCGACTTGGCTGCGGCGTGTCACAGGCGTACGGGACAGGGGGTCGCGACCTATCGGCGGAGGTACAGGCTAGGTCGGCGAAACATGCTCTGGCTTTGCTGAAGGAGGACGTGGAGACAGATGTTATTGCCATCGTGTCCAAGCCCCCTGCTGCAGCAGTTGCACAGGACTTCCTGACAGAGGCGGCAGCGTGCGGCAAGCCGGTGGTCATCAATTTCATCGGGTATGGGTCTTCGCAAGAGCAGCTACCTACCGCGCCCAACATCCACTTTGCCAGGACTTTGGACGAGACTGCCGAAATTGCGGTTTGTCTGACTACATCTGCCGACTCGCAGAGTTGCGTTGAGAGTGACACTCTGCCCACGCAGGCGACGGACACGCCGCCCCGGTATGTGCAGCCGCCACAGCCGCATACTTTTCTGCGCGGGCTTTATTCCGGGGGAACTCTGGCTTACGAAGCGCTGTTCGTGTTGCAGGATTCGCTGCCTTCGGTCCGTTCCAACGGTCCCTTGCCGGGAGGGCAACTCCTGGACAACCCACACCGCAGCCAGGGTCACACGATTGTTGATCTTGGCGGGGACGCGTTCACGGTGGGACGGTTGCATCCCATGCTCGACAACGAGCTCAGAGTCCGCCGGTTGTTGCAGGAAGCGCAGGATCCTGAGACAGGGCTCATTGTTCTGGATGTCGTGCTGGGCGATGGAGCGCACGGGGACCCGGCCAGTGAACTGGCCCCGGCCATCGAAGAGGCAGTCGCACTGGCTGCTCGGAAGGGGAGAACTCTGCCGGTTGTAGCCGTGGTCATTGGCACCGACGCCGATCCGCAAGGGTTGGACCGACAGGTCGAGCAGCTCAAGGCGGCTGGCGCATACGTCTTTAGCAGGCATGACGATGCTATGTGTGCGGTTGCGAGGGCATTTGCAGGCGTCGGAGAAGGGCAGCCGTACGGTCTGCCGAAGTTGGAAGACGGCGTCCCGGACGCGAAGGAGGTCGCGAGCAACTCTTCTGCTTTCGCGGCCATAAATGTTGGTCTTGAATCTTTCACGGATAGTCTGCGGGACCAAGGTGCTGAGGTTGTGCATGTCGACTGGCGTCCTCCTGCGGGAGGTGACGAGAGACTTGCCAACTTGCTGACCCGACTCAGGTGAGGTACAGGGACCATTTACGCCTTTGCCGGCGGCGGACCAGGCGCGCAGGCAGAGGATCAGATCGACCGCCGACCAGACGGCGCCGGACGGAGTGGCAATATGGCAACCAGTATAGACCGCGCCAACGCAAAGGCCGTAGAACGAATCGTTGAGGCCCGTCCTGTCCTGACAGGACTGGGCAAGGCGCTCGACCTGATTCCGGGCATGCATGAAGACCTACTGCTTCATGCCGGCCCACCGATTGCCTGGGAGGAGGCCTCCGGACCACTTCGGGGGGCGCTGATTGGCGCATTGATATTCGAGGGAAGAGCCCGGGACGAAGGGGAGGCAGAGCGGCTGATCGTCAGCGGTGCAGTAAGCCTGGCGCCATGCCATCACCACAGCTCGGTCGGGCCCATGGCTGGCGTTATTTCGCCCTCGATGGCGGTGTACGAGGTGGAGAACAGGACGCACGGGAACAGGGCCTTTTCAAATCTCAATGAAGGGTACGGAAAGGTCCTGCGTTACGGGGCCTATAGCGAAGAGGTGCAGGAAAGACTGCATTGGATGCACGAGGTGATGGCGCCCGTGCTGGGCGCGGCGCTCGAGTCTAGTTCCGGGTTAGACATTCGCGCCTTGCTGGCGGAGGCGCTGCACATGGGCGATGAGGGCCACAATCGCAACAAGGCGGGTTCGGTGCTCTATACCAAGCAGCTGGCCCCGCACATCGTCAAATCTGCGCCAGACGCGGCCACGGCTGCCGACATTATTGAGGCCCTGGGCGACAACGCGCTCAGTGTCCTCAACCCGGTCATGGCGGCGTGTAAGGCGATGGCCGACGCAGGGGGCGAAATTGAGCAGAGCACCATTGTGACAACGATGGCCCGAAATGGGACGGAATTCGGCATTCGCGTCAGCGGATTGGGAGGGCGCTGGTTCACTTCCCCTTGTCCGCAGCCGGTCGGTCTTTATTTTCCGGGCTTCACCGCCGAAGACGGGAATCCGGATATCGGCGACAGTACGATCACGGAGACGGCCGGAATCGGCGCGTTTGCCATGGCGGCGGCGCCTGCAATCGTCACGTTTGTCAGCGGAACGCCCCAGGACGCGCTCAACGCCACTCTGGAAATGTACGAGATTACGGCAGCCGAGCATACCTCATTTACGATTCCGCAGCTCGATTTCCGGGGCACTCCGGTGGGAATCGACCTGCGGTCAGTTGTAGAGACCGGAATCACGCCCAGGGTCAACACGGGCATTGCTCACAGGGAGGCCGGAGTCGGCCAGATCGGCGCCGGACTGGTTCGCCCGCCGCTGGAGCTATTCACTGAGGCACTCATTGCTTTTGCAGAGGAATACGGATTCTAAACGCAGTAACTGACAGGATAGCCGACCACAACTGAATTCAGGAGAACAGGGCAATGATCCCTTATGATCTTTCACAACCCCTCAACGCGGACTGCTCATTCTGGCCTTTCTATCCTCCCTTTGAGGTAAAGTACTTCAAGCGCAAGTCGGAGCACGGCGTCAATGCGCAGTACATACAGTCGTCGAATCACATGGGCACCCACCTGGATGCGCCGCGCCACTTCGTTACAAACGGTAAGACCATCGATCAACTTCCCCTGGACTGGCTCTACGGCGATGGCGTGATTGTCGACTTGAGCGACATGCTCGACGAGCTGGACATCTTTCGTCCCGAAGACATTGAGGAACGCGTGGAGGTACGGAATGGAGACATTCTGGTCATCAATACCGGCTGGCATCGCTACTCCTTCCTGGCCGAGGAAGGAGACGAGGAGAAGTACATCCACCGTCATCCCGGGCCGCATCACAGCATTTGCGACTGGCTGATTGAGAAGGAGATCAAGGTCTGGGGCGTGGACATGATTTCGACCGATCACCCGATGAACCTGCCGATTGGGCGTTTCCTTGGCAAAGGAGGCCTGGAACACTGGCAGCGCGTTCGTAAGCAGTGCGAAGAGAAATTCGGCGGCTCGGACGCAGTTGATGAACTGTTCCCGGAGGAAGCCTACCAGCTTACTCACAACGCGCTCTTCCCCCATGATTGCGTTCACGTTGAGAATATGGGCGGCCAAATTGGGTCGCCGGAGTTGCAGAACAGGCGACTGACTTTGGGCATATTCCCGTGGCTGTTCAAAGGCGGAGAGGCGGCTTTCTGCCGGGCAGTGGCGTTCGTGGAAGAGTAGACCGCTGTGATTCTCGTAGAGCAGACACCATTTGTAGATGGCAAATGCAGCCGGAGTAGAGGGCGTGCAGGATGAAACCGGCGGCCTTTGACTATTTCGCGCCCGGTACCTTAGACGAAGCTCTGGGCCTGCTGGCGGACTACGGAGGTGATGCCAAGCCATTAGCCGGCGGGCAGAGCCTTGTGCCGACGATGAACTTTCGCCTGGCCCAACCGGCCGTACTGGTCGATCTCAACGGCATTGACGAACTGTTTTTCATTCGAGAGGAAGACGGCGGGCTTCGATGCGGCGCAATGACTCGCCAGCGTTCGGTGGAGCGCAGTCCTCTGGTGCAACGAATTTCGCCTCTGCTCTACGAGGCCATGCCGCATATCGCTCATTCCCAGATTCGCAATCGCGGCACAATCGGGGGAAGCCTGGCCCATGCCGACCCGGCCGCGGAGTTGCCCGTGCTGGCAGTTGCCCTGGACGCCCGCATGTATGTGCGCAGCGTTACAGACGCGCGCTGGGTCGCGGCGCGAGACTTTTATGTCGGGCTGTTCGCCACCGCGATGCTGCCGGATGAGATGCTGGTCGAAGTGGCGTTTCCTGCCTTACCCCCTGGCAGCGGTTGGGCATTCGACGAGGTCGCCCGCCAGCATGGCAACTACGCTATGTGCGGGGCAGCCGCGGTGGTCGGGCTGGACGGCAGGGGGGTGGTAGAAAGAGCGAGGCTCGTATACCTTAGCGTCGGTGAAGGTCCGGTCGAAGCAGAGCAGGCTGAGGCGTTGTTGGTTGGAGAACAGCCCAATGCAGAGGCGATTCGGGCAGCCGCCGAAACGGCGGCAACACAGGACGTCGACCCTGTTGGAGATATCCACGCCGGGCCGGCGTTCCGCCGTCACCTTTCACGCGTTATCGCTGAACGCGTGCTAACCCGGGCAATTGAGAGGGCAACCGAGGCCAACCGGCAGTAGTGGAACGGGACTGAATTTTGGACCAGACGATCACTGTTACGGTGAATGGCCGCGAATATGAATGCTCGGTCGAGCCGCGCTTGTTGCTGAGCGATTTCCTGCGCCACGAAATTGGATTGACTGGCACGCATGTTGGCTGCGAGCACGGGGTATGCGGCGCATGTACAGTTCTGGTCGACAATGAGGCGGTCCGCTCCTGCTTACTTTTTGCAGTTCAGACGAACGGACGAGAAGTGGCAACGGTTGAAGGTTTGGACGGCGGTGCGCAGGCGTTACATCCGATACAGCACGGTTTTTGGGAAAGGCATGGGCTGCAGTGCGGATTCTGCACGCCGGGCATCCTGATGTCGCTGGTCCCGTTTCTGCAGGAGAATCCCAATCCGACGGAAGAGGAGATTCGCGATCTGCTTTCGGGCAACATCTGCCGCTGCACGGGATACCAAAAGATTGTAGAGGCCGTGCAGTTGGGCGCCAGATTGATACAGGAGAAATCCTCGTGAGTTCACTGTTTTTGCAGGGCTTAGTTTTTTCCGGACTGACAATTGGCGTCTTAGCATTTCTGGCATGGTGGTCATTCCTTTCGCCAATAAAACATTCTGGGGGCGAAGACTCTTCGGGAATCCCGCAGAGCGGGCGTGCCATTTCCACATCCCCCCGACTTTCCAAGGTGTTGGCGCTTCTGGTTGGCATTGGCGCTTTGCTGATTTGCATTGGGGGATACTGGGATCTCAGCGAGCATGTCGTCACTGGGATCGTCCCCGGAGGAGAGGACTTTCTGTGGCCGCCACACCTGATGATTTACGCCGGTTTTCTGCTGGCGTTTCTCGTCGCAGTTGGCGGATTGACAGCCCTCGCCGTTCCCAATCTCAGAGCGGGTGTCATGGATCCCCGGCGTTGGGTTCGACGAAGTCCGTACGTAGGCGCCGTCGTGCTCGTGGCCGGATACGGTCTGTTCTCCATTCCCGGGGACGCCATTTGGCATGAATTGTATGGGATCGATTTGACGGCCTGGAGTCCTCCCCACATATTCATTGCCTTGTCTTCAGCGAGTCTGCCGGTTTTCGCTGTCGGCCTATTGATGGGCGGCGGGAACAGAGTGGGACCGGCCAGAGGTGGAAGTGACGCACGGAGTCGAAGCCAATTTTTGAACAGGGAACGACTTTGGGCCGCTGGGAAAAGTTTTTCCGCTGCAGATTGGCGCGGCTTTGTCAATCTGTTCTTCCTCGCAATCGGGTTCTGTATATTTCTCATTGTCGGTTCGTCAGAGTGGGAAATGGGCAAGGTGGAAGGCTATGTGGCGCAGCGTCCGGTCTGGCTCTATCCGACGATAGTTGGTGTTTCCGCGTTCTTCTTGTCGGTCGCGGCGCGGCGGGTTGCCCCCGGCCCCTGGTCAGCAACTGCATTCGCGCTCTTCTATTTTGGGTTAAGAATCGCGTCGACCAGCTTTGCCGACCTAGTCAGCGGTGCTTCGCCCAGGTTGACCCTAGTCTTCATCCTAGGCGCCGTTCTTCTGGACCTGACATACCAGTGGATGGCGCGGTTCGGCTTCAGGCCAGGTGACTGGCAGGTCAGGCTGGCTGCGGCAGGAGGCTTTATGGTAGGATTCTCGATCGTCGCCCAGCCCACGATCGCGTTCCAATATCTACAGTTCTTTCCGTCATTCACTGTACCGGACCACCTAATAGCCGTGCTGCTCGTGTACGTGCTGAATATTGCCATTTACCCGGTCGCATTGGGACTGGGAAACTGGTTGAAGTCCTCCCGTAACGAAGACGCAGAGGCGCTTCACGAGGAACTTAGTGCTGTGACAGCGCCTGCAAAGGGCTGAGTCTGGGGACGAGAGGGTGAAGAGGCGCGAGGCCATGGGCAGGCGCCAATTCGATTTCTTGTTGCGAAACACAGTGAAGATTACTTTCCAGAAGATAGAATTTGGTCCAACTGCGTTAAGGTCACCCAAAACTCGGCGATTCTGCTAATCTATGTCCACACGCCAGTTCGGCCAGCCGATCAAGCGCAACGAAGACCCGCGGCTTCTGACTGGGCGTGCGCTCTTCACGGACGATGTACAGCTTGACGGAATGCTGCACGCGGCATTTCTACGCAGTGATCTGGCCCACGCCCTAATTCACTCAATCGACGTTGAGGGAGCAAGTCGACGTCCTGGGGTGGCGGCAGTCTACACTGCCGGCGACCTGGGCGAATTCTGGCAGCCGGGACCTCTGCTGGTACCTCCACCTCCCGTAGAGCAACTCGAATTTCATCAGCGCACGCAGGTGCCTCTGGCCAAGGAAAAGGTACGCCATGCAGGCGAGGCGGTGGCGATGGTCATAGCCGAGAGCCGGTATCTGGCAGAGGACGCGCTCGATGACATTTTTGTCGATTACGAACCCCTGGACGCAGTCACAGGACTGGAAGCCGCGCTGAGCGAGGGCTCCCCGCTGGTACACGAGGACCTGGGACATAATATCGGTGCGCGCGTGACCCAGACCAAGGGAAACTGGACGCAGGCTGAGGCCGAGGCCGACTTAGTCATCCGGCGCCGCTTTCACTACGACCGGGGAACGGCGGCGGCGTTGGAAAACCGGGGAATCGTCGCGAGTTGGGATGAAAAAGGCCAGAGGCTGACAGTTTGGGACACGACCCAGGCGCCAATAGCTATTCGCAACGGTTTGGCCGCCATGTTGGGGCTGTCGGAGCACCAAGTGCGCGTCATCGCCCCCTTTATCGGCGGGGGCTTCGGGCCCAAGATTATGATGTTCTACCCGGAGGAGGTATTGCTGGCGTGGGCGACGCTACTTTTGGGCAGGCCGGTCAAATGGATTGAGGACCGGGAGGAGAACTTCTATGCCACCACGCAGGAGCGTGGTCAAGTGCATGATGCTGCTATCGCATTGAAGGGCGACGGAACTATTCTGGGCATAAAGGATTCTTTTATTCACGACGCGGGCGCCTACGCACCCTACGGCCTGACCGTTCCCTTAAGCAGCCAATGCACACTCCTCGGCCCCTATGTTGTGCCGAGTTACCACTCGGAGTTCAGCAGCGTCTTTACGAATAAACCGATCGTTACCCCTTACCGCGGCGCCGGCCGCCAACATGGCGTGTTCGTGATGGAAAGGTTGATGGATGCAGCCGCGAAAGAACTGGACATCGAACTGGTTGAAATCCGGCGTAGGAATCTCATCCCACCGGATAGCTTCCCCTACAACAATGAGATTATCTTTCAGGATTTCACGCCGCTTGTTTATGACAGCGGCAACTACGAGCCTGCCCTCGACCGGGCGTTGCAATTAATCGGTTATCAGGAGTTCATTCGCGAGGAGCAGCCCCGGCGTGAGGCAAACGGAGAACGGGTCGGCATCGCCGTCGTCAACTATATCGAAGGCACCGGCATCGGCCCCTATGAGGGAGCGAGGGTGACCGTCGAGGCCAGCGGCAAGGTGAGCGTTGCTACCGGTGTGGGAACGCAGGGCCAGGGCCACTACACCAGTTTTGCACAGGTTGTGGCCGAACAGATCGGCGTGGCGGTATCCGACGTCCACATTGTCACCGGAGACACTGACCTCTTCTACTGGGGAGCGGGCACGTTTGCCAGCCGCGGCGCGGTCGTGGCGGGGAACGCAATGCACGCAGCCGCGGTCAAGGTGCGGGGAAAAATCCTGAAATTGGCAGGTGATAAACTGGAAGCCGCCGAAGAGGACCTGGAATTGATTGCAGGGCGCGTGCAGGTCAAAGGCGTGCCGGAGACGTCGATTTCACTCGGGCAACTCGCGGCAGAGGCCAATCCCATGCGCGGCGCCGTCCAACCGGGCACCGAGCCTGGGCTGGAGGCCACCGAGTACTTTGGGCCGGAAAGGGGGGCGACGGCATCCGGTGTTCACGCCATGATACTGAGGGTGGACCCGGAAACATTTACCCTGGAAATCGAAAAATATGTTGTAGTCCACGATTGCGGCACAGTGATCAACCCGCTGATTCTAGAAGGACAGATCCAAGGCGGCGTAGCCCAGGGAATCGGCAATGCCTTCTATGAGCAGCTGCATTTCGACGAGAACGGTGCGCTGCGCAACGCGTCGCTAATGGACTACCTTCTTCCCACAGCCACCGATGTTCCGAACATCGTGAGCGACCACGTGGAGACGCCGTCGCCGCTGAATCCACTGGGGGTGAAGGGGGCAGGCGAGGCCGGCGCGATTCCGGTCGGCGCGCTCTTTGCACAGGCCCTCGACAATGCCTATAGGGATATCGGACTAGAGGTGCGCGAGATTCCCCTCAGCCCCAACCGGCTGTTCGAGTTGGTGACTGAGGCTTCAGCCGGTGAGATTGTATGACGTCCGCGCAGTCCCGCTTCATCGATGCGCTAACTGCGAGCGTCCAAGCCGACGATGGCGTTCGCGCAGCCTGGCTGACCGGTAGTTTCGGCAAAGAGACGGCAGACAGTTGGAGCGACGTTGACGCACACCTGTTGATAGATAGCGCCAAGTTCGATGAATTCCACGGGAATGTCGAAACTTGGCTATCAGAAATCCGTCCCCTTGTCTTCATACGCATGATGTTCGAAGGCCGGATGGTCAATGCTATGACGGACGAGGCGATGCGACTGGATGTTTGGCTACACGAAGGGGACTCCGCCGAGGTAGTTTCGGGCGAGACACGGGTGCTGTACGAGGAGGACGGGGTCCTATCCTGGCTGCCGCGGCCTGGGGATGGCCTTACGCGGAAGGCGGCTGCGGAGCTGTTACTCAGGGAGATTCCTGAATTCTGGCGCTGTGTCTCGATGACACCCGTAGTCGTGGGACGCGGGGAAAAGCTGGTGGGCGCGGCGGGCAACTCCTTCATCCTGCTGGCGCTCACGAATGTACTGTGTGTGGCGAGCGGAGCCCGCCGGGATCGCGGCGTCAAAGCCTTGAACGGATTCTTACTCCCGCACCACCGCCAGTGTGTGGAGGAAGCCTTGCTGACAGACTCTTTATCGCCCGACGGGCCGATGCGCATTCCCTTGCGACTGGCGCGGGTCATGCGGGAGTACGGGCCTGCCATTTGCGAGCAGTGGGAGGTAGCGTATCCGCGTGCGATGGAGGAGGCCGTTGTGCAGTATGTGACCCAGGAGTTGCGTGCGCTAGGGTACGGATCTGTGCTTGAAGAACTGGGTTGACCCGGCAGGTCATCGGAGATTGTTGGCCCCGGAGGAAGTCTGCCGGTCTTCGCAGCTAACTGGCTCAAGATGTAGCTAAACCTGAGTAATCTCTTTCCCGGCTACTAAACAGGAGGACCTCGAATGTCCCGAATTGTCCGCGGCGCGTTGCTCCAGGCTTCCTGGACAGGCGATCAGGAGTCAATGATCCAGAAGCACGAGAAATACGCCCGGCAGGCGGCTGAACAGGGCGTGCAGATATTCTGCTTCCAGGAGCTTTTCCACGGGCCCTATTTCTGCCAGGTGCAGGACCCGCATTGGTACGGTCTCGCCGAACGGATCCCTGACGGACCGACTACCGAGCGGATGCAGAGGCTGGCAGCTGAGACAAGAATGGTGCTGATCGTTCCTTTGTATGAGGAGGATCAGCCAGGTCTCTATTACAACACAGCGGCCGTGATTGACGCTGACGGGAGCTACCTGGGCAAATACCGTAAGACGCACTTGCCTCACCTGCCCGGCTTTTGGGAGAAATACTATTTTCGTCCCGGGAATCTAGGTTACCCGGTCTTCGACACGGCTGTGGGTAAGGTTGGCGTATATATCTGTTACGACCGCCACTTTCCTGAGGGCGCGAGAATGCTGGGATTGAACGGCGCCGAAATCGTCTTTATCCCGTCCGCCACTTCGCGCGGCCTCTCTCAGCATTTGTGGCGCATCGAACAGACCAGCCACGCCATCGCAAATGGCTACTTTGTTGGCACGATCAACCGTGTCGGCGTCGAAGCGGAACTAGGCGACAATGATTTCTACGGACAAAGTTATTTTTGTACGCCTCGAGGTGAGTTTGTGACCACGCTCGGTGAGCGCGATGATCTTCCAGGCCAGGGCGATCCATTCGAAGAGGAGATGATCATCCGCGATCTGGACCTGGACATGATACGGGATGTGCGGGACACCTGGCAGTTCCTCCGGGACCGAAGGCCGGACATGTACGACAAGATTGTGGCTGACTGACGTGCGCGTGGGGCGTGTCATTTGCACTAGCTTACAGACGTATCCTGAACACGAAGTCTGACCGGAGAGGAGCCGAACCCACAAATGCCAACTCTGATCAAGAACGGAACGATAGTCACCGCGGCTGATAGCGTGAAAGCCGATCTCCTGATTGAGGACGAGCGGGTTGCGTTGATCGGGCTCGAACTGCCCACCGAAGGTGCGAACGTGATCGACGCCGAAGGCAAGCTGCTCCTGCCGGGAGGCATTGACGTTCATACCCATCTTGAGCTGCCTTTTGGCGGCACTGTCTCCTCGGACGACTTTTTCACGGGCCAGCGCGCGGCGGCGTTCGGCGCCACGACGACGCACATAGATTTTGTCATCCAGCCGGTGGGCGGCACGCTCAAGGAAGGAATAGAGACCTGGCACGCCAAGGCTGCCGGCAAAGCTGCGATCGACTACGGATTTCACGTGGCGATCACAGACCTGCGCGATGATGTCATGGCTGAAATCCCCTCGGTTGTCGATGAGGGGATCACCAGTCTGAAGTTATTCATGGCCTACAAAGGACTTTTTCAGGTCGATGACACGACGCTATTCCGCGCCATGCAGGTTGCCGCAGAGCACGGTCTGTTGATCATGGTCCACGCGGAGAACGGAGATGTGATCGCCGACCTGACTAAGAGGCTGTTGGACGAAGGTAAGACAGCGCCGAAGTATCATGCCACGGCCCACCCCGCCATGGCAGAAGCGGAGGCGACGGGGCGGGCGGTGGCCCTGGCCGGAATCAGCGGGGCGTCTCTGTACGTCGTCCACATGACCTGCGACGAGGCGGTCGAGCAGCTTGCGCTGGGGCGGGCCAAGGGCTTTCGCGTGATGGGGGAAACCTGCACACAGTACCTATTTGTTTTTGAGGAGGACCTTGCCAAGCCCGGGTACGAGGGGGCCAAATACGTATGCTCGCCGCCGGTGCGACAGCCAAAGGATGCGGTCATTCTGTGGAAGGCCTTAGCAGATGGGGGCCTGCAGGCTGTTTCCACAGACCACTGCCCGTTCTGGTACGAGGGCGGCGTGGATGGACGCATAGCAGGCAAGGAGTTGGGCAAGGAAGGCTTTCATCAGATTCCGAACGGCATGCCGGGCATCGAGGACCGCATGCCGGTCATGTGGCATGCAGGCGTGGGCGGCGGTCACTACAGCGCCAACCGATTTGTTGAGATCACAAGCACGAATCCGGCGAAGATTTTTGGGCTATATCCGCGCAAGGGCACGATCGCTGTCGGATCTGACGCTGACATTGTTATCTGGGATGCGAACAAGGAGCACACGATTTCTGCGGCCACGCACCATATGAACACGGATTACAACGTCTACGAGGGAATGCGCGTGCGGGGCTGGGCCGAGAAGGTACTTCTGCGGGGGCAGGTGATTGTAGACGGGGACAGCTGGATGGGCGCCGCAGGCGGGGGGCGCTTTTTGCGGCGAAAGCCTTTTGCGGAGGTACTGTGAAGTTCGCCAGACTGTCGTCGTTCAAGGCCGTCCGCTATTTCATCCTGATCATGCTGCTGCTGGCGCTGTTCTGGGAGGCCTATAAGTTGCTGGGGGCACCGGGGGGCGCGTATTTGCTGGGCACCGTTCCAGTCCAGGCGGACGGCGGCGAGACCGTCGGTGTTTTGTGCGGCTCAGTCGGCCTTTGTGAAGTGGAACTGCCGGTGCGGGCCGATGACAGGGCGATGCCGCACGTGTGGGACATTTTGCAGACGATCTTCGAGCCGCCGCGGCGGGGCAGCGACACAATCCTGCTGACGATACTGCTGCGTGCTTCGCTCTTCACCTTACAGGAGGCCGTTTTCGGCTTTCTCTTCGGCGGGTGTCTCGGCTTCGTGCTTGGCGTCGCGTTCGCGCACTCAGGGCTGCTGGAGCGGGGGTTGCTGCCCTATGTGGTGGCATCGCAAACCGTGCCTCTGCTGGCAATTGCGCCGATGGTCGTTATCTGGCTAGGGGGCAGCTGGTTCTCGGTTGCGGTGATCGCGGCCTATCTGACTTTCTTCCCGGTAACGATCAATACATTACAGGGGCTACGCTCGCCGGAACCTACCGCGATCGAGTTGATGCACTCCTACGCAGCCACACCCTGGGAGATTCTGTGGAAGTTGCGGGTTCCGGCTGCCTTGCCTTACATCTTCACGGCTCTCAAGGTCTCGGCCACGGCCAGCGTGGTTGGCGCCATCATCGGTGAACTGCCCAGCGGCATCGCCGACGGACTCGGCCGGGTCATCCTCAATTTCAACCAGTACTACGCTACCGGGCCGGAAAAACTGTGGGCGGCGATTCTCTTCGCTTCGCTCACCGGCATGGTCTTCTTCCTCGTAATTTCCCTGCTGGAGCGCCTGGTCGTTCAAAGGCAGGTCTCCGATTCGTAGTTGCGGGCTCACAGATCACTTTCATCTCCGCATATCGGTTTCGAAAGGCACAACATCGCTGGTTTCCATATACCAGTGCAACATGCGCTCTTTAAGGGACGCGAGCAGATCGGCATAGGCGGGATCGGCGACAAGATTGCGCGTTTCGCGCGGGTCGGCCTGCAGGTCGTAGAGTTCGTCCTGCTCGTAGAAACGCCTGACATACTTGTGTTCAGCGGTCCGGCACATGGCAGCCTTCGTGTGTTCCGGTCCTTCGCTCGTTTGCAGGCGCAGACGCGGCCAGTAGAGGAACCCGGGGCTGGCGTTGCTCTCCAGTTCCATGCACTGACGCTCGCCATGCCGGCGGCCGCCCTCGCAGAATACGGCATCGCGGTGGCTGTCAGTTTGGCCGGCGAGCAGAGGAAGCAGCGAACGGCCGAAGTGGTCGTATCCCGCCTCGATTCCGGTGAGTGCGTACACGGTCGCGGGAAAGTCGATTAGCTCCACCAGCGCATCGGAGACGCGCGGCGACACCGGCGTGCCTGCCGGCGGCTTTACCAGGAGGGGAACGCGGGTCAGACAGTCCTGGAAGGTGTTCTGCGTCTTTTCGACGAGGCCATAGTCGCCTGTGAAGTCCCCGTGGTCGGAGAAGAAGAAGACGAGGGTATCGTCGTACATGCCGGCTCTTTTCAGCGCTTCCAGGACCATGCCAAACTGGTGGTCCACGCGTGCGCACATTCCGTAGTAGGTTCGCCGCAACTCTCGCAGGCGCTCCTCGGACCAACCCTGCATCTGCTGCCCGTCATAGATCCCTTTCATCAGACTGGGAAGGTTGTCCCAGCCGCCGCGGGGCCCATTGGGCGTAGGCGTGCGGTCAGGAATATTGGCCGGGTCGATCCGGCTGTGCCAGGGATCCTCGACGGCGTAGGGCGGGTGGGGATATGAGAGCGGCAGATATATGCAGAGAGGCTGGTCCGACGGCGCGTTCTCGATCTGTTCGATCGCGCCCTCCACCATGGCCCAGTCGGAGTCGAAGGCCACCGACTCGCCATCAGGAATCTCGCTGCGGCCGACGTAGAAGGAGTAGTAGTTGTCGCCGTCCGAGTCGCCCCGCCACTCAGCAAGCTGGTGCGGGTTCTGCATGAGACGCTGCGGCTGAGGCGGGGCATATTTCACGTCACAGTAGTCGGCATACCCGTTCTGGGCGGGAACGACATCGTTCTTGCCGCCCCACCAGACAAAATAGCCGTTTTGGCGCAGTTTTCGCAGCAGCATTGGCTCGTCCGGACGCAGCATGTGGAACATGGTGCGATGGCCGCGTACGTGAGGATACCAGCCGGTCATGAAGGAGCAGCGGCTCGGCGTACAGACGGGATTCTGGCAGAAGGCATTGGCGAAGGAAACGCCTTCCGTGCGTGCGAACCGGTCAAGCACTGGTGTCACGGCGCCGGGGTTGCCCATGTGGCCGAGAACATCTCCTCTCCACTGGTCTGGGTTGAAGATCAGTATGTGCGGCAGTCTGTCAGGCATGGCGCAGTCTCCCTCGTTATGTTAACGAAGCGATTGGGGTTCAGGGCCCGGATAGAATGGTCGGAACTCGTCAGCTCTAAATCATACGATCCCAATTGTGCACTTCAAATCGGTCAGCTAATTGACGACGAACTCGCCTGGCGCAATTTCCCGCGCTTTGTGGACAGAATACATTATCTGACGAATCCTCACATAATCCGTGTAGATTCCTGGAAGTTTCTCTTAGCTTTTTCGTTCCCGAAGGCTATCATCGATTGACATTGTGAATTGGATAGTCCAGCCGCCCATTCTGCCATTGACATCGATGATCTCGCGGTTGAAGATTTCCGGAGCCAGAAAAGAGCGATTCTTAACCAGAATATTTGCCCTGGCCGCTTCCGAAAACGCGGTTTCAGGTGCTACTGAAAATTCAGATTGTCCGTCGCACTTGAACTGTTATGGCCGGCCCCGTGAGCTTTTTGGAGATTGGCTTCCTCTCCTGGCGTATGCTACAATCGACACCACCTCTGGGTCGGACTACGCAGACGTGTTCCAGCCGCCTCTCCCGTGTAGAGATCACCTATGACAGGACCTGTAGTCGTTCTCGAAAACGTCGATATGATCTTTGGAGAAGGCGCCGCAGACCAGGTCCACGCGCTTAAAGAGATCGACCTGCAGATCGAGCAGAACGACTTCATTTCGCTGATCGGCCCTTCCGGTTGCGGCAAATCGACTCTCCTGCGCGTTGTGGGCGACCTAATACAGCCCACCTCCGGAATTGCCACGATTAACGGGAAAAGCGCCCGCCAAGCAAGGCTCGATCAGGACTACGGGATCGTCTTCCAAGCCGCCACGCTTTACGACTGGCGCAATGTAGCCAAGAATGTGCAGTTGCCGCTGGAGTTGATGCAGTTCAGTCGCACGGAAAAGGACCGCCGCACGCAGGCCATGTTGGAGCTGGTGGAGTTGACCGACTTTGCCGGACACTACCCGTGGCAGTTGTCCGGCGGAATGCAGCAGAGGGTAGCCATTGCGCGTGCGCTCTCATTCGAACCTTCGATATTGCTGATGGACGAGCCGTTCGGCGCGCTCGACGAGATGACGAGAGAGCGGCTTAATCTGGAGCTCCTTAACATCTGGAGGAAAACGAACACAACAGTACTTTTTGTCACGCACAGTATCACTGAAGCCGTCTTTCTATCCACCAGGGTGATCGTGATGTCTGCCCGCCCGGGGCGTATCACCGCCGATATCGAGATTGATCTGCCTCAACCGAGAAATGCCGAGACCCGCAGCAACGTGCGCTTTTTCGAATTAGAGACAGAGGTAAGAGAGGCGCTGCGCATCAGCGAAGGCGGCCAGGAAAACAGCAGGGCGCCGGCATGAGCGAGAGCAGGCAGCGTATCTGGGCGCCGGTGCTTATTCTCGTTGCGCTTATTTTCTTGTGGGAAGCGCTGGTGACTGCCTTCAATATCCAGCAGTTCCTTCTGCCGAAGCCTTCGGCAATCGTTGGCAATCTCGTTCAGGTAGTCCTCCTGGACGGAGCGGTTCCGAAAGAGGACCCGGTCTCAGAGATATCCCTTGACAACCGTTTCATTGTAGTCGTGCCTGGCGAGCCGACTCCTGAAATGCAGGCGACAATGCAAGAGGCGCGTTGGTGGGAGTTTCCCCTTGGGGCCCGCAGGGTTTCGGTATTGCGGGGAAGCAACCTGACACCAATTCTGGCGGCCAGTTGGTTCACGTTGAAAGAAGCGCTAGGTGGAATGGCGATGGGCACGCTGGCTGGCATCGCGGTTGCGTTAGCTACAACTCGTTGGAGCGCAACGCGCGAGGCACTGCTTCCCTTCGCCATTGCGGCCAATTCGATGCCGATTATTGCTTTTGCGCCGATTATGAACAACTGGTTTGGTATCGATAATCCGTTCTCCAAAATGGCGATCGTGACGGTCATGATCTTTTTCCCCATCATGATCAATACCTTGCGCGGGTTGATTTCGGTCGATAACCGTTCGCTGGAGCTGATGCGCTCCTATGCAGCCAGCGACTCCGAAATCCTGTTCAAACTGCGAATCCCCAACGCGCTGCCATCCCTGTTCAGCGGCCTGAAGGTAGCGGGGGCGCTTGCCATGATCGGGGCAATTGTGGGCGAGTATTTCGGCGGTCCACGTATAGCTTTGGGCGTCTTCATTACCCAAGAGGCGGCTTTGTTCCGCTTCGCATCGGCCTGGGCCGCCATTCTCGTCGCTTGTCTTATCGGTATTTCAATCTATCTCGTTATTCTACTTGCGGAACGGTTGGCCCTGCCCTGGCATCCGACTTTCCGCGCCTAGTCAGAGTCGTGTCACGCAATCACAGATCATCGGGAGGATCTCATGAAGAACCGAACATCACTTTTGCTGACCGGATGTGTGCTCCTTGTCCTGGTTCTGGGGGCCTGCGTGCCTGCAGCACCGGCAATGGATTCCGGCGGGGACATGGCGGCAGCCGACGAGGGTTGCGCCGAAACCACGGCGGTCAAGCTGCAACTGCAGTGGGTGACCCAGTCGCAGTTCGCCGGCTATTTTGCCGCCGTCGATCAGGGCTTTTACGCGGAGCAGTGCCTGGACGTGACCATTCTTGAAGGCGCGGTCGACATCGTGCCCCAGCAGGTGGTCGCTTCCGGCCAAGCCGAGTTCGGCCTGGCCTGGGTACCCAAGGTGCTGGCATCGCGGGCTGAAGGGGCAGATCTGGTAAACATCGCTCAGGTATTCCAGCGCAGCGGTACCCTTGAAGTCTCCTGGGCCGACGCCCCGGTGGAAACGATCGCCGACATGGCGGGGAAGAAGGTCGGAACCTGGGGATTCGGCAATGAGCATGAACTGTTCGTGGCGATGCGGGCAGAGGGTATCGATCCGAACAACCCAGACGATGTCACCGTCATCCAGCAGAGTTTCGACATGCTGGCGCTGCTCAACCGGGAACTCGACGCGGCGCAGGCGATGATTTACAACGAGTACGCCCAGGTGTTGGAAGCGATCAACCCTGAGACGGGTGAACTGTATCAGCCGTCCGATCTGGTGGTCATCGACTTCAACGACGTCGGCACAGCCATGTTGCAGGACCATGTCTTCGCGCGCGAGGCCTGGCTGGCGGAGGAGGGCAATGAGGACATCGCCATTCGGTTCCTTGCCGCCAGTTTCAAGGGGTGGCAGTTCTGTCGCGATAACTTCGACGCCTGTGTTCAGGTGGTCCTCGACAACGGTCCCACTCTCGGCCAGAGCCACATGAGCTGGCAGCTGAATGAGATCAATAAGCTGATCTGGCCTTCACCTGCGGGCATTGGCGTGATGGACCAGGCGCTGTGGGACCAGACGGTTCAGGTGTCCGTAGACGGCGGCGTCATCGCCGAAGCCCCGAGCGATGGTGCGTTCCGTACCGATCTGGCCGAGGCGGCCCTCGGGCTGCTGGATGGCGATACTATGGGTGACAGCTACACGCCCATCGAAGTCGAACTGGTAGAGGGCGGCGAATAGTCGCTATTTTGACTGACAAGTAGGGAGTCAATAGTGGCCGGTAGCTCACCGGGTTGCCGGCCATTTTACGCGGCTGTCTTCCATAGGAAAGGATAGGAGAATTGCGGTTAGTACGGGAATCGGTGACAGCTACCTATGCGGCACAGACTGTTCAGCTTCCCACCGGGTGTGCGTGGACGTATGAGGACTATGCACTTCTCCCAGATGACGGCAAGCGCTACGAAGTTATACGGGGAGAACTCTACATGTCGGCGGCGCCGCGTCCTTTGCACCAGCGAGTCATTTTCCGGCTCTCTTACTTTCTGGAATCGTTTCTTGAGGTCCACAAAGTGGGAACGGCTTTCGGTGCACCCATCGATGTTCTTCTCCCCGAAAAGCTGGGAGACCCTGTACAGCCCGACATACTATTCGTTCGCGAAGACCGGCTCGGTATAGTCGGAGAGACTTACATTGAAGGTGCTCCAGACTTGGCGATCGAGGTGCTTTCTCCTTCCAACCAAGCTCACGACCGTAGCCTGAAATACTTACTCTACGAAGAGGCAGGCGTGCCCGAGTACTGGATAATCGATCCCCTGGATCGGACTGTTGAAGTCTATGTCTTACAGGACGGAACCTACGAACAGTTCGGAAAATGGAGTGATGGGGAAACCGTCCGTTCTGTTGTTTTGAGAGGTTTTTCCGTTTCTGTCGATGAGATAATCCCCAAATGATCCTGGTGACCGGCGCGGCCGGCAAGACCGGCAGGGCCGTCCTTGATGCACTGGCCCAGGCCGGACAGCCGGTGCGTGCGTGGCTGCGCCAGCCTGAGCAAGCTAAGAGCCTGCCTGCAGCCGATACAGTCATCGGCGACTTGGCGGATGCGCGCTTGTGGAGGGAGGCGTGCATCGGGGTCGAAGCGCTCTATCTCATCTGCCCCAATATGTATCCTCGCGAGCTTGAGGTGGGCCGTATGGCGATGGAGGCTGTACGAACGGCCGGCGTCGGACACATTGTCTACCATTCGGTGCTTCACCCGCAGACCGAAGAGATGCCCCACCACTGGCAGAAGCTGCGCGTGGAAGAGGAGATCCTTCGCCACGGCCTGCCTTTCACAATTCTCCAGCCTTGCGCGTACATGCAGAACTTGCTTGCCTACCTTGATGGCATTGCGACGACAGGCAGGTATGTGGTGCCGTATAATATTCGGGCCCGTTTCTCGCTCGTTGACCTGAATGACGTTGCCCTGGCGGCTGCACGCGTTCTGACCGAAGACGGTCATGATGGAGCGATTTACGAACTGGCCGGGCCCGCCAGTCTTTCCTCGGAAGAGATAGCCCAGACCCTTGCCTCCCAATTGCAGCGACCGGTTGAGGCCGTTGAAACAGAACTAGAGATGTGGGAGTGCTCCGCCAGTGCAAGCGGGATGCCCTCAGCGACGATTGGATATCTGGCCGCGATGTTTCGCTATTACGACCGCTACGGACTGACAGGTAACGGTAACGTCCTGGGCTGGTTGCTCGGCCGCCAGCCGACATCATTTGCGCAATTTGTGACACGGATAGTCGCTGTTTGACGATGCCCCTGTGACGGCCAGATTGTCGTGCCCAGAGTTGCCAGGCGCGAGTAACACTTTTCCAGAGAGTTGAAATGCGATTCATCCTGTCCACCGGCTCGCTCTACAATTACAGTATCGACCGTGTCTTTGCTTTCGCGGCTGAGGCCGGCTTCGACGGCATCGAGATGCTTATCGATCATCGTTGGGACACGCGCCAGTCCGACTACTTGCGACACTTAATGGAAAGCCACTCGTTGCCAATCCCGGCTCTCCACAGCCCATTCAGCCGCAACTGCAGCGGCTGGGGGGAGACCGAGTCCGGCGCTGTCGCCCGCACGGCAGAACTGGCCGCCGAGTTGAGCGCGCAAGTGGTGGTCCACCACCTGCCCATGCGCTTCGGATATGCATTTCTACAGGCTGCGGGGCGCAATCTGTTGCTGCCGAATCCTTTCGATTCCGGCCGCCAATATGCGACCTGGCTCACTGAAGGTTACGCGACGCTTCAGAGCTCGACCGACGTTCTACTTTGCATCGAAAACCTGCCGGCCATCCGCTTTTTGGGCAGGCGCGTCAACCCGGCGCGATGGAACGCGCATAGCCGAGCGACCCTCGACGAGATCACTCGGTTTCCTCACATAACCCTGGACACGACCCACCTGGGCACCTGGGGACTTGACCCCCTGGAGGTTTACGACCGCTGGGGGAAGCGCGTGAAGCACGTGCATTTGAGCAACTTCGACGGCAGCGAACACCGCCGTCCCGAGGACGGCTCGCTGCGGCTCAACGCATTGCTTTCCCGCATGGCCGCGGACGGTTACTCTTATTCCATCTCGCTGGAGTTGCATCCCGACGCCCTGGAGGCGGGTGCGCCTGACAGCCGGATCGTGGACTTACTGCGGGGCAGCTTGTATTACTGCCGGAAGGCAATCGGGTAGACGAAAAGAGCAGCCTTACACGGCTGCTCTTGAAGTATCAATCGGGTCAGGTCTCGTTCTCATTCCATTGGGTAGCGCAACCCCCAGTCTTCGCGCAACCCGTCCATCAGACGCATGATAGCCAGCGACTCGTCCAGCGGCATAAGTTCGTGTTCGGTCAGACCTTCACGCAGGCAGCGGCCGCACTCGACAGCCTGATAGTTCCAGCCATTTCCGATTATTTCCGGACGTACCGTCTCCGGCTCGTGGCCGTCCCGACTGATGGTGAAACCGGATGGGGCCCACCAACGCGCGTCGGCGCGAATCTCCCCTTGCGTTCCACTGATGAGCAGGGAATGGGGTGTGTTGGCTCGAACCGCCGTGGACATCACAGCCAGCGCACCGTCCTCGTATTGGAAGAGCATGCCGGCCAACTCGTCTACGCCGGTCTCTCCTAAGTGCGCCATAGAGGCAACGCGGGTAGGGCTCCCCAGCAGGTGATGGACCAGCGAAATCGGATATACGCCAATGTCCAAGAGGGCGCCACCGCCCAATTCGGGGTTGAAAGCACGGCTTGCCGGATTAACAGGTGCGCGATAGCAGAAGTCTCCTTGAAAGAGCCGGATGTCGCCTATCTGCCCTTCCTGGATGCGACGGACCATGTCGCGAATGTGGGGTAGGAATCGCGTCCACATTGCCTCCATCAGGAAGATGCCGTTGGCGCGGGCGCAATCGATCATCTCCTGTGCTTCAGTGCTATTGATGGCGAAGGGTTTCTCGCACAGCACCGCCTTGCCGGCGTTCAAGCAGCTGATTGTATTTTCTTTGTGTAGAGTGTGCGGGGTGGCGATATAGATGATATCGACATCAGGGTCGGCGGAAAGCGCGTCGTAAGTGGGATGCCGGTGCGAGATTCCGAATTTGTCGGCAAACTCGTCGGCGGTCTGCTGCGCACGCGAACCCACGGCGACGATTTCGGCATCGGACTCGGCGGCAAGCCCGGTTGCAAAGTCTCCGGCGATGCGTCCAGTACCCAGAATACCCCATCGAATCTTTTCCATATTCATATACTCCAGAGTTTTTCGTGTACGGTCGGAACAGTTGGGGAAGTTAAACACGACTCCCGCAGACTGTCAACCGCCTGGCGCTATGTTATACTGATCGCGCTAGCAGGGGGAACATCGGAGGGCCGGAATTGGTGGGGCGCGCCGTGTTCTCCCGGGTAATCTCTAGGACAGTTTTCGTGCCGCATGGGAGGTAGAAGCATGACGGTGAAATGTGCGTCGCGGCTTGCCATACACGGTGGGACGCCTGCCCGCAGCAAAATAGATTCGTCCCTGGCCCCCGGTGGTCAGGCGATCGATGAGGCGGAGGAGCAGGCCGTTCTCGACGTGTTGCGGGCCAAACGGCTGTTCCGATTTTCGGGCCATGAAGAAGGCGAATCGAAGGCTGACCAGTTTGAGCGGGCGTTCGCGTCATCGGTCGGCGCGACCCGTGCTTTAGCGGTCACGTCGGGTACTGCGGCGCTGATCACTGGACTGCAGGGAATCGGCATTGGGCCGGGTGACGAGGTGATTTTGCCGGCCTATACGTGGATGGCCTCGGCTACGGCTGTCATGGCGGTCGGAGGGATTCCGATCATTGCCGAGATTGATGAATCGCTGACGCTCGACCCGGCCGACGTGGAGCGCAAGATCAGCCCGCACACGAGGGCGATCATGCCGGTACATATGCGAGGGGCGCCGGCACGAATGGATGCCATTATGGAAGTTGCCAGCAGGCATGGGCTTCGGGTTATCGAAGACTGTGCCCAGGGAAATGGGGCCAGCTTCCGGGGCCGCAGGCTCGGTTCTATCGGCGACGTCGGCTGCTTCAGCCTGCAGTTCAGCAAGATCATCACGACGGGGGAAGGCGGCATGGTGACGACCAGTGACCAGCAGGTCTGGCAACGGGCCTTCATGTTTCACGACGTGGCCGCCTGGAACCGGCTGGAGATACCGGACGTTGAGGTATTGTGGGGCGCCAATTTCCGGATGGCGGAGATGCCGGCAGCCATCGGACTCGTGCAGCTGGGACGATTGAAGGGCATCGTTGCCGGCGCCAAGGCCAGGAAGGAGATGTTGATGGCCGGTATCGGATCGACTGCCTCGGATAGGGGCGTCACATTTCGAGAGATTCCGGACCCTGATGGCGACAGCGCCATCACTCTTACGATGTTCCTGGAGACGCCAGCCAAGGCCCAAGCCGTGGCACATGCCCTGAACGCCGAGAACATCTCAGCCGGCGTCCTGTACCGACCGGACCGGCAGGACATCCATGTATATGCACACTGGTTACCGATACTTTCGAAGCGCACCTGGACGGACACCGGCGGACCCTGGCGCTGGGCGAGAAGGGACATAGCTTATGCGCCGGACATGTGCCAGCGTTCGCTCGATATTCTTGCCAGATCGGTGGTACTGATCGTGGATCCATACATGAGTAATTCGGATGTGGAGGAGACCGTCGACGGTGTCACGAAAGCACTTGATGCACTTGCGTAGTACGCAGAATTGAGCCCCCAGCCCTCTTTGCCATGAACAGAAACACAGTTTGCACTTTTGTCCTCGCCTTGCTTCTGGCCGGCTGCGGCCGGCTGGATGTGGGTATTGGGCCGCTGCTGCGGGACGTGACAGTGGCGCCCGATCAGATTTCTCCCAACGCCGACGGTGACACCGACGTTACCGAGATACGCTATACGCTCAGCCGCTCCGCTTACGTCAGCATCTTTTTTGAAGATGAGGAAGGCGAACGGTTCTACTTTCGCAAGGACCGACGCCGCTCTCCCGGCAACTACAGTGTGCTGTGGGGTGGTGTGATGGATGAACCCGCAGTTGAGCAGATGGATGGCGGGACCAATGAAATCCTCAGTCGAGTCCTGCCGGACGGGAAGTACCGCTGGTTCATTCAGGCTTTGGACGACAGCGCCAACTCGGAGACTGCGGACGGCGCCATCACCCTGGAGAACGGCGACACGGAAGTGCCGAGATTGGAAAGCTTTGCGGTCATGCCCACGGTATTCCGTCCCAATCTGGACGGCTTGCGGGACGACTGGGTTAGCATCTCTTACAACCTGACGAAGGAGGTGCAGAACATTCAAGTCTACCTTGTGGACCCAGACAGGCCTAGTCTGAAGGTGCACATCGCGGAGGGGCCGAACACCATCGAACCTGAGGAAGCCGGCAATCACACATATAAGTATTTTGGCGGCGTGGACTTAAACGCAGAACCACCTCCTGACGGCGATTACCTGGTGGTTGGCGAGGCAAACGATCTTGCCGGGAATCGCGTGCGAGTGACTCGGACACTAACGATAGAAATGGGAGGCAGGCCGCGGGCTGACGTAGTTCAGGGCGAGATCGACTGGGTAAACGAAGTCAATCGAGTCGTTAGTGTCCCGCTCGGTCAGAAGCTGTGCTTCAGCGCCCTTGTGAAGAATGAAGGCGATGTGCCTGTCCGCACCAATGGTCCCTGGCCGGGGCAGGAGTACCAATTCCCCGAGGACTTCATCAATGAGACCTTCAACACGATCGCTTCGAGGCCAGAAAACCTGGGCAAGTACTGGTTTGAACGGCCCGGTGTGTTTCGGTTTGGACTCAATTTCAGCACAACCGGTTATCCCTATCCCTTCCGGTGGGCTATCGGACGCCAGGAGGACCTGGAAAACCTTGAAATCGAAGGTGAAAGTGCCTGGTATCTGATGCCCGGAAAATCAGGCGAGGTCAGCGGCTGCATACTTTTCGAAGGGAGGCCGCCAGGTGGGAACGTTCTGTGGTGGGGCGGGTTGATTCATGAGGCCTATGGCCATCCCAACGATTTCATCGACCGTATTACCGTAAATGTAGGTACAGAGTAGACGCCAAGCCAGATCCTTGGCGTCAGACCAGATTCCAAACAGATTTATGCGCTTGGCAGTCATTATCGTCTCCTACAATGTGCGCGAGTTGCTGCGCCGCTGCCTGCATAGCGTATTTGACTCGGCAAGGCAAAGCGACGACTGGCTAGTTGTTGACGTAACGGTCGTCGACAACGCCAGTCACGACGGCAGCGCGCCGATGGTGGCCGATACGTTCCCGCAGGCGAATCTCATCGCCATGACCGAGAACCTTGGCTTTACGCGCGCCAATAACTTCGCGCTCAGAGGGTTGGGATTTGGCGTAGACAGAGAGGAACGCGCTGCCTCGGCCCCCGATCTTGTTCTCCTCCTGAATCCGGACACAGAGGTGGTGGACGACGCGTTGGGCAAGCTGGTCACTTTCATGCGAGACAACCCGACTGCGGGCGTGTGCGGCCCGCGATTGCATTATGGAGACGGCGCGCTGCAACATGGAGGCTTTGCGTTTCCAGGGCTGGGGCAAATCGCTCTCGATCTCATTCCACTGACGGGGCTGCCGGGCCTGAGCCGCCTGGTGCATCGGCTCTTGCAAAGCAGATTGAACGGTCGGTATTCGCGCCGGCAATGGCTGGGGGTCGCGCCATTTCCGGTCGACTTCGTACTCGGTGCTGCGCTGATGGCGCGGGGAGAGAGTATCCGCGCAGTGGGCCTGCTGGATGAAGGCTACTTCATGTACTGTGAGGAGATGGACTGGTGCCTGCGCATGCGCGAAACGGGTAGGCCGACCTATGCGGTTCCTACAGCGCAGATAGTCCACTACGAAGGCCGCAGCAGCCGCCAGGTCCGCTGGCGGTCATTCGAAAGGCTGTGGGCCAGCCGCTTCCGCTTCTTCAGAATCCATGCACACCGCTATCCGCAGGGATTCCATCTGCTTTTGCGGCCACTCGTGCGGCTGGGACTGGGCTTGAACGGGATGGCCGCCCGGCGCCAGTTTTCCCGCGGCCGTCTCAGCGGCGATCGGTTGGGGGAGCAGCTGGATGCGTATGCAAAGGTGCTGAGCTTCGGTGGGTAGGAATAATTTGCGCAGTTGCGGACGTGGGGCGGATGAGGGTCTGCGCAACGGAGGACTTTCGGGTTGACTTTGCGCCTTACAGCAGTAATCCTCACCAAGGACGAATCTGAAAACGTTGCGGACTGCATCGCCGCACTGAAGGGCTGGACTGACGAAGTCGTGGTCTGGGACTCGTGCAGCCTGGATGATACGCGGGGCGTTGCCAAAGAGGCGGGCGCTCGCGTGGTCGCGCGTCCATTTGACGACTATGGCAGGCAGCGGCAGGCCGCGCTTGACAGCATCAACAGTGAATGGATTCTGTTCATTGACGCGGACGAACGGGCCACGCCAGCGCTGGCACGTGAGATCTTGCAAGCATGCCAAGATAGGCGCCGCGCCGGATTCTGGATTCCTCGCCGCAACTTTATCGTTGGCCGTGAAATGCAGGGGGGCGGATTTTTCCCGGATTTTCAGTTGCGCCTTTTGCGTAGGGGCTGCGCCCGCTACGACCTACGCAGAGAGGTTCACGAAGTCGTCATCCTGGAGGGAGAAGACGGTATTCTGGCGGAGCCGCTGCTTCACTACAACTATGCAGACTGGCGGCAGTTTCACTGCAAGCAGCGCAACTACGCCAGCTACGAAGCCAGGATTCTCGAAGAGCAGGGCATTCGCCCGCGACCGCACAATTTGGTCCTTCAGCCGGTACGTGAGCTGCGGCGCCGCTTTCTTACGCTCAAGGGATGGCGCGACGGCTTACACGGGTTACGAATCGCGCTGCTACTCGCCTGGTACTATGGTTTTATTCCCTACTGGCTGCTGATTGCGGACCCTCACACCGGGAGCGGTCGCAAGTAAGGCTTCCGGCCGGTCGAGGCTTGACGCTTCCCTCTACTCACTTCGATTCAAACGCCTCGCGATGGGCGTCGCGCACCGCGTTGTCCTCAAGTTTAGCGTAGATGCGGGTCGTGTTCGGGCTTGCGTGTCCCAGCGCCGTCTGGGTGACGGCCAGATCGTGTGTGGTCTGGTAGATGCGGGTGGCGAAATAGTGGCGGAGCGCGTGGGGGGTTATGCCTTTTGCGCCGAGGCCTGAGGACTCGGCCAGGCGGCGAATGGTGTTTTGGA
Source organism: Caldilineaceae bacterium (assembly GCA_022821585.1). GTDB lineage: Bacteria > Chloroflexota > Anaerolineae > Caldilineales > Caldilineaceae > Bin5. Next base: position 216,381 of record JAJEDI010000050.1, read on the forward strand.
CGGATTGGGTCGACAGGGGCAGAATTTTCGGGCCGGCCTTTCTGTCATGGCGGGCAAAGACCGGCAGTTCGGACAGTGGTCGGCCAGTCGCGCCGTCGAACCGTTGCCTCGCGTGCAGGTAGTGGTGGATCGCCTCCCATGACCGTTCGTCGAAGTAGACGCGGCGGACTTTGTTGCCCTTGCCGACGACCCACACAGCCCTATCTTGGTCTTCCAACTGCTTGCGCGTGATGCTAACCAGTTCGCCGACGCGCAGCCCCGTGCAACGCAGCGTCTCGACGATGGCGATGTCGCGCAGCTTGGCAAGCCGTTCACGCGGATCATCCGGGCGGCGCAGGACGGACTCGCGTGCTGCAGTGACGAGTAGCTCCATTTCCTCAGGGCGGGGGGGATGAGGTATCAACTCCGGCGGGCGTTGATTTCTGCGAACGTGCTTGATCCCTTCCTGCAGGCGCGCCAACTCCTGCGGCGTGAAGGGCAACCAGCCTCGTACCTGCAGGTAGCTCACCCAGGCCATCATGGCGGCCAGGTAGGTGGTCAGCGTTCGCTGGCCGATGCTGGCCGCCTCCAGGAGCCAGGTAGAAAACGCCAGCAAGCGGTCGACGTCCAGGTCTTCAAGGTCCTTGACTTCCGGCGGGATCCCCTTTTCGGCCAGATATTGGCGGAAGAGGTTCATGGCCGTTCGGTAGGTACGGCGCGTATAGGCCGTTCCGGTGTCGGCAGCTTCAAGATAGCTCTCGATAGTGGAAGAAATAGACATCAGGTTGCCTGCCAAGAGACCAGCAAGAGCTGGGCCCCCAAGAAAAAGCCGCAGTCAGCAGCGGTCATGCTCGCCGTCCCGGACCGGAAACGATGCGACCCGGGGTGGCCCCGGTGTGGGCGCCATCTCTGTAGACTCGTTCGCCGTTAACCCAGACATTGCGCACACCGACTGAGAGTTGGTGAGGGTCGGTAAATGTAGCACGGTCGGCGACTGTCTCCGGATCGAAGATCACAACGTCGGCAAAGAAGCCCTCACGCAACTGGCCCCGGTCACGCAGTCCGAGCCGGTCGCAGAGTGCGGATGACATTTTGCGCACCGCGTCCTCCAGCGAAATTACCTTTTCTTCGCGCACGTACTTTCCGAGCAGGCGGCTGTAGGTGCCGTAGGCGCGTGGATGATAGGGGCCGGTCGGCGCGGCCCAGGCCGGATCCAGCCCACCTGCGTCGGTGGAGATCGTGATCCAGGGCTGCTGAAGCTGACGCCGCAGGTTCTCTTCGCTCATCACAAAGTAGAAGGTGCTGATGCGCTGCTCTTCGGAAGCGAGCAGGTCCATGGCCGCGTCGGGCCAGTCCACACCCAGTTCTGCTGCGGTTTCCGAGAGAAGCTTGCCCACATACTGCTGATTTTCCTCCTTAAGGAAGCCGACCGGCATTACGCCCTGCGGTCCTACGAGGTCGGCCATCGCTTCCCAGTCACCGGTTGGATTGAGGGCAGCTTCCTTTATCTTGGCGCGCATAGCGCCATCGCGAATGTTCTCATACAGCTTGTCGCCGGCTGCAGCCCAAGGGGGCAACACAGAAGTCAGCCCGGTTCCAGCCGCCGGGTATGTGTACATATCGGCGGTGACATCAGTCCCCTGTGACCGGGCCTCGGTGATGCGCTCCATGGCTGAGGCCATTTTGTGCCAGTTGCGGGTTCCGGCCGCTTTCAAGTGATAGATCTGGACCGGGACATCGGCGTTGCGTCCAATCGACAGCGCCTCCTCCAGCCCTTCAAGAAAAGCGTCGGCTTCCGAGCGCAGGTGGGTGATGTAGATGCCGTTGTAGGGACGGAAGGCGCTGGCGATCTCGATGATTTCGTCGGTGGCGGCATAACTGGAAGGCGGATAGATGAGCGCGAAAGAGACGCCGAAAGCCCCATCCTCCATGGCCTCGGCGGTAACGCGCTTCATCGCGGCCATCTCGTCGTCGGTGGGGGGTCGCATGTCCATGCCCATGGCGTATTTGCGAAGTGTGCCCCCGCCGAGAAAGGAGCCGATATTGGGAGAAACGCCCTGATCGGTCATGGCCTCCAACCAGTCGCGAAACCGGGTCCAGGAGGCCGTACGCTCGGCCCACTCGGGATTCAGCAGTTGTGTGAACTGATGGACGGGCAGTTCGGCGCTGTTTCTGCCGCCAACGGGGGCGGGCGTCGATCCCTCGCCCATCACCTCCGTGGTGACGCCCTGGGAGATCTTGGACAGGCTGCGGCCGTCCACCATAAGCGACAGGATCGAGTGGCTGAGGATGTCGACGAATCCGGGACAAACAACGTGGCCAGCCGCGTCCACGACCTCGGCACAGTTCTCGGTTGGGATGGCGCCAGGTGGAGCGACTGCCGAGATGCGGTCGTTTGTCAGGGCTACATCCCCGTAGCGCCAGGGAGAGCCCGAGCCGTCGACTATACGGGCATTTCGAATGAGGGTAGTCTGTTCAGGCATTCTGAATTGGTACTGATCTGAGGAACAGGGTGAGTGTCGTCTACAAAAATGGTACTCGACACATGCGGATGCGTCAAGACTGAAGGGGATGTCAATTGCCGGGTGGAGAATGGATTCCGGGAGGTCACTGCAAGGTTGGCGGGGACACTGGATTGACGGTTCAGCCAGGAAAGAGTGTCCGAACAGACGGGTCCTCTCTGCGAGTGCAAGGAGCATTCAGGCGGTTGGAAACCGTTTTGGGGGCGCTGCCACTACTGTAAAACGTTGTAGACTGGATTTCTTGATATGATATAATCCTTGAGGCCTGTGGAACAGCGCTGAAGCGTTCGTCAGCTTGTCAGAGGCGTGAGCCCAGAGCTTGCATATTCAAACATTCGGACTTGTGAAGTGATTCGGCGCTTCTTTGCTGCTCTTCAATGGCTACTTCTTCCTTAAATCGCGCAGTTCTCATTCCCCTCAGCCTCATTCTACTACTCTCATTACTATCTTCCTGTTCGGGTAGACCGCGGTCTCCACGACTGATAGGGAAAAAGGAAACATACGCGTCCGGCCGCATCCTGATCAAGTTCAATTCCGGCTTTTCCTCCGTTTCGATGACGGAGACGGCCGAAAAGTTCGAACTGCGTCCTTCGTCGATTTCCTGCGGCTCGGTCCATTTGCACAGTGTGCGGCCGGGAACGGAACTGGAAGCGGCGGAGGCATTCATGCTGGATCCAGCGGTGGAATACGCCGAACCGGATTTCTTGATCTTTGCGGCTGCGGCTGGCGCGGATGCTGCAGAGGAGGGACAAGTACTAGGGGATAGCGGCGTTATATCCAGAGAAATGCAAGCCGTTTTGCGGGCCACGAATGATGAGGGAACGCCCAACGACCCCTTTTACGGAAGACAATGGGGGCTGGCCAAGATCGAAGCTGAAGCGGCCTGGAAGGTTTCCACCGGCAGCAATGTAATTGTTGCGGTGATTGATTCCGGCGTCGATCTGGACCATCCTGAGCTGTCAGGGCGTGTATTGGAGGGGTACGATTTTGTCAACGAAGACACCGAAGCGGACGACGATTACGGTCACGGAACTCTGGTGGCTGGGGTCGTTGCGGCCGCTGCACATAACGACAGAGGTATTGCGGGCCTGGCCTGGGACGCCCAGATATTGCCGGTGAAGGTTCTGGACAACCAGGGTCAGGGCGTGAGCAGCAACCTTACGTGCGCCCTCTATTGGGCTGCGGACGAGGGCGCAGACGTCATCAACATCAGTATCATCAGTTTTGGCCCATCATTTGGAATGCAGAGTGCGATCAACTACGCCGCCAATGAAGGGGCACTTATTTTCTCGGCGTCCGGAAACCTCTATGAACAGGGAAATCCCGTTACCTATCCTGCTGCGCTCGATAACGTAATTGCCGTCGGTGCCACTGACAGAGACGATGCCCACGCCTGGTTCTCAAGCGCGGGCACCTTTGTAGATGTGGCGGCGCCCGGAGTAGGCATTTACAGCCCGTTTCCCCCCACGCATGAAGAGTATCGATCAGTGAACGGAACGAGCCTGGCGACGCCTCACGTCGTGGGACTGGCTGCACTGGTCCTGTCTGCAGCTCCTGGCCTGTCCTCTGAAGAGGTGGAAGAGGTTATACAGCAGAGCGCGGTCGATCTTGGTGATGCCAGCAAGGACGACAAGTTCGGTCACGGGAGAATCGATGCTTCCGCGGCGATGTCGCTCACCATTTCCTCTTTGCCTGTGCACCTGCTGCTGCCCAGCGTGAATTCGCCCGCACCGACCGAAACAGCGACAGCTACCCCATCGCCGACTGCCGATACGACTCCCGGCTCTACCCCTACCCCGAGTCCAACACCGACTCCCAGTCCTACTCCGACACGAAGCCAGTAGCTAAACTTGCTTAGCATGCGTTGCGACCAGAGGCGGATACGAGGACAACTCCAAGTGCTCGTATCCTGCGGCTGCTATACGCCGTAGCGCCTTACGAAACGGTACATCCGCTCCAGAGCGATTTCGAGTTTTGGCATTTCGACCGGGTAGGCGCAACGCACATGGCCCTCGCCCCCGGCCCCAAAACCGCTGCCTGGAATCACGGCCACGCGTTCCTCGTATAAGAGCTTGTCGGCAAACTCAAACTCATCCATACCGGTGCGCTGAACGCTGGGAAACGCATAGAATGCGCCCTTGGGCTCAAAGCAGTCCAGGCCTATTTCGTTGAGGCCGTCGACGAGAAAACGGCGGCGTTCTCCGTAGCTGGCCACCATCTCCTGAACTGCGGACTCTGCGGCGGGGTCGGTCAGTGCGCGTAAGGCGGCGGCCTGCCCCCCGGTGGGCGCCGACATGATCAGGTATTGGTGGATTCGCCGCATGGCACCGAGCAATTCCGCCGGGCCTGCGGCATAGCCAATGCGCCAGCCGGTCATGGCGTAGTCTTTGCTCATCCCGCCGAGGTGAATGGTGCGCTCGGCCATGCCGGGCAGAGCAGCGAACATGACGTGCTCGTGGTCATCGTAGACGAGGCGATCGTATATTTCGTCGGAGATGACGATCAGGTCGTGTTTTTCAGCTACCTGTGCGATGGCTGTGAGCTCCTCACGGTTCATAACGGCGCCGGTCGGATTGCAGGGATAGCCTATGAGCAGGACCTTGGTGCGCGGGGTGATGGCCTCCTCCAGTTGTTCCGGAGTCAGGACGAAGTTGTTGGAGGCGTAGGTGGGAATGTCGACAACCGAGCCTCCGGCCAGAATCACGTCGGCAGTGTAGGATACGAAGCAGGGCTGGGGCACGAGCACCTCGTCGCCCGGGTCGAGCAACGCCTGCATGGCCAGGTACATTGCCTCACTGACGCCGACTGTGATGAGTACTTCGGTGCCGGCGTCATATGCCGGCGCGTCGTAAAGGTTCGTCAGCATGCCGGCCACAGCTTCGCGCAGTTCCAATGTACCGGCGTTGGACGTATAGGAGGTGTCCCCTTGCAGCAGGCTATCCGTCCCGGCGTGGAGAACCGGCTTGGGGGTTACGTAGTCAGGCTCTCCTATTCCCAGGCTGATCACGTCATCCATGGTCGTAGCGAGATCGAAAAAGCGTCGAATCGGAGAGGGCGGCACGCGCTGTACGCGGCTGCTCAGGCGGCTTTCCAGCGAGCGTCGTAAGCCTGTAGCCTGGTTGCCCTGTTCGTCGCCGGTGTTGGGCATTATCACGGTCGGAGCTTCAGGAGAATTCATAAGTATCGTATTCATCTCTTGGTGGTCTTTTGCGGTGGGGGCCGGTAATCTCATCGTCGGCAGGCCTCCCTGGGGAAACCCCGGGCATCTGCGTTTCTGCCAAAAGCCTTTTCAGCCGATTGCACAACGGTCAGCGACTTAACCGAGCCGTTGCCGGCCCGTTGCACCGGCTGCGCCCAGAGCCGGTGCCCAGGGGGTAAACCAACGGAGACACTTGTTGGTCATCTCAGGCAGACGTTTTCTTTCGTTCAAATAACAGATAATGATCACAATTCCGGCTTCCTCAGGCGCCACTCCGTACTCTGCTCGTAGGCGTAGGCAGCCCGCAGAATCTTGTCTTCACCCAGCGAAGGGCCGAGCAACTGCAGGCCGATCGGCAGTCCGCCGGCGTCGAATCCACAGGGGATGCTGATCCCGCACAGGCCGGCCAGATTGGCGCTTGTGGTGAAAATGTCGGTTAAAATCATCGCAAGCGGGTCGTCCACCTTTTCACCGATGCGAAACGCGGTGGTGGGCGAGGTCGGTGAAAGGATTACATCGACATCGGAAAAAGCACGGTCAAAGTCCTGTTTGATCAGTGTGCGAACTTGCTGGGCCTTCAGGTAGTAGGCGTCGTAGTAGCCGGCGCTGAGTGCGTAGGTCCCAAGCATGATGCGACGTTTTACTTCGGGTCCGAAGCCAGCGCCGCGCGTCTGCCGGAAGTGGTCGAAGATCGAATCGCCGTCAACGCTGAGGCCAAAGCGGATGCCGTCATAGCGGGAAAGGTTGGCGCTGGCCTCTGCGGTAACGATCAGATAGTAGACTGGCAAAGCCAGCTCCGTATTGGGGAGGCCGATGGGTACGATCTCGGCCCCCAGAGAGGCGAAATGATCGATGGCAGAACGGACCGCGTTTTCGACCTCCGACTGGATGCCCTCCACGAAATACTCTTCAGGGATGCCGATCCGCATCCCTTCAATGTCACCGGTCAAAGCTGCTGAAAAGTCAAGCGCATTCACCGGCATGGTTGTGCTGTCGCGCGGGTCGTCACCGGCAATCAGCTCAAGCAGCAGGGCGGCATCAGTGACGGTCTTGGTGATAGGCCCTATCTGGTCGAGGCTACTGCCGTAGGCGATCAGTCCGTAGCGGCTGACGCGGCCGTAGGAGGGCTTCAATCCAACGATACCGCAGAACGAGGCGGGCTGGCGAACGCTGCCGCCGGTGTCAGTTCCGAGTGCCGCCGGCGCCTCGTCTGCGGCCACCGCGGCCGCGGAGCCGCCGCTGCTGCCGCCTGGCACACGCTCCATGTCCCAGGGATTGCGGGTGGGGCCAAAACCGCTGTTTTCGGTGCTCGATCCCATGGCGAATTCATCGGTGTTGGTCTTACCCAGGATGATTGCGCCGGCTGCCTGCAGCTTTTGCACTGCCGTGGCGGAGTAGGGGGGAACAAAGCCCTCCAGGATACGGCTGCCTGCGGTCGTCTCGATCCCGCTGGTCATCAGAACGTCTTTGATGGCAATTGGGACTCCCAGGAGAGGACGGGCGTCTCCGCCGGCGCGTGCACGGTCGGCCCAGGAGGCCGCTTCGAGGGCCTCATCCGGTGTTGTTCGCAAAAAGGCATGCAGGGCCCCGTCTACCCGCTCGATCTGTGCAAGGCATGCGTTTGTCAGTTCGACAGACGTAAACCGGCCAGCGGCCAAGGCGGCACGTGCTTCGGCTACGCCTAGCGAAGTCAACTGCTTCGTTGCGTTCTGATCGCCCATCATTCCTTTCTTCCTCCAGGGTGGAGGCGGGCACGGGCCTGCTCTGCAGCCATCAAGCTATTTCACCTTGCGTTTATGCGCTAAGCCCCCTTATCGTCGAAGACGGCGATGACCCGGAAATAGCCGTCGTCGGAATCGGGGGCGTTCCTGACCGCCTGCGAGTTAGACAGGGATTCCTGCGACTCGTCGTCCGCCAGGACATTGCTGAGAGGAAGGACTTGAGGCGTAGGGGGCACGGAACTTGTGTCTACAGACTGGACCTGCTGTGCGTAAGTCAGAATCTGCCCGAGCTGACCGGCATACTCGTCCAGTTCGGCATCACTCAGTTGTAATCTGGCCAGTTCAGCAACGTGCCGAACCTCTTCCCTCGTCAGTTTCACATTGACCTCGCGGCGGAAGTAAAGAGATGGTGTCGTCCACAAAAAAGCGCCGTGGGTTGAGTCCACGGCGCAATTCTGCGTTTCTTCTGCGCCGTGGCCCTTCTTCAGTGCCTACGGCGCAGTGTAACCAGCGTTACCCGCTACCGCAGCACGCGCGATGCTGCGCTTGCTGCTGCACTGTTGACTTCTATGTGTGAACAGTCCAACTGTCTGGGAGTTTCTGCCTGCATGGTGAAAGTATAGTCGGTGTCTCCGAAGGTGTCAAATATTGGCATAACTTACTGCTGCACGCAATTGACAGAAGAGAACCTGTGGGATACAACAGACTGGATCCTGGGAGCTGCGACCGCGAGGCGGGAGGAATTACAATGGGGAATCCACAGACGCAGGAGACGATTGGTGAAGCGCTACGCGTGCTCGGACTGCGCAGAGGCGCAATAGTCTTCGTGCATAGCTCGATGAGCAGCATTGGATACGTCGAAGGCGGTGCCGAGACTTTAGTCGATGCGTTCCTTCAGGTTCTGGGCCCGGCGGGTACACTCTCCGTGCCAACTTTCACCTTCTCTCATTCGCAAAGCGCTGAACCTGTTTTCAACCCTGCACTCGATCCTTCTGAGATGGGGCGCCTGACCGAGGAGACCAGAACACGGCCGGGGGCGCAGAGAAGCTGCCACCTAGTTCACTCCGTAGCCGCCCTGGGCGCGCATGCTGAGGAGATAGCAGCCAGTCACGGGCCGTCGGCCTGGGCGGAAGACGGTCCATTCTGGAAGCTGCATGAATTGGATGCCTATATTCTTCTGCTGGGCGTCCCCTATCTTCGGTGCACGTTCTTTCACCTGCTGGAACAGCTGGTGCAGGTCCCATACCGACAGTGGCGGGAAGTAGAGGCCCAGATCCGGGATGCGGACGGGTCGCAGCGACCGCTACCGACATTGACCTTCGGCCCCAAGCCGGGCTTCGTGGGTAATGACTTCAACCGGCTCGGGGCGATATTGGAAGAGCAGGGGCATGTTCTGGCGGGAAGCGTGGGGAACGCAGAAGCCCGACTCTTCCGCGCCAGAAGTGCGTTCGAGGTCGGCATGGCACAGTATGAAGGCGACCCAGACCTCTTTCTCATGAAAGGGAGGGAATATACGCAGCTTGGAAGCGGCATTCTGACTGACGAATTGCACAATGAGAAATGGGTGCTTGACCCTGTCGGAATCTACGGACGCCGGTGACTTCGGTTGGGCATGGCGTCAGCCCACGAACAGGCCGCCGACATTGAACAGATTACCGCTTCCGCAAATTCGAATGACAGGGCCGGCCTTTTCCCGGACTCCCCCAGTTCCTGGCAAAATGTGATCTGACAGCCACCGAAAAGCCCGATCAGTATCACACACTTTTCCAAGCGGAACTGTTCATTTTTTCACCGGGTGCGTCCCGGTTTTGGGGTGGGAACGGATTCGCGGGGAGTCCATGCCAGCTGGGCCTGAGATTGTTTACCGGCCCCAGGCGAGACGCGGGGAAGGCACAAGACCTGTTCCAGGGGGATTTGATGGGGCTGGCGGGGCGTGGTGTGGCTGGACACTTTCGATTGGGCACCCGTCACCAATGTCGACACCCGGTCGACGAGGCATGTTGTTGGCCGGGGGCGTTGCGGGGGCGGAGCCCCTGCACAAGGGAGGGCCGAATAGGCCCGACCGCCCGGAACTGCAGTTCTTAGTAGTCAGTTCTTAGTTCTTAGTGGTTAGGGGGCAGTTTCTGCGTTTTCCCTGGCTCGGGGTTGATCGCGAGATGGTTGGCGCTCCGCTGCGACCTGAGGCATGGGGAAGTTCGCCCCCATTTTGGGATGCACACTGTCACAGGGTGGCTTGATTGTGACCCTGCCCGTTGCTATACTGACAGCATTCCCTCCCCCCGGGGCAGCAAGTTTCCGAGTTGTCCCACACCGTCAGGAGAAAGCTGTTGGGTAGTCTCCCAGATTTTGAACTTGCGGGTAAAGTCGCAGTGATCACGGGCGCTTCCAGGGGCATTGGTGAGGCGATCAGCCGCTGCTTTGCCGCAAAGGGCGCCGCGGTCGTCCTGAGCAGCCGTAAGCAAGGGGCGCTGGACAAGGTTGCGGAGTCGATTCGGGCGGACGGAGGCCGGGCCCTGGCCGCGGCCGCGCATACCGGCGACATGACGGCGGCGACGGCTCTGGCGGAACAGGCGGTGCGTGAATTCGGCGGCATCGACATTTTGGTAAACAACGCCGCAACCAACCCTCATTTTGGGCCGGTCCTTTCTGCGGAAGAGAGTCACTGGCACAAGATTCTCGACGTAAACGTAGTTGGCTACTTTCGCATGGCCAAGGCGTGCAGCGCTGAGATGATGAAAAGGGGGGGAGGCAAGATCATCAATGTGGCGTCGATCGCCGGAAAAAGACCGCAGCCCGGAATGGGCGTCTATTGTGTCAGCAAGGCGGGTGTGTTGATGCTGACGGAGGTGCTGGCCGCGGAACTGGCGGCGAAAGGGATCCAGGTCAACGCGATCGCACCAGGTTATGTAAGGACCGACTTTAGTCGAGCCATCTGGGAAGACCCTGAACTCAACCAGACCGTGCTTGGGGTCATTCCCCAGAAAAGAATTGCCGAAACCGGCGAGCTGACCGGGATGGCTCTTTACCTGGCGTCGGATGCAAGCAGTTTTACGACCGGTGGAACGTTCCTTGTCGACGGCGGCCAGTGGGTTGATGCGGGACTAGGTGTGTAGAGGACCAGGCAAGTATTTCCAACAGTCTTTTCAGGGAACCACCTCTTTACTTCCTTCAGATCACGAAACAGACAGCTCAATGACAACCGACATTCTTCCCGACATTCTTCTCCGCGTTCGACAGTTCATCGATGACGAGGTCGTTCCGATCGAAAAGCTGCTTATCGGACTTCCGTGGACGGAGGTTGAGCCATTGCTCAATCAAAAGCGGGAGGTCGTAAAGGAGGCCGGTCTTTGGGGGCTGGCCCTGCCGGTCGAGTACGGCGGCCAGGGACTCTCGCTGGCTGAGTTCGGGCGGGTGAGCGAAGTGTTGGGGCGCACGCCGGGCGGCCACTACGCCTTCGGCTGCCAGGCGCCCGACATGGGCAATATGGAGTTGCTCATCCATGCCGGCACGGAGGCGCAGCAAAAACGCTACCTACTGCCACTAACCCGCGGCGAAATCCGCTCCTGCTTTGCCATGACGGAACCGGAGCACGCAGGCTCCAACCCGACGTGGATGAGTACGAGCGCGGTGCGCGAGGGCGAAGAGTACGTCATCAACGGCCACAAGTGGTTTACGACGGCGGCCGACGGGGCGTCCTTTGCGATCCTGATGGCGGTGACCAACCCGGAGGCGGAGAGCCGTCATCAGCGGGCCAGCCAGATCATCGTAGAGCTGGACACGCCGGGGTTTCACATTGAGCGCAACATTTCGGTGATGGGGGAAGCCCACGGCGGCTGGAACAGCCATGCGGAAGTCTGGTTCGAGAATGTGCGTGTGCCTGTCGAGAATCTGATAGGGGAAGAAAGCAGGGGCTTTGCGCTGGCCCAGTACCGTTTGGGTCCGGGACGCATTCACCACTGTATGCGCTGGATCGGAATCTGTGAACGCGCCTTTGACATCATGTGCAGACGAGCCGCGCAGAGGGAGGTGGCCCCGGGCCGACTGCTGGGTTCCCAGGGGATGGTACAGGCGTGGATCGCGGAGTGCAGAGCGGAGATCAATGCTTCCCGGTTGATGGTGCTGGAGACGGCCCGAAAAATTGACACTGAGGGCGTTTACGCGGCCAGAGAAGAGATCTCATTGATCAAATTCTACGTGGCCGACGTGCTGATGCGTGTGTTGGACAGGGCTCTTCAGACTCTAGGAGGCCTGGGTATGAGCGACGATACTCCAATCGCGTACTGGTACCGTCACGAGAGGGCCTCCCGCATCTATGACGGGCCCGATGAAGTCCATAAGATGAGTGTCGCCCGACGCATCCTGCAGAAGTATCTGTAGAAGGAACGCAGGAGGGACCGGCTGGCGAATGGTCAGAATTGGGCCTGTGTCGACTATTTTTCGGCGACTTCCTCTTCGTGCGTGTAGACAAGGCTCTTGCGACCGGCTAGCCAAGAGTAGAGCAGGACCGAGGCATTCCAGAACCCGCAGCCGTAGACACCGAGCCTGTAGTCGGGACTGAGAGAGAGTACAAGAAACGTGCTGAACGCCATACGCGATAGAAGCTACGACAACGGCGCAGGCGTTTCCTAGTGGGCTGACGTAGTGGCACTCTATCGCAGGGAAAAGAACTCGCAAGCGGTCGAAGGCGATGACTTGCATGACGTGTGCAGTGTCTGCGCCGACGACAGCCATATTGAGCAGTAATACTCCTTCCGGCACACCCTCGCCAAACGAACCCCAACCAAACGCAGACTGCAGGGCGACGCAGTAACCGGTCACCGCGCCGACCCCCAGCGCGCAAAAAGACCAGACGCAAGAGGATCTCTATTGGGGTCCCTGACGTCTGTCTGACCTGGGATTTGCGGGCCTATCACATTGTCCATCCACGAGGAACACAGAGTCGCACGACTGGCGCTCGAGCGTGAGGCAAAGGCGGGGGTACCCACAAGAGGCGCCCCAACGGGATAACGGCGGGTTGGCGCATTTGAGGGTGGCGGGCTTGGGCACACACAAGGGGTGCCCCTACGGGATTTCGACGGTCTGGCGTTTTTGTAGGCGGCGGGCCCGGGCACCCACAAGGGGTGCCCCTACGGTAGCTCGGGCAAAAGGGCGGCTCTTCAGTCGGCCCACGACATCCTCCCGGTTGTTCAGAAGCTCAGTCGCTTACCTGGTTACACGTGCGAAGCTGAACGAACTGCACCGAGATAGTCCCCACTCCGTTCTTCATTCTCGGTGCTGAGACTCCTTGCGTTTGTCTGTCCGCTTCTCCCTACCTCCTCACATCACCTGTTTCCGAAAGCAAATTGAAATCATGGTTTCGTCGGGGGATCTCAGATCGGGCCCGGCAACCATTCTGTGCGATATGCACAAAATTCTTGCATTTCGCATTGAATTCAGGTAGTCGGCCAGCACCAGAGTTTCGTATATTGCGTCGGAAATTGTGCGAATGGCATAACAATTGGGCACGGTTTTTGGCAGTTTTGGCCGTTCAAAGCTGAGCGTCGCTGAAATATGCTTTGCTTGTTGTGAAATTCGGAACAAAGAAAGGGGGCACGATCTGATGAGTTCACCTTTTGCCAACGGGTCCCGGCCCGCAGCGGCTCCCATGCCGAACAGGAACGGGAATGGCAGGGCCAAGTTGAACAAGGTTGAGTTGCTGAAGCTGAAAAAGAGTCCGCTCAGTTTAATCGAAGACATATACCGCTGGGCCGACGAAGGGTTCGATGCAGTTCCGCCGGAATACTACGACCTGTTCAAGTGGCACGGTTTCTTCTATCGCAAGCAGACGCCGGGCTTCTTCATGCTGCGAATGCGCATCTCGAACGGGATCGTCAGCTCGTCCCAACTGCGCGCAATCGCCGAACTTTCGCGTGACTATGGACGGGGCGTGGGCGACTTTACGACGCGGCAGAATATCCAACTGCGCTGGATCACCATCGAAGACATGCCGGCAATTATTGAGAAACTGCAATTGGTTGGCCTAGGCTCCGAGCAGACGGGAATGGACAATTTCCGCAATGTAACCGGCTGCCCAATGACCGGCCTGACGCACCATGAGATGATTGAAACGCGGCAGCTCACCACGGCCACGGCACTATCTCTATTGGGGCCGGAGTTCGAAAACATTCCTCGCAAATTCAACATCTCGATCAACGGCTGCCGCCTGGATTGCACGCACGCGCAGAGCAACGACATCGGCTTAACGCCAGCCATGGGGCGCGTGGGAACCCGCCGTGTGCCTGGATTCAATGTCGTGGTTGGCGGACATATGGGAAGCAGGAACCCTCATCTTGCCCTCCCATTAGACCTTTTCGTGCGTCCTTCGCAAGCGACGGCTTTCTGCCGCGCTGTTCTTACCGTATTTCGCGACAACGGAAACCGTGCAGTGCGGGGCAAGGCAAGACTTTGGTATCTGATCGACGAATGGGGCATCGACCGCTTCCGGGACGAAGTGACAAAAGCGTACGGGGAAAATCTGCCGTCGGCAGGTGCGTGCCAGCTTTACGGGGACCCAGACCCACTGGAACAGGACCATGTGGGCGTTCATCCGCAGATCCAGGACGGACTGAGCTATGTTGGGATGGTGGTGCCAACGGGCCGAATCACAGCGGAGCAGCTCTTCGCGCTGGCCGGACTGGCGGACGAATATGGCAGCAGGGAGATACGGCTGACCAACGATCAGAACGTGATTATCCCCAATGTACCCAATAACAGAGTAAACGAACTGCTGGGAGAACCGCTGCTGGAGGCGTGGAGCCCCTCGCCCTCAGGTGTGATGCGGGGGCTGGTCACTTGCACGGGAATCGACCATTGCCACTTCGCTCTCAACGACACAAAGGGAATCTCGATGGCGATCGCGCGCAAGCTGGAGGAGCGATTGCCCGATCGTGACAAGGTGGTGCGTCTGAACGTGTCAGGGTGTGTTCACGCCTGCGGCCGCCACCGGTTGTCCGAAATCGGACTGGAAGCCACCCGTCTGCGCCAGGAAGGCAGCGTGATCGACGGATTCAACATTTTTGAAGGCGGTTGTCTGGGTGAAGACGCGAGGCTGGGCGTCGAGACCCACCGGAAGGCGACGATTGATGAGACTACCGATCTGCTGGCCGACGCTATCGCCAACCGTTACCAGTCTGACGTGGTCCCGGACGCGGTTCCAGCCTGATACTTCCTTCGACTTTCGCCAAAAGGAAATTCCCAGTGGACTTTAAGAATAAAGCTACGAGGATCGACCTGTTCAGCTTCAGCACACCTCAGATGCGAACATTCCATGTCACATGGTTTGCTTTCTTCCTTTGTTTCTTTGGCTGGTTCGGCATTGTGCCGTTGATGAAAGGGGACAGCGGGGTCATCGCAACAGTTGGTCTCAGCCCCGCCCAGGTGGGTAACTCGGTCATTGCTGCTGTTTCGCTGACAATCATCACGCGTCTTATCATCGGCCCCATGTGTACCCGTTTTGGCTCGCGCAAGGTGTACACGTGCCTGTTGCTGATGGGATCGCTGCCGGTCATGGGTATCGGCCTGGCCCAGACACCGAACCAGTTCATTTTTGCACGGGCATTGATCGGCACGATCGGGGCTTCCTTCGTCATAACCCAGTACCACACAAGCGTAATGTTTGCTCCCAATGTTGTGGGTGCGGCCAATGCGACAACGGCAGGCTGGGGCAATCTGGGCGGCGGCGTCAACCAGGCGGTGATGCCGCTTCTCCTGGCAGCTGCCCTGACCTTTGTGCCCGCGGCACTGGGCTGGCGGTTGGCGATGGTGGCTCCGGGGGTTGCCATGCTCTTAACGGCCGCAGCCTACTGGTTCCTGACCCAGGATGCACCGGATGGCAACTATTCTGAATTGCGGGCACGCGGTGAAATGCCGGCGGCGGCGGATACAAGCGGCACGTTTATGGAGGCCATCAAAGACTCGCGCGTGATCGCACTCTTCTTTATCTATGCGGCCTGTTTTGGCATTGAGCTCACCATAAACGGCACGGCAGCCCTCTACTTTTTCAATCGTTTTGAACTGAACCTTGCAACGGCCGGGCTCGTTGCCAGCCTTTTTGGTCTGATGAACCTGTTTGCACGGTCCATGGGCGGTGTTTTCAGCGATTTCATTAACCGCGGTAGCGGACTGAAGGGGCGGACGCAGTTTCTATTTTTATGCCTCCTCCTGGAGGGGGTCGCTCTGGTCCTGTTTGCCAACATGGGGGCGTTGGCGCTGGCAATTCCTGCCCTGATAGTCTTCAGTCTCTTTGTGCAGATGTCGGAGGGGGCAACCTTCGCGATCGTTCCCTACATCAACAAGCGCGCAATGGGGGCGATTGCGGGCATTGTCGGGGCTGGCGGGAATTTCGGTGCGATGCTGGCAGGGTTTCTGTTTCGTCGGGAAGCAGAGTTGTATGGCCAGTCCTACATGATCCTGGGCATTCTGGTGGCGGTATGCGCCTTCATGGCGTTGATGGTTCGTTTCTCAGAGAAAGAGGAGAAGGATGCTGCTGAAGAGACCGCCGCCCGTCTGGCCGCTGCCGGCGAGTCGGTCCTGACGGGCGCCAACTAGACGGGTCCCTGGGCTTGGCTTGGCGGACCGAAGACAACCGGCAGAGAGGATCAGGCTCGTGAATCGCGACACAATGGGAGCGACACAGGACAGGATGAAATCGAGAGAACGCTCGCGTGGCATTGGAACAGGCAAAGGGCAGATTGATCAATGGCATGACACGTTCTGCCCTTACTGCGGAGTCGGATGCGGACTGAGAGTCGGCATTGGCGATGGAAGGGTTGCCAAGGTGCGCGGCAATCCCGATCATCCTTCTTCACTGGGAGATCTGTGCCTGAAGCCGATCCACCTGCCCAGTGCGCTGGATACTCCGGACCGAATTCGGGAACCACTTATCCGGGTGAACGGTACGAGGAGAAAGTCACGTTCCGCGGAGGATGGCATGCGGAGCGTGACCTGGGAGGAGGCGACTGAACACATTGCAGCCGAATTCAAGCGTATCGTCGAGGAACACGGCCCGGATGCGGTTGCATTCTACGGGTCCGGCCAGTTCACGACGGAGGACTATTATGTCGCAAACAAGCTGCTTAAGGGGTTCATCGGCACCAACAACTTCGATGCCAACTCACGGCTGTGCATGGCCTCGGCGGTGGCTGGGTACGTTTCGGCCCTCGGCTCGGACGGGCCGCCGCCCGCCTATGAAGATATCGACCATGCAGACTGTTTCTTCCTGATCGGCAGCAACATGGCCGACTGCCATCCGGTCCTGTTCAATCGCATCAAACGGCGGAAGAAGCGGGACCCAGAAAACGTGAAGGTAATCGTTGTCGATCCCAGAGAGACGAGTACGGCGGCTATCGCCGATCTCTTTCTGCCGCTTCGACCCGGCTCCGACGTGGTGCTTCTGAACGGTATGATGAGGCTCCTTTCTGACACGGGGAAGATCGACCGCGAATTTGTAGACGAACACACGAACGGCTTTGAAGAGTTGATGCAAGCCAGCAGCCATGTATCGACCGCGGCAGCCGCCAAGGTGTGCGGCATCTCCGAGAGCGACTTGATCCAGGCCGCGCGCATCTTTGGTGGAGCGAACGGCGTTCTGTCTTTCTGGAGCATGGGGCTGAATCAGAGCGTGAACGGCGTGGCCAAGAACCAGGCGGTGATCAATCTGCATCTGGCAACCGGTCAGATTGGCAGGCCGGGCAGCGGGCCCTTTTCCCTGACCGGTCAGCCCAATGCTATGGGAGGGCGCGAAGTCGGGGGTCTTTCCCATCTGTTGCCGGGCTACCGCACAGTTACAAACGCTGTCCACCGCCAGGAGGTTGAGCAGTTCTGGGGGATTCCTGAAGGTCGGATTGCCGAAAGGCCCGGACTGGCTGCCGTAGATATGTTTGAGGCCGCGGCCCGGGGCGAAATAAAGGCGATGTGGATCATGTGCACCAATCCGGTCGTATCGATGCCCAACATAGACGTAGTTGAAAGGGCCATGGAGAGGCTCGAACTGCTTGTCGTTACCGACGCTTATCACCCGACCGACACCACGCAGTACGCCCACGTTCTGCTGCCGGCGGCGCAGTGGTCGGAACGGGATGGGGTGATGACAAATTCGGAGAGGCGCATCACCTATTTGCCCCGCATGGTGGACCCGGTCGGTCAGGCCAAGCCGGACTGGCAGATCCTCGCCGGAGTCGGCGCGGCCATGGGTTTTGCACATGCCTTCTCATACGAATCGGCGGGGCAGGTCTTTGACGAGTTTACCCAGTTGACAAGAGGTCGAGTCTGCGACTACAGCGGGGTCAGCGTACGCAGACTGCAGTCAGAGGGTCCACTGCAATGGCCCGTTCCTCATGATGATCATCCAGGCACAGTGAGACTGTATTCCGGCTTGCACATTGACCCCTACCCGAAGTCTGACAACAAGCAGTTCAGCAGAGACGAATCGCCTACCGGGACAACGACGAGTGCGGGGACGGAGGGAGGCGCGACAGTGTTCGCAACTGCAGATGGCAAGGCAACATTTCATACGCCGGTGTTTGTGCCTCCAGCCGAACTGCCGAACAGGAAGTACCCACTGCTTCTGACCACAGGCCGTTTACGTAATCAGTGGCATACCATGACCCGAACAGGCAAGTCGGACAGCCTTCTGAAGGGTGCCCGCCAGCCCTATCTGGAGATCCATCCCGTTGATGCTGTGCGGCGGCAGATTGAGAGCGGGGATGTGGTCGAGATACGTTCGCGCAGAGGCCGGGTCTGGGCCGAGGCGCGCGTAACGGAGAAGATCCGGGAGGGGGCCTGTTTCATGCCCTTTCACTGGGGACGCCTGGCGGGCCCGTACAGCGCCGCCAACAATGTGACCCTGGCAGAGGTGGACCCAGTTTCAAAGGAGCCTGAACTCAAAGCGTGTGCGGTCGAAGTGCGGCTGCGGCCGGGGTATGAGGCCATCCGGGCTTCGAAACTGTTTCAGCGGTTGACCGAGGCGGTGAAAAAGTAGATGGTCTTGGCAGCCGGGGCGCATACCGCAAGAGTCGGCCCTCGCTGCAGGGGTGTCGACATGGAAAGATGAAAGAGGCCGTCATCCAGGTTTTTCCGCCTCTATGAGATAGTTCCGTGCTTCGAATACGAGGTCTCCCTGTGTCTCAAGCTGCTTCTGCAGAGACAACAGATTGTCGGTATGCGATGCAGTGGTGAAGCCCGGAACCAGCCAAGGTACCGCCTTCAGATAGTAGACAATTGCCCCAACGTCGGTAAACACCAGCCTGCCCGACCATTCCTGCAGGTCAACAACCTCGAATCCTGCAGCATGCAGCCGCGGCACATAGTTCTGCGGCGTAGCATCGGGCCACTGCGGGGTCGCGTCGAATGCGGCGAGCAGATCCTGAGCCCACAGCCCGTGCACCTGCCGGGTAAGCAGGCGGCCCCCTTGGGCCAGAATCCGAGCAATCTCGTCAACGTGAAGCGCCGCATGCCGGTTCAGCACAAGGGCAAACTCACTGTCCCCGAAGGGCATCGGGCTGTACTCGTCATTGTTCAGTTGGACGACGCGCACGCCGTGCGGCTCAAGCCGCTGACGAGCCAACTCAAGGTTGGGGGGATAGCCTTCGGTCACCACTACTACGTCTGGCCAACTGTCCTTCATTGAAAGAAGACGCTCGCCACCGCCGGTTGCGATGTCAAGAAGCGAAGATGACGTGCGCATTAGCGTGCATGCGCGGGTGGTATAGGACCAGGACGGCTGTTCCAGGAGCATTCGTCCTTCAAGGTACGAAAAGTCCCAGCCTACAAAGGGCTTCTCTTCTTCTGCCTTCCAGCCTTCGATCAGTTTTTCTTCGTGTGGAGAGAGAGTGCCCATCGTGGTCAGCGATTCAGGAGATTCAGCAGCAAGGTCAGGGCGAGGCTAACGAGAATCATAGAGGTGATCGGAATGAAGATACTGACCGACTCCTTTTTGATATTGATGTCTCCCGGCAGTTTTCCAAACCAGCCTAACAGCCAGGGCGCAAACTGGAGCGCTGCCCCTATCACGAGAAGGACTGCTCCCAGAATAATGAACCACTTTGCCATTGTTCTCGCTCTTCCTGTGAGGCCGGACCGGGGCCGACTCGGAGTCGTCCACGGTCATTATAGCAGAAGGGCCAGCGGAGAATCACCGCGATGATCTGACGAACCGACGACCGAGGAGAAGGCGTCTCCAGAGCTACTTATTTTGTCTTGGGTTGGTTCGGATTTGCCACTGCAGGCGGCTGCAGCAGAACTGGAACCCATTTCGTAGCCGGATCGTATGTATATTACCCAGTTCGCTTTTCGGCGTACGGGGGGACGGTCGGTATCGTTGCACCAACCGCCTCCAGTGTAAATGGCTGAATTGTCGTAGAAAGTTCTTCCGGTTTCTTCACCTTCCGTACAGGTGTATTCTCTTGACTTCAACCCTGAATCGGTGCAGAATTTCATTATTGGGGCAGGCAGGTTGTCGATGGATTTATCCAGCCCCTATTCATACAGGACTGACACATGTATTC
Source organism: Caldilineaceae bacterium (assembly GCA_022821585.1). Taxonomy (GTDB): domain Bacteria; phylum Chloroflexota; class Anaerolineae; order Caldilineales; family Caldilineaceae; genus Bin5. Next base: position 236,344 of record JAJEDI010000050.1, read on the forward strand.
AGAATTGCGTCCCTTCCACAGGATTCGAGGCTGGCAAGGCTTGTTCGTCGCGGCGGCTTTGCTCTTGTCTTTGCTTTCTCAGAGCGCTGTTGCAGGCACGACCGATGTCATGGAGCACGGGGGGCACGAATCGGACTGCGCGAGCTTTCACACGGTTACAGCCGGAGAAACGCTTACCGGCATATCGGTAAGCACGGGGGTCTCGCTTTCGGCCCTTGCTCAAGTCAACCATCTCTCCGTTACCGACCAGGTATTGATCGGCCAGGAGCTTTGTATTCCACACGTTATCGGTGCGGCTTCGCCCGTGGCGCCTGCCGCGCCGGCCCCCACGCAGCGGGCGGGCACATCCGCCAGCTGGACCGGTAAGTACTACAACAATCAGAACCTCAGCGGCGACCCGGTTCTGACAAGACAGGATGCGGTCATTGATTTCGACTGGGATTCCGGCAGCCCGGATACGAGCGTTACCAACGACAGTTTCAGCGTGACCTGGACGGCAAGCGTAACTTTTGAGACGGGGACCTACCGGTTCACGGCTGTTGCCGACGACGGCGTGCGCGTCTATGTGGACGACACTCTCGTGTTGGAGGACTGGAACGTTCACCCGGCAACGACCACGGTTCAAGACACTGAACTCACGGCGGGAAGTCACACGGTTAAGGTCGAATACTTCGAGGCCAGCGGCGAGGCATCGATTTCGATTTCGTGGGAGAAGCAGGTAGCGGAAACGCCCGACTGCACAATACAGCCTCATAGCAGCCTGAGTTCATTCTGGACGCATTCATCGCTAGGTTGTGCGAGTGCGGAGGCTTCGACGATTTGGGCTGCCTGGCAGCCGTTTGAGGGCGGCAACATGATCTGGCGGCAGACTGAGGATGCTGTGTATGTCTATGCGAATGATGGCGACTGGACGCGTTTTGAGGACAATTGGAATGAACAGGCACTCAGCAACAATCGGGGCACGCCGGCAACCGGTCTACAGTCACCTGTACGGGGATTCGGCTATTTGTGGGAAACGAATGACACCGTCTTTAACGATTTGGGTTGGGCCACGGGCGGCGAGAAAGGCTTCTGCGCCCGGATCCAGCGGTTCGAGAGAGGCATTCTGCTCATCGGCGATACAGTACAAACGTGTCACGAGAACTCACATAACTTCGCTTCAGAGACAGTTTTTGCCAAGAACGCCCTTCAGGCTTTGACAGGTGGAACGTGGAAATTCGTCTGCAGTACAGAGACTCACGGCGTATTGGAGCCCTTCTGGGATCAAGGTGAGCTTGGTTGTCCGGCCTCTGCGGGCCAGACCCTGTGGTCGGCCTGGCAAACGTTCGAGACAGGATACATGTTGTGGCGGCAGGATGAAGATGCAGTGTTTGTGTTTACTGACGAGGAGGCGTGGACTCGATTCTCGGATGACTGGGATAGCCAGACATATACGTCGACCCGAGGGACAGTCCCCGATGGCATGCACGAGCCTGTTCGGGGCTTTGGCTATCTGTGGGCAACGAACGACGATGTCCATGCGGACCTGGGCTGGGCAACGGATGTAGAGAAGGGTGCCTGCATGCTGACGCAGGCGTTCGATAACGGCACATTGTTTGCCGGCGATACCGTCCAATCCTGCTTTGAAAGCTCGACAAACCTGGTGTCGGAGACCGTGTTGGGCTCCAGTACCATTCAGGCGCTGGACGGGGGCAGCTGGGAGTTCGTGTGTGAAGTCGAAGTGCACGGGAAACTGGAGCATCTGTGGGACTATGACAGCTATGGATGTCCCGAGGCAGAGGGCGGTATTCTGTGGTCGTCATGGCAGCCGTTCCAGACCGGCCACATGATCTGGCGGGAAAACGATGATGCCGTGTTTGTATTTGTCAACGGCAGTTCCTGGGACCGACATGATGATGACTGGGACGACCAGAGCTATACGTCAGTCCGGGGCACGCCTCCTGAAGGTTTCCAGGCTCCTGTGCGAGGATTCGGTTACCTGTGGGAGAACAGTGACGATATCTATGGCGACCTCGGCTGGGCGACGGCAGGGGAGAGAGGTTTCTGCGCGGTGTTCCAGGCGTATGCAGATGGCTTTCTTATGGTGAGCGATCAAGTAGCTTCATGTAAAGAGGGACACAGTAACTCTGCGACGGAGATCGACTTTGCTCTCCATTCTCTGAGCGCTCTTGATGATGGTACCTGGACGCTGAGGTAAGAGGGTTTAGCTTTCGGGGAGGGGGTCGAACAGAAAGGCTCCCTCCTTTTTTGCGGTTGTCTCTTCGCTGCCTGGCGGCGGTCAGATGAATCTCTCGAAATCCCGCACGCCGCATCTGGTCCGCTCCTCCTTTCTCGTCTTCTTCATCTTCGGGCTGGACAAAATAACGGGCTTTGTCAAGCTACTGCTGACGACCAGGCTCTTTGGTACAGGTCCGGAGATAGACGCCTTTGCCACGGCCAATCAGCTGCCAGAGCTCCTTCTGGCATTGCTTGCTGCCGGGGCCCTCTCGGCGGCGTTTATCCCTGTCTACACAGGATACTTGACCCGGTCACGGCGCCAGGACGCGGAATCGCTGGCAGGAACTGTGCTGACTCTGACTATAGTCGTAGTGGGCGCAGCCTGTTTCCTGGCGATCCTGGCGGCGCCCTGGCTGGTACGGGTTGTACTGGCTCCCCATTTTCCTGCCGAGACCCAGCAACTCACCACTCAGATGATGCGGATCTTCCTGGCGGCCGCGGGGTTGATCAGTGTCTCCGGTGTGTTCGGCAGCGTGCTCCATTCTCACCAGCACTTTCTGACGCCGGCATTGGGAAGGGTATTGATCGACCTGGGACAGATTGCGGGCATGATCCTGCTCGTGCCGGTTTTGGGCGTCTACGGAATGGCCTGGGGCAGCGTTCTGGGTGCGGCGCTGACGGTCCTCGTGCAGGTTCCGGCACTGATGCGACAGAGAGTGCGCCTGCGGTTACAGATCAGTTTGCGGCTTGAAGGTGTTAGGGAGGTATTGCGATTGATGGGCCCGCGTATCGTGACGCTGGGCGCCTTTCAGGCGGTGGACCTGGTATTCATACGTCTGGCTTCAGCATTGCCGGCAGGCAGCATCGCCGCATTTCACTACGCCATGCTGGTGATGCTGTCGATGCCCAAATCTCTTTTTGGCGCAGCGATTTCGACAGTGATCTTTCCGACGATGGCCGAGCAGTACAATTTGGGATCGGGGCAACGGCTGCGCCAGACGGTCACGCATGGATTGCGGGCGACGTGGCTGCTGCTGCTGCCGGCCGGGGTAGGCCTACTGGTCCTGGGCAGGCCGGCAGTGGCATTCTTGCTGGAACGGGGGGAATTCGGGCCTGAATCAACTGCACTGGTCTATCTCTTGATGGCAATCTTTTCGGTGCGCCTGCTGGGCGAAGCATCGTACGACGTGCTCACACTGACTTTTTTCGCCCAGCACAACACTCACGTGCCGATGTGGGCGACGCTTGTTTGGGCGGTGGTGAATGCCGGTCTGAGCGTAATTCTTGTCGGACCGTTCGGGATTGCCGGCTTGGCTTGGGCCACTTCAGTTGCAGGGGCGGTCCTGGCGGCGGCGATGTTTGGGCTAAATGTGCGAGTGGGCGGCGTGGACGTTTCGATGCTGGCGGCTACCCTGGGACGCGCACTGGCGAGCAGCCTGGGAATGTGCGGCGTCGTGTTGCTGCTGCACCAACTGCGGATGCCGCCCGTGCTCTTCATACTGGCCAGCGCTAGCGGGGGCGGGTTTGCGTTTTTCGGAATCTATGTACTGCTGGGCGGCAGGGAGGTCCTGACGGTGTTTGGGCACCTGCGCCGCGGGCTGCAGGGCGGGACCGGTTTGGCGGTCCGATCAGATTGACAGGCCGGTAGCGGTCATCTACGCGTCCGGTCCTAGACTCCCAGCACAACGCGTTGCGCTTCGCTGATACGGGCGGCGGTCTCGGGTCGGAACAGGGCGCGCTGGTCGGTCTGTGACTTTAGGTCGCGGCGACAGTAGTAGCAGTGGAGCGCGCGGCGGGGGCTGTCCGATCGGTTGACGGTTCCCCCGTGCCAGGTGAAGGCGTTGAAAACGAAGACCGTGCCGGCTTTGCCCTGCACGAGGATCTCGTCGGGGTGGGGCGCCCTCGGATCCTCCATACCCTCGCCAGGATCCACGCCAAAGAGGTGTGAACCGGGAACAAGACGGGTGGCGCCGTTTTCGGGCGTGAAGTCGCTCAGCAGCCAGATTGAATTGCACACATTGTAGCGCCGGCGGCCGTCTTTCAATTCAGGCGCAAAGTCTGCGCTGTTATGGGATCCGTCACAGTGCAGGGCCTGCAGGCCATGGCCCGGAAGGGCGGCGCGCGCGTTGAGGGAGGAAAGTTTCAGATCGCCGTCGAGGACATGGGCCATGGCCGCCAACACCTTCGGGTTGGCCCAGACCTGATCGAACAGCGGATCCTTGTTTGCCAGGTTGGCGAGCCGGTCGGTGCCGTCCTCCTGGTGCACCTCCTTGCCGGCGTCCTCGCCTTCTTCGTCTTCCAACTCCTGTAGGCGATTACGAAGCGCCTGCACCTGCGCCGGCGTCAGAATACCCGGAATCGGCAGGTAACCGTCCTCATCGAGGGACCTTTTTTCGCCGGCCGATAGCGTGTCGTCGCGCACGCCGAGAGAATACAAAGCGGTTTTGATGTCCATCACCCTCTTGCCCCCGTTTCGGTGCTTAGCCCAATCGCCAAGCGTCTGTGTCGACCTGTTCGAGCTGACCGGTGGCGGCCGAGCGCACGCCTGCGTCCAGAATGGCCATTACTTCCAGATTGAATTCGAGGTCCAGCGTCTGGTGCAAGGGATCGCCGGTCTGCAGCCGGTGAATGAACTCCTGCGCGATGTCGGACCGGTCGGCAGGAATGGGATGACAACTGTGTAATTCGGTCCGACCTGCACCCCTTTCTATCCTTACTTTGGGAGACTCGCCAGGTTTCTCCTTGTCGACCACCAGGGTGCCTTCCGTCCCATAGACGATGGGCCCGGGGGATACGCCGTGGTCGAGGGTCGTCCAGGAGGCTTCACAAAGTGCCATTGCCTGGGGGAAGCGCACGATCATGGCGGCGTTGTCCTCGGCATCGCCCCATTTGCTGTTCAGATTGGCGCGCATGCCCATGGCGGCAGTGGCGGGCTCGCCCACGAGCCAGCGAGCAACGAGCGAGCCGTAACAGCAGTAGTCGAGCATGACGCCACCGCCGGCGGCTGACTGATGCCACCATGTGGCGCCGCGTTCGACGCCTGACAGTTTGCGAGGGAGGGCACGGCCTTCCTCGTCGCCGCCCGGATGGGAGACGCCCGCCCCCAGCGGGCCGAGGTGGCCGCCGCGGAACTTGACGGTCAACACGCGACCGATTGCGCCGCTGTCTATCAACTCTTTTGCTTTGTGGGAGGCGGGTTGCCACGTAGTCGGCCAGTTGACGATCAGTTCGATTCCGGCGGCGCGGGCTGAGCGGGCCATACGCAGGCCGTCAGCCAGAGAGGAGGCCATGGGCTTTTCGACCAAGACATGTACGCCCTTGTGCGCACAGGCTTCCACCACTTCCGGATGCTGCGCGTTTTCGGAGCAGCAGACTACGATATCTAGTGACTCCTGCGCCAGCATCTCTTTGTAATCGTCATAGGCCTTTGGCATCCCCAGATCGTCCAGGGCATGGCGCAGGTTCCAGTCTCGCGTATAGTGGGCCGTGCGCAGTTCGGGGACCAGCCGCGGCGTGTCGGCGCATGCCGCCAGTTCGGCCTGGGGGTGGGCGGCGAAGCACTCGACCAGATGGTTGATATGCATGTGGGCAAAGCCAATGACGCCAATACGGAAGTTTTTCGCCATGGACAGTTCTCCAATACTGGGGTTGCTGAATCTTAGTTCGCCTTGACTGGTGCGCAAGACAGGCGCATGGTCTCCAAGTTGCCTTCCCATTGCAGTTGGCCGCGCAAGCTGCGAACTTTTTCCTGCGACTTCAACCTTACAAGCAGACGCAAAGCGTTTTCGATCAGTTCACGCTCTGAGTTCGCTCCTGAACAGGACATCGCGTCCTCCATCAACTTTTCGTCAAGTTCTATGTTGGGACGCATTCGAATTCTTCGCTGATTGCAGACTACTCACAGTACGCGGGAGAGTACCGGCGCTGACAGAACTGGGGCTGCTCAAGCTGCTGAAAGCGGAGTCGAAGGCCAGGCCGACGAATCCGCTAGAAGGTCGTCCGCAAGGCCTGGGCCGTTCCTGACTGCGCCGAGCGGTAGGCGCCGTCGAAAATCTCGATGACGTGGCGGGCGTGCTCTGGTGTGGAGGTGGTGGGGATGTCCTCGCGGATCCAGTCGACGAGCTGCATCACATCCTCGTAGACGTGCGCTTCCTCGAGTCCGCGATGGTCGCCGACCACATGGGGCAATGAGGCGTTCAGGTCGATCGCTTCTTCCAACTCGCGGCCCGGATAGGCGAAGGGTTCGCCATTGAGCATTCCTCCATTTATAACCCCTTCAGTTCCGAAAATCAGCGGACGGCCCATATTGGGGAGACCGCCGGCGGCCACGCCGTAAACGAAGGCGAAGAGGCTGTCGCCAAAGTCAAGAACCATCAGCGTATTGTCGTCCATGTCGGTCGGTAACATCTCGCCGTAGAATTCCCGCTCTTTCACGCGCACGCCTGAGAACGCGGTTACACCCTTGGCGGGCCCGAGAATCCCTGTCATGGCGTGCAGGCCGTAGACAGTCATATCGTAGAGCGGACCGCCACCGGGCTTGCGAAAATACCAGGCGGGGTTGACATTGGTCAGGGGATCGTCGCCACCGCGAACGCGTTCGGTTTCGTGGTAGCGACCGAAGGCAGCGCCAGTGACAGCCCAGGTCAGTCTTCCCAGTACACCTTCTTCGATCATCTCCTTGACTCGCTGATGGGCCGGCCGCAGCATTTCACCAGGACAGGACACTACTTTGACCCCTTTGGCCGCAGCCGCGGCGATCAGTTGATCGGCTTCGTCGACGGTCGTTGTCATTGACTTGTTGAAATGAATGTGGAGGCCGGCATCGACGCACTGCATCCCCTGTTCAAAGTGCAGACCGATTGGCGATGCGATTGAAACTGCGTCGACTTTGCCTGAGTCCAGGAGTTGCTCCGCGCTGGCGTAGAAATTGGGGACGCCGAACCTGGCCGCGGCCGCTTCGGCCCTGTCGACGACGGGGTCGCACACAGCGGTCACATTGACCCGGTCCTGCACATCTTCCATGGTCAGGTGGGGCAGCAGCCCGCGAATCGAAATGCTACCGGTGCCGATGATTCCCAAACGGACTATGTCTGTCATCTTGTTCTACTCGTTATTGTGTGAAAAGGCGGGATTGCGTGAAATTGGACAGTTTGGATTGAAATGGTGTTATGAATTTCGCCATGTGGTGCGGTGCCGCCAACCGACGGCCTGCTTGAGTTTGTCGTTGGACAGCAGAGACTGGTTTCCCTCGAGGCTGGCGGCTAAGGGAGCAAGTCCTGGGTTGAAGCGCTCCACAAGCTCTTTTGTTGGTTCAAGCGCGGTGGTGTCGTCGGCGTTGAGGAAGTAAACATCGTGAACGGGCAGGTCGGGCGCGGCCTCCATGAGCAGACGGTGGGCGCCGGCAACATCTTCGCTTCCGACCCAGCAGTATAGCCAGGGATTCCACGCAGTGGCGGGCCTGACTTGGGAAGCCATCTGGCGACGGCGCTGCGGGGAGCAGACGCCGGCGATGCGGGTGACGTAAGTGCGAATGCCGTAAGACCGGCTGAATGATGCGAGCAGGTCTTCTCCGGCGCGCTTGGAGTAGCTGTAAGAGTCTTCGGGAAAGGTAGGGTGGGACTCGTCGATGGGTAAGAAGTCGATGGGAAAGGGCGTGTCGCTGATGCGGAACCCATGCCCAAGGGCACAGTTGCTGCCGGCCATCACGACAGTTTTCACGCCGGCTTCGACGGCAGCCTGCATCAGGTAGTAGGTGCCGAGCATGTTGCTGCGGAAGGTCGCGTCGAATGGCAGGCCTTCCTCTTCGACCCGCCCTTTCATCGCCGGATGGTCGGTGGGCCAAGGCTGGGCACCGATGTGCTGGATGGCGTCCACCCCGGCTACGGCCCGCCGGCAGTCCTCCCAGCCGGCTAGGTCACCACAGACCCATGGAAACCGCGTGAACTCGGAATCAGGGCGGCTGCGAGACATCAACACCAGGTCGTATTCTTGTGCGAGTGCACGGATAACATATGCACCCAGCTCACCGCTGGCGCCGGTGATGAGTACTTTCATGTTGCGTTTTCGGTGCGGAGGTCGGTTTGAGAGATTGTATCATGGTTGCCAAGGGGCAATCAAGGATTTCTGACAATTCTGTCAGGGTTTTTCCCGCATGCGTGTTGTGGCGAACAAAACCTGTCGATCCGCGAAATCACGCGAAGTGCCGCGAAGAATATCAAATGTCGCGCCAAAAGGGAGATTTCGGCGCGACTTTCCGAATCGTTCATCGCCGTGTCTGTTGGATACCTAGAGGACAGATTACGGGCATTTGTTTATTGGATACTGCAAGCGTCTTCTTGCTCTTCTGTTTCGACAATGTTGAGCGTTTTCATGGTGACAATTGATGCTGCTAACACCAGTATACCATGAAATTGACGGCCTTTTTGGCTTTGTTGGGAGAATTCTCAAATCCGAGGAGTTGTTAACCAGGGAAGGACGTAGTCGGGTCGTTCACGGGCCGGCCTTTTTTGCCGGGTGACGTGTCGACCGTTGTTTCAGGTTCGCTGTAATTCGAGAACAAAGCGGGTGACAGGGCACCCACAAGGGGTGCCCTGCCCCTACGGGTATTGGGGGCGTCAGGAAAGGCCCATTTGCACGAGGTTGCGATAGCTGATTGCGAGACTCTCGAAGGGGTCGCCAGGACAGATGTCCTGCTCCACGGCATACCATTCAACGTTTGCCTGGCGGCAGGCGTCGAGGATACCGGGCCAGTTCAGGTTTCCTTCACCCACTTCCTTCATGACGTGTTCGCGCCAGCCGGCCATTGCCATGTCCTTGAGGTGGACGACCGGCATGCGGTCTTTGACGCGCAGGATCCAGTCGCGTACATCACCGCCTCCAAATTGGATCCAGTAGGTGTCCAGCTCAGCCTGGACGTAGCGAGGGTCCGTTTCATCGAACAGGATCTCGAGCCCGCACTTATCGCCATAACGGATGAATTCGAAACTGTGGTTGTGATAGCTGAATGTCAGTCCGGCTTCGTGGAGCGTTTTGCCGACCTCGTTGGCTTCCCCGATAAACTGGCGAAGACCCTCTTCACCTGCTTCGATGAAGTGGAAAGGCATACTGCCCACGGCCACGTGCCTGCAGTCCCAGAGATTGTGCTCGTCGATCACTGCGGAGATTTCTTCCTGGAGGCGCGGCCAGGCTATGTGCGTGTTAACGATGGTGATGCCGTGATCATCGCAGATCTTTTTGACATCTGCGGGGGAGATGGGGCCAATTGCCGAAACCTGCGCCGCTTTGTATCCGATTGCGCTGATCCTGGCGATCGTGTCAGCGAATTCATCCGTGGTTTTTGTAAAATCGCGCACTGTGAAAAGCTGTGCGGCAAGGACATTCCGGCTCATGGATGTTCTCCTAAAATGAACTGTTTGTTTGCTGTCTGGCTTGTTCCAAGCCTATAGTAAACAATGGATAGCCCTGCGGGCGCAAGCCGGGAGGCCCTTGCGTTGCCGGACGATTGTCTGGCGCGCGAACGGCCCTGTGGTACAATTTTTTTTGCATTTCAATTGACTTTAGTGTGCAACCGGACAATTGCGAGGTTCAGATAGTCCGATGCAAGAAGGGCAATTTGACGAGACGATTGAGGCGACCCTCTCCGCGTTTGGTCAGAGGCGGATGGTATTGCCTGCAGTACTTTTTGTGGCCGGGCACCGTCCACTGGCATTCGTTTTCGGGCAGGTTCTGTTGATTCTCCAGCCTTTGGCTGCGCTGTTGGGCACCGACGGGCTGGCCGCGTGGGCCGATTTGCTCTCCCATCCAAACGGTCCCGACGCGCTCTCTGATCGGTTGGCGGCATTGTTAGAGAAGGACCGCTATGCAACTCGTGACCTGAAATCTGAACCGTGAGCATCTATTCAAGACCAAGACAACTGGCACATGCATGGCGACAGCTGGCGGACAACGCAAATGAGTCCGGGGAAACGCCGCTGTTCGCCCTGGGCCTCGATTCGCACTACAGGGACGGACTGCTGAGGCTGCTTGCCCTGGGCCGTCTCGCGCGCCAGAACCTGGGACCGCAGCACCCGACAATTGTCGCCGGGGGTGACGGCTGGCTCTGGCTGCTGTCTATGCTGGTCTGGCGGCCTGCGGTTGGCGGACGTAGACTCCATTCGGCAGCCGTTCCCAGCGCGGCCTCTGAGGAAGAAGCGGAGGTGCTGTCGGGACAGTTCGACGATTCAGAGCGAACAGTACTCTATGCGGGAGCTGACAGCGCCTTGTACGCCGCGGTGCTCAACCTGTCGCGGCAGCGGGGGGACTGGGACGCGATGCCTATGGGTCTGGACTGGTCTGTGCGGTGGTCGACACCTGCCGGTGTCGAAGGCTCAGACATCGAGTTGCTGCCAGCCGTCATCACCCAGGCGTCTCTAACGAAGTCCGCAGGGCCCGTTGACGACTCCTGGCTGAGGAGGGGAGAACGCTGGGCGGGCGTCCTGCTGGCGCTGGTGCTCCTGATCGCTTCATTTTTTGGATAGGCGCCAGTGTTTTCTTCCCGGTCAGGCTGGCTAAATCGCATTGTCCTTCTAATTGTCCTGTTAACCGCAGGAGGGATCGTTTCCGCTCGGTTGGGCCTGTCGCTGGCGCCGACCGAAGCTACGACAACGCTGTACGGTTGGGCGCTGCTGCTGGGCGGGTTCGCAATCATCCTGGGCATCGCCAACGCCGTACGGTTTCACCTGGTCAGGGTTCAGCGCGGGCAGAGAGAGTGGCTATTCAGTCTGCTTCTCCTGGTTGTTTTTGCCCTTGTTGTGGGCGCCGGGATCACTTCGCCCGAGGGAACGACGGGGCTACTTTCAGAGTGGGTATTCGATGCGGTGCTGGCGCCGGGACAGGCAACGCTTTTTGCGCTGACCGGCGTTTTTCTGATAAGCGCGGCGTACCACTTTCTGCGGGTTGACCGGCCGGGAGGCATCTGGATTCTTGCCGGCGCCTTGTTGATGTTCCTTGTGCAGACGCCATTCCTCTATCAGATAGTGCCCCAGTCGCTGGTGGACCTGGTCGACTGGCTTCTCTCGTGGCCCGTGATGGCCGCAATGCGCGGCGTCCTGCTCGGAGGAGCCCTTGCTGTCCTTTTCATCAGCCTCCGACTGATCGTAAACAGCGCAAAGTAGATTCGGATACCTGAAGGCGGCCATATTGACATAGAGCTGCTTCTGGTGTTCACTCGATAAGCTCTGACTTGGAGAACGCCGCGTCGATGGCCACTTCGGACTGTCCACATTGCGGTTATGGAAACCCGATTTCCGCCCAATTCTGTGTCCAGTGCGGCACTATCATTGCGGGCCAGAAGCCGCCGTCCGTATCATCCGGCGAGTCCGCAAATGAGCCAGACGCGCGCGACGACGATCAGGAGTCGGCTCCACCCCTAAATGGCGAGGAGGGCCCAGAGCAGCAGCCCTCGACCGCAAGCTCCGACCCAGACTTCTCCGAGAGCCGGCCCCAATTGGCTGCCGCAGAGGACGAAACGGACGAGGACAGCGACGGACAGGGAGCGGTTCGCGGCCCTTCCCAGGCAGGCCCCCTGCTAAGGGGAATCGGCGGCCTGCTCGAACCCGCAGATCCGCTCTCGTACATCATGTCCGGTTCCGGCGCAAACGAACCGACAGTCGACCGTCCAATCGCGCCCTCCGCGGAACTGGCTGCTGACGAAGAGGAACGCAGGGATCTACGCCGTCTCTTTTCGGAAGAGTTGCCGACGGCGGTCGGCGCAGTCCCGGAAATTGTGGCGAGCGTTGCGGAGCCATCTCAGAATGGAGACGGACTGCAGCGACGGTTCTGGCTTGAAGTGATCCTGCTGCTGGGCATGGCCGGTGCACTGCTGTGGTGGGCGCCGGGACCGCCTGGAGGCGCCGGCCCGCACGCACTGCCGGGCCTGCAGCAGGCCCACCGGCAGGTCGACACTTTACAGCCGAACAGCCTTGTCCTGGTGAACTGGGCGTATGACCCGGCCACCGCCGGTGAGATGGACCTGGTAGCGCAGCCGATCGTCGAACATCTGCTGCAAAGGCAGGCGAAACTGATCGTTTTCAGCCAGTTGCCGGGCGGGCCGGCCACTGCACGGCGGGTCATCGCCAGAGCCGAAGCGTCGTTGCAACGGCCATCGCGAACGCAGATTACGGCCAACCTGGTTATCGAGGGAGGATATCTTCCGGGTGGCAGCGCATCGATTCCCCTCCTGGGCGTCGCGCCGGCGCGTGCCCTGCCGGTGGATCCGACCTGGGTCGACCTGCGAGAACGGTTCCGCATCGCCGAGTTGGGTGAGGCCGGGCCGGCGCTGACAGTAGTGATCGCCGCACGCGCCGAAGATGTGCGGAGGTGGCTGGAACAGGTGCAGCCGCTTAACGGCGGGACCGTCATTGCGGCCACCAGTGCCGTGGTTGACCCGTCCGTTCGCCCCTATTTGCACAGCGGACAACTGGCCGGGCTCGTGAGCGGCTGGGACGGCGGCGGCGCCTATGTGCGCCGTCTGGAGCGCGCCCGCAGCGTCGAGGAGCAGGCCCGGTCGCTCAGGCATGCCGGCGGCCTGAACTGGGGGGTAGGCATTCTGATAGTCGCCGTGTTGCTAGGAAACCTGGCCGGGCTGACCGAACGGAGAACGCCGTGAGCCCATTCAGCAACGGTCTTCCCGGCGTCATGCAGGACGCAGGCCTGATCCTGGGTCTCGCGGTTTCTCTGATGATCGGCAGCTACATCGTTCGAGACAGTTTTCTGGCGCGCCTGGGTCAGTACGTGCTGGTCGGGGCGGGTCTTGGCTACACGGTAGTGCTTGTTTGGCGCAACGTGCTGTGGCCCCGACTCTTTGCTCCTCTGATAGCAGACCCCATGTCATGGCAGTCGGTTTCGGTTACCGGCCTGTTGAATCTCTGGCTGCCGCTCTTGCTGGGGGTATTGATGTGGGGAGGCGGGTTGGAACTCCTGCGCCGACCGCCAGCACGGCCGGGTGGAAGGAGCCTACTGCGGCTGCTGGCGGCGGTACCTGCTGCCATTCTCGGGGGCGTCGTCCTTGGCGTCGCCGTAAGCGGGGCGGTGCAGGGGACGCTATGGCCCCAGCTTTCGGCGGCCGTGGCTACAGCCGATGGGCCGGGCAGGGCCGACCAGCCGACGTGGCTGATCAGGTTCCTTACACTGATCATAACCGGCGGCGTGCTGATTCATCTGCAGCTTGGCCCCAATGCCGGGGCAGCGGGGAATGGCCCCTCGTCGCCGGGGTCTACCTCATCAGAGGGCCCAAGAGCCGCTGGCGCAGGGCGACCGAAGCTCTTTAGAACGGTCTTCTTGATGTTGCTGCGCCTTTGGGAGGGCATAGGTCGTCGAGCGCTATGGCTGGCTGCCGGCATTATTTTTGCACGGCTTGTCGCAGCCCGCTTCTCACTTACTCTGTCCCGGCTGGACTACCTTCTGTTTGAAATACCGCGCAGCGATCTCTGGCAACTTGTTTGGGCTTCTCTACGCGGAGGCGGTCCGTGAGTCTGGCGCGTGTTCAGCCGGTGCCGGTCCCCAGTCAGGGGCGTGCGGCAACGTCTTTGGCTGACTTTGCTCCCCAGAGCATACTGGCCCTGGCGGCCGAGCCTCGGCGTGCGGTAGCTGTCCTGATCGAACCTGTCGAAGAGATTCGGCGCATGGTTGGCTGGCAGACCGTAGAACTGTCAGAACGCGCCAGCCCCAGCGAATGCAAGTCCGCCCTTGTCCAGGCAGTCAGACGTCTGGAGAGTCAGTTCAACATCTCACTCTGGGATGGGGAGCGTGGCCGGCCCCGCTTGCATCGTCCTGGGCAGGCGGTCGCGGAGGGCGTAGGCCAGATATTTGCGGTGGCGGACTTGCAGGCGCCTTTGCGTGTATGGATGGCGGGCCTTTCCGGCGGTGGAAGCCTGGCTGCGGGCGAAGCGGCGCTTGCCGGTGCGCTGTGCAACCCCGTTGCAACCTATCTGCCAGGACCCTATCAAAGCCCGGGTGCTCTGACCAGAGAGTTCAGGTCGCTGCGACCGGATGTCGTTGTGGTCGTCGGCGGGCATGAACAGATTGAGCCTCGAAGCCAGGACCAGGTACTTAATTTGAGCGGCCTTGTGATCGAAGCCGCGGCCCAATTGCCGGCAGAAGAGAGGCCTTTCTTTTGTTTCGCCGGGAACAGCCATTCGGCGGAAGCAGCGATGGCAAGTTGGCGCCTACGGACCGATGGGGGAGCGGCGGCGACGGCCGATAACGTGTTCAACAACACCGGTGGCAACAGCGCTACTGTTCTGAACACCGTACTCGAACGGCTTCACTGGCAGCGGTCTCTTGGCATTCCTGCCATGCAGGAGATTGCCCAGTGGCTGGAACACCCGGTAGAGCTGTCCAGCACGCAGTGGGCGTTTGCGCAGGCGGTCCGACTTTGGAGGCGGAGCCAGCAGCTGCCGAGTATACATGGGTTGTACGCGGCAGCTGACAGGTGGCTACACGTCTGGGCGTGGGAGACGCCGGACCAGGAAAGTGAGGGCCTGCGAATGAACTGTGTGCGACCAGGAGAGCGTCCGGAAGTCCTGGCCGACTGGCCGCCCGTCCGCCTGGTCAGCGGCGATTGGCCGGCGAAGTGGCCCCGGCCCGCGCAGCCGCCGCCCGTTCTGGGGTCTCAGCGGCCGGTCGCATTGCCCGCATTCTGGTGGGATCCGCTGGGCCTTGTGCCTGTCGTGGCAGGTGTCGGCCAAACCACGCCTGAAGCTGTCCTGGAGGTACTTAGGGCGGATATTCTCCTGGAGGACGGTACCGAATTCGCCACTGTTTGACGAGTCAGGGCAAGATGTTGAAAATGTGGGAAACAGAATCTCCGTAGCGAAGCAATAAATGAATGGCTGTAGTTGGAGGGGCCTATGACGACGACTCTGCGCCAGTCCGAAGGAAGCGATATGAGGCAGACAGACGTAGGACCCATCATCCAGTTGCTCAACAGTTCCCATTGTGTCGAAGTAACGGGATTCAGTAATGTGGGCAAGTCTTCGTTGATGCGGATACTGGCTCACGCCGATGTCTGGCTGCAACAACTGGGCGAAGAGGGCAGCGCGATACTGCCGGTTTACATCGACTGTAACCGCATGCTGGATATGACGGAGCAGGGGTTTTATGAACTGGTGCTGCGATGTCTACAGGAGAGCAGCCCTGTCCTGGCAGAAAGCCGGGAACTGCAGGAGGCCTACGAGGCCTTGATTGCCCCCGCAAACGTCTTTCAGGTTCCTCTGAGTTTCAGCAACGGGTTGACCGCCGCGCTGCATAAGGATGAGTACAAACTGATCCTGCTTTTCGACGAATTTGACGAGCCGTTTCAGCGGATCGACACGCGTGTGTTTCTCAACCTGAGAGCCAAGAAGGACCGTTACGGCAACCGGCTAGTATTTGTTACAGCAACGGTACGGCCACTGGCGACTCTGCGTCCCGGCGACCACAGCGGCGAATTTCGCGAGCTATTTGCCCATCATCCCTGGCACCTTGCTCCCCTTCCCCGACATGACGTGGAACGATATCTACGTCGTTTTGGCGCGCAGAATGGCGTCGTCCCATTTGAGGAAGATATCGACTTTGTCTACCAGTGGACGGGTGGGCATCCGGGCTATCTGGCCGGGGTCAGCCGGATTCTGGCGCGTGCGGAGGCGGCGCTGGATGGGGACAGTGAAGGCGGGCAGAATCGCTTCTCGTTTCTGAGGGGTCTGATAGAGCAGCTGCGCGGCGATCTGACCCTGCAGAGCGAAGGCGAGAAGATATGGAAGAGCTGCACGACAGAGCAGCAGGTGGCTTTGCGCCTTCTGTTCTCCGGGCAGGAGCCTGACGATGGCCCGATGTCGCAGCTGATGAAGCACCACGTCCTGGTTCAGGAGCGGGAGGAGCTGCGCGCGTTTTGCCGTCTATTCGCCGAGTATGTTTTGGCACACCAGACTGCGGCGACGTTGGGGGAAGGGCTCCGTCTAGATGAAGAGAGCGGGGAGGTGACCGTAGGCGGCCGTCCGATCGACCTCACGCAGCTCGAATTTCGGTTGATGAAGCTACTCTACCTTATGAGCAACAGCATTGTAGACAAATTTCAGATTGTCGAAGGCGTTTGGGGTGACGAACACATGCTGGATGTGGACGATGCCCGCATCGAGAAGCTGGTCAGCCGGTTGCGCCAGAAGGTGGAGCCGGACCCGTCAGAGCCTGTTTACATCACCACGGTTCGAGGCAGGGGATACCGGCTGGTAACCGACTGAGCAATCTGAAGCTGCAAGCGCGCAAGAAGATATCAGGATGGCAGGAAGTAATTTTCAGTACGTAGATGGCCGCCAGATTTTGTTCGCTCCTCCCTTCGGTCTATACTATTCCCAGTCCATTTGATGCAGCCCGCCGGGCAAAGGGGAAACGAACGCCTGCGGTTGTGTGGAAGCGCTTTCAACTCATTCCTTTCAAGGCAGAATTGTCCTATGGCTGATTCCCTTCAAGCAGAAGACGTCCGAGAAGCGGTGAGATTCCGAGGCCGACCGAAGTCGATGGTGTCGGCGGCCGCCCTGCTCATTGCGGGTACTTTGACATTCACAATGGGAATCGACCGGCTCTTCTTCGTGGAGGCCATTGCCTGGACTTTCCTGATCTGGGGGGCGCTACTCCTTTACGGGCACGTCATCGATATCGGCACCGTATACGAAGTCTCGGATGAAGGGCTCGTGATCAGGAGCCCGTTACGCTTCTGGGCGATCTCGCGCAAATGGGAGTGGGGGCACATGACACGCCTGGACGTGGTCGTGCGCAGAAGGGAGGCGAGCCAGGAGGACGTCGACCTGCAGGTTCATTACACTCCGGAAGACTCGACCGTACTGTTTCGGGAGGACCTTCCCTTCATCCCTGAGCTGGCAGAGGAAATTGCCAGCCGCGCCGGACTGACGCCGGAAAGACGGCAGGCAATGCAAAGCTTCGATTCGATTCCCCAGGACGAAAAGGGCTCTTACTCCTGGAATTAGCTCACCCCTGTCTTAACTCGGGCCCTGACATCAGGGCCCTCTTCTCCGAATTCTCCTAAGCGCCCTGGTGTGCTGAGATATCCATCAGATAGATTTGCCGACCGTTGCCTCCGTGCACTGAATCTACGGTGATCAGTCTGCCGTCCGGGCTGGAGCGCGGATGCAGGTCGCAGCGCCACTCGCCCGTGTATTCCGGGTATGAAGTGTATTCTCCCAGCTCTGTCCTCTCGCCAC
Organism: Caldilineaceae bacterium; assembly: GCA_022821585.1. Lineage (GTDB taxonomy): Bacteria > Chloroflexota > Anaerolineae > Caldilineales > Caldilineaceae > Bin5. The sequence goes on from JAJEDI010000050.1 coordinate 253,794, forward strand.
TCTCCACATTGTATAGATACAGCTCCTGAACCCGGCCGTCACCCCTGGGCACGGGATAGGTGTCGTTGAGAATCCAGTTTGTGTCGGCAAGATAGGTGCAGTGCCCGTTCAGCTTCATCACGCCTTTGCCGATCACCTCCACGTCCTGCGTGCCGTCACGATAAATGTAGAAGGCGTCGCCGTGGGAAGGGTGCCTGGCCCACGCCAGGATCTGTTCGGGGTCGCGCCAGATGAAGTGGGATGTGTGCCCGTACTGGTCGACGGGGTAGATGACGGAGCCGTCAGTCGCGGCCGTCATCATACGCGTTGCGAAACCGGCATCGCCGAAGCGCCAGCGGTGGAGGAAGATGAAGCGTGAGCCATCGGTATTGAAGAGCAGGTGATTGAAGTAGTGTCTGGCGCCGCTGATGTCCTTGTGGGGATAAGGGATGGCGGCGACCTGGGCGATGGAGATGATGAGCGACGCGTCGCCGGTCTCAAGGTCAACACGATGGATTCCGACGTCATCGGGCGCCAGCTGGTCGAAGTTGGGGTCGGGGATGCCGGCGTAGCCGTAGCCGGGCCGCATATGGTTGATGCGTCGGAAGTCGGCGCCGATGGCGGTGCGGCCGTCGGGGGAGACGGTATAGATTGGATATCCGACCGTGCGCTTCTTGCCCGAATGTACGTCCAAGATATGGCATACGAAGCGGTCGTCCACTCGATCGTTCCAGATTACCTCCCTTTCCGAGCCGGGGATCCACTGAAGCATACAGCCCTGCTGCCAGCACCAGGCCCTGGTCTCGCCCAACTCAATCCAGCGGTTGCCGTCAGACAGATCGATCATCCCAATGTTTATCACATCATCTGCGTTTGGCGAGCGATGCTCGAAATCGACCTCCATCCCGAGTACGTAGCGGCTGGAGGGGTCGAACTGCAGCTTGTCATAGTAGCCGAACCAGTGGTGCTTGGGCCCGGAAGTGATGGGGCGCATGCTCATCAGCGCTTTCTCCTCAATTGATTTCAGTTGGGTCTATGCGGTTCCTGCGCCGGCCAGGTCCAGCTCTTCGGCGAAGTGGCATGCGACGTATCTCTTGCCAGTCAGGTTGCGCAGCTCCGGCGTTTCCTGGTGGCATTGCTCCTGGGCGTAGCGGCAGCGGGGGTGGAAGTAGCAGCCGGACGGGGGATTGGAGGGGTCGGCTACTTCACCTTCCAGGACGATGCGCTCGGTCTGGCTATGGGTTGGGCCGGCCACATGCACGGCAGATAGAAGCGCTTCCGTGTAGGGGTGGAGGGGCTGACGATAGAGATTGTCTGCGTCAGCCAGTTCTACCAGTTTGCCGACATACATCACCGCCACCCTGTCACTGATATGTTTTACAACGCCGAGATCGTGGGCGATGAACAGGTAGGTCAGGTCCAGCTCGCGCTGGAGAAACTTGAGCAGGTTGAGGATCTGCGCCTGCACAGAGACGTCGAGCGCGGAGACCGGCTCGTCGGCGATAACGAGGGTGGGGTTAAGAATTAGGGCGCGGGCGATGCCGATTCGCTGGCGCTGCCCGCCACTGAAGGCGTGGGGGTAGCGGGTGATGTATTCCGGGCGCAGACCTACGAGGCGCAGCATCTCCACCACGCGGTCCTCGAGCTCGGACCCTTTTCTCATACCGTTCAGGCGGAGAGGCTCGCCGATAATGTCGAGGAGGGTTTTGCGGGGATTCAGCGATGTATACGGGTCCTGGAAGATCATCTGCAAGTGGGAGCGCACGGGGCGGAGTGCGGCGTCGTCCAGCGCGGCCAGGTTGTAATCCTCGCCCTCTTCGCCTTGAGGACGAAACTGAATGTTGCCAGCTGTGGGCTCGTACAGGCGCATGATCAGGCGACCCACTGTGGTTTTGCCGCAGCCGCTCTCGCCGACCAGACCCAGCGTCTCGCCCTTTTGCAGAGCAAAGTCGACGCCATCCACGGCCTTGATGTGGCTGACGACCTTGGAGAAAAGTCCGGCTGTGATTGGAAAGTGTTTTTTCAGCCCGTTTACTTCCAGGAGTGAATAGCTGTCAGAATCGCTATTGATGGCTTGTTTCCTCTGCGACTGGGGCGCTTTCCTGATGTGCGTGTTCAGTATAGAGGAGGCAACGTACCTCGCGGTTGTCTTCCAAGGTTATTGGCTGGGGCAAGATTTCGTCGCAAACACCGGGCATGAAGTCGGCGCAACGCGGATGGAATGGACAGCCTTTGAGCGTAATGTAGGGGTCAGGCACTACGCCGCGGATCGTTTGCAGCCACTCCCGCCGCTGGTCCATGCGCGGCAGCGACTCCAGAAGTGCGATCGTGTAGGGGTGCTTGGGGTCGCGGAAAATGTCGGCGGCTGCGCCCTGTTCAACGATCTTGCCCAGGTACATTACCGCGACCTCGTCGGCCATATCGGCGACGACACCCAGGTCGTGGGTGATGAACATGATAGCCATATTCAGATCGGCCTGCAGCCCTTGCATGAGCTCCAGGATCTGGGCTTCGGTGGTCACGTCCAAGGCCGTGGTTGGTTCGTCGGCGATAAGGAGACTGGGGTGGCAGGAAAGGGCCATTGCAATCATGACACGCTGGCACATACCGCCGCTCAGCTGGTGGGCGAAGGCATCCATACGCTGCTCGGCCAACGGGATATGCACTTGCCGCAGCATTTCGATGGCGATGTCTTCGGCTTCGGCCTGAGTTACGGACTGGTGCAGCAGGATGTTTTCAGTAATCTGGTCGCCGATGCGATGGACCGGACTGAGCGAGGCGCGCGGTTCCTGGAAGATCATGGCGATCTCCCCGCCGCGAATCGCGCGCATCTCCGTGCCCGTGGCGGGGAGTTGAAGCAGGTCCAGAGTCATGACCTGCCCGTTCTGGTCGTCTCGCGAGTATAGGATTTCGCCATCCACTGTATGGCCGGGCGGCCTCACCATACGCATGATCGAGCGGGCGGTGACGCTCTTGCCGCAGCCACTCTCGCCGACGACGCCCAGGACTTGCCCGCGGCGTATGGAAAAGGTCGTGCTGTCGACGGCCTTGGCGACCCCTTCGGCCATGAAGAAGTGCGTCTGCAGGTTTTTGACTTCGAGCAGGTTGTCCATAGGGAGTTCAGGGACAGAAGAACGGCGTCAGATTTCCAACCAGGCTAAAGAAGGGCTGTGCCTCAGAAGTTGGCAGTTACAGGTCAGCGTACGGGTCCGCAGCGTCGCGCAGGCCGTCGCCGATGAAGTTTAAGGCCAGCACGGTGACGACTACGAACATGGCGGGCCACAGGATCCAAGGGTGGATCGCGATCTCGACGACCTGCTGTGCGTCCTTCAGCATCACACCCCAACTGACAGTGGGCGATACCAGTCCCAGCCCGAGAAAGCTCAGAGCGGTTTCTCCGATAATCATGCCGGGAATGGCCAGGGTAATGTCCACCAGCACGTAACTCATGAAAGAGGGTACGAGGTGCTGCCAGATCAGGTACCACTGGTTGGCGCCGGCAGACTGGGCGGCGAGGACGAAGTCTTCATTGCGGAGGGAGAGGAACTTCCCCCTCACAACGCGCGCCAGCGTCGTCCAGGCGAGCAAGGAAAGGATGATGGTGATGCCGAAATAAATTCGGATTTGGGGCCAGTCGGCAGGCAGAGCCGCGGCCAATCCCATCCACAGGGGAATCGTCGGGATCGATCGAATGAATTCGATCAGCCGCTGGATGAGATTGTCGACGACGCCCCCGTAGAGCCCCGACAGGCCCCCCAGAAGCAGGCCAATGATGAGGCTGATGGTGACCCCCACAAGTCCAATGGTCAAGGAAATGCGTCCTCCGTACAGGGCGCGGCCCAGGATATCCCGACCGAACTTGTCTCCGCCCAGAAGAAAGATAGGGCCGACCTCTTCAGCGTTTTCGACACCGAAGAGATGCCAGTCCAACCTGAAGAGGCCCCAGAGCTTGTAGGGGTCCCCTTTCACAAAGAACTGGACGGGATACTGCTGGCTGCGGTCTTCGACAAAATCGCGTGTAAAGGTCTCCTTGTTTGTCTCAATTTTGACCGCGTAGACGAAGGGACGCTGCAGGCCTCCGTCCTCAGAAAAAATATGAATCTCTCTGGGAGGAAGATAGAGATGCTTGTTAAAGCGGTGCGTTTTGTCGTATGGCGAGATGACCGGGGCGAACAGCGCTGAAAGATAGAGAAGGGCGAGAAACCAGAAAGAAATTACAGCCAGTTTATTGCGCTTGAAGCGGAGCAGCATCAGCTGTCGCGGCGTAAGGAACTGGGTTCTGGATTCGCCAATCGTGCCTTCGGCCTCAAGGAGATCGGACAGGTTTCCACTTTCGTAGGGTGAGGATGCCGACTCGGGCGCGGCAGAAGTGGTCATGTCGTACCTCGCTCCCCGTAGCGAATACGCGGATCGACCCATGCCAGAAGGATGTCCGAGATCAGAGTGCCGATCAGGGTGAGCGTGCTCAGTATCATGATCATGCTGGCAGCCAAGTAAAGGTCTTGCGACATCAGAGCACGCCAGAGCAGCGGTCCGGTCGTGGGCAGGTTCAACACGAGCGCAACGAGTACGGTGCCGGAGACAATTTCAGGAAGCCGCCAGCCGACGGTGCTCAAGATGGGGTTGAGGGCGACGCGCACAGGGTACTTCATGGTGAGCGGACCTTCGCGCAGGCCTTTGGACCGCGCGGTCTCGACGTAGGGGCGGCCAAGTTCATCCAGCGTTGTCGCGCGCATCACGCGGATGGTCCCCGCGGTGCCCGCAGTGCCGACAATCACGACCGGCAACCACATGTGTTTGAGCATGTCCCAGACCCTGGCAACGCTCCAGGGCGCGTCGAGAAACTCGGTGGAGAACAGGCCGCCGGCGCTGGCTCCGAAGGCCTTGATGCCTATGTACATGAAGATGAGTGCCAGCAAGAAATTCGGTGTCGCAAGACCAATGAAGCCTATGAAGGTAAACACATAGTCGGCCAGGCTGTATTGCCGCACAGCGGAATAGATGCCAATGGGGATTGCCATGGCGTAGACGAAGAGGAGTGTGAAGAATGACATGATCATTGTCAACATCAGGCGCTCGCCTATCAGCCTGTTGACGGGGCGATCCCAGTAGAAGGAGAGCCCCATATCCCCTTGTACGAAGTTCGTGATCCACTTGATGTACTGAATGTAGCCGGGCTGATTCAGACCGTAGTGGGCCTCCAGCGCCATGATTTCCTCTTCACTCAACTCCTCGCCGGCCGCTGCCAGATTGGCCACATAGGTGGTCACGTAATCGCCCGGCGGTAGCTGGATGATGGTGAAGCTGACAATTGAAATGAGGATAAGCGTCGGAATCAGTTGCAGGACGCGACGCAGGATGAATTCGCGCATGACAGTGCAGTGACGAACAGTTAGCTGGGAACGTATCTGAAGGCCGGCGGTCAAGTAGGAAACTGGCCGCCGGCCTACTGCTTATTTTCGATTCTAGCTCTGCTTATAGAAGAACTGCTCGGGATGTACCGGGACGGCCCGAATCACTGAGAAGCCCCACACACCGTCGTCGGGGAAGTTGGTCAGGTTCTTCTTCATGACGACCGGCTTGGGGATGCCGACTGTGCCGAAGCCGGGCAGGTAGTCGTAGAACCACTCCCACAGCTCGCGGGCGATGGCGACGTGCTCCTCTTCGGAAACAGCGTCGATCATCTCCTGCCAGCGGTGGTAAACCCAAGCGACCTCGTCCGGCGGTTCCACGGCGATCTCACTTTCCTGGTCGCCGTCCAGCCAGATGTCATAGCCCTTGCCCCAGGGAACGTTGCACTGTCCGGGGTGGTTGAGCCGCGAGCACCAGACCCAGGTAATGTCGGAGATATCGCCTTCCCAGCCGGACATACCCATGTCGTTAGCGGCAACGAGCTCGTTCAGATGGGAACGATTGATTGGACGGAGCGACGGGTCGAGGCCGACCTGACGCCACTGTTCGACGACCAGTTCGAAGACATCGAGGACATCGGCCTGCTCGGTGTCGAGCTGGATTACCCAGCTAACGCGTGAGCCGTCGGGGAAGAGGCGGAAGCCGTCGGCATCCTTTTCCGAGTAGCCGGCCTGATCGAGCAGCTCCATGGCCATATCCGGGTCAAACTGCGCCCAGTGCGACTCATCGCCTTCCTCGTAGTACTTGGAGCCTGGCCAGGCTGCCCACTGTCGAGGTTCGCCCAGGCCGAAGTAGACGACGTCGTTGATCTCTTCGCGGTTGATAGAAATCGACATCGCGTGGCGCACATCCTTGTTGCCGAAGAACTCGCGCACCTGCGGGTCTTTGTGGGTATGGTTGGGAACGATGATGGTACGGCCGGGGAAGGTCGACTTCCACATCTTGATTTTCAGGTCCGCCGACTCCAGGTTGGCCATGTACAGTTCCATATTGGCCAGATCGGCCTGGCGGCCGGAGAATTCCAACTCACCGGCGATCAGCTTGGCATTGGCGACTTCACGGTCGCCGATCACGAAGACGATCGTTTTGTCGATGTAGGGCAGCTGGTTGCCAGCTGTGTCTACCTTCCAGTAGTAGGGGTTGCGCTCGTAGGTGTGGTGGTCAGGTGCGTCGTCAACGCGGATGAAGGCGGTCATTCCAGGAAGCCCTATCTGAGCAGGGATCGTGGACCCGACACGGCCTTTGTCACGGATCAGCTGGCGCCACTCCTCAAAACCGGCCTCTTCGGTCATCTTGGCGATCTCGTCGGCATCGCCGTATTCGGGATGGAACTGCTTGAGATAGTGGGCGGGTTGCCACAAGCCGCCCTGCGAACCGGCGTAGAAGGTCTCGTGGAGAACGATCAGGGGATAGGGCTTGGAAAAGGAAAGCTTGATCGTGAAATCGTCAATCTTCTCCATCTGCAGCGGATCGCCACCGGGGGAAGCTCCCGCCTTCCAGGAGGTGGGAGGACCGCCTGGCGCGTATTCTTCGTTGAGCCAGAGGTCGTGCCAGGAGAACATGAAGTCGTCGGCGCTGAAGGGCGCGCCGTCGGACCACATGAGCCCCTCACGGAGGTGCAGGATCTGCTCGGTGGCGTCCTCGTTGAACTCCCAACTCTCGGCCAGGCCGCTGGTGATGGATGAGAAGTCAGGTGCGATGCGCAGAATCAGTTCGGTGCCCATTACGGCCTGTGGATCGCCAAAGAGGTGATTGGGGTTACCGATGGCAACGCGAGTGGTGCCGCCGTACTGGCCGACCTCTTCCAGAGGTTCGATGACCACCGGGTTGGCCGGGAGACGTTCATCGACCGGCGGCAGTTGGCCAGCGGCGACGCGCTCGGCGAGCAGAGGCGACTCGTTGTACTTGGACATCGGGCCTGAATCCGCGGCGGGGGCCTCGGCGGCGGGGGCCTCGTCTGCAGCTTCCGGTTCGGCGTCGCCGCCGGGCGCGCCGCAGGCAGCCGCAACTGCGGCGGCGGCCGAAAGGCCGCTCATCCGCAGGAAGGTTCTACGATCCATTCCGTCCTTCATAATGTTCAGTTCCTTTCGCTTGAAATGAAGAAAGAGAAGCTCTTGGAATCTCAGGGAAAGTGTCTGTGCAGAGATTGCCCCGAACGAGGCAGTCTACGGGCCCATATCGACAGTAGTATTGGAGACGGTCAACATGACCCATTCCATCATGCCCTGCCAGTACTCATAGCGCTCGTTTGTGGCCCCCTGAATCACGACTGAATACAGATATTGCGCGGCGCAGAAGAGACGGGCTCGCCGGCGGCGGGTGGTCCCATCCTGCACGAAAGTGCAGACCCACTCCCGGCACCAGTCGCCGACGTCGTCAAGGGCGTCCAGCCTCTCGACCACACACTCATCAAGCTGGTTCAGGCCTTCCTCGATTCCTTCCGCGAGCAAGGAACTTTCCTCCGCCGCCAGCGGCTGACCCATATCCTGGACTGTGATGGAGATGAAGGTGGCCTCATCGGAGGGATCCGGATAAAGGCTTACGGCTGGATGGGGCGTATCCGTCTCCTGGAGCTGCCATTCAGGCGGATACCAGAAAGTGGGATGGCCGGCGGCGTGCTTGTACGTCTTGACGGAGGTGAATCGCGGACGGGCCGGCTGCTCGGTCGATGCCATAGGGGTTGTCAGTCTCAGCTGGTGGGCGCCGGATTTGGACGGCGCAACAGTGTGTGAGGGATTACAATTGCTGTTGCGCCGTCCGTATTGGTTGTACGAAAACGGGATTTTGTATGCGAGAGCGTGCTCACGTACGCTGTCGCATGTTTCCCGTACTCTACCTCGTCCTACATATGGTTCTCAGGATCTTCCCAGGAAAGCAGCTGCGGATTCAGGAAGTGCTCGTCTTCCAGGCCGTCGTTGACGGGCTGGCCTGAGATGTAGTTGTGCATCTGGTTCTTCATGATGATCAGGGCCGGTGACTGTCCAAGATAGCCGACGATCGGGATCTCCTCAGCCCAGATGTCCAGGATCTGGAAGAACAGTTCGTCGCGTCTGGCTGGATCCGGATCTGCGCTGACCTGGTCCCAAAGCTCCCAGATTTTCCACAGGAAGTGGCCGTCAGGCGGCGGTTCGCCGTTGGCGTCGTTCTCGTCGACCTTCCAGCGGCCGAAGGCGCCAGCCCAGGGCCGGTCGAGCTCGGTGCCGATCCAGGGTGAGGGCGTGAGAATCGGCAGGAGGTCACGGTACCCGCCCCAGTAGACGGCGTCCTGGGTGTTGGCAGACCAGTGTTCGGTGTAAAGCGAGCGCTCCATGCCTTTGTAGGTGGCCTTGAGGCCGATCTCGGCGTAGTACTTGATGATGGTGAGGACCGAGTCTTCCTCGGGCGTGCCCGGCTGGGAGGTACCCTCGATGATGAAGCTCAGGGTCTCGCCGCTGCCGTCCTTCCACAACCTGAATCCGTCCGAATCCCGCTCGGCATAGCCGGCGTCGTCGAGGAGCTGGTTGGCCCGGTCCGGGTCGTAACCGGCGTACGCCTCCGTCAGCTTGGCATAGTACTGGGGCGACTGATCCAGCGGACTGTACTGCCTCGGTGTCAGCAGGCCGTCCCACACCAGTTCGTTCAATGCATCGCGGTCGACTGCCAGCGACATGGCGATGCGAACGTCGCGGTTCTGGAACAGTTCGCGCACGCGCGGGTCCTGTGCGCCCTGGTTGGGGGTCACGACTTCATGCCGGGTCGAGGTACCGATGATGACGCGATATTCGCCGGCCTCTTCATTCTCTTTGTAGAGTGTGAAGTTGCCAGTCTGGATGTGACGGGACTGGAAGTCGACCTCGCCGTTGATGACGCGCAGGTTGAACACGTCGTTGGTGTCGAAGAGGCGGTGTGTCACCTTGTCGATGTAGGGGAGCTGCTTGCCCTCCTCGTCCACCTGCCAGAAGTAGGGGTTGCGCTCCATGAGGAATAGCTCCGAGGAGAGCTCGTTCTTGGACAGCCAGGGGCCGATGTTGGGCCGGTCCGGATTAAGGTACCACCAATTGCGGTCGACATAGTACTGGTCCCAGGAGTCGACGCCGGCATCATCGATTTGGGCTTCGAGGCCTTCCTTGTCATCGGTCAGTTCGATGTGGAACTGCTGCATGTAGTGGCCCGGCGAGAAACAGTGAGAGCGGGTCACGTCGAAGGCGAAGAGCGGCTTGGGATGTTCGAAGGTCATCATGACCGTGTTGTTGTCGGGGGCAGACACGACCATGGGAACGCGCGGGGTGCCGGTTCCCCAGCGAATCGAGACGGCGGGGGTCAGGTCCTCGTTGGAGAAGTGGTTGTCGTACCACCACATGAAGCTCTCGCTGTCGAAGGGGGTGCCGTCCGACCATTTCAGCCCCTCGCGCAGGTTGAACGTCCACACGGTGGCGTCGTCGTTGGTCTCCCAGGATTCGACCATGTTGGGGCGCAAGGTGAGGTCCATGTTGTACCATGTGAGGGACTCGTTCTGCATTTTTGTCGGGCCCCAGCGGTCGGAGACGCCTTTGAATCCGCGTCGGATGGTACCGCCATACTTGCCGACCTGCTCGACCGCTTCCAACACGGTTGGACTGGCAGGCAGCCGCTCGTCAACGGGGGGCAGGTCTCCTGCGGCGACCATTTCCGCCAGCATGGGTGCTTCGCTGTACATGCTGCTCGAGGCAGCTGGGGCGGCCTCCGCGGCGGGAGCCTCGTCTGCGGCCGGTTCGGCAGCCATTTCCTCTTGCGGCTCGCCGCCGGCGCCGCAGGCTACAGCCACCAAGCCGGCGGTGGCCACACCGGAGACGCGCATGAACTCGCGGCGATTGATCCCGTTTTCCTTTGTCCTCAGACTCCTCATAGGTTGTCTCCTTTGTTGTGAGTCCCTGCAATGTTAGCCATCGCTGACAGTCGGATACGTTGGATACGAAATACGCAGTTCTTCTACAAAGTTCCGCTAATCCTGCACCCAATGCCACAGGCGCGTGCGGTTGTAGCCAAGTAGTTCCAGTTTGCCGTCACCGTTGGTGTCGGCAATCGTGAAGACGGCACGCACGCCGGTGTCGCCATCGTCGAAGCGGTCTTCGGCGTATGTGTGGAGGGGCATGTCCAGTTCCTGTACGATGTTTGCATGCCCGTCGATGAGCATGGGTTTTTTGCCCTGGCACTCGGCAAAGATCACATCGGCCTCGGCGCCAGCCAACCGGATGGTGCGGCCATAGCCGGCTTTTTCCATGCGCCAGATCTCGTTGCCATTGCAATCTACGAGATAGCCGCGGAAGCCGATGTGGGCATCTTCGCCGTGCAGGCGGCGCTCCGTGACAAAGAGTTGCTGCCCTTCCATCTCCGGAAGGAATTTACCCACGGCGCAGGTCTGGATGTGCGTGCCTTCGAAGATCCAGCGGTCTTCGCCGGTGGCGGCATCGAGGACGACCAGGTCTTTGCCGGCGACCATGAGCAGCTCGGGCCTGCCGTCTTCGTCGACGTCGTGAACGTGAAGGTGGTCGACGTGGGGCGCGCGGGTCATCTCCTCAAGGTGGGGCTCCAGATCGGGGCGCCACCAGATTTTGAGGCCGTCGGCGCGCACGCAGCAGTAGCCGATGAAGGCCTCCTCCTTGCCGTCGCCGTCAATGTCGTAGAAGTCATGTTCATGGCCGGCGCCGCCGTAGAAGTGGCAGTTCCACAGGCAGTTCAGTTGGTCATCGTAGATGTAGATGGGGTTGACGAAGGTGGAGACGAGAATGTCGCGCCTGGCGCCGAGGCCGCGGATGTCACAGAGCTGGAGGACGCAGTTGGGACCGGTTTCGACCTCTTTGCGGTAGTAGCCGCGGTCGCCCTCGAGGATTCTGAGGTAGCTGCGGCCGTCGCGTTCGGTTACATAGACGATCTCTTGTTTGCCGTCGCCGTCGATGTCGCTGACGGCGGCGGCGACTTCGTGCATGGCCCAGTGGCCGGTACCGAGGGGGGCGCCCTCCTGCCACATGACGTCGCCGTCGAGCTTCATTGCGGTGACGCAGTGGACCTGCTTTTCGTGGCGGTAGCCGCCGGCGGACATGCGAGGGATGTGGCAGTCGCGGGCCTGGAAGAAGACCGCTTCCAACTCGCCGTCGCCGTCCAGGTCTCCCAAACGCATTCCGGTGTCACCGAAACCGGTTGTGTCGACTTCATTGGCAAGGCGGAATGGACCAGTCATAGATGCCTCTGTTGTGTTGCCTGCGGGATTCGCCACCACTGCGTTTGCAAATTGACACTCTCAGACGCAGCCGGGGATGCTGTCGTCTGGCATAGTCACGGCAGTCAGTGGCCATGGTTGCTGCGTAGCCTGCGTCATTCTAATGGGAAAGAACCTTCTCGTCAATGTTGGAAAAAACAGGGCGTCCGCGCTCAGATTTGGGGGAATAAGCACCCGACGGGCGAACAGATTATATAGAGCGGACTGCGTGATATACGACTGTGCAAGAGCACTGGCAGGGTAGATCGAAGTGTCCTCTCGTTATCATAGTTCTCAGGATAGCGCGGGTAGGCAGGCACAAGTTCACCTGCACGAGTGCCGGCAAAGTACAGACGAGTGTTCACGAGAGTCTATGAGCGTTTACGAGTGTTTACGAGCGTCCACGAGAGTCTATGAGCGTTTGCGAGCGTCTATGAGCGTTTGCGAGTGTTTGCGAGCGTCCACGAGAGTCTACGAGCGTCCACGAGAGTCTACGAGCGTCCACGAGAGTCTACGAGCGTCCACGAGAGTCTGTGAGCGTTTGCGAGTGTTTGCGAGCGTCCACGAGAGTCTGCGAGTGTTTGCGAGCGTCCACGAGAGTCTGCGAGTGTTTGCGAGCGTCCACGAGAGTCTACGAGCGTCCACGAGAGTCTACGAGCGTCCACGAGAGTCTGTGAGCGTTTGCGAGCGTCCAGGAGAGTCTATGAGCGTTTGTGAGTGTTTACGAGCGTTCACGAGAGTCTATGAGCGTTTGCGAGTGTTTGCGGGCGTTCACGAGAGTCTATGAGCGTTTGCGAGTGTTTGCGGGCCTCCCAGGACGTTGACATTCCAGAGCGCGTTTACGGCCAGTCGCTCAGGGCCTCCCATACATCTTCTCCGGTTACAGGTGTAGCATCAAGGGCGACGTGAAAGGTGGGAAGTCCACTTCGACTTCCAGGTTCTTCATTTTTCGAATCCTTGGCGAGCCTAGTCGGAAATCGTACTGTCGAGGCTGCAACGGTTACGTTGCACCAAAGTTCGCGCGATCGCAAGCACGTCGTCGTCTATGGTCAATGTTATTCGCATATTGGCATCCTCTCATTGTGACTTGGGGTGCCAAGTTAATTGCCTACATCAGCAAACGTATTCGGAGTTGAAGGCCAGACAAGCCCTCGAAACGCGCCACTGCCTAGTTCAGGCTGCCCAGGGACACTCTGCCACCATCTGAAGCAATTGTACGGTTTTTCTGTCGCGTTATGTCGTACTATTTCGCGCCGAATCGAATTTCTCTGGGTCGATGGTACTGATTTTGGAAAGGTTTGCTTGCCGCCAGAGACAGGTAACAGGCGCTTGCTTATCTGGTTTGGCGCTATTATAGCACAGAAAGGGCGCCCACAAGGGGCGCCCTTACATGGGGAGCACTCCAGTCTTGGGATGGGAACAGTCTGGCGGGGAATTCGTGCCAGCGGTGGCTGGAATCGATTATAGGCTTTTGGAGAAACGCAGGGCAGGCACGAGGGCGAGGAGAGAATGCCGCCGTGTTGTCTGCGGGGGACTGGCGGGACGTGGTCTGGCTTGACACTTTCGATTAGGCACCCGTCACCAATATCGACACAAGGTCGATGAGGCATGTTGTTGGCCGGGGGCGTTGCGGGGGCGGGGCCCCCGCACAAGGGAGGGGCGAATATGCCCGACCGCATAACTGCAGTGGTCAGTGGTCAGTGGTCAGTGACGGCGTTTTGGCTGCCTCAGATTTGATCGCGGAGTGGCCATGGTTTGGTCTCTGGCGGAGAATTGCGAGAATTCACCCCCATTTTGGGATGCACGCCATACATGATCGAGGCATTGTCCCGAGGATTTGGCGCGATTGGATGCGGATGCGGTGCTGCCAGCCAAATGCTTAAGGGCTGGCCAGGTCGCCCAACTCGAAGAGATACATCTGGCGGCCGTTGCCGCCGTGGGCCGAGTCGATGACTATTTTGGCGCCGCCGGGGCTGGATCGGGGGTGGAGGTCGCAGCGCAGGGTGTCGGTGTAGGGCGGTGGCGAGTGGAACCGGCCGAGGTCGACGCGGCGGTCGGTTGGAACGTGATAGAGGTAGAGGTCCTGAAGACGTTTTTCTCCCTGGGGGTAGGTGTCGTTGAGGATCCAGTTGTTGTCGGAGAGATATGTGCAGTGGCCGTTGAGCGGCATTTTGGTCTTGCCCACAGTCTGATCGGGGCCACGCGCGCTGTCTTCAGCGTTGGGGAAGATGTAGTAGGCGCCGCCGTGTGAGGGGCGGTGGGACCAGGCCAGGATATGGCTGTCGTCGCGCCAGATGAGGTGGGAAGTGTGGCCGGAGTGGTCGACGACAGTCAGGTCGGAGCCGTCTTCTTTGGCGGTCAGCATGCGCGTGTGGAAACGTCCGGTGCCGAAACGCCAGCGGTGGAGGAAGAGGAAGTGGGTGCCGCCGGGGTTGAAGATGAGGACATTAAAATAGTGTTTTGCTGATTGGATGTCTCCGTGGGGATAGGGAATCGACGCAACTTCAGCCAGGCTTACGATCAGATTGCATTCGCCAGTGCGAAGGTCGACTTTGTGGATGCCGGTTTCCGCGGGCGCCATCACATCGTGCCATGGATCGGGGATGCCCATGTAACCATAGCCGGGGCGCATGTCTTCGAGGCGGTGGAAGTCGATGGAGAGGGCGGTACGGCCGTCGGGGCTGAGGGTGAAGATAGGGTGGGGGAGGGTGCGCGTGCGGCCGGTGTCGACGTTGAGGATGTGGCTGACGAACCGGCCGTCCATCCTGTCATTCCAGATGATCTCGTGGGCAGATTGGGGCAGCCACTGGAGCATGCAGCCTGCCTGCCAGCCCCAGGCGCGGCTTTCTCCGAGAGAGATCCAACGGTCGCTGTCAGCCAGATCGACCATGCCGATTCTGATAACGTCCTCCGGCGTCGGCGGGCGATGTTCGAAGTCCACCTGCATGCCCAGGGCGTAGCGGGCGGATGGATCGAACTGGAGTTTATCGTAGTAGCCGAACCAGTGGTGCTTCGGCCCCGAGGTGATGGCGCGGGATGGTATCATTGGTTTCTTTTCAGGGTTTGGTTGAGACCTAACTGTATATTGGGTCGAGTTCCGGCAGATTGCGCTGCAGAGGTAGCTCCAACGGCAGCTCCTAAGGGTCGACTACGTCAGAGACGTCCATGACGTAGACCTGTCTGCTGCCTTCGTGGATCGAGTCGAAGCTGACCATGCGCTCGTCGCGGCTCCAGCGGGGATGCAGATCGCAGCGGATTTCGCCGCGGAAAGGGAGCGGGGCATGGTAGCTTCCAAGGTGCACCAAGCGCTCCTCGGTCATGTGCCAGAGGAGGAGAGGCTGGTTGCTGTCTTCGTCGGGGTACTCATCGGTCAGCAGCCAGGTCCCGTCGTGCGTAAAGCTGCAGTGACCGTTTCTGGTGAGGATATCGGGCCTCACCGCCTCGTATTCACAGGTGGTGTCGTTCATCAGGTAGTAGCCCGGCCCCTCCTTCATGGTGACCCAGCCGAAAATCAGCTCCTCGGTCAGCCAGTCACAGTGCGACGCGCCGAGGTCGGTCATGGCGCGCAGCTCTCCACCCTCCATGTTGGCGGACAGCATTGTGGTCTGGCCGATTTCCTTGTTTTCATCGAAGACGCGGACAACGAAGGAGACGCGGGTGTCGTTGCGGTTGATGAAGGGGTGGTTGAACCAGATCTTGCCTGCCTGCAGCTCCTCGTTGTGGCTGAGGAAATCGCGAACCTCGGCGTAGGAGACCAGAACGCGGGATTCGCCCGTCTCCGTGTCCATGATGTAGAGGCCGTCCTCGGTGGGATGGTTCTGGTCGGCGTAGGGATCGGGCAGTCCGGCGTAGCCGACTACTGGGCGCATCGCCTTGAGGCGGGCGTAGTTCAGGCCAAGCGCTTTGCGCCCGTCGCGGGTTAAGGCGGCGATGGGGTGGGGCAGGATCCGTTTCCGGCCTGTGTGGATGTCCTGCACAACGGCGACGAAACGGTCGTCAGCGCGGGCGTTGTAGGTGATCAGCCGATCGGGCGCGGTGGCGAGCCAGTGCAGCATGCTGCCTTGCTGCAGATTCCAGGCCTGGGTTTCGGCGACGCCTTCGAACTTACCTGTTTCCATGTCTACCAGGCCCACCACCGCCGTATCTCCATCAGCCGGCGGGCGGTCGTGGAAGTCGGACTGCAGGCAGAGATGGAGGCGGCCGGTCGCGTCCCAGGGATAGATGGCATAGTAGCCGAAGAAGTGGTGCTTGGGTCCTTGCGTGATCGCTCTTGCGGCCAAGCTGCCTCTTGTATTGCTCATGTTCCCTCCTACAAGGTTAGGCCGTGTTGAAAAGCCCAGGTTTCTGCCTTCCACATCATGAGCACTTTGCAATGCGGGTGCGGCTCAACGTCCCAAGACCTCTGCCACGTCAACAACGTAGATCTGGCGACTGCCCTCGTGGATCGAGTCGAAGCTGACGAGCCGCTCGTCGCGGCTCAAGCGGGGGTGGAGGTCGCAGCGGGTCTGGTCGCGGAAGAACGGGGGAGAGAGGAAGCGCCCCAGTACGACCAGGCGCTCTTCGGCCATGTTCCACAGGAACAGGGCGCGGAGGTTGTTCTCGTCCGGGTATTCGTCGTTCAGCAACCAGGAGCCGTCGCGGGTAAAGCTGCAGTGGCCGTCGCGGGAGAGAATGTCGGGGCGGACGGACTCGTATTCACCGGTGGCGTCGTTGACAAGGTAAAAGTTTACCCCCTCCTTCATCGTGAACCAGCCGAAGATGACGTCTTTGGTGCGCCAGTCGCAGTGCGAGGTGCCGAGGTCGTTCATTATGCGAATGTCTCCGGCTTCCAGGTTCATCGACAGGCATACGGTTCTCCTGGCCCCTACGTCATCCCAGTAGACTACGACGAAGGCGACGCGGGAGTCGTCGCGATTGATGAAGGGGTGGTTGAACCAGAGCTTGTATTTCTGAATCTCCGGATAGTTGCAGAGGTACTCGCGGGCGTCTTCGTATGAGAAGAGCAGTTTGCCCTCGCCCGAGTCGGTATCCATGATGTAGAGGCCGTCGTCAGTGGGATGTTTCTGATCTGCATTGGGGTCGGTTAGCCCGGGGTAGCCCACGACGGGCCGCATATCCCAGAGTCGTGCGTAGTTCAACCCTAACGCCTTGCGTCCGTCGCGCGTGATGGCTGCAATTGGGTAAGGCAGTTGTCGCTTATGCCCTGTGTGGATGTCCTGGATGACGCTGACGAAGCGGTCGTCATCGCGGGCGTTGTATGTGATCAGGCGGTCGGGCGCGGTGGGTAGCCAGTGCATCATGCTTCCCTGCTGCAGATTCCAGGCCTGTGTTTCGGCCACGCCTTCGAATTTGCTCGTCTCCATATCCACCAGTCCGATGACTGCGGTGTCACCGTCGGCGGGTGGACGATCATGGAAGTCCGACTGCAGGCTGAGGTGGTAGCGACCGGTGGAATCCCAGGGGTAGATGGCATAGTAGCCGAAGAAATGGTGCTTCGGTCCTTGTGTAATCGCTCTGGCGACCAAACTGCCTTCTGTACTGCTCATGATCCCTCCCAGATAGTTGGACGGTGTTGAACGGCCCTGGATTCCGCTCCGTCAGTCTTAAGTTCCAGGCAAAGCGACGGCGCCTTATCGTCCCACGACCTCCGCCACGTCGACAACGTAGATCTGCCGGCTGCCATCGTGGATCGAGTCAAAGCTGACCTGGCGCTCGTCGCGGCTCCAGCGGGGGTGCAGGTCGCAGCGGATCTCGCCGCGGAAGGGCTGGGGCGAGTGGAATCTGCCAAGTACGACCAGCCTCTCTTCGAGCATGTGCCAAAGCAGGAGGGCCTGGAGGTTGTCCTCATCCGGGTATTCATCGGTCAACAGCCAGGTGCCGTCGCGGGTAAAGCTGCAGTGGCCGTTTTTGGTCAGGACATCGGGCCGCACCTCCTGGTATTCGAGGGTCCTGTCGTTGATCAGGTAGTACTTTTGCCCCTCTTTCATCGTCACCCAGCCGAAGATCAGCTCACCGGTCAGCCAGTCGAAGTGCGACGCGCCCAGGTCTGTCACGATGCGCAGGTCTCCGCCTTCCATGCTGGCGGAAAGGAGGATCGTGTGCCTGATTTCTCTGGTTTCGTCCCGGTAACGGACAACAAAGGCGACGCGTGTGTCGTCGCGATTGATGATGGTGTGGTTGAACCAGATTTTGCGCGCCTGGACTTCGTCGTAATCGCTAAGAAAGTCGCGCGCTTCTTCGTAGGAGACCAGCACGCGGGCTTCACCGGTCTGCGTGTCCATGGTGTAGACGCCGTCCTCAGCGGGGTGGTTCTGATCGGCGAAGGGATCAGGAAGGCCGGCGTAGCCGACAACGGGGCGCAGCGACTTGAGGCGGGCATAGTTGAGGCCCAGGGCCTGACGGCCGTGGCGGGTCATGGCGCTAATCGGGTAGGGGAGGATACGTTTATGTCCGCTGTGAATATCCTGCACGACGCCGACGAAGCGGTCGTCATGACGGGCGTTGTAGGTGATCTGCCGGTCGGGGGCCGTTGGCAGCCAGTGCAACATTGAGCCCTGTTGCAGGTTCCAGGCCTGCGTTTCGGCCACGCCTTCGAACTTGCCCGTCTCCATGTCGACGAGACCGACTAAGGCGGTGTCACCGGCGGCAGGCGGGCGGTCATGGAAGTCGGACTGCAGGCAGAGGTGGTACCGGCCGGTGGCGTTCCAGGGGCAGATGCCGTAGTAGCCGAAGAAGTGGTGCTTGGGGCCCTGGGTGATTGG
Organism: Caldilineaceae bacterium; assembly: GCA_022821585.1. GTDB lineage: Bacteria > Chloroflexota > Anaerolineae > Caldilineales > Caldilineaceae > Bin5. The sequence continues at coordinate 272,160 of JAJEDI010000050.1, forward strand.
GCGGGCGGGGAAGATTTTTTGTGATGTGGTCATAATCTCACTTGCATCACTTAATGCGGCCTTCAGCGGACGCAACGCAGCGACATGGTAAACCGGCCGACATCCTCTTCCCCGCGTCCGGCGCAGGCGCTGTCGTGCACTGTAGAGGCGTATGGGCTCGAAGGTCGGGTGCGCCGAGCAGGGCCAGCGCGCTGCCGCGGGCGCAACCGTCTCCGGCAGGCCCGCGGCCTCTACACGCGCGATTCTACTTTCATGTACTCCACTTGGCTATAGCAGTTCTTACAGACAGAACTGAAAGAATCGAGATCGCTTCCGGCGCGTCGAACTGCCTCGAAGTCGGACTACGTGTCCTCACCGGCGCGGATGAAGTATTGCTCCATCCCGGTATTCGAAGGCGAGCGCGGCTGGTCGTCAAACATGCCGTCTTCGGGCACGTTGCGGAAGTAGTTCTTGACGATCACCGGCTGCGGGGGGGCAGTGGTGACACCGATTTGCCAGAGGTTCTCCATGTTGAGCTCGAGGATCTGGCGGAACAGTGCGTGCTGCGTCTCCACATCGACAGTCGTCTTGATCTCTTCCCAGATCTCGATTGCCTTCAGAATGTCGCCGGTGGGCTCAAACCCCTCTTTGCCGCCGCTGTTGTAGTAGAAGGCGTACTGCCGCAGAGCATAGTTGTTGACGATCGGGACGAAGGAGCGCGGTTCGATGAAGGGGTTCCACTCGCCGCTGCTATGCCAAACGCCGAGGTCCAACTCGTTGGCGCTGAGGCGCTGCCCGAAGAGGCTGCGGTCGATTTCGGTACTGATCAGCTCCAGCCCGATCTCCTTCCATTGGGAGGTCAGCAGTTCGGCGATGTCGCCCCAAGCGGCAAAGATTGCCACATACTCAAACACCAGGCTGAGCCGCTCTCCGTCGGGTCGCAGCCTGTAGCCCTCGTCGTCGCGCTCGGTGAGACCCATTTCATCCAGGTAGGCGTTGGCTTGATCGGGGTCGTGCTCGGTCATGCTTATGGCCTGAGGCTCCCAGTAGACGGGCGAGTTCTTGGTGGGGGATACCTGGGTGGGTTCTGTCTGACCCAGATAGACAGCTTCGTTGATGTCCGCACGATTCATGCCGAGCGAGAGCGCGTAGCGGAAGCGCTTGTCCTGGACGATTTCTCGCAGCACTGGATCTTTGTTTGTGTGATTGAGATGGAGGACGGTATCGGTTACCTGCCCTCTATTCCACAGCATGACGCGGTAGTTGCCCCGCTCGCGGTTCTCCATGAACAGGGGCACGTTGTCGAAGGTGATGTGGCGCAGCTGCATGTCCACTTCGCCCTGGATGGCGCGCAGGTTGAGCTGGTCCTTGCCGTCGACCAGACTCCAGTGGATGGCATCGATATAGGGCAGCTGGTTGCCTTCGGGATCGACCTTCCAGTAGAAGGCATTGCGATCGGCGACCAGCGGATCGCTGTGCGACGGCGTGCTGAGGTTCCAGGGAAGGTAGCTGGGGGTGTCGGGATTGCGCCTGGTATCCGGTTTTGTGCCGAAGAGCTGGTACCAGTGCTCGACACCGGCATCCTTCATCATGGCTTCGAGCTCGTCCTTGTCGGCATAGTCGACGTGGAACTGTTTCAGGTAGTGGGCGCAGTATCTGGCGAATCTGTCCCCCCACAGAGAGCCAAGCACATTGATGAACAGTGCATAGGGAGCCGCAAACTTGAATTCGACTTTGTAGTCATCCAGTTTCGAGATCACCACAGGCTCGCCGGCGACGATGAGCCAGTTGGGGAAAGAGGGGGTCAGATCTTCGTTGAGGAGCACGTCCTCATAGTAGAAGAGGAGGTCATTGGCCGTGTACGGCTCGCCGTCAGACCATTTCATTCCCGGGCGGAGGTTGAAGGTGAAGGTGGAGCCGTCGTCCGACACTTCCCAGCTTTCAAAGACGTTGGGGTTGATCTGGGTTCCGTCCTTGTTGTAGCGAACGAGGTGCTCACCGCCGACTTTGCCGCCCAACTGGTTGTCACTGGCAGAGGTCGCCAGCCGGTTCCAGATTCCGCCGTAGTCACCGATCTCTTCTTCGGGGGTGATGACCAAGGGTTCGTTCGGCAGCCGCTCATCGACCGGCGGCAGGTCGCCGTTTGCCACCATTTCGGCGAGCATCGGCGCCTCGTTGTACTTGGAAGGCGCTGCGGCAGGTTCAGCCGCGGTTTCCGCGGCTGGCGCCTCGTCGGCTGCTGCCGCTTCTTCCGCGGGCGGTCCGCCGTCGGCGCCACAGGCCACGACGACTACGCCGGCAGCTGTAAACGCGGATACGCGCATGAACTCCCGCCGCGAAATCCTCTTGTTTGCTCTCTTCCGCATCGTCTGCCTCCTTGAGCAGTGTGAAGGACTCTATATATTCTACTTTTCAGGGAGTAATCAAAGTTTGCGAGCTAAACGCCGGCGTCCCTGGAGCTAGTTGTACGGTGGGGTGGAAGGCGGCTGATCTGGCCGCCGCCATCTCCCTATAATCGGAAGATCGACGGCAGCCAAATTGCCATCCGCTATACTTTGCAGACCGCGCGCAAGGCGCGTGTCGCAATTGGATGGTTCCCAATCCCTCGCAGAAAATCCTATCACAATCCGGCGGCTGGTACAACCGCAAAAAAAGCGCCTCCTGGCAGGCTCTACCTGTCCCAGCTGCGGCCTGAGGGATCGGAGCAGTTGACAACGAGAGCCGGCCCCAGTTGGTCAATCTGCAGCCGAATCGTGTCGCCGTCCTGCACCGGTTCGAGGCCGAAGTGATGGGTGCCGGTGGCCACTACGTCGCCGGGCTGGAGGGGTAGCACGTTGGTTACCTCGGCCAGCAGCTCGGGAATGTGGCGGTCCATGTCAGCGGTGGTGATGTCATGCTTCTTTTGGTCATTGACCCAAAGCCGCACGTTGAGGTCGTTGGCGTTGGGGATTTCGTCGCGGGTTACGAGCACGGGACCCAAAGGCGCGAAGGTGTGCCAGGATTTGCCCAGGAAGAAGCCGCCAGGCAGGCCTCTGGCGGAGACGTCGATGAACTGTGTGTACCCGAAGACGTGATCCATTGCATCTTCGGCGGCCAGATAGCTGGCCGGTTTGCCAATAACAATTGCCAGTTCCGGTTCGAAGTGAAAGACACTGGCCTCGGCGCTGGGCAGGATGACGGTGCCGCCGTGGCCGAGGGCGGCGTTGGGCGACTTGAGGAAAGCGTTGAAGAGGCCGCGTTCGGGCTTGGCCGGCTCGAGGTAGTTGCCGGCGAGGCAGACCAGCTGGCCAGGTCTAGGGACGGACGGACGGCAGGTGACATCGTCGAGGGAGACGCCGGTGGCGGAGGCGGCGGCGTCGCGAAGGCGGGGCTCGACGTTGTCCCAGTCGCAAATCAGCATCTGCATCATTTCCTGGGGGGAGTGATGGCCCTGGTCGGCGACGGCGGAGGAGACGTCGAGTACCTGGTCGCCATTCCAGACGCCCAGCTTGTAGTCATCGAAGAGGAGAAGTCGCATTGTATTTTCCTTTTGTTGTCCCTGATGGCGTTTTTTGTGGCGCACCGGCTCGGGGAAGCGAGCAGGGTTGTGCCGTCAGAACAGATGAGGTGGGTCGGTGGTTGATTGCACGCTGCTGTGGCATTGACGGGGGAATGCCATGCAAAACAGGGCCTATTGTACCAGAATGGACAGTTGGGGAGAATTGCCGTTGACCCTGGGCGGCATTGGGCGCCGGCGGGCTGTGTTCGGGCTGATTTCGGGCGTCGCCAGGCCGGAAGAGGAGTTGAACCGGTCCCGGGGACAGGTCATTCCAGCCACCTGCCAGCTTTCCGACCGCAAGGGGAGCAGGAAGGGCGAGTCCTGACAGTACATCCGAGCGAGATTGTGCGCCATTCGAGGGAGGACGGCGCACACGCTTGAATCACTGCCCGGACCCGCCGAACGCAGTCCAATGGATACTGTTTCTCCAAATTGGACGGCGGCAGATAAGGGAGGCGAGAAAAGGATTAAGTCTGCGGAGTATGATGCTCTGCAGGGTCTGTCGGCTCCCTCTATCTGTCAGTAGAGATTGTATCAGATCATTTGTTCTATTGTCAAATGGAGAATGTGCGGGGGTGCAGTCCAATTTTGGAGTGAGAAGGGGCAGGCACAAGGCCTGCCCCTACGGGGATTTGGCGGGATTGGCGGGGCGTGGTCTGGCGAAACTCCTTCGATCGGACACCTGTTACAGATATCGACACCAGGTCGGCGAGGCATGTTGTAGGAGGGGGGGCGTTGCGGGGG